>CAYRYD010000047.1:0-44309 GCA_964428345.1 uncultured Saprospiraceae bacterium | reverse complement strand
TACTTTTTGCCACCAAAAAGTACAAAGTAATAAAGAGCAAAGACCAAAAGCCAGAACTTCAGCAGGAAACTGTAAACCAAAATCAGGAAGTACCAGTATGAAGAAAATCCAGAATATAAGATCAAAGTCCCCCAAAAAAAATCAATGAATCTAATTTATTTCACCGGATAGAGATAAGAACCATTGAAGACCCAATAACGAAAAATGTTGAAATATCAGGTAGACTATAGCAATTTTAAAAATCGATGGTTGACAGTAGAAACGTAATACGAAATCAGCACCCTTAATTATAAATCATTGAGGGCTGATAAGAGGGGGCATGCTTAGACCAGGAAATCCGTAAAACAAGCAGTATTGTTATTGGAATCTAGATAATAGATATTTGCTACAAATCAATAATCAATAATCAATAATCAATAATCAATAATCAATAATCAATAATCAATAATCATGACTACCATAAACTTAAATCAACTGGAATTAACCGAGTTTATCGCAAAGAGCGATGATAGACAACATTGCAAAGCCACCTTCCCGCTGATTGGCACCCATGGGTCCCGGCAGCTGGCAACCGTCTATTTTGAAATTGAGCCAGGAGACAATCTGGGAATGCATACTGATTCGGCCGAAGAGCTTCTGGTCGTCCTCGAAGGAGATCTCACCGTCACAATCGGAGGAAGGATCGGCCGGGTGAAAAAGGGGGCGATTGCCCTGGTACCAGAGATGGTTCCGCATGATTTGCGTAATGTGGGCAACACCACTGCGAAAGTACTGGGTGTTTTCGGCGGAGCGAATAATATCGTCGCTACTTTTGAGAATGAATGGCTGCCTACCCACTCCAGGGTGGTCGACACAGCCCTGATCACCTAGTCCCTGTTACCGACACCGGAGGACTGACACCTCCGGTGTTTTTATCGTGTTCGAAGCTGAAGAATTATTGTGCATTAATAATGCAGTAAGTATCAAAACCTCGTCTATTGCGCAAGGCTGGCTGGAAAAGGAATTAATTCCGTAATTTTACCTGCGCTACCAGCGTATGTCGTCTTAAATTATGACTTCGACCAATACCATATTTTCTGAATTTTGGCCGTCCACCACATTACTACCCTATGTCCAGTCATTTTGGTTGGGTAACTTTAATATCCAGGGTCAGGATAAATACACTCCATCGGTGTTGCCGAATGGCTGTATTGAGATGATCATTCATCTGACCGGCGATCATTGCGCATTGAGCAAAGAAGAGGATTCCTGGGAAGAAACCGCTCCCCTGATTATCCTGGGCTTATTCGATCAACCCTATCAGGTACAATTCAACCGCAATGTCCTGGTATTTGGAATTCGTTTTTATCCGGATGGCATCCGGAATATTTTTGGTATCCCCCCTTCTGAATTTTTTTCCACCTATGAAGATGGAGTGGATGTTCTTGGTAAAAAGCTCAAGGAATTTTGTTCGCGGATTCAGGAAATGAGGGAGGTTAATGATCAGGTCAAACTGACTAATGAGTTTCTCGAAAGGGAATTAACTGGGAATATTAAAACATACGACTATACGCACCAGGCTATGCATATGATCCGGAAAAATCAGGGTTTGGCCCGATACGAAGAGCTGACCCGTGAAATACCTATCAGTGTGCGACAATTGCAACGGGAGTTTAAATCCCTTTATGGAATTACAGTGAGGGATTATATGCGACTGTCCCGACTCAATGCGATACACCATTATATGATGGCAAAAAATCAGAATTTCACCCAAATATCCTACGATCTGAATTTCGCCGACCAGTCGCATTTTATCCGGGAATTTAAAAATTATACCGGTGTAGCTCCCCGCACCTTTGTCAAAAGCCGGGATTTGTTTATTGTCAATCCGGTAATCCGGAAAGATTAAGATGATAGTGCCCCGGTTACATTACCTGCGGTAACGCATCGCATTTTTTACTCTTTCCAAAGCCAGCTGGTTGGCAGCTGCCCTGGGTGTGATGTTACCATTCAACGATTTTTTGATGACGGCTGCCGTGTTGAAATTGATTTTCTGACGAATGATATCGTTGACGGTCTGCTCCGTTCCCCCGTGATATTCTGCCGCGGCACAAATCACCCCTCCGGCATTGGCAATGAAATCCGGAATGACATGAATCCCTTTTTGAAATAAAATATTTTCCGCTTCTTCCGTGATCGGAATATTCGCGCCTTCCAGGACCAGTTTCGATTGTAATTGATGGACATTTTTCCCATCGATGACGTCCGGTCTGGCAGCCGGGATCCAGATGTCACAGGGTATACCGATGATGGCGGTGGAATCCTCCTTCCGGCCACCGGTGTAATCGATGACCGACCCTCCTTTTTCTTTCAGTTCCATCAGGGCAACCACGTCCAGTCCATCCAGGTTGATGACCGTACCCCGCGAGTCAGCCACAGCTACAATAATCGCACCTTTCTCATTCAGAATCCGGGCGGCGTGTTTGCCGACCGCTCCAAAACCCTGGATGGCTATCCGGGCTCCCTGAAGTTCCATCCGGTACCATTGACAGGCCGTTTCCGCCGCTGCCGCCAGTCCGGTGCCGGTAGCCCCGATCTCATCCAGGGGGATCCCGCCCACTTCGCGGGGAAGACCCACCGACCGCTGGATTTCATCGCGGATCCAGGCCATACAGGTCTCATCCGTACCCATATCGGGTCCGGGTATGTATTCTTTCAGGTCTTTGATGGCCAGGGCAAAGGAGCGGATCAGTGTCTCTTTTTCAGCCGGTGCAAGGGCTTTGGGGTCGGCCTGGATGACTGATTTACCGCCGCCATGTGCCAGGCCGGCCGCCGCATTTTTCAGGGTCATCGCCCGCGCCAGGCGAAACGCTTCCTCCACCGTTACATCCGGAGCTATCCGGATGCCCCCGATCGCCGGACCAGCCGCAGTATTGTCGATGGCCAATACAGCCCTGAGACCGGTTTGCGGATTGTATAAATGGATGATCTTTTCCGGTCCGATCTCGTCGGCGTAGGTGAGCATGCTGGTTGTTGTCATGTTATGGACTGATCGTTAGATGGAGAATATAAGAAGAAAATGGATATTCTATCGCGATGAGCAACAACAGAAAGTTTGCGTAAATTCCGGAGATGAGGTTGATTTGGATCAATGAAATAGAAGAGAAAGATCACCTAAACCCAAACAGTTGGGGAGATCCGACTCTGATTGGGAAAGCGGGTCAGACAATTTGTAATGACAAGGCATCTACGGACCAAACGGCAATTTTGAGCAGGGTCAAACCAGCGATTGATGGTCATCATTGGGTTTGACGGCATTTCATTTTAACATCGTGCTGACCTAAAATTTAATAACAATGAAATTACCATTTACCCTGGAGCAGTTTCTGGCGGTTTTTAAAGCTTATCACGATGCGGTAGGACCTGCTCCGCTGATCCTTAATCTGGTGGCCTTAGTGATCATTTACCTGGCATACAGAGGATCAACCCGTCATGGAAAGACCATTGCTCTCCTGTTAGCCTTTCTCTGGCTCTGGATGGGGTTGGTATATCATGGACTTTATTTCAGCAGGATTAACAAAGCGGCCTACCTCTTTGGGTTGCTTTTTAGCCTTCAGGGATTGATGTTTATCTATTACGGATACATGAAACAGCATCTGATTTTCCAGCTAAAAAAAGATATCTACGGCCTCACCGGAATGATTTTTATGGTCTATGCTCTGATTATTTACCCGTTCTTAGGGAACAGTCTGGGTCATGTTTATCCCGCCGCGCCTACTTTTGGATTGCCCTGTCCGACTACGATCTTTACTTTTGGGGTGTTGTTGTGGGTGCCTGAAAAGCTGCCGGTTGCGATTTGGGTCATTCCATTCGTCTGGTCGGTGATTGGTTTTTCGGCCGCGTTTTCACTGGGGATGAAAGAAGATCTGGGCCTGATCGTGGCTGGCTTGATTTCGGGCATACTGATGATTGTACATAACCGTAGGCTGGGACAGGCTTAGTCAACGGGACCGCACAGCCCTGATTTCTTATCGATGCCATTCTTGAAGAACCAATGGCAAATCAAGACCTGATGGTGCTTCCTACATAAACAAAAAAACCACGGTAGCTACCGTGGGTTTTTTGAATACCTGGTTGGTTTGACTGGAAGATTTTTATTTAGTCCTCGCACTCCACCTCTCTCAGTACTTCGAGATGAATGCGTAGAAGGCGAACTCCGGCACTGTTATTTCCAGCAGAGTTCCTCTATAGGTACCAAAGAGGCCCGGTGATGGATTCTTGGAAGGAGGAAGACTATGGTATCCCTGGATTTTCACCGCTTCATCGGTATCGGGATTCAGAATAAATCCCGGATTCAGGGTAATGGTGATTTTTACACCTTCGTTGACTGCTGAAAAATTGACTGTACCGGCATCGTAGGTTTGTCCGGCATAAAGAATTACCCCTAGACCATCCTCATATTCGGTATAGGTCGCCCAGTTGCCCCTGGTCACATACCGAGGTCCTGTAGCCCAGGCAGTTTCGTCGTCATAGCATACTTCCGTTTCGCAGGGAACCAGATTCCAGTAAAAAGTCAGGTTGCTTAAATCGGCAGGTCCACCGCTAGCATTATCAGGAGAGACTAACCCGGCATCACTGGTTAAAGTCCCATCAGGATAAAAATAAACATTGGCGTCATTGCTGCCTTTAACAATGACAACCAGGTTGGCCAGGCAGAAACCGGAAGGAGCCTCAAAACTCCAGGAAACATAAGTATTTACACGAAAATTGATTACACGAAAATATAATGTTATTTCCTTAAAATACAGAAGCTCTGAGTCTAAAAGCACCAAATAAATTTTAGTTAAAATTTTGTTAAAATTCAGAGATGCAGTTGTTGGCAAACGATCCGGAGAATGCAGCTTCCATCGCCTGCTTTATGACCTCAGGTATTGAAGATGGATCCAAGCCTGAGCACAGGATATGGCTTTATCCGGTAGCAAACTGATTACAGCATGCAATGGTTGTATGGTAACCTCCGAAGGCACAAAGGCAATGCCTTTTTTCCCAATAATTTCTATTTTTAGGGAAACTGTCCGGTTGATGTCCAATACTGCTTTGCGTTCCGGTTTCTTATTGACGATCGCGTTGGCCATGGTGGGTTACATCCTCCTGTTTTTACCCGGTTTGCGCATCACGGACAACCCTGATCCGGAAGCAGGGAAACCTAAGTGGACAGCCGCTACCGGCCTGACGGAAGACCAACAAGTACAGCTTAACATCGACGTACGTCGCTTATGGGCGGAAAAATGTTACAAATGCCATAATAGCACCAAACATAAAGCCGCTTTGATCCTGGATACCAAAGAGGGGGTCTTCGAAGGGGGAGAAAATGGAGCCATCATTGTACCGGGTAACTCTGCCCAAAGCGAGATGATCCGGCGAGTCAAACTCTCACCCCGCAATGAGGATGCCATGCCTCCAGAAGGAGACCGGCTCTCGAAGGATGAAATCAACATGCTTACCCTCTGGATCGACCAGGGCGCCTATTGGGCAGATACTACCCTGAAACTGTTTCGCGAAGCGCCCCTTCACCTGGAAAAACCGGAGCTCCCGCCGGCAAAGCCCGGACTGGAACATCCGGTCGACCGGTTGGTCGACGTCTATTTTTCCAGGAATAAGATCAAATGGCCAGAGGTGATTGATGACTATTTTTATATCCGGAAAGTGTCTCTGGATATAACCGGTCTGGTCCCTGCCCCGGAAGCGGTTGAGGCATTTGTCACCGATCCGGATCCGGATAAGTATGAAAGGCTCGTCGACCGGTTGTTGCAGGATGACGAAAACTACACCCTGCACTGGCTTAGTTTCTGGAATGACCTGCTCCGGAACGACTATACCGGAACCGGTTTCATCACCGGCGGACGCAAGCAGATCACCGACTGGCTTTATTGCGCTATATATGATAACCTTCCCTATGACGAGCTGGTCAGGGAGCTGGTCGATCCCCGGGAAGAATCGGAAGGATTTATCAAAGGCATTCAGTGGCGGGGTGTCGTTAACGCCAGTCAGCGCACCGAGCTGCAGGCCGCCCAGAATATTTCCCAGTCGTTTCTAGGGCTAAACCTTAAATGCGCTTCCTGCCATAACAGCTTTGTCAATAATGTCAGTCTGGCTCAGGCCTATGCATTTGCCAATGTATTCGCCGATTCTACGCTGGAAATTTACCAGTGTGACAAGCCAACCGGTGTCTACACCGCGACTGAGTTTATTTATCCGGAACTCGGTCCGGTCACCGGTGCCAATCCCGGTGAGCGCCTGTCGTCGCTGGCCGATAAAATGGTAAGTACCCAAAACGGTCGCCTGTACCGCACGTTGGTCAACCGCATCTGGGACAGGCTCTTTGGTCGCGGTCTGGTTGCGACTGTCGACGACATGGATCAGATGCCCTGGAGTCAGGAACTTCTGGACTGGCTGGCGGCCGGTTTTATCGATCAGGGCTATGATTTGAAGGATTTGCTGAAAACCATATTGACCTCCAGAACCTACCGGTTACAACCGGTGATGTTTAAAGCGCCGGAGGAGCTCCAGAAGGCGGATTACGTCTTTAAAGGTCCGGTACCCAGGCGGTTGACAGCCGAGCAGTTTGTGGATGCTTTTTCCAGGAATATTTATCCGTTCTATTCCGGTATTCAATATGCCCAAATCGAACTCCCCGGAAACCCTTTATGGATCTGGCATCCGGAAATTGAAGTGGATCGTGCCGTGTTGCCCAAGCCGGGGGTACGTTGGTTTCGCAAAAAATTTGACCTTGTCAGACCGGAGTTGATCGACAAAGCTGAATTGCTCATGACCGTCGATTCTTCCTTTACGGTTTATTTAAACGAACAGAAAATCACCCAGGGTGATGACTGGCGGGAGGTTGTCAGGATCGGGATTGATCCGGCCCTTTTCAACCGGACCAATTGCCTGGCCATCATCGGCAAAAATGATGGTCTGATCGCCAATCCGGCCGGAATCCTGATGAGTCTTAAAATCACTTATCCGGATTCAGAACAGTTTATCATCAGCGACCGGAGTTGGTCGAGTACAGACAGCATGCCCACCGCTAGCTGGACGCAAGTGGCCTTTACCGATACCAGCTGGTCTACCGTCCGGTCTTTCGGTACGAAAGGATACTGGGGCTATCCGGTGGGATTTGAATTTGAGCAAGGTGGTCATGAGATGGTGAGGGCTTCACTGGTGGCCGCAGATCCGTTCATGTTGACTTTGGGCCGCCCTACCAGGGAGAATGTGACAACGAAGAGAAATGATGAAGCCACCCTGTTGCAGGCCATGTTGCTTTCCAATGATGAATTGTTGGCCGACAACATCCGGAGGGGTGCCCGCATCTGGATGGAAAAGGATGGTGATCCCGAGGTGAAAGTGGCGGAATTGTTTGTCCGGTTATTGGGCCGAATCCCAGAAAGAAGGGAGTTGCAGGTCCTCATGGAAAATCTTCTTCCTGATCAAAAGGAAGAAGCCTGGCAAGATGTCATCTGGTCACTGCTGATGTTGCCTGAGTTCAATCTGATTTAAATGTAAACCAAACATGTCGGAAGAATTTTCAAGAAGAAGGTTTTTATCACGGGTGGGTAATGCGGGACTAGCCGCCATGGGAGCAAGTCTGGGTACCCTGCCTTTTCTTGCTTCCTGCAACAAAATAGCGCGAGAGGCGAAGGCGGATCATGTCATCCTGCTGTGGATGGCCGGGGGGATGTGCCATACGGAGACCTTTGATCCCAAGGCCTATACACCCTTTCAAAAAGGGATGGAGAGTAAAAGTGTGCTGAGTACCTTCCCTTCCTTTCCCACAGCCCTGGATGGGGTTTCTTTCAGCGAAGGCCTGCAGTCGATCGGTGAGGTCATGGACCGGGGAACGATTGTCCGTTCGTACCGTTCAGCCGATTTGGGATTTATACTGCATACCCGGCACCAGTATCACTGGCATACCTGTTATGAGCCGCCTCAGTCGGTGCAACCACCCCATCTTGGGGCCTGGATTGCCAGAGAGCTGGGTCCGGTTAATCCGGTGATGCCGCCTTTTATCGATATCGGACAGCGAATGACGGTCGGCGAAGGTGAAGAGCTGAAAGCTTTTCATTCCGGTGGATTTTTGGGTACCGAATATGGGCCCTTTGCCATTCCTGATCCGAGCCAGGGCCTCGAAAGCGTCAGCCCTCCCCGGGGCATGGATCTGAAACGTTTTGAGGCCCGCAACAAACTATACCGGGAATTGATACGGAAATCTCCGTTTGGCGATTATGCCAGTTCGTATCATCAGGAATCGATGGAACGGAGTATGGAACGATCTTATCAGCTGCTCAAATCGCCGGAGGTAGCTGCCTTTAATCTTTCCCTGGAGTCCCGGGAGACCTATGATATCTATAATACGGGAAGATTCGGACTCGGTTGTCTGCTGGCCCGGAGGTTGGTGGAAAACGGGGCACGGTTCATTAGTGTCACCACCGAGTACGAACCTTTCTTGGGTTGGGACACCCATGAGAACGGTCATACCCGTCTGATCGGAATGAAGCAGCAGATCGACCGGCCGGTTGCGCAACTGATCCTTGACCTCGAGGAACGCGGTCTTCTGGACCGGACCCTGGTCATCATGGCCAGCGAATTCAGCCGGGACATGCTGATGGAAGGCCGGCCGGGAGAAAAGGTCCAGGATCAGGTAGTGGTACCGGACTATGTGGAGGATATGAAGCACTACGGTATGCATCGCCATTTTACCGATGGAAGCTCGATACTGTTGTGGGGTGGTGGGATAAAGAAAGGTTATGTGATGGGAGAAACAGCCGGTGAACGACCGTTCAGGGCCATTACTGAACCCGTGGTTATTGATCAGGTACACCAAACCATTTATTATTTGCTGGGGATGGATCCCGAGACCAATTACGTCATTGAAGGAAGACCTTTTTATACCACTCCGGATGGCAAGGGAAAACCCATCCTGGAAATCACCGCCTGAAGAAAAGGAGCCGTCCTTTTTCAGTTGCGGGGAGCTACTACTTCAAATCCATTGGTCCCTTTATATTGTCTGACCTCATCAATGAAGATCTGGCGATAGGTAATGCCGGCATTCAGACTGTTTTGCACGCTTTGATACTCTTTCCATCTCCAGTAGTAGATGCCCATTTTAAATCCTCCTCCAACCGATAGATTGCTATACATCGTTTGCACATTGGTTGCCGTGTATTTCTTCTGGCCGTTGACCCAGCATTCCACCAATCCATTGGTTTTAGACCATTTGATCCGGAGTACGAAATCCATCCATTGACCTCGCTGAATGGTGGTAAAGGGTACCGGATTGATCCATGTTGAGCTGGTACTGTTACCTTCCTGACGCTGCATGACAATTTCGTCACCCATCACTTCGAGCGCTACCGCCGGCGATCCCGGAGAGCCGTGTTGCCACTGGGCAATGATAAAACGGATGTCGTTTTCTATGTTATTGGGCGCAAAAATGAAATCACTGGGAAAATAATAACTGATGCCGTACCATATCTCCTCCCCCTCTACCGGATAGGGCACCGGTGAATTCCAATGGGGACCCAGCTCCGCCCGGTGGGTTGCTTCACCGCTCGGCCAATTATTCAGAGAAGTGGGTTTGAGGTAAAATCTTGCACTGGAGTTGCCGGAGCGCTTCTGAGCAGTCGATCGTTCGATGGCAAAATCAGTAAGCGGGCAATTGGTTGCCACACAGACATTCTGGATATAATAATTGTTCCACGGGGGTGATTCCACGCAACCATTGCCGTTTCCCTGCGGATCCAGTGTTCGGGGCGCTACGCCTTCATTGGGTTCCTGGCTATTTTCAAAATCCAGGATCATGTCCGCATTGGCGGCAGGTATGGTAGGAGCCGCCTCCCCCCCGATATCCAGAATGCCATTGGTCAGGAAAAGACCACCGGTAACATCGAAAGCTCCCTGGATCGCAATATCACCGTCGTTACACATAAAGGTTCCACCGGTTTGCGAAAATCCGTCGGTGGTTACCGTGATGGTGACTCCCGGATTCAGACTGACCGTTCCGGCATAGAGCGATCCAATGATCAGTCCTTTGACAGTTACATTCATATTGACGGAGCAGTTGGTACTACCTCTGTCAAAAATAGCAAAATCACTGGCTCCCGGTACTGAGTACCCCGCCGACCCTCCGGATACATTTGACCAATTGGTTGTATTGTTCCAGTTTCCGGATGAGGCTCCTACCCAGTACCTGCTAGCCGGGTAAGCTGTATTGCATATGAAAAAAATCAGTGAAAAAAATCCATAGATTTTTAGAATTGTTGCTGAAGCATTTTTGTTTTCATCTCTCAGATTAATCTTTCTTCCATTGGGATCTGGATTTCGAAAGTATCTGTGAAAAGCAAGGTAAAGGTCATCTTTCATCACAATTTATTCAATGATTAGTGGCGCATGTCGCACCGTGATCAATTATTGGTATAAATTGTTTTGAGTTGTCCGGATTTATCGGTAGATGCCGGCATTTCTCCGATTGCATTATGTGATGCAAACTGAAAAAATGGCAGTCAATCAATCTGATTTTTAAGGTGGTGACCTTGGTTTAATTAAATATTTATTTGACAATACTATGAGTCAATTAAGAAATGGATGATTTATTCAGTAATGCATTATTCTTATCTTATTTATAGGACAATAATTATCCAGGGCACCATTGGTGCAATTCAAAAAGATTTGTCCTGAGATATTTTTAATCCATCGGAATTGTATTATCTGTAGTATTCCTGATGTTATTTAATTTTAAGGCAGGCAATACCTTTTCAGGGCATCTTCGATACCTTAAAAAATCCATGGACAATCTCCAGGATACTCCCGAACTCCATCATCTCAGATACTTTTTTCCGGATGACGAAGTGTGACTCTTACGGAATCTTTGCGGCAGGCAATAAAATAACTTTGTCCCTGCCGGCACATCATAATACTGCCCTGAAAAATTCAGGGCGCTATATTTCCGCAATGCAGGATCTTTCATCCTGATGCGAATTTGTTTGACTTACGGACTTTTTGTGAAAATGCAGTGATATACTCAGGTGTTTGCTGACTCCTGAGTATACATGAAAAATGTTTTGTGTTGTTCAGTGACCGTCAATTGTATATAATGACGGGGCTCAGATAGTGATGCCTGGTTTATCCTTCAATCAATGGGATTGGGCGGCCCTTGATCGAGTTCATTAATTGTTCAAATTTGTTCTGAGTGATTCAAATTTTGTTAACAATCAATTGGATGACAGTATCTGCATTGCATACTGCAAGAAATGATGGGTTCCGACAGTATAATTATTCAATATTAATAAAATGCCAAACATTTATTAATAAAATATTCCGAAAAATGTTCTGAGTGATTGAAATTCCGTCAATGTTCGACTGTATTAACGGACAAACAAGGTCTTTAAACCTTGATGGGAGTTCATCCCTTTTGACTGCATATATAATGTCGATTTGGATCACTTATTGTGTAGGGATTATTCAGAAATGATCAGAATGTTTGCAGGCGTCACCTGATAGCCCGATCAGCGGAGAAATATTTTCAGATTGTCACTGTATAACCGGCTAATTGTTAGGTATTTATCTTCATTCTTTGAAATTTGTGTTAAAGTTTTGACAAGCTGAAAATTTTGATAGGTTTGATTGGTATGTAACGGATTGAATTATGAAGAATAGATTGTGACTAATATCACTGAATGTCCGTAATTGCAGGAAAGAACATGTTCAAGGGATTGTCCATTATCTTCCCAATTACGGATGAATATGATCTTTAAAGGAGGTATTTATAATGGTGTCATTCATTTTCTTTAGAGGGAAACAAACTGCTTATTACTTATCTCCGCCATATTAGTCAACTGCCCTAAGGCAGACTGGTAATATTTAATAGCCAATGATAATTATAGTTATTGACCGGGCGTAACTGAATAATAGCCGTCGATTCCCTTGTACTGTCTGATTTCATCCAGGAAGATTTCCCGGTGAGTAATGCCGGCGTTTAGGGTATTTTGCACGCTTTGAAGTTCTTTCCAACGCCAATAATAGATGCCCATCTTGAAACCACCGCCAACGGACAGATTATTGTAAATGGTCTGGATATTGTCTAAGGAAAGTGCCAGCTGCCCGTTGACCCAACAGTGAATCAGACCACTGGTCTTTGACCATTTGATTCTGATCACCAGATCCATCCACTGACCGGGCTGAATGGTAGTGATTGAGGTTGGAGTAACCCAGGTTGAGTTCTCGCTGCTTCCGGTTTGTCGCTGTACCATCATATGATTACCGATCACTTCGAGGGCAACAATCGACGAACCCAGTGAACCATGTTGCCACTGAGCGATGGCAAACCGGATGTCTTCTTCAATATTTTGTGGCGCAAATACAAAGTCATTGGGAAAATAACAGCTCAATCCATACCATACTTCTTCGCCTTCTACCGGATAATTCACGGGAGAATTGTATTTGGGACTGAGCTCCGCCCGGTGGGTAGCTTCTCCCTGAGGCCAGAGTGCAGGAGGTGTAGGTTGAAGATAGAATCGCAGACTGTGTTGACCGCTGCGGGAGACAAGGGTCGACCGTTCGATGGCAAAGTGATCCAACTCACAGGTCGGGGCCACACAGACATCCCGTACATACCATGTATTCCAGGTAGTAGCATCGAGGCAACCATTCCCGCTATCATTCGGATCCGGTGCACGGTAAGGCACTGTTTCATATGGTTCTTCATTACTTTCAAACCCCATCCAGATATCGGGAGCTGGAGAAGTATTGGAAGGGTTGTCAATATCCAGAATGCCATCGGTCAGAAAAAGACCGCCCGTCACATCAAAAGCTCCTTTGATAATAAGATCACCACTGTCAGACTGAAAAGTACCTCCGGTCTGTGAAAAGCCCGGATTGGTGATCGTGAGGGTGATTGCGGGATTGAGGCTAATGACTCCATTGTATGAGGCTTCGATGACCACACCCGCGACTTCTGTATTTTGACTTATTATGCAATTGGCGTTGCTCCCCGAGTCGAAGATGGCAATATCACCGTCTTCCGGTACCGGGTATCCGGCATTGCCACCTGAGACATTGGACCAATTGCTGGTGCTGTTCCAGTCACCGGGACTGGTTGCAACCCAGTAGCGGTCTGCGGGAAAACAGAAAGTCACCCCAAAGAAAACGATTAGGGTCACCAGAGGCATCCGGTAAACTATACTGTTCCCCAAACAGCCCTCCCATAAAAACAGGCTACCATCTTTCCGGCAAATACAACAAAAACCTGAGTGACTTCGACAATTACTGGTCATAATACCTAATGCTTTGAGGTACTCATTTTCCTGTAGAAATTATTGTTCCAAATTGTCATGAGTGATTCGCGATGGAAGGACGGATATGGGTGATCAGCCCGGAAACTTATGCAGGGATCGGTCCTGGCTCAGCTATAAAACGGATGCCTGATTCAAAAATGTATCCGGACAGGACTGCGTTTTGAGATACCCGTCAATGAAAATTCCCTTGTCAGGAATTCCTACTTAGCGGTCCATCCGGCATCGACGGTGACCATCGAACCGACCATGTATGAAGATGCATCGCTGGCCAGGAAGATGGCAGCTCCCTGGATCTCTTTCAGTTCTCCCCAGCGACCCATAACGGTTGCACCGATGATGAAGTTTTTGGCTTCAGGACTATCGGCTATCGGGATGTTCATTTCGGTGAGGAAAGGGCCGGGACAAATACCATTGACATTAATATTGAATGGGGCCAGTTCAATGCCAAGAGCTCTTGTCATTTGAACAACCGCTCCTTTACTGGATGTATAGGGTGTACGGTTGGCCAGTCCTACCAGACCCAATGTACTGGCCATATTGATGATTTTTCCCGATTTCCTTTCTTTCATGTAGGGTACCACTGCCCGTGAAGCCAGCCAGATCCCGTCGACATTGACCCGCATTACTTTTTTGAAATCGTCATAGGATAATTCATCGATCGGGCCACGGATATTGATGCCGGCACTATTAATCAGGATGTCGATGCGACCGTATTTCTCAAAAACCTCTTTGGCTATTTCATTGATCTGGTCTTCATTGGTCACATCGGCCGACAATGCAATCGATTCGATGCCATATTCCCTGGTGAGCTCCAGACTGGTTGCCTCGCCTTCTGCCGGATTCCGGTTGACAATCACCGTACGGCAACCGGCGGATGCGAGGCCTGCTGCCATCGCCAGTCCCAGTCCTTTACTGCCTCCGGTTATGATCGCTACCCGTCCGGTTAAATCAAATAATTGTATTCCTGGTAATTTCATGCTTAGGTTTATGATTGTTTTAAAAATTTGCTGCAGAGGATTTTGCCAATGTTTCGGTTAAATGTCCTCCATAGCCTCCACATGTTTATTCAGATCTTCGACTTTCCAGGGTTGTACCCGGCCCTGGGTAGTATGCCTGAGCCGGGCAACCGTGCGGGGGTGAACCGGTGCTGCCGTATGACCCCATTCACAGCGGATATAAGTAAGGATGGCGGCAATGACCCGGTCATCCAGGATCGAGTGAGAAGGCATGACCGGCAAGATCTCCGGTGCACCGTAGGTTTTCCCGTTTACTTCAATTGGTCCCTCGACACCATGCAGCACCAGCAGTGCCAATCGATTTTCATCGCCGAGAACCCACTCGGAACCAGTCAGAGGGGGGGCAAACCGACTCAATCCTTCGCCTTCGCTGCCATGACAACCGGAGCAGGAAGTGGTAAAATGCTGACGACCCAGGGTAAATAGCTCTTGTTCCTGGGGGGTCAGTTGCTGCTGACGGGTCCTGCTGGCAGTGTCGGGGTAATGACCTGGCCAGGCGATCATGGTTTTAATTTGATGGTAGCGGGCCAGGGTAGCGGCATCCAACTGATCTTCCTGGCTTTCAAGCGGAGGTTTTTTGGCTAGTTTGATTGGCTCCCGGTCAGCGACCCTACCCAATGAAAGACCGCGCAGTACTGCATTTTGTTTCCAGTCTAAGGTGTCAGCAGTTAAGCTGACTTTATCCAGTAGTCCGCTGATTTGCCCGGCATTGCCGTTTTTCGCTATCGCTGTTGCCAGCATCTCCTGCAGAATTTCCGAGGCGGACCTTTGGGCGTCATTGTCATCGGATTTCAGGTAGATTTTTTCGAGCATGCGATATTCCTGATCTTCCAGACTGGATAGTATGGCGTCACGCATCAGACCAAGTTGACCATACTGTTCAAACACATTAATGAGAACCGTTATTTTTTGCTCGGGAGGTAATATACCGGCAGTCAGGGCAATCTGCAGAGCCAGGTATTTCCCTGAATTCAGGTGTTCATTCATAAATTGTACTACCTCGGGTAAAAGTGTCGGGTCGTGCTTTATCAGTGGTTCGATCAATCGCAGCGCCACTGCCTGCACCTCTTCTTCGGGCTGCGCCATTCCGGTAAGACATATTTCGGGTGAAAGCAATTGCAGTCCTTCCAACGTATACAACGCATGGATCTTACCATATTTACTGTCAGACTGACTGACCAGATTTTCCAGCGCGTCTTTTACCGACCGGTCTTCCTGTTCAACGAGCAATCGCTGCGCAATATCCCGGTACCAGCCATTAGGATGTTCCAACAGGGGTACGAGACGGTCTGGTCCGGATCGCCGGTCGATCAGCAGTGAGGGTTGCTGAAATCCTTTCGGGACGATTCGCCAGATGCGGCCAAGATGGATGTGCTTATCCAGTCCGCGGCTTACGGTCTGTTCTCTCAGGTAAGGTGTCATGTACGGTCCATGTTCGATGATTCCCCGGTACATATCCGCAAAATAGAGAGCGCCATCGGGGCCCGAGGTAAAAAATACCGGACGGAATCGCTCATCGGTCGAAGCCAGAAAGTCGTGATCGGGGTAGGGGCTTTGGGCGGAAAGAACCGGGTCCCGGTAATCGACAACATTCCGTTTGATCAGATTGCCGGCGGGTTCGGCCACAAATACGTCACCTGAAAACTGGGGAAGTGTGGCACCCCGGTACACAAATGGCGCACAGGCAGAAGTAAATTCCAGTAATTTACCCTCTGAGTCCAGCGTCCCTTCGATATAACCCCGGTTGGTAGCCGGATTGGGCCGGGCCGGGAAAATCCTGCGGTCGATAGTCAGGCCATGGTCAATACCGGTTGTTGGCTGGTGATTTTTGTTTCGATTGAGGTAATTGGGAGGTACCAGGTCGGCATGCAACTGTGACCAGTTGTAGTTGTAGTAGAGTCTGCCCAGATCATCGTGGCTGATACCCCATTGACCGCGGAACTCGGTCGTATCCTTGATCCAGGTATTACCGGATCGTTTATAGCGAAATGTCGATTTGGCATTGTAATACCAGTTGTCCAGTCCGCGCCATAGTCCATTGGGTGAATGCTCGGGCATGCCCTGGCCTCCATACGTTGAATCGACCAGTATCTTGCGATCGGCTTTTAAATCACCATCCTGATCTTCGACAAACCATAAGGGAATGCGTTCGGCGACGAGCAGGCCATCCCTGACGACAGCCAGAGAACGGGGCAGTACCAGACTATCGATGAAGACGACCGAGGAGTCCATCATGCCGTCATTATCCAGATCGATCAGCACAGAAATCCGGCCAACCGGATCATTTTCTCCTTCCTGATCGATGTTTGGCATGAATCCCCGCATTTCTACTACCCATAAGCGACCCACTTCATCAAAAGTCATAAAGACCGGTTCCTGAACCATGGGTTCGCTGGCAACCAACTGGACATCGAGATCTTCGGCCAGCCGGAATGTTTTTTTCGCTTCTTCGGGGCTGTGCACCGGTGCAATTTCCTCCCGACAAGCCATGATCAGGAGGACCAGGGAGGACAGAATGGCAAATCTGGTAAGCATGCTGTAAGATAGATAAATGTCTTAATTCTGATGGCAGAGAGGCTAATCCGGCTCATTGGTTTGACGGCCAAATTACTCTTTCCCGACAGTAGAAAAAGTGGTGTTTTCAAATTGTTTATCTTGTTACGGATGAAGAAGGATATCGAAACGCGTGAGGATCTGGCGCTCCTTATGGAATATTTCTACGATTTATTGCTGTCCGACCCGACCATGGCGCCCATTTTTCTCGAGGTGGCGCAAATCGACCTGAAGACCCATCTGCCCCACCTGATTGAGTTTTGGCACAGTTTGCTCTTCCTGACCGGAGCTTATCGCCGGAATGTGATGTTGATGCATATTGCCCTGCACCGGAAATTCCGGTTGGAAAAGAAGCACTTTGATCTTTGGTTGGGATATTTCGAAAAATCGGTCCGAAATCTGTTTGCCGGTCCCCGCAGTGAAGAGGCAATCAACCGTGCTCATAGCATTGCCCAACTAATGCAGTTTAAAATCAGTCAGGAGAATCATAAAAAAAATATGTTATAATTATAATCATACAATTTTTAAAGAATCAATGCGGTATTTGCTAAACCGGGAAACTATATTTTGCTTCAACCCGTTATAATTATATGACATATTGTGATCAGAATAATTTCATCGCCTCGCGATTGACGGATTATTTCCGGGTCCACTAATTTTTCTGGTCGCATTTCTATTTAATTTAATACCATTAAAAATATTGTGTAATGAATGTGGCAGCCAGCAAAGAATCTTTGCGTTCCCAAATAGTCAACTGGGCTAAAATCCATCGTTTTTCCAATATCAAAGCCAATATTGAGGGACATGAAATTCCGACGGCTTATAGCCGGCCGGGTGAAGACCAACCGTATATTCCCGATGCTACCGGAATAAAACTTGGTGTTAAAAGCTATTTTGAAGTAGCCATGAAATCCGATAACAACGAACGGGTGATCCGTAAATGGAAACTGCTCAGTACGCTGGCGGAAATGCGCAACGGGCATTTATATCTCTTTGCACCCAAAGGACACAAGGCTTTTGTGACCTCGATTGTAAAGGAGCGTAATTTACGGGCCAGCGTCGAAAATATCTGATAGATTTCAGCCTTTCATGCACCTTGCCGGGCAGTCTGCGCGTTGATCTCGGTAATTTCCTTATCGATAAAATAGAGACTTTGGGGGCCATCTCCAATGAGTCGAAGCCTGTCGAGAATATTCCGGATTAATACCTCTTCCTCTCTTTGTTCAGTGACATACCACTGAAGAAAATTGTGCGTGCTGTGATCATTTTCTTCATTGGCGAGATTGACCAGTTTATTGATAGCAGCGGTTACCTTTTGCTCGTGAGCATAAACATCCTGAAAAATACTTTGGATGCTGGCAAAGGTAACCGGCGGCTGTTCCACCGCGGGTACAATAGCTCTTTTATCCATTTCCAGGACATATTTAAAGATCCGCATCATGTGGTCTTGTTCTTCGACCGACTGCCGGTAGAAAAACTGGGAAGTTCCCTCCAGCCCCTGGTGTTCACACCAGGAAGCCATGGACAAATAAAGAAACGAGGCATAAGCTTCCATACCGATCTGTTGATTGAGAGCGGCTTCCATTTTCTCTGATAACATGGGCAGACTGATTAAAAGGTTTAATTACGAATGTAAGACAAAAAAATCTAATGAGATCTTTTTTGGAGGTGATCCAGCATGGCATGACAGGCACTCTTCAACATAGAACATACTTCTTCAAAATCCTGCTCGGTACCATGGTAGGGGTCCGGAACCGGCCGGTTTTCACCCGGATAGACAAAATTCATCATCAGGTGTAGTTTTTCTCCGGCTACACGGGGATCCAGCCTCCGGATGTCCTGATAATTTTGCGCATCCATAGCTATGATCACATCTGCATCCTGCAGATCATGGTAAGTAATCCGACGTGCTTTCAAGTGCGAAATGTCGATCTGGTGCCGGTTGGCTACCGCAATCGACCGCATATCGGGAGGGTCACCTTCGTGCCACCCGGACGTGCCGGCAGAGTCGACCTGCCAGGGAAGTCGTCTTTCGTCCAGAAGTTGACGGGTAATGCCCTCTGCCAGCGGTGATCTGCAAATATTACCCAAACACACCATTAAAATTTTCATAAGATTAAATATATGAGAAAATTTTCATGTGTTTTCCGGGTTGAATCTTCCTTCCTGCCAAGCATCAAATTAGTGTATTTTTGCAGGGGTCAACATTAATCTCAACACACTTGACCGGTAGTTGTTCATGAGAATTGTCATTGCAGGAGCCGGTGATATTGGCTTCCACATCGCCAAATTGTTAGCCTTCGAAAAGCAGGATATTACCCTGATCGATATTGACGAAGATGTCCTTAACCGGGCCAGAACCCATCTGGATGTGCTGACCCTGAAAGGAGATTCAAGTTCGTTTGAAGTCCTCCAGGAAGCGGGTGTGGATAAAGCCCGGTTGGTGATTGCGGCTACCACTTCCGAAAAGACTAATATTATCACCGCGATTCTGGCCAAAAAAATGGGGGCCAAACAGACCATTGCCCGGGTGCAATCACCGGAATATCTGGTGAAGGATCAGAAAGCCATTTTTCAGGAACTGGGCGTCGACTCACTGATTAGTCCCCAACAACTGGCGGCCTATGAGGTCCTGCGCCTGCTCAAGCAAGGTTCCCTCACCGATATCTTTGAGTTTGAAGGGGGGCAGATTTCCCTGATCGGAGTTTTGCTCGATGACACCTCTCCCATAGTCAATATGAGCATCCGGGAGGTTGATGTGCTGTACGATCAGATCGTGTTTAAACCGATTGCCCTGTTGCGTGGCCATCAGACCATGATCCCCAACCAAAACACCATTCTCCGCCGTAACGACCACATCTATTTCCTGGCCCGCAATCCGGATATCGACACCCTGATCAAGATTGCCGGAAAAGAAAGACTGGCTGTCAAAAATGTAATGATCATCGGAGGTACGGAAATGGCCCGGAAGACCGCACAAATCCTCGAAGAACACTACCACGTTATCCTCATCGAAAAAAACAAAAACCGGTGCAAGGTCCTGGTCCAGGACTTGCAGGATACGCTGGTCGTCTGTGCCGACCCCAGCAATCTGAGTGAGCTGGAAGAAGAGGGATTGAAGAAAATGGATGCCGTCGTGGCACTCACGGACAACTCCGAGTCCAATATCATCGCCAGTCTGATGGCGGTCGAAGCCGGTGTCTACAAGACCATTGCCCTGGTGAGTAATACATATTATATCCGACTTTCACAAAATATTGGTGTCGATACCCTCATTAATGAAAAACTGATTGCTGCCAATAATATCTTCCGCTATGTACGGAAAGGTAACGTAGAAGCGATTACCAGCATTCACGGATCAGATGCTGAAATTATTGAATTCAACATCACCAAAGGTCACCGGGTGACCAAACGCAGTCTTGGTGACCTCCACTTACCGGCTTCGGCCGTGATTGGTAGTGTGTTGCGTGGGAAAGAAGCCATATTCCCTGATCAGGATTTCCAATTACAGGGTGATGATAAAGTCATCATTTTTGCACTTCCGGAAGCCATCACCGCGGTAGAGAAAATATTCAGGTAATTCCTATGATTAATTTTAATTCGATTTTTCAAATCATCGGAATCCTGCTCATGATCCTGGGCGTGTTTATGTTTCTTCCCCTTCCATTTTCTATTTATTATGACAGCGGTGATGCAATGCCCTTGATATTAAGTGGAATGATCACCATTTTGGTGGGATTTGTTTTTTTCCGGGTGACCCGGCACAAAGACCATACCGTTTACAAGAGAGAGGGATACCTCATCGTGTCCATGGGCTGGGGTTTTATGTTGCTGGCCAGTTCTCTGCCCTTTGTGATCAGTGGCACTATCCCCTCAATGACCGATGCGATGTTTGAAACGGTATCCGGAATGACCACCACGGGAGCCACTATCCTGAATGATATTGAGAGTATGCCGAGGGGTATCCTCTTTTGGCGGAGCCTTACCCAGTGGATTGGAGGCATGGGAATCATTGTGCTGACCATCGCCATCCTGCCTTTTCTGGGGATCGGGGGAATGGAGCTATTCGTGGCTGAGGCTCCCGGTCCTACCTCGGATAAAATTCATCCCCGGATCAGGGCTACTGCCGGAGTACTGTGGATCGCTTATGTAACGCTTACGGTGATCTTATGCATCCTGCTGATGTTTGGTGAAATGGATTTCTACGATGCCATCAATCATGCCCTGACCACGATGGCCACCGGAGGGTTTTCCACCAAAAATGCCAGTATTGCCTTTTTTTCCAGTCCCTATATTCATTATGTGATCATCATTTTTATGTTTTTGGGCGGAGTCAACTATACCATGATCGTATTTCTCCTGCGCTTTGACTTTAAAAAGGTGTGGCAGAATGATGAATTCCGTGGATATCTGATCATCGTTGTACTGATCGCCTTACTGGTCAGCGGCCTGGTTTATCAGGAGACCGGTGGTTCACTGGAAAAAAGTTTTCGCGACGGGACTTTTCAGGTGATTTCGATCATTACCACTACCGGATTTGTTACTGCCGATTATACCGGATGGAAGACCAGCCTCACTGCTATCTTTTTTATTCTGCTTTTTACCGGGGCCAGTGCAGGCTCAACAGCCGGTGGCATCAAGTTGATACGTCATGTGGTATTTCTCAAAAATTCAATCCTCGAATTTCAGCGGTTACTGCACCCGAAGGCCGTCATCCGTCTCCGCATGAACAAGGAAATCGTGCCCGCCCGCATCCTAACCCATATCCTGGTATTTCTTCTGATCTATCTTGGGGTATTTGTGATCGGCTCCGTAGTCGTAGCCGGACTGGGCATGGACTTTTTATCGGCGATGGGAGCCGTAGCTACCAGTCTGGGTAACGTGGGTCCAGGTATCGGAACCGTAGGTCCCCTGTACAACTTTGCACCACTCAGTGATGCCATCAAATGGGTACTGATGTTTGTGATGCTGCTGGGTCGACTCGAGCTTTTTACCATCCTGATTTTATTTACTCCTTATTTCTGGAAAGCGAATTAGGATTACATTCTGCCGGGGAGGGAGGAAATACCAGACTGTATGTGGTCTAATGTTGAATTATCTTGAATTGTGTGATTTGTAAACGGAAAAGTAACATCTAGCCTGGTTTACAGCCGAAATCCCTTGGAACTATCATGATGCGAATCAACCCTCCCCTTGGAGAGAGACCGGCAATCAGGCCCTGAGTTCCCGGTCAGGGCCTGATTTTACCAGATCTTTGGAGATATTATTGATTCCGACCCAAATACATTCGTGAAAATTCATGTCAATGAATTGATGGAAAAATCGAGGATATTCTCCAGGGAGGATGATTTATAGAAAAATCCCTTTAGAACTGAAAATAGATGAAAGAATCACTTCCCTTCTGGCTCATAATAATTCCAATGAGCAGCAGACTCCAGGCCAGACCGGTTTGCCACCATTTCCACTGCAGACCGACACCAATGACCGACCGGTTGCGCATGAGCCAATGGGTAGTAACCATCAGTATAGTGATAACACCTACTTTAATGATGTCCAGTGTGGGTAACAGTGCCATACCGTTTTCCACATAGCCAAACATGGAAACCAGGAGCCGCCAGGCGGTCGAAAAATCGGGAGCCCGGAAAAAGACCCAGGTGACGTTGACCAGAAAAAAGGTGAGTAATGCCAGGGAAAATCGTTGAAAGGTTCTTGATTTTAGAAATCCGGGTGCAAAGGAAGAACGGACCAGGATCACACTTTCCGACAGGTCTTTGACTGGTGCGGATCTGACCGTTACCTCATCCCTGACTGTTTGGCGGCTACGGATGTATCTTTCGATACCCAGGTAAGTACCATGCAGGGCACCCCAGACTACAAAGGTCCAGGATGCGCCATGCCATAAGCCTCCCAGCAGCATCGTCAGCATCAGGTTGATATAGGTTCGGACGTGACCACGACGGTTCCCTCCCAAAGGTATGTACAGATAATCCCGCAGCCAGGAAGAAAGGGTAATGTGCCAGCGTCGCCAGAAGTCTGAGAAACCAATCCTTATTTTATTGGATCTTAAATGCCAAGCTGCGTCCTCCGGTCAGGGCGATCCCGCAGCTCTGGGTTTCAATCCTTATTTTATTGGATCTTAAATGCCAAGTAGTCATAAAGCGACTGTCTGCTCTCAAATCCGAGGTGTTTCAATCCTTATTTTATTGGATCTTAAATGCCAAGAATGCCAGAGTTAACAACCAGAACCCTAAGCAAATCAAGTTTCAATCCTTATTTTATTGGATCTTAAATGCCAAGCCAGCTTGGTGCCGGCGCGGGTGAGTTCATTTCCAGGTTTCAATCCTTATTTTATTGGATCTTAAATGCCAAGTTTCTTTCACTTCCAGCACCGCACCGCGCACATAGCGGTTTCAATCCTTATTTTATTGGATCTTAAATGCCAAGCTACTCGAGGAAGAAAAGGAGACCCATCAAATAACCATGTTTCAATCCTTATTTTATTGGATCTTAAATGCCAAGCCAAGCCGTACCAAAAGACTATCAGGAGACGCCAGGAGTTTCAATCCTTATTTTATTGGATCTTAAATGCCAAGCATTATCAGCAGATGTAACCCAATTCAATAACCATTTGTTTCAATCCTTATTTTATTGGATCTTAAATGCCAAGGATATGGTCGTCGTGCCTCCATCCCCGTCCACTTGCGGTTTCAATCCTTATTTTATTGGATCTTAAATGCCAAGTCTTCCAACCTGCCCAATATGACACCTGATACATTCGGTTTCAATCCTTATTTTATTGGATCTTAAATGCCAAGTCTACCTCGTCATAGACCGCCATGATCTTACCCGCGGGTTTCAATCCTTATTTTATTGGATCTTAAATGCCAAGTCGGATAGACGAAATCGGTTTTCTGGATCTTGGCTTGTTTCAATCCTTATTTTATTGGATCTTAAATGCCAAGCCGCCACACAGCGGCCATCCTGAAGGATCTGAGGTAGTTTCAATCCTTATTTTATTGGATCTTAAATGCCAAGAGGATCTCCGGATTACGATCGCATTAATCAAAGAACTGTTTCAATCCTTATTTTATTGGATCTTAAATGCCAAGAGACGACTGTCCAATCCTCATTCTTTCCGATCCATTGTTTCAATCCTTATTTTATTGGATCTTAAATGCCAAGAGTTGTACCATGTGCTTCTTGGCCAGGGTGATCTCGTGTTTCAATCCTTATTTTATTGGATCTTAAATGCCAAGGCTGCGTCCTCCGGTCAGGGCGATACCGCAGCTCTGGGTTTCAATCCTTATTTTATTGGATCTTAAATGCCAAGGCTGCGTCCTCCGGTCAGGGCGATACCGCAGCTCTGGGTTTCAATCCTTATTTTATTGGATCTTAAATGCCAAGATGTATTTCTCTTCCAGGGAGTCTATTTTCGACCTCAGGTTTCAATCCTTATTTTATTGGATCTTAAATGCCAAGCAGCAACGGAACGAAGACAAACCAATGGGATACATCGTTTCAATCCTTATTTTATTGGATCTTAAATGCCAAGAAAAACAGCATTCAATTTGAACGGAACGGACAGAAAGGTTTCAATCCTTATTTTATTGGATCTTAAATGCCAAGTTTTGACGTACCTTGACAATGTGGTCCGGGTTGGTAGTTTCAATCCTTATTTTATTGGATCTTAAATGCCAAGTCGATTCACAGCATGTTGCAGGTCCGGGATCTGTCAGTTTCAATCCTTATTTTATTGGATCTTAAATGCCAAGCCTTACCTTGCTTTTCCGACATTTTGAAACCGATTATGTTTCAATCCTTATTTTATTGGATCTTAAATGCCAAGCAGCATACAGATTGTACAGAAACTGCGCATTCACACGTTTCAATCCTTATTTTATTGGATCTTAAATGCCAAGCTCAGTGGTAGGCGAAGATCAAGAAGATTTGTTCTATGGTTTCAATCCTTATTTTATTGGATCTTAAATGCCAAGCCAGAAAGTGTCTTACTTTGGGTCTCTAATGTGTTGGGTTTCAATCCTTATTTTATTGGATCTTAAATGCCAAGTACTAACCCCCACCGATACCTTTTGGAAGAACTTGGGTTTCAATCCTTATTTTATTGGATCTTAAATGCCAAGGAATCTAATTTGGATGAAACGGAAAGACTGGCAGCAGGTTTCAATCCTTATTTTATTGGATCTTAAATGCCAAGTACCTGACGGGGGTAGAGAAGATGACGGGAGAGTGGTTGTTTCAATCCTTATTTTATTGGATCTTAAATGCCAAGAAGATAAGTATATACTTACTATAATGCAATACTTTGGTTTCAATCCTTATTTTATTGGATCTTAAATGCCAAGGAACTTTGTGTCGCAACCAGACCGGTGGGGTCTATACGTTTCAATCCTTATTTTATTGGATCTTAAATGCCAAGCTACGATGGGAGATAAACCACGCTATAAATTTACTGAGTTTCAATCCTTATTTTATTGGATCTTAAATGCCAAGATGCCACAGTCATCCCGCGCCCAGCAGCCGACACTCTGTTTCAATCCTTATTTTATTGGATCTTAAATGCCAAGGGTGATGCCGCGCCTCAGACAGAGCTTGAGATCGGGTTTCAATCCTTATTTTATTGGATCTTAAATGCCAAGATCCTGGTTTAATCCTTTCTCAATAGCCTATCGATAGGGTTTCAATCCTTATTTTATTGGATCTTAAATGCCAAGCATCATCCCTGTTTATTGACAAGTCTCGGCTATCTTGTTTCAATCCTTATTTTATTGGATCTTAAATGCCAAGAAACCAGGTGAATGTTTTTCCGGACTGCCCTTCATGGTTTCAATCCTTATTTTATTGGATCTTAAATGCCAAGCCGCCACCGCCTACTCCCCATCCTCCTGGTGAAACGTTTCAATCCTTATTTTATTGGATCTTAAATGCCAAGGAATAGCTCACCTTCGTGGTATCGCTCACCGTACCTTGTTTCAATCCTTATTTTATTGGATCTTAAATGCCAAGCCCGCCGGCTGGGCCCCGATGTCCGATAGTACATTCTGTTTCAATCCTTATTTTATTGGATCTTAAATGCCAAGTGGACCCTTCATATAGGTAGTCATCACCAAGACCCCGTTTCAATCCTTATTTTATTGGATCTTAAATGCCAAGCGGATCTTCGGCGCACCTGGACAGCCACTGCAAGATCATGTTTCAATCCTTATTTTATTGGATCTTAAATGCCAAGCTGAAGTTGCTGCTTTGGGCCCTGGAGATGACCAGTGAGGTTTCAATCCTTATTTTATTGGATCTTAAATGCCAAGGTCTTTGTTGGAAGGCCGTTGTTTTGGTCATTGATTGTTTCAATCCTTATTTTATTGGATCTTAAATGCCAAGTTTTCCGTATTACCGGGATGGCGAGCTCATCAACATGTTTCAATCCTTATTTTATTGGATCTTAAATGCCAAGAACCTCGGCGCTGCCTTTGTCGCTATCGGAAAGACCGGTTTCAATCCTTATTTTATTGGATCTTAAATGCCAAGCATTGCCTTGATCCTTGCCCTATCCTTGCTATCCTGGTTTCAATCCTTATTTTATTGGATCTTAAATGCCAAGTGCGGGTCGGTCTTCAGGTATACGATCTGACCTATTTGTTTCAATCCTTATTTTATTGGATCTTAAATGCCAAGTCTTGATATGGTTGTTTTCCTGGACCGTGCGTTTTAGTTTCAATCCTTATTTTATTGGATCTTAAATGCCAAGTGTTTTCCGTATTACCGGGATGGCGAGCTCATCAACATGTTTCAATCCTTATTTTATTGGATCTTAAATGCCAAGCTTCGTAAGATGATGCAGTATGCTTCAATATCAGCAAAGTTTCAATCCTTATTTTATTGGATCTTAAATGCCAAGCCTGCTGTGCCGGTGAAAGTGCCCGATCCGTATGTATGTTTCAATCCTTATTTTATTGGATCTTAAATGCCAAGCTTTCAATGTCTTTGATGACATTGCCCAACGCTGCTGGTTTCAATCCTTATTTTATTGGATCTTAAATGCCAAGGCTTCTTTCACTACCTGGTGCACGAACACACTACACGTTTCAATCCTTATTTTATTGGATCTTAAATGCCAAGCGGATACGTCAGGAAACGGGGTATAAGAGTGGACATGTTTCAATCCTTATTTTATTGGATCTTAAATGCCAAGTTGAAGACAAGTCGATGTTAGACACGTCAAAGCTGACGTTTCAATCCTTATTTTATTGGATCTTAAATGCCAAGGATAACCGATACCACCCTGTTGTATTTTCAAAATCAGAGTTTCAATCCTTATTTTATTGGATCTTAAATGCCAAGCCGGGCCGTGACAAAGCCCTTCCCCCTAAACCTTCAGTTTCAATCCTTATTTTATTGGATCTTAAATGCCAAGTCCCGTACGGAGGCGCCGTCCAGTTCCAAATCGGCTAGTTTCAATCCTTATTTTATTGGATCTTAAATGCCAAGCATTTTAAATAACCCTGTGGCTTCATTACAGCCACTAGTTTCAATCCTTATTTTATTGGATCTTAAATGCCAAGATGTGATCAAGTCGGCACTGCATCAAAGCCTGCTGATGTTTCAATCCTTATTTTATTGGATCTTAAATGCCAAGGAAGAAATCTCCAGGATGCCCCTGGGTGAAGTCTGCGTTTCAATCCTTATTTTATTGGATCTTAAATGCCAAGGACACACTCCCGGCCGGCGTTCCGAGGACACTAGCGTTTCAATCCTTATTTTATTGGATCTTAAATGCCAAGGATAGGTGGCAAAAACTAAAAGAAGGCGCTGAATTTTTGTTTCAATCCTTATTTTATTGGATCTTAAATGCCAAGCCGTCACTCTGTTTAACCAATTGACATTCAAACACATACAGTACATCCTAAATCCTCTAAAATTCGTAGCCATTATGTCAAAGAACTTGTTAAGTCTGTATTTCATGCTATCTTTCATATTGCTATATTGTTCATATTCAATGTGTTACAGCCCAATTTATTGAAGTTTACTATAAATTATCGCCAGGATAAACCCAATTCACAAGATAGATATGACAAAATACATGTTTTTCACTGAATACAAATGTTTCTGTAGGTACATTCTGTACATCGTTTCTTAAACCTGGTGGCCTTAGGAAAAAGATTCTTGGCAATGATGTTCCTGATGGCCAAAGCACAAGACTTAACATGCTCCAGATCTTCTGGTCTAATCTCAATCTCGACTAAGTGGTTTTGACTCCGGGTATAGACCAGATAACCTTTTCGCACGCGACGTCCAAAATTATCCTCAATTAGCCATGCATAACAATAAAGCTGTGTCCGGTAAGTTTCAAATATTTTATCTTTAAACTCTGCATACTTGTAATCCAGGGGTGCCATACTTCCATCCATCAGTAGAAATACCTCATCGACCTCGCCTCTCAACAAATCATTGGTAAGGTACTGATTGATATATTTTTGCACGACACCTATCCTCTTCCTGAGGTAGTCCATATTTTCCCTGGCCTTTCTCTCGTGAATCTCACGGCCCTTTTGGACTTTGAAAAACTTGTCCTGATATTGTGGGATTCTTAATACATATTCAAAAAAGGTGAATCTAGGGCAGTATAGATACTCGAGGATATGAGAAGGTGTGATGCTAAATTTACCCATCTCAAAAAAACATTTGCCTGATTTTATCGGTGACCAGCTTCCGGTCGAATGCCTGACCAAGCAGAACAGATTGGCTCATCTCCTCTTTTGTCATGGCGAAGATGTATACTTTATCCCTGGATTCATTGATCTCCTCACCAATTTTAAGCGCAAGGGTATCTTTTTCATTCCTACCGAGCATTCCTACAAAGACACTTAACTGTACCCGGTATAAACCGGTCTGTTTACAAAATCTTGCCACTCTGCTGCGGGATCGGTCATTTTCGATATCGTAAAGTACCCAGGTAATCATACGGGGTCCGATTTCCCGATAAGCGCATTGGCAAACTGATGCGCATCAAATTGAATAGAACTGGCCCGGCTCTGTAGTCGCGACCGGTAGCGAATTTTGTCGTCTTCGAGATGACGATTTAAGGCTTCCATTAATAAGACCTTTCCTTCTCTATTCAGCGCCAATCCATTGGTGAGTGCAGTTACGTGATCCAGCCTCACCTTCTTTGTCGAAAAAAGGTAGAATACAGGTTTATCGGCATAGATCCTGTATGGTTCAATAAAGTCATGTACCATGCTCTTGTAATTATAATCATCTCGATGTAAGAAACCCACGTAAGGGTCAAGCCCGGCAAGGATCAGCACTTTTTCCACTCTGCTATAAAGTACACCGTACGCATAATTCAAGAATGCATTGAAGGCATCCTTGGCTGGACGGTTGCTTCGTCCATTGAATCGATATTGCTCAGGTAAAACCATACTCAAAGTCTCAAAATACAATCGGCCACAAGTGCCTTCCCAACCCCGGATCACCTCAGCAACTGAATTCATATCATTTGAAGATATTGAAATCAATTGATCTAGAAGATTTCGCATCGCCTGAACTTTGTCGTCGAGATAGTCACTAAGATGCTTTCGGTGTTTTTTGAGAGAGATCACAAAATCAATCTGATTCTGCATCTTGGTTCCAACCCATTGCTTCACATATTTCAGGCATTCACTACCTAAACTGGTTTCCAGTTGCCGCTTGCGAATCAGCGTAGTACTACCCAATTTGGAGTGCCATACCCTTCCCAGTGGCATACCATCATTCTCCAGGAAAACGATATCAATATTATTGCGTAGGGCCAGACGGATAGCATTTGTGGATAGGGCTGTGCCAGTTGTTAACCAGATACTCTTCACTTTATGTGCAGCCACTTGTATTTTCTTTATCTCGCCATCGTGCTTGAGGCGTATTTCAAACATTTCTTCGTTAACATGAAGGTAGGCTCCGTAGGTGTTGAGGTGGAGTTGCATAGCTATCTGATTTTTTTAATGCTGCCAAAACCCCTGGATACTGACTTCCCTAATCCGATAAGATCAGGGAGAAGAACATTAGTGGTGAATTGGCCGTAAAAAGCCATCATATTTCGGTCTTTGAATTTCGTAGTATTCTCTTTGGTATCTACAGATAGTATGATACGCTCATCCGGACTCAGGTATAGTCCAATGCCCTTGAAGAAAGAAAGGATATTGGCCGTTAAAATCCGGTTAAGTAAAGCTTTTCTCCCCCCTTCGTCCTCATCTAAGTATGCAGGGAAATTTTCTTGGTTGAGTGCCATCCAAAGGTTGATGAAACGGTATGTGTGAAACGATGGATCGACGCCAACCTGTAGATTTCTGAACTCAATATCCCTTTCATAAACTTCAAAATCCGTCCCGTTGATTCTGAGATACTTCATTTGAAAGAAAAGTTCGGTCAGAAGTTTCGAACCTTCCTGCAAACCAAACAAGACTGGTAGATGGTCAACTATTTTATATTGGACCAAAGGATAGGAATATCTAAATCCCCCGTCTTGAAAATGATTGTGAAGCAGTGGCGAGTGTTCCTTGAACACATCTCCAAAATATCCCCTCAACTTATGGGCATCACGAGGTGAAAGCCTGATTTCAGGAAATGAAACGCTTGCGATGGGAACTGTTTTTTTTTGGTTCATTTTTAAATTATAATTGAGATATCTGCATTAGCATGCAGCTTAAAGCCTCTTTCGAGGTCGTACCACTTTTGCCAATTTGGTTCGTAAATAAGGAAGTCGTCCTTTTTATTTGGTTCGTATTCTCTGTTTTTCGGAAATCTGGTGACGTATTTCAAAAGAGATGGTTTCAGTTTCTTAATATTTCTCTTTCTTTCGAAATAGTCCTTTTCCTCTTCCATTATCGTCATATATTTCTGCCAAACATTTTGGGCACCTTTGCAACAAGGTAAAAACACATTGTAATTCCGAACATCTTCATCAATCAATTTGAATTCTTTTTCGATGTCTTCTAATTGGAGTTGATGGATAGCGATCTTTAGCATATTTGATTTATCATTGTAATTTGTAATTCTGTTCCTCACAGCAGAAGCATAGGCAATGTTCAAATCATACAGCTGGCTTTCATGAATTTCATTTCCAAATGACTTCAACACTTCCTCAGTTATACTCATCAAAATGGGGCTGTAGATTTTGCGGTGTTTTCCCAGATTGAATAGATTAACCTTGCCTTTTCCTTTCAAAGCATTCCTGTTACATCTCCCCGCAGATTGATTGATGCTGTCAACTGGAGCGAAATCACGGTAAACAACATCCAGGTCAATATCCACTCCTGCCTCTACCACCTGCGTGGAAACCACGATTTTCCTTCGTTTATCCTTTTTGATTTTTCTGATCATCCAGCTCCGCATTAGCGGAAGAATTGAACTTGATAAGTAAATATGCAATTCATCAGGAAAGGCTTTTTCCAGCTTCCCGAAAAAATACAATGACTGTGCAATAGTATTGAAGATAATTAGAAAGGACTTGTCAGGGTTCTCTTGGATGTCATTGATTAGGTGTTCCTCAAACATCTGTTCCTCAATGGGCAAATAATCATTCTCTTTTAGGAGGCTTTGGTTAAGAATTACTCGATCAAGATTTCTAAAATAGGTTTCAGTGTAACTTCCAGTCAATTCCTTAATATCACTTGAGTCTTTAAATAAGAAGGGCTGAGTGGCAGTAACAAAAATAAATTTAGTGCCAAAGTACCTTGCCATTTCATGGAAAACCAATTCAATTGCTTCGTAATAAGGAGGAGGGATATTTTGAACTTCATCAAGAACAAAAATAGCATTTGTCATGTTGTGGAACTTTCGTAAGGATCTGTTTCGATTAGTAAAAATACTTTCCAGGAACTGTACAAAGGTAGTCACAATGACCTCATGTTCCCAACCATCGGCTAGGTATTCAGACTCGTCATTGCTAAGTTCGTTAAGGTCATACTTCTCATTGTGTGTCGATAGATAATGATTTTTGGACAGCCATGTTTCATCCGTCCTTTCATCGCCATGTAGCACAGCATGTAGTATTTCAGCATTTTGGTCAATAATGGAAGTGAATGGCAGACAGTAAACTATTCGAGGTTTGTAGCCTTTATTTTGGCTTGCGAATTCATTTTGCAATATTACAGCAACATTATAGGCTGCGAGTGTTTTACCCATACCTGTTGGCAAAGTGATGGAAAAAAAACTTTCTTTTGACAACTCAAGTGCATTAGCAGCAATAATCCGATATGCCTGCTCTCTTTGCTTGTTGATCCCCACAGAATCAGATTTAAGTGCTCTCAGTTTGTACAAATCAATAATATCCAATGGAAGTGTACGTTTTTCCTTTAAATAATCCTTCTTGTCCCTACCTTTCTCTAGCATCATATCTCCTTTGTCCGCTGACAACAATAGGGAAAATAATAAGTGTTGAAGAAAGAAATATCTCGAATCATTGTTCCTTTTGAAATCAAGCATCAAACAATCAATTTTATCATTGTCAGTCGCAAATGATTTCACCATAGACCAATCTTCTATTCCGACCTTCAATCCCCTACTCTTAAGGATTTGTTGGTACAAATTAAAATTGAAGTTGGCCAATAACTTCTCAAGATAGACGACATCCTCCACTTCGAGTTCGATTTGCTTTCTGCCATTTGCTGCTATCCAAAAATTTGTTAATTGTCCATGATGCTTACGAATTACTTTTAGTAAAATAAATCTGACTATATTATCTTCACACTGAAACTGTGACAGCACGAAGTATGCCCCTAAGAGTGCATGATTTGCCAGTTGGTTATCAAATTTCATCTCAGAAGAGGCTTTTTTCCTCTTTATTTTGTTATAGTACGAAATGTATTTGTTCAACTTCTTTGAGAACTTTAAAACAATTTCCTTCTTTTCAGGTAATAGATTTTCGTCGACAATAATGTACTCTATGGCTTGAATTATTTTCAGTTGAAAAAAATCAGTTCCCTTACCAAAATCATGAAAATAAACCAACAGATGCCGTAAGGTTTCCAAGAGTTCTTTTGGAAAGAATTGGGCTTCGTTGATGTACTTCATACCAAGTTGCAATTGTGAGATTTCATTACATGACCGTAGATGTTCATCAAGTGTCTGATGAGGATGGGAAATCAGAGCAAATAATCCATTCTCAGAAGAGGACGATATTGGAGCCATTGATAGGATAATATTGTTTGACCTTGGCCAAAATCGGCCTCCCGGTTCGCTCAAGTAAAATATCATCACGTTCGGTAACATTTCGCTCTATATCCATTTCCATAGCATACATACTTTGTTCAACAATATAGAACTCTTGTTCGTTGTCGAACATCGAGTTTTCTAAAGCCTGAAATTGCTTTTTTGGAATGATAGAGTGGATAGGTAACGCTTTATCCATATCTTGCACGTGGGTTTCAAATTCGCCTATAAACTGAAAATTTGAGATAAGCCCAGCAAGCCCTAAGGTCGGTGTATAAACCGCTTGGTGTTTTTCCAGTTTATTTTTCAACAAAGTGTATAACTCTGCTTCTTGCAAATAGACATATAGTCTGTACTTCGGACGATAGACATACTCGGTTAAAGTAGGTTTGGGAGGGCTTCCTTCTTTGCGACTGCCTAGTTCAACCCTAAGATTTATTCCCATTCGTCGCATTAACACATGGTCTCCATCTTCCCTGACTTCTTTGAATCCTTCTCTCATGACTACAGAGCCTCGAAGGGAAATTCCAATGAGACAACTCTTGTTGGTAAAATGGCTTAGGTATTTATTTTCAAACTTCTCAAGCCCAATAATGGCTCCTATATATCCGTATACCGTAGGCTTTGTCGGCACTAAATAAGTAACAGCAGTGGTTGTCGCATAAATCTTCTTGAAATGAGCCAGATCGCCCCAGATGTCAAAAACCAATACTTTCATAATGGTAAGTAATTGAATCATTTAGTTCTGATTGGTTCTGTTAGTGTCAGCCTTTCATCTTGTCGCACATAAACCGAATTGATATGAGCATCATACTTTTGCAATGCTATATTCAAAGACTTCGTGTCCAATTGGTAATCTTCAATGTCCTCCAGTGAATCTGCCTTTTTACCTTCATTTGGCAAAATTTTGAGACGTTCACAAAGGTCTCCGATAAAGAAACCATCCTTATAAGTAATCTTGATTAGTAGACGTGGCATATGACCTTTTTTTGAGCGTGTTAACAAGTCTCTTGTACCATTCCACATCCCCTCGGTCAATTCCGAAACATCTTCTTCCGTTGTTCCAACGTGTTTGGCAGCATTCTCATTGACAACACCATGAAATGCAATTAAGCCATAAGTGATATTGTATTCCTCTCGAAAAGTCTTTTGTTCTGCGTCATCTTTCGTTGCAAATGCGCCAGTCCCTTTAATAAAGTTTTCACGAACTTTGTTAAGTGAAAAGCCCATTGAAAATTGAACTGGTCCAGTATAGTGGAACACTTTTCCTTTTGTGTCACCTGGAGCCGAAACCCCACCAAATAACCTCACATCAATGAAGTTCTGGCAGAATTCTTCTCTATCCTTATAAGCTTTGCTCCTCTGGGCGCCAGTGACAGGTTTTCCATCTTCATCCCTGATGAAAATATCTCCTTTTGCTCCGCCATTATAACCTTTATTTATCAGATAATCTCGTATGGTTCTTTTCAGTCGAACATCCGTAACCAAACACCTTCCCGAATCTTCGTCAATTCGTGGTCTATTTGCATCGAGCGGATCTCCATTTGGGTTACAACGTTTGACATCGTAAAGAAAAAGCAATTCACTTCGATTTTGAATTTTTGTCATGTTAACTATATTTTTATGGATTAACTATTGATTCAGATTTTGATTCATGGCGCTCTTTGGCCTCCTCAATTCTCTTTCGAGTAAACTCCTTTTCCAATACAAGACCAAGAGAGAAAGAAAAGGAGAGTTCAGTTTTACTTAGTAGTTCATCGTCACCGTGAGCGATATTTACTGCAAATTTTTGGAGCATTTCATAAAAGTCTTTTTGATAAAACATGGGGTCTGTATCTTTTTCATATTCTGTAGCCTTTTTCCTAAGCCTATTGAAAATCTCCTGCATAGACCTGAAGTCGACATAGAGATTATTGAGATTTTTCAGGAAAGGTTTGTTACCACTATATCTTCTATCTTGGTGATTCAAGAGTTTTTCGGTAGCACATCCCAAGAAGAACGAAGCTTTTTTAAGAGGATGGTTGAATAGATTTTTATGCTGTTCTACAAATTCGTCAGCTGTCAATGTAAGTATTGAGTGGTCACTGGTTTTCATATTTCTAAAAAGTTGTAGTTGTTGAAAGAATTGATGAATACATAATGAATATTTCACATGATCATAGAAAGAATATTTATCATTAGGGAGATTTTTGAAAGAAGCTCTTATCTTCTGCAGAAATGTTTTTAGTAGTTGTTCCTCATTGATTGTATTCCTGTAGAAAATAGCTTCCACAATTTTGAAGAAATAAGGTTCTATGAAGGTCTCCTTTTCTTTCTTAGTGGAAAAATAATCTTTTATATAGTAGAAGTTCGGGGTGAAATACCAAGGCCCGGATTTGTAAATCTTGTTTGTGATAGGTCTATAAAATAATGCAATCCTATTTTTGTTCTCTCTGATTATTCGAAACCTTGATGGTATTACATCTGATACATGAAGCTTAATTGCAAACTGAGCCTGCTTTTGCTCAAAGAAGAAAATGTCGTAGTAGATACTATTGTGACCAAGATCCGGGTCTTGAAGAATAGAATTAAAAACTGTTTCTGAGTTTATTATCGATTGTGTCATTGGGTCGAATCCAGGCTCCTCAGGCTTACTTAAATAATGAACAAACCTCCTGATAAGATTCTCTATTGTACTTACATCATTTACAGCCAGAAAATGAGGAAGGAGGAAATATTGAATTCCTGCAAAAGAGTATGACAGCTTTTTCATCAATGCACGCTTCGTGCCTTCTAGTATTTGTACTACCTCTGGCGAGACTGGAAACATTTTGTAAGAATCCGTTGCATTGAATCCATTTCTTGAAAAAGAGATATCATTCACAGTAAAGCCAAGTGTATCCACACGCCCCCAGACTTTTTCTACTGCTTCATAGGTCACTGCGCATACTTTATCTTTTCCCTGATAGAATTGTCCTCTACCATCCTTAAAATATTTATCGAAACTATTGTTTACTAGTATTTTTTTGATTTCGGGAATGTCTCCTAAAAGACTGTCATCTATTCGAAGTGTAAAGAGGTAGTTCTTCTTTTCGGACAAAACCTTTGTTGCAACATGTTTAATTTCTTTAGCCACTCCTTCTATCAGATGGGTGGGGTCAAAATAATTCTTATAAATTGCTTTGTTGGAATCAATGCTCCTTTGTAGTTTGTCAAGAAATTTTGCAATTGAAGTGTCCAAATCAGATTCCTTAGGAACGAAATAGAAGTGTAGAGTCGGAACTATACTTGTCGACCTTGAACTTGCAAGTTCTCGATACAGATATCTACTATTGTAAGCAGTTGAGTACCTCTCAATAGATAACTTGGTGTACTTTTTATTTCTAATTTCAGCAATGATGACTAGTTCATCAGTTGAATGCTCAGGATAGGGAGCTGCTGACATCTCAAAGTAATGTTGCATTTCTTCTATCTGGCTTAGGTAAGTTCCAAACTGATAGATGGTTTTAATCATTTTACAATTATATTATTATTTTGATATTATTTATTTTCCTCTGATTCATCCTCCACTGTACAAACATAATTCTCTCCCTACCGAAGCCACTTCCCCTCCCCTCAATAAAATTTCAACTTTTCCACTTCTTTTTGCAAGTGCTTCAGCAGACTTTCCGGCGCCAGCACCTCGACCAGTTGATGGTGATAGCCCAGGATAAAGTTGGTCAGCCCGATAAAACGGTGATTGACCATACACTGAAAATCATAGATATCCTCTTCCGCCTCGGTCAGATACGCTCTGGTCAGCGGATATCTTTCGACCAGTTCATTGTATGCTCCGACTTTCATGCGGAGATGCACCATCTCCTGCTGCCGGTCTACAATGCGGAATGGATCGGTTGGCAGTACGACATGCTTTCCTTCATGTTGCCAGGGTTCATCCAGGAGTTTTACCCGCAGGATGCGTGAAATACGGTAGTGCCGCAATGCCTTTTTCTCCAGATCGTAGGCGTGAAGGACATCATCGGGCGGACTGGGGTGAAAAGGTTCCACCAGGCGGTCGGAGATCCGGTTGCTGTTGCTCGACTTGTAGCCCTGCAGGAGTACCTGACGCTTTTCTGATTTCGCCTGCAGCAGCAAGTCTACCTTGCTCAGGTAGGGTTTCCGCAGGTAAGCATGCCCCAGCCGGTGATAATCGTATAGGGAGGCCAGTTTACTTTTCAGCATCTCTCCCCGCCTGGTGTGTGGGGCAATTTGATCAATGGCTTCTTCCAGCAGCACCTGATCTTCCGCATTGAAGTGCAATAGATCTTTCAAATAAGTGTAGGGCTTTTCCTCCCGGAAAAAATACCGGTATTTTTCATCATGATCTACGACATATCCGGCATTTCGTAAAATCTCTATATCTCCTTTTATGGTATCCGGGCTTACCTGATATTTCTCCGACAATTGCCGCACGGTATACTGCTTTGGACCTTCTGCAAGTAACCGGATCAACAGAACGATCCTTAGTCTGGTACCAATATCATGAAAAGGCATTCAGGAAAATCTGTAATTCAACAGTTAATATACACCTATGCTATTTATTATGCAATTGAAATTTGTTCCGCCTTCGCCAAGGCTTCGGCGGACGGAGTCCGCCCTGGCTAAGGTTTTGGCAGAATGGTGTTCACCTTCGCTAAAGCTTCGGCGGACGGCGTCCGCCTTGGCTAAGGTTTCGGCAAATGGTGTTCGTCTTCGTTAAAGCTTCGGCGGACAAATCGAGTATATGCTCAATCGCTACCCCAGTTCCGGTCCGGCAATGGCAAATTGCCTGGTCCGGACACCGACCGGTGCTTCCGATCGCCATTGCATCCGGATGAAATCACGTTGTCTTTGAAAGCCGGCATGCGCCAACTGTTCGGGCCATCCCGGCAAATCAAACGTATCCAGATAGAATGATTTTTCAGAAAATGCTGTCAGCATGGCATGCAACAAAGTGGCAGCCTGCTCCGGATAATCAGCGATCAGTGGCCCGATTTGCCAGGCCTGGGTACCCGGTCTGCCCAGTAGATATGCCGTTGTACCACCATCGGTCATCTGCCGGCACTGGCCGGGATATTTATCGAGAAGCCAGGACAGGATCGCTGACCGGTCTGCTCCAAATATTTCCTGGTCCCGGAGGAGAATTTCCTTCCGGTGCATCCCAATAGGCATCACCGCCCGGTCCTCTCTCATTTGGAGGTGGTTGACTGACCGACCCGGATGATGCCAGCGGGTGAGCTGATCAACCGGTTTAAAACCCAGTTGCTCGTATACCCGGGCCCCGCCAGCGGTCGCATCCAGGCGGATTAATCTGTCCGGATACTCTTCCAGGATTTGTTCCATTAAAGCGGTGGCGATGCCCCGGCGACGGTAGGGAGGAAGCACCAGGACCATCGCTACCCAGACAAAAGCGCCATAGTCAATACCTGCGATGCTGCCTGCGATGGTACCATCGTCCGTAGCTACCAGATGGGTACCCTTGAGATTCAACAGTAAAGTCCAATCTTCAGGAGTCTGATTCCAGTGGGCTTCCTTTACCAGCAACATGGCCTGTTCAATGTCGGTAAAGTGCATTGGCCGGATTTTCATGCAGCTATTTTTGCAGCCATCTTTTGAGATGCTTACGGACAAACTTATCGTCATGGAGGTGGGGATAGGAGAGGTATACCCTGCTGATCTCCTCGGCCTGACCAGGAGACAGTTGTTCTTCGGGATCAAGGCACCAGATACCTTTGAGTATACCTTGTCTTCTCAGTACCTCGTGGAGCCCCGCAATGCACCCTTTAAACTGATTCCGGGCATCGAAAAAAGCGGCGTTACTGTCGGTGATCTGCTGAGCCAGGGTCAATATGTCGGATCCCGGGAAATGCCCTGTTTTCTTAATCTTTTTCACCTCCTTCAGGAGTTCTACCGCTTTATAAGTCCATACCGACCAGTGGCCCAAAAGCCCGCCTACGATATCTTTTCGGACCACTCCCGATGGAGTGACTACTTCGTAAGTGGTCAGCAGATCCAGCAGGATGTTATCGTCATTGCCGGTATACAATGCGATCTCTTCATTGCGGCTGGAATTGCACACCGCCTGGACCACATCGAGCGTCTGATACCGGTTGAAAGGAGCGATTTTAATGGCAAAAACATTGTCAATCTCACTGAATGCTTCCCAAAAGGAGCGTGATAATACCTTACCCCCCACTGCCGGCTGTAAATAAAAACCAAAGATGGGCATGATCTGACTGACTTCCTGCGCCCTGGTGATTAAATCCTTTTCGGAAAGCGCCTGCAGATCATTGTTGCTCAGCAATGCCAGGTCATAACCGAGATCAGCGGCCAGTCTGGCTTCCTCTGTCGCCTGCCTTATTTCGCCACATATGCCGGCAATCTTGATAAGATTTTTCCGGCCTCTGTGTGCGATCTCTTCCATGGTGAGCGAGAGCACCTTCTTAAAGAGGCCCACCTCCGGATTACGAATGGCAAATTGGGTGGTATGTACCCCCACCGCTATCCCCCCGGCACCGGTATCCAGATAATAGCGGGTCAGTGCCCGTTGTCTTTTCTCATCAATCTTCCGGTTTTCTTTTAAAGCAAGAGGATGAGCAGGGATTACCGTACCTCGCATCAGTTTCCTCCGGATTTTATTCTGTAATTTTTTCATGGTTATCGTTTTATTCGCTCAGGTTCCGATCAGACACAAGTTAAAATTGACCGTCCCTGGTCTCAAAATGGGTCGGCTTGTTCAGAATGTTACCACCCTGTCTGATCCAATGTGCAGTCCATTCACACATTTGATCGGCCGAAACCGATGGTCTTCCGAAATATTCAAACGAGCGGGAGGCGTCGCTCAGGAGGGCAGTGGCTTCGGGCTCACCGGTAAAAATCGGTTTGCGGTCCAGATGCCCTCCGATTTTTTCAGCCAGATCCCTGACGGCCAGCACCTGTGGCCCCGTAACATTGAGATGCTGTGCCGGGGTATTGCAATGCAACGATGACCGGATGGCAAACTCATTGGCATCGCCCTGCCAGATGACATTGACATAGCCCATCCGAAGATCGACCGGCTCTCCGCGCCTGATCTTCTGACCGATGTCATTAAGTACACCGTAACGCAAATCCAGGGCGTAATTGAGGCGAAAAATCAATACCGGTGTATGGTGGGCCATGGCAAAGTATTCGAATATCCGTTCCCGGCCCAGACAGGACTGGGCATATTCGCCAATGGGGGCGACCGGGGTATCTTCATTGGCTCCAGCCGAAGTAGCCGGCATCAAAGGATAGACATTGCCGGTGGAAAAGGCCACCATCCTGGAGTGCTGGTATCGTTGGCACACCAGACCGGGTAACAGGGCATTCATCGCCCAGGTATAAGGTTGATTGCCGGCCGTTCCAAACTTCTGACCGGCCAGATAGATGACATTCTGACTGTTGGGTAACGACTGCAGGAAGGTGGGATCGAGCAGGTCTCCGGCAAAAGTCGTGATGCCATGGTCTTCGAGATATTGACGGTTTTTCGGATTGGAAAATCTGGAGGCAGCAAAGAGCCTGCCGGAATGTCCGGTTGCCTGCATGACCTTTTTCATGAGGACGGTCAGACTCGGCCCCATTTTGCCGGCAGCGCCCAGGATGATGGTATCTCCCTCTATTTTCTTAACATCTTCCAGCAGCCGGTCTGACGGATTAGTGAGGAGATCATCCAGTTCGTTTTCGTTGTTGATCATGATCATTTGTTCGTAGTCATTTTGTTTAAAACCTTCGTCTTATCCCTGACTTACCGCAATAGATTATCCCATTATTAATCGCTTTAACTGCAGTAAGGCCAACCCTGTCAATAGTAAGAATCCGGCCATGGGCATCACATTTTGCCGCCAACTGTACACTTTTTCTTTCATAACGTCCCTGCGGTTGGCTAGCAACAACATGAACAGGGCTGCTGCCGGTGCCACAATAACCGTGATGGCCTGGGCAAACACAATGAGCTGGAGAGGCAGCCGGCCAAAAATGATGGCAATGGCGCTTCCAAGAATGATCACCAGAATGATCATGGCTTTTACCTTTCCCGATTTTACCTGGTGTCCAAAACCAAAGGCATCACCCAGAATGGTGCCCCCTATGGTGGCATTGCCCAGCAGCGATGTAAAAGAGGCGGCAAACAGCCCGATCATAAATAGGACTTTGGTCGTCTCACCAAACAAAGGTTCCAGCGCAAGACCCAAATCGGCCGCATGGTTTACCTCGATCTGTTGTTGATGCAGGATGGAGGCCGCACACATCATCACCATGGACGATAAAAGACCCAGAATCACAATGCCCCTGATGCTTTCATTTCTTGAAATGATGACGTCATTTTCGTTCCATCCTTTTGCCTGGACGAGATAACTCTGATAGAATGCTCCGACGATCGAAAAACTGGAGGCCACCAGAGCGACGACGAGCAACCCGGAACCCTGTGGTATGCCAAAGCGAAACCCCGAAAGTATACCCTGAAAGGAGGGTTTACTGAGGATCAGCGTGACAAAAAAACAGATGAGCATCATCAGCACCAGAAAACTCATCACCATTTCCAGCACTTTGTAAAATGAGCGGGCATAAACGAGCACCATGGCAATAACTGAAATAAAGGCAATCCAAAACGACTGGGACACTCCAAACATTTCGTAAAAGGCGACTCCCGCTCCGATGGCATTGCCGGCCTGAAATGATGAGCCGATGAAGAAGATTCCAATGCCCAGAAGGAATGCCGTCCACCGGCCGTAAATACGGGCAATCTGCTCCATCAGTGATTCACGGGTCAGACAACCCACGGCACCCGACAGGTTGGTGAAACTGATCATAAACAGAATGGCTACAACGATCACCCATAATGTACTGTATCCGTAGGAAGCTCCGAGTTTGGTGTTGACCGTCAGGCTGCCAGGACCAAAAACCAGGGCAGCCGTGATCAGACCCGGACCGATTTTCGCAAGAATATTCCGTTTCAATGAATCACCTTATTTTAAGCAACACGACCGGTGAATTTTCAGGACCGACGGTAGTTTTGACCTTCCATCAGTTGGGCTGATGTATCGTTACCAATCCTGAACAAGGTAGGAATAGTTTTTCTTTTATTAACGGCGGGTACAAAGATGGTGAGATGGAGATGAGGACCGGTAGTCCATCCGGTATTTCCGCTATATCCAATCGGATCTCCCGTTGCCACCTGGTCGCCAGCCCGGACGATTGCACCGTTTTGCTTTAAGTGGGCATAGTCTGCATAGGTCCCGTCGTCGTGTTGGATGATGATGAAGTTATTAAATTCCAGACACGAAGATTCGGGGCATGACTTATTGAAATGATCGACGACTTTGACCACGGTACCCGCCCGGACAGCATGAACCGGGGTACCTTCCTTCAGGTCGAAGTCCAGGGCATATTCCTCCTGATGAGACAACTTTCCGAAATATCCCTGTGAAATAAATTCTGAGGTTCCCCTGGGAAAAGGGAGTTCATAGACATGGTTGGAGTCGTATTGCTCAGTATGCACATCGCCAAAAAAAGACTTGAAAGCAGACCGGTATTTCCAGGATTGACCAGGCTCCGGTCGAAGGGTAGTCAACGGTTGTTCCATCATCCGGGGTTGCAGCACCAGGATTTCGCCATTTCGATGGCTGGTTTCCATCCCTTTTAATTCAAGACTCAATTCCACCGAAACAGGGAAGTACTCATTGTTGTCGCCAAAGATGATGATTTCACGATCGGAGATCTCCCGGTCGTAGATCCGGATGTCTATATTTTGCGCAGGAAGGTCAGCGCTAAAAATCAGAACCAGGACAATTTTAAAAAGTCGGAATCCCTGCATTCGCACCAGATGTTCATGAATGATTAACTGAACCATCCTCATATTTATTTCCCATTGCTATGGGTGATCTTGTAGCCATGTCAGGTAGGAATTCTTTCCGGATATACCACCACCCGAAGTAAAATTAACCGGAATATTCTTTGATAAAAGCGCACAACAAATGCACACCCCATCCGGTTGCCGCTTTGCTTTTTCCGTATTTAGTGTCGGCAAAGGCAACACCGGCGATATCCAGATGAGCCCAGGAGGGATGATCGCCAATAAAGGCTTCCAGGAATTTGGCAGCTGTTATGGCCCCGGCCACCGGTTTGGTCGCCAGGTTTTTCAAATCCGCCACATCCGATTTAATCTCATCGTCATAGTCGTCCCAGACCGGAAGGGACCAGACTTTTTCTCCCGTCTGCTGACCACAGTGAAACAAGGCATCCGCCAGTTCGTCGTCGTTCGAAAAAAGACCGGCGCAAACACTGCCAAAAGTCCGGACACAACTGCCGGTAAGGGTTGCCAGATCGATGATATGGTCCACTTCATAATTTCTGACCAGATATGCCAGGGCATCGGCCAGGATCAACCGGCCTTCGGCATCGGTATCAATGATTTCGATGGTCTTTCCGCTGTAGCTGTCAATCACGTCTCCCGGTTTGATGGAAAGGGAGTCTACGCAATTGTCGGTGACCGGAGCTATGGCAACCACATTTACCGGCCACTGTAAGGCTCCAATGGCGGCAATGGTACCCAGTACGGCGGCGGCACCCCCCATGTCGCTTTTCATATAGTGCATATTGGAGGCAGGTTTGATGGAGAGACCTCCGGTGTCGAAGGTAACGCCTTTGCCCACCAGCCCGACGGTGCCGGCATCTTTGGCTTTGTTGCCGTGGTATTCGGCAATGATCAGAGCCGGATCCGATTCGCTGCCCTGATTGACTGCCAGCAGGGCGTGCAGCCCCAGTCTTCGCATCCGGGATTTACTCAAAACCGTTACCTTAAGGGCGTTGCTTCTGGTTTTTCCCTTGATCCAGTCAATGAGGTCATCAGTATTTAATTTATTATATGGTGCATTGACCAGGTCCATCACTTCTTTTTGGTGTTGGGTGATGACCTGAGTCTGACGGATACTTTCTTTCAGATTCCTGGCCATCGCAGCATCCGCAATAAAGATGATTTCTGCAGCGGAGTCGCTTAAGGGATGGATTTCTTTTTTTTGCGATGCATATAAGGCCAGGTCATAGACAGACAGTTCCAGCGCCTGAACCAGCGCCGGAATCACCATTTCTGCATCGACCAATTTTGATTCAATCTGAACCTTGCTGATGAATAGTGATTTTTGCGCAACGGATACGTCCAGCATGAGCTGAAGGATTGCCTGATGGTTGAATTTACCGG
>CAYRYD010000046.1:0-45569 GCA_964428345.1 uncultured Saprospiraceae bacterium | reverse complement strand
TCCGTGCTGAATTTTGGAAAAATAGCAGCTTGATATGGTCACGAACTATTGTTAAATTAAGGTACATAAATCTATTTAAAATGGATAAAGTAATATTGCTTCTCGCTATTTTCCTTGTGATGTCATGTGATACCACAAAAGTTCAGAATGAAATAGTAACTCAAGAAGATGAGAGGGTGCAAGCATTTATGTCTGGCAAAGTCCGTAAGGATGGAGCTTGGGTTTCCTTAGCCGATAATAAAGAGAATATTGAGGATTTTGTCTTTGATTTATCCTTAGTAGATTTTCCCCATAAGCTCAAATTGCCGAGTGATGGAGTAGATTTTATGTCAACTTTAAAGAGCAGAGATAATTTAATTCCAGAGACTGATTGGGAGGAAATCAGCGATCTTGCAATAGAGACTATCGAAAACATAGATAGAAGGAATCTCGATGATATCCAACGATTAGTTAGTTATGAATTGGTCTTATTCGCGGTTTTAAGGCACTTTCTAAACCAGGTGACGCCGTCAGAAAAAGCAGCTGAATTATCAAGATATTTTCTAAAATTATTATTGACCAGTGGTACAATTGGCGAGCTGGATCTCCTTGCTGAGAACTTTCGAAGGATGCATTCATATTTCCCGGAGGATGATGAGGCTGAGATAAGGAAGTTATTGAAACAAAGATGCCATGAAGTTTTGGTAGATAATCATATAGGTAGTTTCAGATTAGAAAAAACAAAGATGGCCCAAACCTTGATGAATGAGTAAAAAGTCCATCACCAAAGAGACTGCCAATAAAGGGGGTAGTCTGGAATACCCAACCCTGTTTGCCATCGATAAGCCCCTGTTAGGGATGAAGCAGATTACGGCTCCCAACGGACTCAATACCAGCTTTGAATACGATCATTTCGGCCGGTTTTTACGATCAAAAGATCATGAAAATAAAATCCTGGTGGAACATGCCTATCAATTCGCCCCCGGAAATTACATCCGGAAATACCTGCCCCGGATTGCCCTGACTTCCGTCAGTGGTCAGAGTTACACCAATGTCGAAACCATCACCGGTTACTATGATGGTCTGGGAAGGTCTTTACAAACCATCCATGAATCCGGAGGACCGGATGGCAGTACCTCCATCGTCGAAGGAGCCGTAAACTATGATGATTATGGCCGGATCAACAAATCGTTTCGCAGCTATAGCCAAACCAGCAGCACCGCCCATCAGGATCCTGGCAGCGTGTTTGGTGACTCCACCGGCCATTCAGCCAGGTGGACGAATACGATGAATCGCCCTTGCATCGACCCAAAAAGACCTTTGGCGTAGGTCAGGTCTGGAAAGAAAACGACAAATTTGTAGAAAACAAATACCTGGTGGCCGCTAACGGAGAAGTGCGTAAATATACCTTGCAATCCGGTCCGGAGGGTGGGGTCAGCACCCATTCCACCTATGGGGCCAACACCCTGCTGAAAAACGTGCAGATCAGCGAACAAGGTAATGAGATCATCGCGTATGTAGATAACCAGGGCAGGGCCATGCAGGAGAGCCATCAGGTCAGTGGAAGCACTTACCGGAGTCTTTACAACATCTATGATCGGTATGACCGGAAGCGCTATGTGCTCCAACCGGTGTATTTTGATCAGACTCCGGGTGAGTTTGATGAAGGCGATGCGGTTTTTACGAGATACATCTTTGGTTATCGCTATGATGCGCGAGGTCGCCTGATCCGGGAACATGTACCCGGAGCCGGCTGGACAAACTATGTGTACGATCGACTGGACCGGGTGGTGTTGACGCAAACCGCTCTACAGACCTCTCAAGCAAAATGGTCATACATTAAATATGATCCTCTAGGGCGGGTAGTCGAAACCGGCGATCTCGTTTCACCCTTGACCCATGGCCAATCACAGGCAGCCTTTGATACGATCTCAAATGCCTATGAATATTGGCAAACAGGTTCGAATACCTATACTAATCGGAGCTTCCCATCGATTTTAAGACCGTTATTAAAAATAAAGACGCAAAACATATATGACACCTATCCATCGATAGTGACTAATATTGCTTATGACGGTACCCATGCTTACGGTCAAAGTAAGCATAGCAGTGCCAAGGGTCTGTTAACCATCAGCCTAAGCTGGGATAGTCGCACACCCACCATAAGATACCATAAGGTATTTTATTATGACACCAAAAACCGGATTATCCAGACCATAGAGGGGCATCATTTGGGAGGAACCACTCTGGCCAACAAACCTATAAAAACCAGTTTTCGATACAATTTTGCCGGAGACCTCATTGATCAACGGTCCAACTACAAGTTTGGGTCTTTGTCGGATGTCAATCATAGCGAGAACTTCACGGTTGATCATAAAGGCCGGCAGACCGGATTCAGCGCGGGTACGGCGGCCGGTACTCCCACCCTGATCCAGGTTTGCACCTCCACCTACGATGAAACCGGACGGCTGAAAAACAAGAAATATTTACCCGGAGGCAATTTTAAAACGCCCGGTGGTCCGATTGATTTTATCGTTCGTCCTCCCCAGACCACCCAAAACATTACCGAAGATAAAGCCCGGCAAGCCATCATCCTGGAGCCGGAAACCGAAATCAATGTCAGTACCAGCCCGCTGAAGACCTATTCCGCTGAAATCGACCCCAATGCCACCGGCCTGACCGATATTGTGGATCTGCAAAGCATCGATTATCGCTACAGTATCCGGGACTGGCTCATCGGGATCAATAGCTCCGGTTCACCAACCCCCAATGCCCTGGAGCGGGACCTATTCAGCCTGAGTCTGGAGCATGAGACGGCCGGTTATTATGATGGGAATATTGGCAAACAGAGCTGGAGTGTGGTGACCAATCCTGCCACCAATCAGATGAAGGCCCGGTCGTATACCTATACCTATGATGCCTCCAGTCGCCTGAATCAGGCTGTCTACGAGGGAGAAACCAATGAGAATTATGACGAGAAAGACATCGTTTACGACAAAAATGGCAACATCACCGCCCTAAAGCGCTATGGGGAGAAAAACGGATCCTACAATCAGCTGATCGATAATCTCACCTATACGTATGATGGCAACCGGCTTACCCGGGTAGAAGATGCGGTGTCGGGAGGTACGGACGTTGATTTTGTCAATCGTGCTTCTTTAGCAAACGAATACACTTATTTTGCCGATGGCAGTCTGAAAACGGATGGTAATGAGGATATTCAAGATATTGTGTATGATTCCTATCTGAAGAAGCCGGTAGAAATTCAGTTGACCAGTAGTCGTTGGGTTAAATTTACCTACAATGGACATGGATCATTACTAAGAAGAGAACTGAGTACCGGGGAAGTCTGGGATTATGTCGGCAACATGGTCTTAAAAAACAATGCCTACTACCAGATCAATATGCCGGAAGGCAGAGTAGTCTACGAAAACAGTGCCTGGCACCAGGAATACGAGTACCGGGATCAGGTCGGTAATCTTCGGGTAGCCTTCCGGGAGCGCAATGATAGTCTGATCATGATCCAGTCGGCAGACTACAGTCCTTTCGGAGTCCAGTTTAACGACACGGTGTACTCCCAGCAGAGGCAATACTTTGAGTATCAGGGACAAGAGAGTCAGCCTGATCATGGTTTGAGACGCATCATGTTGGGTGCACGATGTTTGAATCCGACGATTGGGAGGATGGACGGTGTGGATAATCTTGCTACATCGGCACCTGGCTGGAGCAGCTACCGTTTCGCTTTTAACAATCCAAATATGGATACCGATCCGGATGGGAATTTGGAAACTTCCACATTTACTTCGAGCTATTCTTTCGAAATTGCCGGAGGTACTTTTAATAATGGATTCACGAATGTGAGTTTTGCAGCGGCGGCATATTCGGTGGGTTATTATGACTTTGGAGATCCGGAAAAGGGAAAGAAGAAGGATCCAAAACCTGAAAATCAATTTACTCAAGCCTTAAGATCCTCTCTTGCAAACAAGTTTCCAACATTATCCACAGATTATTCAATCGGCTTAGGGGATCTTGATGATTCATTTATACCTGAATCAAGCTTATTAGGAATAGGCGGTAACGTACTTACGACCTCTGGAGAGCTTAGGTACAGTAGTCGCTATGGATTGAATGTCTGGCAAGGACAAAATGGAAAGTTCTATTCTCAGACGAGGAAATTTTTCGGAAACCAACATACTGGATCGATTTTAAAAGCCCGGGCAGCCGCACGTCCTTTAAAAATTGGCGGTGTGGCTTTGGGTGTATTGAATTATCGAAACATATTTTTGGATTATCGAAATAATCAATTATCGACACGTCAATTTGTTGCAGAGGGGGTATCCAACACTTTTGCAACCTTTGGAGGTATTTATGGTGTTGCATGGGGTATTGGCTGGGAAATCGGACGATTTATTACTAACACGGACCTATACCAAAATATAAAGCATTACCATATATTAAAATCTCCAGGTGGTAGGGATGGACTAATAAGTACAGACTATGATTAAAAATGTTAAACTCTTCTTTTATAGGATCCTTTCGCGGTGCTATTGGTTCTACATCAAAGTCATCAAAGAAAGTGATCCGTTTATGAGTTTCTTATATACAATTTTCGCATATACGATGTTTTTTGTATTCTATTTATGGGCCTTGTTATTTTATTATGACAGAAAAAGTGGCTCTCATTTTTTAAATGGTATGGATAAATTACTGCCTACTGCAATACTCACCATAACGATAAGCTTTATTTATTTCTTTAAACGCCGAAAAACTATAGAAAAGATGTTAAAGGCAGATGTAAACAGAACATTTGATAAACTAGATTTACTGGTAATTGGATATATTTTACTAGCATTTTTTACATGCTTCTACAATGTGTATAAGTCTAGAATTTAATGCATGCACGTTGCATAGGGTACCAGAGAATGAACGACAATTACAGTTCATCTTTACCTGGGATATCTGGCTATAATTGGGTACTGAACAACCCAAATGTCTTCACCGATCCGGACGGCAATTTTACCACCAGCATTTACAATTCTTCTACTACCATCGATGTATCGGGTGGGTCATTCAATAATGGGTTCACCAATGTGAGTTTTGCAGCGGCGGCATATTCGGTGGGTTACTATGATTTTTCCGGACAGGCAGGCGGTGAATATCGACGAAGAGCCAGTGATGTGGAAACGGGCAGAATCTTCAACTACAAAGGAGATCCGAATAATGTGAAGATATTGTATGATGATTATTGGGAGTGGGTGCCGGGAGAAGGATCAGTTAATAGTGTGTCAATGCTTTCAGGAAGAAATGGAATTAATGCGATATATGCTGTTGCAGCACCTTTGATGGGTGCTAGCACTACTGGTTATAGTGATTTTCTTCTATCTGGTGGAGAATATAGAGGAGTTTCAGGAAATTATTATTCAATTGCTGGACGCCAGGGATGGAATCAGCTTACTGGGCCAAAATCACATATGAATAAAGTAGTAAATAGTGCGAGAATTGCATCTACCGATAATGTCGGCATAGGTGTTATCAATTATGGATTGATAGGATATCAAAGGTCCACTGGTCAAATCAATAATGTTCAATTCGCTATAGAAACGGTATCAAACTCGATCAGTACATTTGCTCCTACGCATATAGCTATTGCTTGGACTATAGGATATGAAGGATTAGGTAGAAATGGAATTGCTCGAATGAAATGGTATCAGGATTGGAAAGCGTCACTGAGGGTAGGAGGTAGAGATGGTTTATTAAGTACAGAATGGTAATGAATAAATTAATATTAAGGATATTTAAAAATCTCAATTCATTTTATAAGAGGTGGGGTGAAACTGATCCTTATCAACGATCAGTTTTCACATTCAGTATTTTATGTGGGTTTGTGCTTAATTTTTTGATCTCGGTACTATATTATTTTACTAACTGGGAGTTACTAAGATTCGCTATATGGCCGGTTGGGACTTTGCTAATAATCTTCATTTTATCATGTATTTGGTTTTTTTCTAAAAAAAAACCAACCATGAAACACCAACTTAAAATTCAATATGCTGAGAGCTCGGCATCTGGTGACTTTGTCATATGGTTAATAATTGTATCCGCCTTAGTTTTAGGGTGGGTCGCCTTTGAATTCTATCGAATGGGAACGTTCCATTAATCTTGGATCGATTCAATGACCTTGGTAAAATATCCGTCCAAGAGATGATGAGAATCTAAGCTTATCATTAAAAACACAAATTGATATATGAAGTCATCATGTCGCTTGGTGGTAGAATGTTGATAACCTTCTTATTTAGTTGTCGAAAGGGTCTTCCACAAGGTAAGTCCAACCTACGAAGTCCGTCGTATTTTGACATATAATAGTTTATGGACTTTCCAGACAGCCAGTTGAAAAAAGGCCATCAGGAGCAGTAGGAACCTATTTGCTTCTGGAAAAAGAAGAGAAGATGGTTATCAGCTGAAACACAAACTTCGTAACATTTGTCACATTTGATTAGAAAAGAAGCTAACTTTGGTGAGAGTCAGGTCTTATCCCTGACTTCCCCCCGAAAATGATAGATACAGGGAGTCAAGTGCTCCCTGTTCGCTTTAACAGGGAATACTTGTGACAACGGATTTTGATCTCACCATTGACCCGCCGGCGGAAAGTGCTTTCTCGAAGGTCCCATCCAATTTACGATCAGCAACTAGAGTATTGGACAGATGGCCCTTCATCAACCAAAAATCAATTCTTAAGGCAACGAACCGAAAGGCCCATTTCCTTATTGTCCGGGCCATCGACTACATTGACATCGTTGTTTTCCAATCCGTAGTACAAAGCATTGAGAGCATCGCTTTCTGAAGAACTCCACCAGCCACCGAAGGTCCGAAGACTGCTGAATGAACCATCGGAGAGGCGGAGACCCCCAGGAAGCCCCGAAAAACCACTATCATTTGTAGCACCAGTGTTTGGAAAGATCCAATGCGCTGTCCCTGTCGCTTTCATCGGGCCTCCTGCCACCATATCACCGCCGAGAGAGGCCAAAAGTGTGTTCCATTCCGCACCACTGGGTTCATGCCAACCTGTTGGACAAAGTCCTCTGCCATCATTTACCGCATACCAATTGTAGAGTTTTCCATAGGGCAATTCGTAGGTGCTGCTCGTATCATACCAACACCAAGCACCGTAGTTCGCATTTCCCCAGTTACTATAATTATTTACCGCTGAAATCATCTCACCATTAGCATAACGGGTCGTCCTTAGATTTTCAGCCATCCATTCCTGTGAACCAATTTTGATCGTTTGGTATTTATTCCCATCTACATTCGTAACTTCACCTTCAAACGTTACACCACTGGTCAACGAAATCCACTTCGATCCATTCCAACCTAGAAAGTCCGTTCCAGTCCAGCGTATTGTACCAGGAGTGGGGCTGGGATCTTCTGAGTTCTTGATGACAATCGCTCCATCTATTTCCAGCTTCTCCTGGCTATTGGCGTGCGTAATAACGGTCAGCGTAAAAATTAAATATAGGTGTTTCATAAGCTAATGTTTGTTGCTAATATCGTACATTTTACGGGTGAATTCGTTACCATTATTAGCCAGTAAGAGGTTGTTATTTAACGGATCAATTTTCAGAAGGGACCACAGGACCAAACAAAACTTTAAGCCTTCCAAGAACTCCCCATACAACACACATACTACCAATTACCCTATGTCAGGAAGATTTGACCATATTTCGGTAACATATATGAGCAGGGTCAGGCAGCAAGTGGGCAATTGCGTGTATGAATCGCGGAGAAATAGCTGAAATTGTACCTTCAATCAGGAGGTTGGTAGTTCAAAAGCCTCCCGGAGAAATTCCTGCAATCCGGATCCGCAAGGCATTCCCAGTAAAAAAGAGTGAAAAAAGTGGCATCGTTGAATTTTATCATTAACTTTGTAATGCAAAGTACTTTTCAATGAAAGAAGAACAGGATTACATCCGCGATATCGCAGAGATGCGTGCCATGATGGAGCGATCATCCAGATTTCTGTCACTTTCCGGTCTGGCCGGTATTTTGGCCGGTGTTTATGCCCTGGCCGGTGCCTGGATTGCCTACGGGATTTTTGATTTTAACCCTGATCTGATATCCACCAATTCATCCGAAAGCTTGACCTCAGACTTACTGAAAGTAGTTCTGTTGGCCTTGCTCATATTGACCATGGCCATCGGTACCGCCATCTTTCTCTCCTATAAAAAGGCAGCCATCAGGCGGGAGAAATTCTGGAATCCGGTCGCCAGAAGACTGCTGATCAACATGGCGGTTCCGCTGGTGACGGGGGGGCTGCTGATTCTGATTTTGATCAGCAAGGGATTAATGAGTCTGGTTGCCCCGTTTACCCTGATATTTTATGGACTGGCATTATTCAATGCCAGCAAGTTGACTTATGAGGAAGTACGAAGCCTGGGATTGATGGAGATTGGATTAGGCCTGATCGGCTCCTACTACGTGGAGTGTAGTTTGTTATGCTGGGCTCTCGGCTTTGGCGTGCTCCATATTGTCTATGGTATTTACATGCATTACCGGTACGAAAAATGAAAATACTGACAGATGGTTTCCATAAAGTGTTTGAAAGCAGGGTCAGGCTTGGCATCATGTCGCTGCTGGCGGTCAATGATGTCCTGGATTTCAACGCACTGAAGGACTATCTGGATATCACCGATGGCAATCTGGCCAGCCATCTCAAAGCGTTGGAGAAAGAAGCATTTATTGATCTGAAAAAATCGTTTGTAGGCAGAAAACCCAATACCAGATATTCCATGACAAAGAAAGGTAGAATAGCGTTTGAAGATCATCTGAGGGTATTGGAACAATTAATTAGATTACAAAAGAAACAGTAGGGCACCTCTAAATACCTCTGAAATTAGGCAAATTTAAAAAGAACCAAGCGAGACGAGGCATCGCGAAGGAGCCTAGCCGGAGCTAAGTGACTGAGGGATAACGAAGTATCGCACAGGTTATTTTTGAATAGCTTATCATAGATAAGCGGTTGACAATTGAATGGGGTTTTTAGAGGTGCCCAGTGAATAGCGCAAAAATAAAAACGAACAGTTGAAAACCGGACAAAATTTATGATTGTGTTTTGAATTTCAGGCATCATTGTTTTGAGCTCTTTAGAGAGTGACCAGTTATCTATTTTTATTAGTAACCAGGAAAAGTATTTCTGGATTCTTTTTAAGAAATTTTACTCAATTAATCACCATGTCCATGAAAAGTGATATTCTCGCCAATCTCGACAGTCCCGCACAACTTGAAAGGTTGTACCGGGCGGACAAATCTGCGTTTAAGCAGGCATTTAATGATTTGTACCCTCAGCTTAAGGACCTTAGCCTGATTGATTTTTGGAATGCACGATTGAATTTCTTCAGGGAAGAAAGCGCTCCGGGCACCAGGAGAGAGCTGCTGTTTGTCGTCATTGCTTCTCTCTTGGCGGGTCTGATCGCCAAACTGCCGGCCATCTTATCCATCGACCAGGAATTTTTCTATACCAGAAATACCGGGTTTATCGTCTTTCCGGTCCTGGCGGCATACTTCGCCTGGAAGAATGCGCTTTCAACCGGCAAAATGGCGATCATCGCTGGTCTGACTGTCCTGGGTGTTATTTTTATCAATATGCTTCCCGACATTAAAGAAAGTGATACCATCCTTTTATCCTGCATGCATTTGCCATTGTTACTTTGGTCGATCCTGGGTTTTGCTTTTGTTGGTAAGACGGAAAACAATGATGAAAAACGGCTTAGCTTCCTGAGGTATAACGGCGATCTGCTGGTCATGACCGGGCTGATACTGATAGCAGGCGCTATCATGACTGCGGCAACCATCAGTCTTTTCGAACTGATCGGCCTGAAGATTGAAGAGTGGTATTTCGACTATGTTGGCATTTTTGGACTGGCGGCGGCACCGGTGGTCGGGACCTACCTGACGCAGACTAATCCCCAGCTGGTGGGTAAAGTGTCGCCGCTGATCGCCAGGATCTTCAGTCCGCTGGTATTGGTGATGCTGGTCATTTATCTGGGAGCCATCATCTATTCAGGCAGTGACCCCTACAATGACCGGGAGTTTTTGCTACTCTTCAACGCATTGTTGATTGGTGTGATGGCGATTATTTTCTTTTCGGCCGCGGACACTGCCAGGTCAACCAGATACCCGATGGAACGATGGATTCTTTTTTTGTTGTCCGCGATAACCATTATTGTTAACGGTGTTGCATTGTCCGCTATTTTGTTCCGGATAGCAGAGTGGGGAATAACGCCCAACAGAGCTGCGGTGCTGGGCGCCAATGTTTTGATGTTAATAAACCTTTTACTGGTAACTGTCCAGCTATACCGTGTACTTTCAAAGAAGACCGAAATAACCGCTGTCGGCAAAGCAATTGCCTCTTACCTGCCGGTATATGTCTTCTGGGCGATGATTGTAACCTTTTTATTTCCGGTCATATTTGGTTTCCAATGAATCAATAGTCTACCGGAGAAGTATCCTAAATTTAATACCATAACAACACAATACCATAACACCATAATACCACCCTTCGGTAAGCTCAGGGTGACAAAACTCAGTTAAACAGTTCAACATTTTCAACGATTCAACACTTCAAACCACCCTTCGACAGGCTCAGGGTGACTTAATCATAATACCATAATACCATAATACCATAACACCACAATACCACCCTTCGGTCAGCTCAGGGTGACAAAACCCAGTTAAACAGTTCAACATTTTCAACGATTCAACACTTCAAACCACCCTTCAGTAAGCTCAGGGTGACTTTAATCATAATACCATAATACCACAATACCAAAATACCATAACACCACAATACCTCCCTTCGACAGGCTCAGGGTGCTTTTAATCAGGCTATACAATTAAACAATACCAGAACCCCTAAATCCCCTAAAAGGGGACTTCTCAGTGCGCTGGAAAAACTACCCTTCAGTAAGCTCAGGGTGACTTTAATCATAATACCATAATACCATAATACCATAACACCACAATACCAGAACACCACAACACCACAATACCAAACCAACACAACACCAGTTTCCTACCCATTTCCCCGGAAAGACGGCAGCTCAATCTTGAATTTGATGACCAGGATTCTTATGATAATGATAAGGCCGGAGGAAATGGCAAAATTGACGGTACGGGAAACTTCAAAGCCATCCAGGATGAGATAAAGGATCGCTCCCGCCAGACAGGCGGTGGCATAAACTTCCTTGTTGAAAATAATAGGCGTCTTATTGGTCAGCGTATCGCGTATGACTCCTCCCATCACGGCGGTAAATACCCCCATAATGGCGGCAATTTCTGGTTTCACTCCAAGGCTGAGGCTCTTCTCCACTCCAACGATGGTAAAGAGACCGATACCCACCATATCAAACAGCAGCATGGTTCTTCTTAATTTGAGAACCCATTTATAAAATGCCAGCGCAGTAATCACTCCAAAAAGGATGGCATACAGAAAATTGACATCATTAACCCAGACCAGGGGATAGCTGCCCAGCAACAAGTCGCGCAGACTTCCCCCACCGATCGCGGTCACAAATCCGGTAAAGGAAGCCCCAAACCAGTTGCGGTCTTTGGCATCGGTAGCCAGGACACCCGAGATCGCGAAAAACCAGGTGCCGGTAAGTTCAAACAGGTATTGTATATTCATTGAAGAAGGAAATGGCCAAATCTACCAAACATCCGCCTGAGTACAGCCAACCCTAAAATGGAAATGGAAGCCATCAAATTCGTACATTGAACCGGACAATCCAGTCAATAACCTGAAATCAGAGACGAAATGCTGGAAATAACCATCGAGGCCAGAAAGGCCGCTATTGCCCCGGGTATGGAGGTGCGACGGATTCTTCCCTTCCGGTTGCGGCGTATGGTCGGACCCTTCATTTTCATGGATCACGGCGGCCCGCTGGATTTTAATCCCCCGCCCGGACATTCCATGGATGTGCTTCCGCATCCCCACATCGGATTGTCGACCGTCAGTTATTTATTCGAGGGAAAGATCACCCATCGCGACAGCCTGGGGGTAGAACAGATCATCCAGCCCGGTGAAGTAAACTGGATGACTGCGGGCAGGGGCATTGCCCATTCCGAACGATTTGAGGATCCGAATCTGTGGGTGGCAGGAGGTTTTGAAATGATTCAGACCTGGGTTGCCCTGCCCGAAAAAGATGAGGAATCGGATCCCTCATTTGTCAACTACCAGAAAAATCAGTTGCCGGTTTTTACGGATAAGGGCATCTGGATGCGGTTGATTGCCGGTAATGCCTATGGTTTGGATAACCAGGTAAGGACCCATTCACCCCTGTTTTATCTGCATGTGGTGATGGAGAATGGTGCCCTTTTGGGATTGCCGGAAGGATACAGCGAACGCGCCATCTATGTGGTCAGGGGAACCATTGAATATGCGGGCAGCAAATACCGGGAAGGACAGATGCTGGTCTTTACGGGAAGTTCAAGTCCTTCGGTGAGAGCTTTGGAGCAAACCACATTGATGCTTCTCGGTGGTGAGCCACTGGGTGACCGTTTTATCTGGTGGAATTTTGTATCGTCGCGGAAGGAAAGAATCGAACAGGCAAAAGCAGACTGGCAGGAGGGGAGAATCCTGCTGCCGCCGAATGATAATGAGGAGTTCATACCCTTGCCGGAGGACCGTTCAAAACGGACTCCGTCACCGGAACCGTTTTCTTAAAGATCAATCCTCTTTCAAAATGAAATATCAATATCAGGATGAATACAGGATTCCCGCACCAACCCGGATCGGTCATGTTCATCTGAAAGTATCCAATATTCAGCGGTCACTGGACTTTTACTGTGGGCTATTGGGATTTGAGTTGATAACCACCTATGGTGATCAGGCGGTATTCATAGCAGCAGGGGGGTACCATCATCATATTGGTTTAAACACCTGGCATAGTAAGGATGCACCGCCGGCCACCACCCGGGGAGTCGGTTTGTATCATACCGCGATCCTGTATCCAACCCGGAAAGATCTGGCAGGGATATACTCCCGTCTGAGAAAGGCAAATTATCCATTTACCGGAGCCGCAGATCACGGAGTATCTGAAGCGCTGTATCTCAATGATCCGGACAACAATGGAGTGGAATTATACTGGGATAAACCAAAAGAATCGTGGCCGAAAAAACCGGATGGTACCATCGATATGTATACAAGACCACTGGATCTGCAGGATTTGATGAGCGAACTCGACGAAGTGTAAAGCAATTTTTATGCAATTTCAATGAATCGGGATTCACAAGAACTTAGCACGAGATCTTGACGGGAATGCCGGATCTTATGTAATTTGGGGCATTACCTGATCCAATCTTTCCTGTTATGAGAATTCCGACGATTTTCTTTTTGCTGATGCTGGCCAGTTTCAACGTCTGGTCGCAGGACAAACTCGATATGGTTTTACCGGTACGGGGCATCTGCCTGTCCGCCCCCAAACCGGAGGGGGTCGATAAGTTTGTCAATTTTATCAGGGATGAGCTTGTTCCAAAGAAGGTAAATACCCTGGTCATTCTCATTGATTACGGTTATGCCTTCAAGAGCCGTCCGGAACTAGCCGGAGAAAATCCCCTGACTGAGCAGCATGTGAAGAAAATTGTCAGAGCCTGCCGGGAAGGTGGTATCCGGATTATACCGCAGATCAACCTGTTGGGTCATCAATCCTGGTTTCAGCAGGTGGGGCAACTACTGAAGGCCTATCCGCAGTTTAATGAAACGCCCCACGTGCCCACCGGTGAAGGTTTGGGAGAACTGAAATGGCCCAATGAGTGGGGCTTGTATTGCCTTAGCTATTGCCCGTTGCATCCGGAGGTGCACGAGGTGGTTTTCGATGCGGTCGACGAGATCGTGGAGGTTTTTGAAGCCGATGCCTTTCATGCCGGCATGGATGAAGTATTTTATCTTGGGGATGATAGATGCCCAAGATGTCAGGGAAGGGACAAAGCTGAATTGTTTGCGGGAGAAGTCACCAAAATCCGCAATCACCTGGCCCAGAAAAATATTGAATTATGGATCTGGGGTGATCGACTGCTCGATGGTCGCTCAACGGGTATCGGGCTCTGGGAGGCCAGCTACAACAATACCCACCGGGCCATTGACATGATACCCAAAGATGTGGTGATCAACGACTGGCATTACGAGCGTCCGGATCCCACCGCTATTTATTTTGCCCTGAAGGGGTTCCGGGTAGTGACATGTCCCTGGCGATTTCCCGAAGTAACCACAACCCAGCTGCAGATCATGCTCGATGCCAAGAAGTACGCTACACCTGCCGTGCGGGACAATTACCTGGGCATGCTGCACACCACATGGACCAGTGCCGATAATTTCATTGAAGAGTACTACGGCAGAAAGGAGGTCAACACCGGTCGGGGTGGTAATTATGTAGAAGCGTTTAAAGTGCTTTTTGAAGCGATCAATAAGGTCGATCCGGATCAGTATCTGCCGGAGGTAAAAAACTAACAGGGAAAATGACGGTCCAAGGGGTACATGACCCTTGGATCCCTACCGGCCATTTTCCCCCGCTTGCGGGGCAGGGGGTGGACCAGGGGGGTAAAAGTAAGCCTTGGGCTTTGAGACAAGTCCCTGGTGACGTCCAGTTAAACAGTTAGACAATTCAACAATTAAACAGTCTAAAAGTCAAAACGATTATCTTAACCAATGATACAGTCTCTGGCAAAAAACTACCACGACTCCAAATGGAAAATATCAGCATCAGACCGGTTGACAAAGACAACTGGGAAGATTTTGAAACCCTGTTCGAGTCAAGAGGCGCACCGGGTTATTGCTGGTGTATGGCCTGGCGAATGACCAAAGAAGAACGGAAAAATAACACTTCGGAAAACAGAAAGCAATTTATTCGAAATCGGGTTTTCCATGATACGCCAATTGGCCTGATTGCCTTTTTGAATAAGGAACCCATAGCCTGGTGCTCGGTGGCTCCAAGAGCATCATACCGGAGTCTGGGAGGTGATGAAAGCCTGGAAAAGGTTTGGTCCATTACCTGTTTTTTCATTAAAAGAAATTACCGGGGGAAGGGTCTTGTTGGTAGGCTTATCGAAGGTGCCAAAAAATATGCGAGAGAAAATGGAGCAGGCTATGTCGAAGCTTATCCGGTTGATCCCGACTCGCCCAGCTACCGGTTTATGGGTTATGTCCACTCTTTTGAAAAAGCGGGTTTTACTTTTGTAAAAGATGCCGGTGCGCGAAGGCATGTGATGGTTTGCAGACTTGAGTAAAGTACCTCTGTACGAAGCAATGCGCAAACCTGTTCAGCATGCGAATCCGGTCCCTTTATTTAAAGCTGTCACCAAATAAATAATGAGGGCGGTACCGTTATCTGTCCTGAAACCGAAGAGTTGCAGGGAGATCACTTTACGGTTTTCTGCAGGACCACGGTTTCCTTTCTTTTTATAGAACATTTACAACGATTCCACTAATTTTGTTGGTTGGTGGGTCTTTCAAGTGAGCGTAAATATCGGACTTCGGGTCAATATCTGATCAGTTTATGACTGATATCAGTGACCGCTTTTACCTGCTTTTTCCTGGCTGATCTGATCGGTTACCGGGTGGTAGCTCTCCTGTTGCTCATGGAAGTATCGATCGTGGCCATGTTATTTGATATACTGCCCGTACTCATTTCGGCAGCCCTCAGTGCATTGATCTGGAATTTCTTTTTTATTCCACCCATCTTTAATTTTTATATCGATACGACGGAAGATGCACTATTATTTATAATAGGCTTGGGAAATTTTGGCTCATCGCTCGCTCAGAAGCTGACCCAGGCTGGTCACGAAGTCATTGGGGTAGACAGTAAAATGAACAGGGTTGATGCCTTAAAGGAATTGGTCACCCACACGATCAACATCGATTGCACCGATCCTCAGGCGGTATCCCATCTTCCCTTGAAGGATGCCGATGTGGTCCTGGTCTGTATTGGCGAGGACGAGGGTGCCAACATACTGGCAACGGCGCTGATGAAAAAACTCAAAGTGAAACGATTGATCAGTCGTGCGGTATCACCACTACATGAGACAGTGCTGGAGGCTATGGGAGTCGACGAAATCGTACACCCCGAAGAGGAAACAGCCGATCGGTGGGCTAAGAAATTGATTTTGCATGGAGTGGTCGATTCGTTTGAGTTGGGAGGGGATTACAGTATCATCCAGGCAGAAGTCCCGAAAAAATTTATCGGTCAGACCATTCAGGAGGTAGGTTTTCTCCGGGATTATCATGTAGTGGTGATGACCACCATTGAAATCAAGGAGGAAAAGAACATTCTGGGTATCAGCCGGAAAGTCTCAAAGGTAAGGGGAGTGGCTTCTGCTCAAACCCTGCTGAAGGAAGGCGATATTCTGGTGATGTATGGCAACACCAGGGATATTGAGCGGTTACTCGAAGAAAGCTGACAAACCAGCTGTTGATCCGGAATTTTGTACTGCGGCAATCACGATTTACCTGAACGATAATCCTTACCTTAATACCAGAACAACGAATAAGGCATGAAAAAGAACACTACCTGCCTGCTGCTCCTGCTGTGGCTCACCGCCACATCTGGTTACCTCGCCGTTTTGGCCCAGGATAACCTGTCCCGGCAGCAATACCTGGAGCGGCTGCTGAAAGTGACACCAGACGATCTGACCGTACCCAGTGGCGACCAGCTGCCCGGCACGCCGCCGGCGCATATCTCTCCGGAAGATTTTCTCTGGCGAGACTGGCTGAAGCGCACCGGCGAGCTTCCCCCCGACTTTGATCAATTGCCCTCCCTACCATTTCTGCCTGATCCCCTGATCATCGATGAGGGGGGAAAGCATATTCCGGTAGAGACCATGGCCCAGTGGGCGATGAAACGGGAGGATATGAAGAAGCTGGCCCAGCACTGGATCACGGGTACTCCGCCACCTCCTCCGGACAACCTCACGGCCGAACTGCTGGAGGAACGGAAGATTGGTCTCCTCACCGAGCGGGATCTGTTACTGCGCTTTGGACCGGAGCAAAAAGCCGTGCTGCATATAACGCTGTTGATACCTCCAGGTGCTGGACCGTTTCCGGTTTTTATCTGTCCCTGGAAAAAAGACCGCTACGACTGGGTGCAGGCTGCCGTACGGCGGGGCTATATCGGTTGCCGATTTACTGCCACCGATCCAAAATACGGCTATCCCGACGATAGTGAAGGTTATGAAGCGCTCTGGTGGCCGGAGTATGATTTCAGCGCCCTGATGCGCTGGGGTTGGGCCGCTTCACGGGCGATCGACTACCTGTATACCCTGGAGAATGTCAACCGGGAGCAAATTGCGTTGACCGGATTGTCGCGCAACGGTAAAATGGCACTTTGGGCGGCCGCCTATGACGAACGGATCAAAGCTGTGATCCCCATCAGCGGGGGTACCGGCGGTGAAAATCCATTTCGCTATACAACCGACAAGTACCACAGCGAGACGATGAATCTGCTGACCTGGGCACGTCCGCACTGGTTGCATCCGCGGCTTCCGTTTTTTACCGGTTGGGAAAGCAAGTTGCCGGTCGATATGAATTCACTGATGGCCCTCATTGCCCCCCGTGGCCTGATGCTGACCTCCTCAGTCACCGAATCGGCCGGTAATCCCTGGGGTATCGAACAGGCTTACCTGTCAGCTCGTAAGGCTTATGCGTTTCTGGGATCGGAAGATAAGATCGCCCTGGATTTACGACAGGGACTGCATGCGCCGTCCATGCGTGATATGGAGCGGTACCTCGACTTCTTTGATTACGTATTTGGCCGGGGCAATATCCGGCCAGAAAATCAGCTTTTTTACGACTATAGCTTCCCGAAATGGCTCGGCCTCAGCGGTGAGGAGATCGACCTGGAAAACTGGCCTGCAAGAGGTATCGACGACCTGCTGACCAGCAGGGATGGCAAGGTCATTGCCGATTCGTCTGCCTGGAAGAAGAAGGCCTCTGACATCCGCCACCGGATCAACTGGGGACTGGGAGAAGAGCCGCCTTCGGTGGGACCAGGACCGCAGAGTGACTTCCAGCAGGAGGTGGTGGGACTGCCCCGGGTGGCCTCCGGTATCGGAAGACAGCCTCTGTCATTTGGGCAACTATACTATCCCGGTGAAAGCCCAAGTGGAGGCACGAATGACAAATTGCCGGTAGTCATCTATCTGCACGAATATGCCTATTCCACGGGTATCGCTAAAACGGGAGACATCATTTCCGGCCTGGTGAAGGCCGGATTTGCGGTGTATGTCTACGATCAGATCGGTTTCGGTACCCGGTTGTTTGAAGAAAGCCGGCTCTTTTACGAACGGTTTCCGCATTGGTCAAAGATGGGTCGGATGGTGTCGGATGTCCGCTGGGCGGTCGATGCCCTCAGCGAACTGGAATTCATTGACGGCAGGAATATTTTTGTAGCCGGATATTCCCTCGGAGGTACGGTGGGATTATACAGCGCTGCCCTCGACGACCGGATTGCCGGAGTGGTCTCGGTGTGCGGATTTACCCCGATGCGTCTTGATACTCCGGGAAAAACCGCCGAAGGTATTTATGCCTATTCCCACCTTCATGGTCTGCTCCCCCGTCTGGGATTCTTTGCCGGAAAGGAAGACCATATTCCCTACGATTTTCATGAAATTCTGGCCGCCGCAGCACCCCGGCCGCTCCTGGTGGTGGCACCCACCTGGGATCAGTATGCTTCTTTCCCGGATATCGGGCATTGTCTTGATGAAGTGAAAAAAGTCTATCAGTTATACGCTAAAAAAGATCAGGTCGAACTGTTTGCTCCGGAAGACTACAACCGTTTTTCCGAGGCCATGAAAGAGAAAGTGATTTTGTGGCTGAAGGAGAAGGCGAATTAGTTGGTTCTATGGTATTATGGTTTTATGGTATTATGGTTAAAGTCACCCTGAGCCTGTGAAAGGGTGGTGTTCTGGTTTTATGGTTTTCTGGTGATATGGTTAAAGTCATCCTGAGCCTGTCGAAGGGTGGTTTTATGGTTTCTACCGTAGATATTGCGTAAGTCAGGTTTTGTCTGCTGTAACTATTTCGGTGTTATGAACAGATCAGGGCTTTCATGATCTGGTTTTTTAGAGCAGGGGAAAAATCGATTGGAATTTACAAATAACTCCGTCACTCCGCAATAGGCATCCGGGTTATTTGCATGATGAAACCACCTTTTCAGGAAGCTGCTGAAACCGATATGATCCGGCTATCCCATTAAACCGGAATAATAAAAATCATATACAAATTTCGATAGCCCGTACTGGGACCTGCTCAACGGAAAAAGAAAGTAGATCTACCTGGTCACCTTTCGGATTTTCCCGCATACATGCTAAAACTGACTGCCATGCGAACACTTTTACTTATAGCTACATTTTTATTAACGGCTGCCGGCACCTATGCTCAAAAACATCGTGAAAACCAGGAGCTTACCTCCCTGAGTCTCGACTACCAGTCTCAGTCATACCAACATTTGGCGGATTACCGGATGACCTCCCCGGAAATGCAGTTCCGCCAGCAGATCCGGTGGCAGGATTTCCTGATCCATGCCTCTACCCGGCATGTAACCGGTGAGCTGACCATACTGCGGGGTGGGAGTCTGGGACTCAGCTACCGGCCCATCATTCCCTACCGGGATCACTGGTTTGAAGCGGGTATCTTCTATACCTATGATAAGCAAAATCCCTCGATAACAGAGAGCGGAAAACAGTCCGGATGGTTCGGCACGGTAGCGATCTACCGTCCGGTCAGTGACTGGTATCATCACGAGATCCGGTCGTCAGTCGGTTACTATCAGGGCTACCTAACCGATCTGCAGTTTGCATCCGAATCCCATTTTGTATTCCCCGAGATACCGAGGGTCGAATTTTCCTACCTGCGCCTCGATCTGGGATACCAGGCGGAGTTCGTACTTAATCCTTTGACCGTTGTCGCCGGGGTCAATTACCGCAAATCAAAATATACCAGCGAGACGCTGCTTTCGCTGATCCTGAAAACGGACCTTAAACTATCTGCCGGACAACGGCTGGAAATTTATGGGGGAGCCCTGCTTACCGGTCTGCACGAATCCGAGAGGCTGCTCACCAGAGATATTTTATCAGAAACCCGCTTTTTATTGGAGGAAACAGGTACGCCTCTTCCTTCGCCGGTATTAAAACCAGTACAATATACTATCGGTGTCCGGATGGCATTTCTCCGGGGAAAGAAACTGCGTGCATTCTAAATTTTGAAAATTTATGTAAATCCCATGGTCACCTTCCGACGACAAGCATCATACACGGGCAGTATCGGTGATTTTAAATCCATAACTTTGCATCTGTTAATCCGGTGAAATACAATACCTTCATATTGTTAGTTTCTGTTCTGACAATCGCAGTCCGGCTGAGTGCTCAACCGGAGGAAACCCGGTTGCAGCAGATTCTGTCCGATCTGTACCAAACCTTTGGCAATTACCAGTTTGAAAAACCCTCGATCATCCTGTCGGATAGTGAGGAAATGGGCGCCGGTTATTTTCAGGCAACCAATACCATCCGGGTCGAAAACAAGCTCCTGGAAGTATGCCGGTCTCTTGGGGATGATTCGACGGCGGCGTTGTATTTCATCCTCGGTCATGAACTAACCCATTTTTACCAGGAAGCGTTGACAAGGCAACGGTCAACCACCAGTTTCCTGGCTTACACTGAGCAGGTCGGGGCCACCTACCGGATGGAAAAAGATGCTGACCTTCAGGGTGCTTTCCTGAGCCATTTATGCGGCCAGAATATCCGGTTGGGATTGCCCAGGCTAATCGAGGCCCTTTACCGGTCCTACGATTTGAATGATCAGTTGTTGAGCGGTTATCCTCCTAAACGCCAACGCCTGCATACCGCCGAACAAACGCTGGAATTGCAGGACAGAATGGTGACGATCTATGACAACAGTGTAGCTCTGATGGTACTCGGCGAGTATGATTTTGCCCGCGAAGGATTTCAGTCACTGCAGGAGTATTACCATGGTTACGAAGTTCGTTATAACATCGGCTTATGTGCTTTGCTGGAAGCCATTTACTTCCCTGCAAAGAATGTCGATCCCTATTTCTTTCCGATTGAGATCAGCGAGGTTTCCCGGATCCATAAACCCGGCGCCATCGAGGGTGAGAAGGATCTGGATCTGGCGGAAATGTGGCAGCGGGAGATTTTGCTGAGCATGGCCCGGACCTCCTTTATCGAGGTGCAGCGGATTAATCCCACCTATATTCCTTCCTACCTGGGCTTTATCATTGTCCTGACCCTGCAAGGGGATTTTGACGGTGCCAGGAAGGTACTGGAGAAAACAATGTCTATTCCGGGAGGGAAAGCTTACCGTTACGAATTGATGTTGCTGGAGGCTATCATTGACGCATTGAATGGGCAGGTCGAATTGGCAGAGGAGATTTTCCGGGAAGTCATCCGGAACGGACCTTCGAAACTGCAACGCATGGCCTCCCTCAACCTCGAGCGGCTACGGACAGTACCCTCCCGAAGTTCAATGAACCCCAGCGATAACCACAACCAGACCTCACGAATGAAGCCGGAATCGAGCCCAATCCTGCTTACCTATGGGACTCACTTATATCAGGAGAGTGATGGCGCAAGTTCGTATTTTACGTATATTGGTAATAAGAGATCTTTGGTTCTGGAGCGGCACAGAGTGGATAAATCATCGAAATCTCCCGGCCCTGGTGCAGTGCTGTTTCAGGGGAGCCATTATGATTTTTACTTTTTCCCCGAAACGGGATGGTATTGGAAAGTTACCGGAGAAAAAGTCGTTGAGGAAGGGACGTTACAACCCGGAAATGACTGATGAACGCCTGACGAAAATGGATGAAGAAGGACATGTCTAAATTATTGGTCACACTCATAGCTATCTTTTGTTTTCTGCAGGCGCCAGTCCTCATCGCTCAGGCTTTTGTGGTCTGGGATACCCTCTTGGGCGAAAAAGGCCTGGACGAAGCGGTGGACATCGTCCAAAACTATGATGGTAGGATCGGGATCCTGGCAAAAACCAGTACGACTTCCTGGTCGGATGATTTCTGGTTTTTGCTGATGGAACCCGATGGCCGCATTGTCCGGTCCCGGGCTTTTGGTTCGATTTTTAAGGACGAACCACGGAAGATCATCGCAGGGGGCGATGGCAGTTACTGGCTCATTGGGGAGATCGAACGCAATTCCGGCCTGGGAGATGGAAGGGCGGCCTACACTAATCCGATGATCATCAAGGTGACAGAATCGGGTGAGAAAGAGCTGCTGTCGGTGGTCTTTATCAATGCGGATTTTACCGTACTGGATGCATTGGAGTCTGCCTCCGGGAGTATTTATTTACTCCTGGAATCGGCCGGTCAATCCTTTTATTATGAATTTTCCCTTGGACCTGCCCGGATGCCGATCCCACTGGCGATCCCTTCCGATGGATCCTGCCGCTTCGAAAAACTGATCCAGGCTGGTGACCGGTATCTGATCGTGGGTAACGATGTCTCCGGAGCCCTGGTTTTCCGGTCTTTCGATCCCCGCATCTCGGCCTTAAGTACTCAGATGAAGTTACATCCGGACCATCCGGTGATCCGGATTGGAGATGTGAGGATGATGTCGGACAGTATTGTCAGGATGGCCGCTACCCTCAAGGTGCCGCGCGAATCCAATAATATGGGGCTGCTCACCGTCAACTTGCGATCCGGATCGGTTAGCACGGAGCATTACGGCGGAAGGCTGGAGGACGGAGCCAACACTTTTGAAGTCCTTCATGATGGTTCCGAATGGCTGGGAGGATACTCCCTCTCCAACCGGGAAAGCCGGTCCCGGGTGTCAGACGGGCTGTTGATCACCAAAGACCCCGAGGGACAGGAGGGTATGTATTTTCTGGGAGGTACCGGTACGGATGAAATCAGAAAACTCTTGCAGCTCAGGGAAGAAGGCCTAATCATGCTGCAGACCACCGGTAGCAGTCCGGCTCGCCGGAGGGATATCCGGATCACCCGGTACCAGACACCACCGGTATCACTCGAGGAACCAGCCGCAAAACTGCTGGCCCGGCAACTCCGCCTGATGGATGCCAATGAAAACAACCTCCTGGAAGCCGGTGAATTTGCCTGGCTCGAAATCGAACTGGAAAACCCTAATGATAAGGGTCTCTCCGCCGGTGAGTGGCACCTTGAGCTAATGAGTGGGAAACCAGGCATTGCCGTACCCGAAACCATCCGGCCCGGATATTTTGCCCCTGGTCAGCTCCGGACTGTCCGGATTCCGGTCCGTGCAGCCCTGGTGCGGGAAAGTCAAACCGTGCCACTGCAGATCACGGGATCTTCGCTGGCGGAAGTGCTGCAATTTCCACTGACCATTGAGGGGACTGCCGGAGCTCAACTCGCCTTCGGGACGATGAATGTCCGGCTGGCTGATTCGGCGAGTCATGAAAATCCCTGCCTGATCCTTTCGATCGAAGTGATCAACGAAGGTACCCTGGCTTCCGGCCCGTTGGAGCTCATCATCGATCATCCGTCCGGCTTACAGTCTGAAGAGGGGAATATCCATCTCGCAGCCGTCGATACGGGTGTCTCCCGGCGAATTGAAAAGGTGCTGATTGCCGAAAATCTGACGGCAGATTCCCTGATGCGTTTCATGGCGGTACTTTATGATGGGCAGGACAGTCTCCTCCTGAGAAAGGAAATATCGGTCGATGTGCGACAGCTGCTGGAACCCCTCCGGCAACTGCCGGCGATGGCCAGGCTGCAGAGCCGGGATGGGCTGGTGCCCCTAGAAGAGATTAATGCGATTTCCCGCGATGACCTGGTCATTCCCCGGATCGAAACGGAACCGGAAAAGACGAGGGAACCGGTTTTGTACATTGTCTGGAACGACCCCAGTCCGCTCAAGGATTACGATCAGTACAAAGAGTACGGACTGGCCACCTATCCCCTGAGACTCGCCGTGATCACCGGAGAAGCTTTGGAGAAGGAAGAAGTGACCTGCAACCTCTATCTCAATCACAGCCTGTATGCCACCCACCGTGGTGACGGTAAGTTGTCCGGAGGCGAACAGGTGTCTTTCTACCAGTACTGGTACGAAGAGGAGATCCGGCTCGAAGAGGGAGAAAACCGGATCCATCTGGAGATCGTCAATGAAGATGGGGTCGCTTTCCGTTCTGATCCGATGGTGATCAGTTATACACCTCCCCGGTCGAATGCCCATGTCTACGCATTTGGCATCCCGCATGACGACCTGCCGCTGGTCTCGAAAGATGCCGCTGATTTTGTCCGGCTCTTTGAAAATCAGCATAACCTGTTGTTTAGCCAGGTGCATACCCATTTGTTCAATACGCCGGAAAGCACCAGCATCGAGTCGTTGCGCAAAGCGCTGATCAACCTGGAGAACGACTACTGGAAGTTTGAGCGCATCCGTGAAAACGATGTGATCTTCATTTACTTTTCGACCCATGGCTTTACCTATGGACTGAACAACGATGAGTTCCGGCTGGCATCTTCCGATTTTGACCGCCGGTACGAGCGGCTGTATTCGCTGGATTTCAAAAAGGACCTGCTGGATGTCCTGAAACCAATGCGCTGTAAGGTGGTATTGCTGATGGATGCCTGTTACAGCGGGCAGATTGCCTATATCAATGCGCCGGTCGGGGTCAAGGGGATGAGCGATTCTTTCGACCTGGAGCTGTCGCGGGCCATCAGCCGCATAGCCGAAGCGGAAAATGACTTGTATTTCCTGTTGTCCTGTGAGCCGGATGAAAAGTCGTATGCCGATCCGGGCTGGAACAACTCGGCCTTTACCAAAGCGCTGGTCGAGTATCTCGATCCCGAATCGGCCGGGATGCCCTTGCTGCCTGATCCTTACAGCGACGATCCGATCATCACCCTGGGCGAGCTGTTTGCCTGGCTGTCGGAGCGGGTCCCGGCCATTGTGCGGACGAAAAAGGATATTGACACCCAACAGCACCCGATGCTGGTGAATGGAGCCAAAGTGATGGATATGCCGGTGTATGTGCGGAAAAACGAACGTCGATGAGGAGAATAGAAAAGAGTATCAATTTTATCGCATCGAGAATAGCCGACTCCACTAGTATGGTAAATATTTTATCGCTTTTAGTGGTGATTATTTCTACTGGTACTTCTACCTACCTCCTTAATAAAAAACAAGATGCACATTTGTATCTTCAAGGGGCATGTCGTGAGCGGGATTCATTGGCACTGGTCGCATTATATAATGCAACCGATGGACCTAATTGGAACAATAGTTGGGATTTGAGTGAGCCATTGAGTGAATGGTACGGATTAAAACTAAATGATCTAGGCTGCGTCGAGTGTCTTGACTTAGATGGAGAATATGACTGTACTTTTTATGGATCTGATGGAAATAATTTGAACGGTGACATTCCTATTGAACTAGGCGACTTAACTGAATTGAAGTTCTTGGATCTAAGTAATAATCAATTAAAAGGCTCAATACCCTCGGAATTGGGTAAACTGAGCAGTCTGGAGGAATTAAGACTAGATTACAATGAAATAACTGGATCGATTCCTTCAGACTTAGGACAACTCTATAACCTGAAGATTTTATGGCTTGGGTATAATAAACTAATTGGATCAATCCCCGAATCTCTAGGTCAATTATTCAATCTCGAGGATTTATTTATAACAAATAATCAATTGGTAGGATCAATCCCACCTGCATTGGGAAATCTTGTCAAACTAAGGAGATTAATTCTAACTTACAACCAGTTGAGTGGATCGATTCCTGAAGAACTAGGTAATTTGACTAATCTTGAGATGTTAATGCTTGGTGACAATGTATTAACCGGATCGATCCCGGGATCATTTGGTCAATTAGCGAATCTTCAGAATCTCTATTTAGGTAACAATAAATTAAGCGGAGTAATAACGACGGAAATTGGAAATTTAACAAAATTGCAATCATTGCAATTAGGTAATAATGATTTAACTGGTTCGATTCCAAATGTACTAGGTCAACTTACAGATCTTAGAACGCTTTGGCTTGGTAGGAATAATTTAACTGGAGAAATACCAATTGAAATCGGTAATCTTCAAGAATTAAATTGGTTAGAATTATCTGGCAATAATTTGATAGGCTCAATCCCTAGGGAGTTTGGTAAATTGGATAGTCTTATCATCCTCGATCTAGGTAATAATCAATTAAATGGAATAATTCCTGCAGAAATCAGTCAGTTAAGAGGTCTGATTTCGTTGGGTTTAGGAAATAACAATTTAACCGGTCGGATCCCATCTGAATTAGAGAAACTTATTTCTTTAAAAGGTCTGTGGTTAAATAATAATAATCTGATTGGAGGCATACCTGCAGGATTTGGCAAATTAGTACAACTGTGGACATTAAGTTTATCAAATAATAATCTTACAGGTGAAATACCAGAGGAAATTGGACAAATTGAAAGTCTAAAAGATCTTCGATTACATAATAATATCTTAACCGGACGTGTCCCAGATCAACTCAGTAATCTCGACAGTCTTTATTTTCTTTTATTGAGTAACAATAATTTAAGTGGGTGTATTCCGAATTCTTTATTAAAATTCTGTGGTAGAGATTTTGATTTCAGTAATAATACATACCTCCCCTGGCAGGGTGATTTCTCTCGTTTTTGTGCCGGAGAAGCACAGATTGGTGTTATATGCGACGACGGTGATCCGAATACACTCAATGATATTATCCACGAGGATTGTGAATGCCAGGGAGTGGCTATTTCCTGCCGGGAGCGGGACTCCTTAGCGTTGGTTGCACTGTATCAGGCAACGGATGGAGCGAATTGGATTTTTGAGTGGAAACTGGAACAACCTATGAGCACCTGGAGAGGAGTACAATTAAATGAAGAAGGATGTGTCATTGGTTTGAATATAGGACATGAAGATGGGTTAGTGGGGTCGATACCCCCTGAAATTGGTCAATTGATTAACCTAGAATCTTTGATTCTTCGTGATCTTATTCACTTAACTGGACCTATTCCTAAAGAATTGGGTCAGCTTGAAAGTCTTGAATTATTGGCACTTCATCAGAATTATTTGAGCGGCTCAATTCCGGAAGAAATTGGCCAGCTGAAAAATTTACGGGAGCTCTATTTTGGTGGAAATCAATTATCAGGAAGTATTCCTTCTTCCCTTGGTGATCTGAATAATTTGAGATATTTAGTGCTTCGAAGTAATCAATTAACCGGACCAATTCCTCCAGAGTTGGGGCAACTATCAAATCTTGAAAATTTGGAACTATATGGAAATCAGTTGTCAGGCTCGATTCCCGTTGAATTGAGTCAATTGAGTAATTTAAGAGAACTTCTTTTAATGCTTAACCAACTCAGTGGAAGTATTCCTCCTGAACTGGGAAATCTGGGTAGGCTTGAAGGTCTTGGACTGCACGTTAATCAACTTCAGGGAGGTATTCCCCAGGAACTTGGGAACCTGGCAAATTTAAGAGTTCTGTCATTGCAGGTCAATCAGTTAACTGGAAATATTCCATCATCATTGGGTAATCTATCTGAACTTACACATTTGGCTTTGTATGCTAACCAATTGTCCGGAATTATTCCCGGAACACTGGGCAATCTCCAGAAACTTGAATCCGCATACCTTAATAATAATTTATTGACCGGATCTATTCCATCAGAGTTGAATCAACTGGATTCGACTTATTATTTTAATCTGTCCAATAATTTGCTTTCCGGTTGTTTTCCGGATCTGTCTAATTTCTGTTCACTGGATGAGCGAATTGATACTTTTGGCCAGGATTGGCTGTGGAATATTTTCGATTTTTCCAACAACCCTGGTCTCCCTTGGCAGGGTGATTTTTCCCGGTTATGCGCCGGGGAAGAACAAAATGGTGCTCCATGCGACGACGGTGATCCCAATACCCTCAATGATATAATCCGGGATTGTGAATGCAGGGGTGAGATGACTACCTGCCGCGAGCGGGACTCCCTGGCTCTGATCGCCCTGTACAATGCTACCAACGGACCGAACTGGACGATTACCTGGAATCCGGAGAACGCAATCAATACCTGGCATGGAGTATCTCTCAATGACGAAGGGTGTGTCGTAGTTCTTGATCTTCATGATAATAACCTGATTGGATCGATAGCTCCTGAACTGGGTCAACTATCAAATCTTGAAGAACTGGAATTAAATGGTAATCAGTTGTCAGGCTCGATTCCCGTTGAATTGAGCCAACTGAGTAAGTTAAGATTACTGCATTTAATGCACAATCAGCTTAGTGGTTCCATTCCTCCGCAACTGAGTAACCTGAGTATGCTTGAACAGTTTTATGTTCATGTTAACCAACTAACGGGATCGATTCCAGGGGAATTGGGTCAATTAAAGAACTTAAGGGCTCTGGCAATGCAGACGAATCAGTTAACCGGAAATATACCATTATCATTGGGTAATCTATCAGAACTTACACATTTGGCATTGTATGCTAACCAATTGTCCGGAATTATTCCCGGAACACTGGGCAATCTCCAAAAACTTGAATCCGCATACCTTAATAATAATTTATTGACCGGATCTATTCCATCAGAGTTGAATCAACTGGATTCGACTTATTATTTTAATCTGTCCAATAATTTGCTTTCCGGTTGTTTTCCGGATCTGTCTAATTTCTGTTCACTGGATGAGCGAATTGATACTTTTGGCCAGGATTGGCTGTGGAATATTTTCGATTTCTCCAACAACCCCGGCCTCCCTTGGCAGGGTGATTTCTCCCGGTACTGTGCCGGCGAAGATTGGATCGGTGCAGTATGCGATGATGGTGATCCGAATACAATAAACGATGTAATTCAGGATAATTGTGAATGTAGAGGTCGGCAGATTTCTTGTAGGGAGCGAGATTCGCTGGCACTTGTTGCTTTTTATCATTCTACCAATGGTGCCAATTGGAACACAACCTGGAATTTAAGTGAAGAAATTTCAGAATGGCCGGGAGTTCATTTAAATAGCAATGGTTGCGTTGTAGTACTTGATATGGATGGTGACCTGGATCCAGGCAAGGACGGAGGTATTGGAAATAATTTATCAGGATCCATACCGGTAGAAATTGGTGAACTAACCGAACTTGTTAGTCTCTATCTAAATGATAATTCTTTGTCTGGGGAGATACCAGATGTTTTTCAAGGTTTGGATAAACTGAGAAATTTCGATCTCAGTCAAAACAACCTTTCAGGTCCTATCCCCCCGTCCATCGGAGAAGCAGAGAATATCAACAATTTAAATTTAAGTGGTAATCAGCTAAACGGTGAAATTCCCCAATCATTATATTTGTTGCCCGAGCTATTCAATCTGTATCTCTATGATAATGAGTTGTCCGGTCCCATCTCAGAGGGTATTGAGAATCTTCAGAATCTTGTCAGTTGTCGTTTTTTTAATAATCAACTGTCAGGGTCTATACCTGGAAATATTGGCAAACTATCAAATCTTCGCTGGTTAGAGTGGCAGAATAATAATTTCTCCGGAAAAATTCCCAGTTCTATCGGGGATCTGGATAACTTGACTGATCTTAACTTATCTCGAAATAATCTTATTGACACTATTCCCGGAAGCCTTGGAGCAATGGACTCGCTCCAGAGAATTTTTCTCAACAACAATAATTTATCCGGATGTTTTCCTCCTGAATTACTGAATCATTGTGATATAATCTATGATTTCTCCAGTAATCCCCGTCTCCCCTGGTCCGGTGATTTTTCCCGTAATTGTGCCGGTGAAGATCAAACGGGTGCTTTTTGCGACGATGGTGATCCGAATACCCAAAATACCACGATTCAAGATTGTTCCTGTAGGGAGGATCTTTGTCCTCCCGGAATCCTGGAACCAACGGATATCCGTATTCATACAGACTGCAACGACCCGGCCGGAAATGAGATTACGGTGCAGTTTGGCACTTCCCTCCGGAAAGTCGGATGGTGGAGCATTACCGGTGGCAATGGGAGCACCGTCTCCTTTGATGTCTCGGAAAACAGCACACATGCGTACCATCTCCGCAATGACCGGTACTGGCTTTTTGTAGAAAGTGAGGACGGATGCAGCGATACTCTTCCACCCTTTGACCTCCGGGATGATGGTTCTGCACGATCCATTGACTTAGCCGACGACAACTTTTTTTCCGAACAGGGAGAAATCGAAATCGATGTCCTGGCCAATGACCGGGTTTCTGTGTCTGGTCTCAACATATCACTATTGAATGCCAACTATCCAACCAAAATCCAACATTTGGGTAATGGGGTTTTCCGTGCTGCTATTCCACCTTCCGACGAAGGAGTACTGACGGCAACCTACCGGGTCTGTGACAACGAATGCCGGATGATATGCGATACGGCAGCGATTTTCATTGAGTTTAAAGGGCATTGCGGAGATCCCGGTAATTACCGGCTACCCAATGTAATTACCCCCTTTGATGGCAATGGTCAGAACGATGAACTGAAATTGATCTATAATGTTGAGTGCCCCGTTTTTATAGAGCAAATTTCCGTCATCAACCGGTGGGGCGATGTGGTATGGAAATCAACCGGCCCCAACCAATTTTGGCGGGGGTTGAACGACCGGGGAGAAGCTTTACCGGAAGGTACCTATTACTACCAGGTCAGGTTATCCATCCAGGGAGAAGGGGTGCCTGTGATGAAAACGGGGCATGTGACGTTGTTGAGATAGGTGTTGTGGTTTTATGGTTTTATGGTGTTATGGTATTTTGGCATCTTTATTTACATTGACCATCAGTTTTGGAATAGATAATAGAGCTTTTCTTTTTAGAGTTTGTTATGAAGGTTTTTGTGGTATTTATTCTCCTGGTATTCCATTTCCCTTTATGGACACAACCTTTAAATAACCTATGTGAAAATGCTATTGAACTTGATGATGTTGAAAATTGGTGTTCCTCAGAGAGTGCTTATACAAATGAGGGCTCGACACTATCAAGTATTTCTGGGATAGAATGTTTTTCGGACAAAGGTGGTGATGTCTGGTTTAAATTTGTTGCACTCAATAATTATATTACTGTTCGGGTCATCGGAGATGTCATTGATAGCTATGGTATTACAAATTTTTCTAAAGGTTCAATGCAATTTCCCAAAATTGCACTTTACAAGGCAGTTTCCTGTTCAGAAATTGAATTACTGACCTGTAGTGAAGATAATGGCGATCATATAGCAGAGATATTTTCTTCGGAGTTGTCTCCCGGTATGCAATATTTTATCCGGGTAGCGAGTGCTCAGAATACCACCGGATCTTTTCAGCTTTGTATAAATTCTTTCAGGATACATCGGGAAGCATCCGACAATTGTATTACTGGAGATCTGTTAACTAATAAGTCTTCCTTTAATGTACCCAAAGTTAAAGCAGGTTCTGTTATTAACAGTACAATTCCAAACTGCTTAAATTATTTTGATGAGATTGATCAGAGTTGGTATAAATGGATTGCAGCATCAGCTGGTTCTCTGACTTTTACGATTACTCCCAATAATCCTGGAGATGATCTGGACTTCATATTGTACGAGTTATCCGGTTCACTGAATAATTGCCTGGACAAGTTTGAGCTACGATGCATGGCTTCGGGTGCGAATGATGGGGAACCTTTCAGCATCTGGTCTCCATGCACCGGTGCAACCGGCTTGAGGCTGGGTGATTTGGACGAAACGGAATTCCCCGGTTGTCAGCCTGGCAATGATAATTTTGCGGCTGAAATTGAGATGGTCGAAGGCAGAGCTTACGCACTGGTGATTATCAACTTCAGCCAAAGTGATTTTGGATTCACCATTGAGTTTGGCGGTACTGGAGAATTTCTCCAGGACATCCCTTGTATTTACCGGGAATCGACATTACCGGAACCGGATAGCTTCAGGATAGTTCCTAATGGATGTAGTACTGTGGATAATGGCGTGATCGAAGTGTATTTACCGGAATCTCCTGCCTATGTCGAATGGCATTTTATAGGTGCAATGGGAGAGCAACCTGTTTTATTTGAGTTATTCAATAAGGTTACAAGGGCTTTTAATCTCCGGGATGGTACCCATCTCTTACGGATAACCGATCAATACGGATGCAATAGTTCTTTCACTTACGAAGTCGCAAATACCTGTTGCACCGACCCGGAAAGTTACGCCCTTCCCAATACTCTTACCCCCTTTGACGGCAACGGCCAGAACGATCAACTGGTGATTTCCCATCTGAGTGAATGTCAGAGTCAGGATGTTATTGTTTTGCAAACCACCGTTGTCAACCGTTGGGGTGATGTGGTGTGGACCTCCAAAAAGGCAGACGAATTTTGGGATGGCCGCAACAAGCAGGGAGAGCCCTTGCCGGAAGGTACCTATTATTACCACATCCGGCTCGATGTAAAGAAAATTGGAATTCCGGTCATCAAGACGGGATATGTTACACTGTTGCGGTAAGGAATGGTATTTTGGTATTCTGGTATTCTGGTATTTTGGTATTCTGGTATTCTGGTTTCATGGTGATCGATGAGCTGATATAGCGTTCCGTCATCACGATAACGAGGTGTAGCGTCGTAATCTTTTAGTGCCCACTCGACATAATGGCTACATGTGAATCTCTCTATTAAAAATAACTTGTTTCAACAATATTTTTAATACTGATTTAATGATATTGCGGTGCTCTGCACCTAACGATATTTGACGCTGTGAAGCTCCCTGGGATGTTAAAAGGCAACGGCAATATTGATTTCGTGCGAGGCACCAAAGGAGGCGCCGAAAGCCGAGTTGTACCCATTGTCAAATCCGTATCCGATACGGAATTGGTTTTCCCATCCAAATTGCTCGCCCAGGATAAATCCTGCTTCGGCATGGATGGACCGGTTGAGGGAATATCCTGCACCTACCCACAATTGATCCTGGATGTTGTAACGAATGTTGAGATCGACACTGTAGTCTCCGTTCAGAAGGGTACGTACCCAAAGCGATGGCTCCAGAAATGAAAGGTCGTCAAGGAAAATATAAGCACCGGCCAGCGCAAAATAATGGGGCACTCGTTTGATGTCAAATGACCTTCCGTTTTGGTCGACAGCAACATTAAAACCAAAGGTCTGCGGTATCGAAAGACCACCGTATAAATTATGGGAGCCCAGTCGTATCTGGCCAAATATGCCCAGGCCAACATCCGGAAATAGTTTGGTCGACAGGTCCCGGTCAAAAACTTCCTGCAGATCGGTCGCCTCAAATTCCGAGGTCTTGATGCGGTATTGATTGATGCCGGCCATCAGGCCGATCGATACAAATCCGTAATAGGGATCCCCCGATAACAATACCCCTGTCCGAAGGTGGATACCACTCAGTCCCAACGGGCCGGTACGGTCGTTGGTGATCAGAGCACCGGTGACCAGGCCCACGGACCCGGCATTGTCGATGACATACGAGGCCTGCAAGAGTTGGGTGGCCGGGGCTCCGTCTAAACCCTGCCATTGGGTGCGATAGGAAACACCGGCCTGAAAACGCCGGTCATAGATAAAGTAATCATATGACACACTGGCCGGATTGATGTATCCGTGATGTTCGCGGTATTGGGTGAAAACCGGTAGTTGTTGACTCATGATATCTGAAATAAACAGCAGGAGCCCGGCAACCGGAAGGCTTATTCTGAAAAATAGTTTTGAGTGTACCAATCGCATCATATCAGGGGCATTCTTTAATCTGCGTACGAATGGCCTGTGCCTCATCCCTAAACTCGCTGACTGGAAAATCCGTCAGAAACTCCTCCAGCATTTGTACGCCCTTCTCACATCCTCCCCTCACCTGAAGATAGCATATTGCCAGATGAAATTGCACATCATCGGCATAGATAAAATCTTTTTTCGGATATAAGACTTCAAATTCCCGGATGGCCGGATCTGGTTGCCCGGCCTCCCGGAGACTATGGGCATAGTATAGCCTGGCCAGATCATCCTCCGGCCATTCTGCCAGATGCTTTGGCCAAAATTCCATCGCTTCCTGGTATTGCCGGTTCCTGACCAGATTCAGACCGGTCGCCCGGCTGTCCAGTTGGGACTTATTGGCATTGGCCAGTCCGGCCACTTTTGATTCGCCAATCGCCTGCTCGATATTGGGTTGGGTCCAGACATAGTCAACTACTGGAAATTCCGGTGGTTCCGGCAGGAAAAAGAAAAATCCCAGTAAAAGGATTATCGCTGCTGCGATGGGTAAAACAAATTTCCGGATATTCAACTGACGGCGGATCGTCTGATTTTCCTGAGGTTGCTGATCCGGAATCTTTGTAAAGAATCCTTCTTCCGTCAGTTGTTTTTCTGCCTCCGCAAGTTTCATCTTCAGATGGTTGATGCCATGAACCGTCATAACATCCAACACTTTTTGGTGATCCCGGGCCATGGTCTGATAGTGTGCATCGGAGTTGATTTTTTTTTCGACCCGGGCTTTTTCTTCTTCACTACCCATAATAAAGGTATCCAGTTCTTCCTCGCTGAGAAAAAAATCGTCCTGCTGCAGTTGTTGTTCGATTGCCACCAGTTTTTCCCGGATACCATGCAGACCCTGCCTGTCCAGGACGGCCAGGAAAGCCTGGAAACTCCGCACACCGGCAAACAGGTCCGGATTTTTGGAAATTTTCTGCTCCAGGATTTTACGCTCTTCCGGAGATAACCGGCCCAAAGTGTATTTTTCAAATTCTTCAAAATTCATGACTGATCACGATTAAGATTCCGGCCAGTGGGTACTGGCCAATGAACGTAATTTATTCAGACAGCGGCTTTTCTTCTGTTTGGCAAATTCATACGTATAATTCATTTTCCGGGCAATTTCCTCCAGAGAAAATCGACTGAAATAAAAAAAGCGTAAAATCTTCTGACACTCATCTGTTAAATGCTCCATCAGCTTTTCCATAATTTCAATTTGCTCCCCGGTGGTTTCGATATCAGACCATTCGTTTATCTCCTGGTAATCCGTCTGTGTATCAACCATCGATACCAAATCCATACGCGAGTTCTTTCGCAGTCTTTCCCGCCATTTATTGCGGGCGATGCTGTACATGTAGGTACTGAGTCGGGATGTCAACACAAAATCACGGTCCCGGATATTGATAAACAGTTGAATAATCATTTCCTGAAAAATGTCCTTTGCATCATCCAGTTGACCGCTGTTTTTCATAATCAGATGTTGGATCATGGGAAAATACCGGAGGTACAATTCCCTGAATGCCTGATCCTCTTCGTTCCGGATGCCTTCCAGCAAGATTTCATCGGTAAGATATTGAGTATCTGTGTTCATGTATTCATGCGGCTTATTGGTGAAGGTGACCACCTTGCCACATCAAAAATACTAAAGATTCTTTCCCATCCGGATGACGAAAATCAATCCATTCGCTGGTCCTGATACTTGTCAACCTCCCGGTCCTGCCGGATGAGACTCACGCCATACAATTAAAAATTGAACAAATTTTCGATCCCTGGTGGTCACCAATGATCCTTTCCCGCATTTACAGTCAAAAAATGAACATCATGAAAAAACTAATCTTTTACATTATCCTTCTTGTGGTTTCCTTTTCTGCACCTTCCTGTGCAAGCTATCAGTCAGGTCTGAGTCTCAACAAGACCTACAAGATGCCCATGTACAAATTCAAATGCAAGAACGGGCAGTGTTATCGCTTTTGATGCGATTCCCGGATTGGGTAGCCATTCCGTTTCCACCTGATTATTTCTTTTTAAAAATTGAACGATGAAACGTCTGATACAAAACCTTTTATTAATAGCCGCCGGTTTTTTTGTCCCATCTTTTGGATTGATGAATGAAACATTGATTTTCGGACAATGCCACGACACTTCCCTGATCCAGGACACTGTTTACTGTTCCACCGAGTACGATCCGGTTTGTGGTTGTGACGGAATTACCTACCAGAATGCCTGCGAGGCAGAATCCAGGTACGGCGTTACCACCTGGACCAAGGGACCCTGCAGGGTTGATCCATGCACAGGCTGCCCGGTCAGTCTTGCGATCAATAGCAGGATACTCCTGCCGGGGGAACTATGTCAGATTTCTTACCTGCTCACAGATACCACCCGAACTTATACCCTGGCATTTGGAGATGGTGAGGAGGTGGTATTGGAACAGGCTGCTCGTGCCGTGCCGCATTCCTACGCCTATCCGGGTTATTATCAGGTTGGGGTCAGAAGTGATGATGGAATGATTTCCACCCAACAAAATATCCTTGTGCTTTCCTGTGGATGGCAAGGCTACACCACCAATATCGACGATCAGCGTCAGGCAACCTATGCACCTTGTACGTTTATCAATAATGATCTGATGTATCTGGCTCCATCGGAGGTGGGAAGCGAGCTATACTGGTCCCGTTTCAGCTTAACCAAACCCATGGACCGGGAAGCGGCAGGTACCAGTCTGTCCGCGCGGATCAAAGTCTCCAGAGCTACCGGAGGAATCAGTTGCTATGACCCCACCCTCCAGATTTTTGGTGCGGAAGGCCAGGCGCTGATCCGGTTTATGCAACCGGGATGCTCATTCTATAGTCAGGTCATCGCTGGTGAAACGATAAAGTCTGGCAATTCGGATGATCTGACAACCCTGGTTGGTGATTTCTCCGATTGGGTAGAGCTTTCCTTCAGGCTGACGCAAGACACCATCCTGGTATATTTCAATGATCTGTTTGTATACCAGACCGCTTATTCGGGCTCCATCGGTGAAGTATGGGGTTTTGGATTGTCTTTCAAGGGGTCCGGACAGGCAGACTGGATAGAGTGGAAGGAAAATGCGACCGGAGAAGTCTTATACCGTGAGGATTTTGCTTCCTGTGAAGGAACAGATCCTTTCACCACCGAATGGACTCTGGACGAGATGGAGAATAAACTGCAGATTTCCGAGGGAGGGCAGGGCAGGGTGATCAAAGTCTTGCGAAACGGAGAGGCAATTTTGTTCTCCGGTCACGATACGATCATTGCCAGCCTGAATCAGGTGGATTCTCTTCAGATCATCAGTACCGATGGTTGCCACAGCGACTCAACATTGTGGGTCAGGAGCATCAACTTTTCAGATACGATTTGTTTCCACGCCGATTCGCTGGTGATCCGGTATGCGGATACGTTTGAGATTCCGGTTTTTGCCCGTGGTGAGGGAATAGTGAGCGGACTTCAATTAGGATTTGAGATCCCGGATCACCGGCTGAAGATACATTCCATCTCTTCAACGCTGCCGGGCTGGAGTGCTGACAACTATGTAGTTGACTCGCAATCTGTGCAGATTGTATGGATTGGTGTGAATGGTACTTACACCATCACTCCGGGTCTTCCCGTTTTTACCTTCCAGGTGTCCTGGGATAGTCCGGAAGATACCTGCCTGGTGCCCATTTTCGCGGCTGAGTTCAACCGGGTTTTAAGTGAATTCGACGGATCCATACGGGATATGGAGATCTGTTTCGATATTTCTCCCATATGTTTTGATCTCTTGTGGGATTGTGAAGGCCGGATCCTCCACCGGGATGACACTCCTTTCGAGGGGGTGACCGTCAGGGGAAACAGCCTCCAGGACGTAACGGATTCCCGGGGATTTTATCAATTACCCGGTCTCAAGAAAGATACGGTGCATATTTCAGCCAACTACGATTCCGAACCCCGGGAGGGAGTGGATATTCTGGATATGGTTGCCCTGTACCGGCACCAGTTGAAACTGGAAGAATTCGTAGAAAACTACGCCTGGCTGGCCGGTGATGTTGATGATAATCAGGCGCTCACCCTGGCGGATCTGGCGGTGATGCAACTGATGCTCCTGGGTAAGATCGACCGGTGGCCTTCGGAGGTTACCTGGAAATTTATCGCGAAAAATCAACTCCCGGGCGAAGAACTGTTAAAGTCACCACCACCGATGGTGGCCTTTCGTACCATTCCCAATCCGGTGGGAGTCGGTATTAAAACCGGGGATGTGGTAAGGGAAAGAAATCGTCAGGCACGGTCCGGAGATGTGGTGACCATGTTACCCTATACCGTCAAACAAACAGATCATCAGTTGAATTACAGCATAGATTTAACCGGTATCGACGATTGCCGGGGGCTACAATTGGAAATTCTTTATGATAGCCGGAATCTGGTCTGGTCGCCACCGGAGAAAGATCTGGATTGGATACACGAACCAGTAACGGGAGAGATCCGGATCATCCTTCTCGATAAAGATGATTTTCCGGCTAAAATAGAATTGGCGTTTCGACAGACGGGCGAAATAACCGGAGTGTCTCCACTGCGCATTTCAGCAGAGAGATACCGTTCTAAGGTGGTTTCAGCAAATGGCGATGTATCGTTGATTGGAATGAGTTTGATACCCACTGAGGATGTGCCTGGAACACTAAGGGTTTTCCCAAACCCTGCTCAAGGGTCATTTAATGTACAAATACGAAATCAGCAGATAGCGCCGGTCAGGTTAGCAATCTATAACCATCTTGGTCAGCTGCTCTATCACAAGATGATCTATCCGGATAAACCCGATTACACAGAATCAATACAATTGCCAACCCAGGTTCCGGGTGGTGTATATCACTTCACTCTCACCAATGAATATTTACAAAAAAATGGTACGTTGATTTATCGACCTTAAAATCAATAAGACTCCTGGGTATTTTTTAGTGGTCTAGTATCAGTGTTATTGATTGTCGTCAAATAGCAATAAATCGATGGATTTGCAGATTAGAATATTCCTGTTTTTTGTCCTGAATCCATGGATGATTTTTAGTCAGAAAAACATGGTGACCATACCTGAAACCAATATATATGCCAGCGATATTGCAATCGTTCCATTTATTGCTAAGGAGGATCTCACTATGTACGGTATAGCGGGCACGATCATCTTCGATGTACAACATTTGACTTTCGAAGTGATTCATTCCCGCTTTCTTTCGGAATTAAGTATTCAGCATTTAAATTTATTAAATCGTGAAAATGGACGTATTTCCTTTATTTATTTAAATTCCAAAGGTGAGAATATCGAAGTTCCCAAAGATTCGGTCATTTTTTATCTGACTTTTCGATTTAATTCCGTGATATGCCTGGATTCCTCCCTTATTTCAATGTCCAATCTGGATGTTCCCTGGGAAATAGTCAGGTTTGATGAGAGTGTAGTTAGATCGGAGTTACCCACTTTGGCTGAGGCCAGAATAAGAAGTGCTTGTCCTATTTCATTCTATAAAGTGGATAGTCTGGTCCCTGACTGCTACGAATCCAGGAATGGCCGTATCAGGGTATTTGTGGAGGGCGGATTTCCACCTTATGAATACCAGTGGAATACTGGTGCTGATGATCCTGAAGTTGGCGACCTCTCCGGTGGAGATTACCGGATTACTGTCACCGATAGATTTAATAATCAGGTAACAAGACAAATTCATTTGCCCGGGGCTGTTCCCCTGGAATTTCAGATAGACGCACATCCCGCCATTTGCGGTCTTGAAAATGGTCAGGTGCAAATTCAGTCAGATTACCGGGAAAATTTAACCATCGACTGGTTTGATGTGGAAGAGGATTCGCTCTGGCTTCTGGAAAATCTGGGTGAGGGAATCTACCACTTTACCATGTCGAATCAGACAGGGTGTGTTAAGGATACTTATGCGATCATTGACAATATAGGATTGGAAGTTCCTCAATTGGAAGATACGGTCCGGCTGTGCAAGGACGAGAGGGTGAAGGTGTCTCCTCCGTTCGGGGAAATTGACGTGAGCTGGCTCTCCTCCGGTGAATTCATCGAGATTAACTCGAATGAATTTACCCCTGATTCATCCGGAATTTATGAAGTACGATACGGGTATCAAGACCAATGTTATGAATCGAAGCCTATCTTCATTGAGATTGATGATCCAATATTTCCGGAATTTAAGGATACCATAGTACCCAAAGGATCTTTCCTGGCATTCCGTCTGGAAACTGACGATCAGATCACATGGTCTTCGGACGAATTTTATCTACACTGCAGCCATTGTCATCAGATTGATTTTGTGGTTGATAAAAAGGGCTTTCTAAGTGTCGAAACGATCACTGCCAATGGCTGCCGATCCGATCATACTATATTTATTGACCTGTTCGAGGCTCAACTAAGTATCGCCAATGTGGTCACTCCCAATGCCGATGGGATTAATGACAAAATATTTCTGGATCTGCCAGGTATGCAATTGAATCGGATACTTCTTTTTAACAGCTTTGGTACGTTCATCGATAAATATCCATCGATTGAAGATCTCAATGACTGGATCGGAGGTCGTCAGGGAGCTGCGGGTTCCTATTACTATGTAATGGAATTGACGAATGAATCGGGCAAGATTACCTGTCACTATGGTGATTTAAATATTGTATACTGATGCGGATTTTATGCCTGATTAATTTATTGCTGATCACGGTGGGGATTTCCGGACAAAATGAAAATTTCCCGCCATTGGATGAACAGATGACTTTGATCAGTCAGCCTTTGTTAGATGTGGAGGCGGTCAATATCATGAGAATCCACATTGGATCCGAAAAATTTCTGACGAAATTTCCCAATGCTCCTTTATGGACCTCCCTGGGAGTACAGATTCCCTCCCGGCAAAATCAGACAGTGATGAATTATTATTGCAGATATGCCAGTGAAGGCATATTCAGGAAAGTGTTACCAGGTATCGGATATAATTACTGGTTTCATCCCGCCAGATTAAAGCGACACAGAATTGATCTGGGTGCCGGTTTGGAGATGGCGGTTCATTCCATTGATTTTCAAAGAGTGAACGCTGAAGAGGGTGACCCACTTCTGCGTGAAGGATTAATGGCCACCACAACTTTTCGTCCCGCGTTGATTGTGGGATACACTCACTACCCGGAATATTCCGGAAATAGTCTTAAGGGAGATCTGGTGTTCCGAAAGGGAATTGGTTTTAATAACAATTTTATTTTCCTCGGAAGAATCCAGGCAAATATTGTGGCCGGAAAGTCTTTGAAATTAAAGCCGGCACTATTACAATCCCTTGCAGGTTTTCGCACTCCGCTCTTCCAACTGCTGATCGATGTTGAAGTGAGCGATTTCTTTTTGTTTGGTGTAGCTTACTTAAGTGACCGGAGATATGGGTTTCAGTTTGATCTCCCGGTAGATATGATTTACCGGGAGGACCATACCCTTCATGTGTGTTTCAGGGTAATTTTTCAACCAAAACACCTGATTTCCTTTGGAGGCACCAGTTACGGTTTGTCGGTCAATTATTGGATCGATCGGGACTGATGCTTTTCAATATTTTATGTACGAGATTTTAATTTCTTATTGCAAAACATTCATTAAAAAAATTGAACCATGAAAACGAGCATTTTATTACTATTTTTCAGTTTAATGATTAGTTTGTCTCCCGCGCACTCTCAATCTTCTCAACTCGGTTTGACGGTAGGAGTTGGTCTGCCCTTTGGTGATTTTGCCGACACGGATGCCGATAATGACGATGCAGGATTTGCAAAAACAGGGTACAATATCAATGCTTTTTTTGATCATGCATTTTCAGAAAATATCGGAATTGCCAGTTGCCTGATGTACGGGAGTAATACACTGGATGAGAATGTTCTCGATGATTTTTTGGGTCTCACTACCAGACTTGAAACAAGCCCCTATTCTCAATTAGGGCTGTTTGCCGGATTACTGGCGCAGTTTCCTGGTGAAGGGATGACTTTTAAACTTCGTGCTATGCCAGGATTGGTTTTCTCAAAGTCTTATGGTCTGGAGGCATCGGATTTTGGTATAGTGATTGAGTTGGATCCGGTGAACTCTACTTCGCTTGGAATAAAAATTGGAGGAGGAATTGATGTGCCTGTTGCTGATAAGATATCCATTTCCGGTAATGTTGATTTTCTCACCTATAAAGCAAATTATGAAGGAGATCTTGATACTAATTTAGGACCGATCATCAGTAATGGTGAATGGGAGCAACCCACGAGCCTTATCAATATCAGTATTGGTGTCGGGTTTACCTTTTAATACTATTTTTATACCATGCAGGTTACTGTGTGGAGTTCCTGCAAGAAAATAGTCAGCGCTTATGAATTTTGCAAGAATGAAGTCACTTAAACTGTTTGTAATCTTATTATTTTTTGCTGCTACGTCCTTCATTGAGCCGGACAGAGTTATGTCAATGACAGATACCTATGTTTATATCTGCAAGGGTCCGGCCAGCAAGAGATATCACTATAAACAAAATTGCCGGGGGTTAACTAACTGCTCAACAGCGATCTATAAGGTGACCTTGAAAGAGGCAAAAGTGCAGTACCGGAGAACCCTGTGCGGTTATGAGGATTGACATCATCGGTAAGAACGGCAGTTTGAATTGTTGAATGTCAGTTCGTTATGGTCATTTATCCAGCATCTCTACTTCTCCACCAATACCACCCGGAATCCGATATGATCAGACCTCCGTTCGGGTTCGTAACGCAGGCGGAAGGCGGATCGACAGAATATGCCATCGTCGTTCCAGGCACCTCCCCGCCGGACCCGGGAGTAGGTTCCATCCCGGTTTTGAGCGCCTTTCTGATGATAGGGATCGGGATCCCGGCCACCGGGTAGTCGCGCATGGTACCAATCCCGGCACCACTCGAAGATGTTGCCGTGCATGTCGTGAATACCCCAGGTATTGGACGGGTAACTGCCTACTTCCGATGCCCTGTTCAGCACAGGGCTCCGGGTGGTGTCATTGAGGGGGAGACCGCTGAAATTGGCCTGGTCATGACGGAGCGTATCGCCATAGGCTGTGGCGGTGTAAGTCCCCGCCCGGCAGGCATATTCCCACTGGGCTTCGGTGGGCAGTCGAAACTCCTGGTTTTCGGGGAGCTCTCCCGACTGATGAAGGTTTTTCGTCAGGGTCTGGCAAAAGCTTTCGGCCTCGGTGTGGCTGATCCAGTACACGGGATATTGGTGTCCCAGGCCCCAGAAAGGAGTGGGTTCTTTGTCCGGAAAGCTGCCCATGGTGGCAATCCACTGTCCCTGGGTAATTTCAAATTGTCCGATCCAGAAACCCTTGGTGAGGGTGACCCTGACCTGAAACTCATCCGGGCGTCTGCCGGTCTCCTCTTCGGGACTTCCCATGATAAAGTCTCCGGCCGGGCACCATCGAAGCCGGATGCCGTCTATGATGCATAACTCGCCAGCGTGGGTGCCATAAAGGGAAGGAAATGTGTTACCGGTCTCCTGGGGATAAGCCCTGCCGGTTATGACCATGATCACAGCACAGCATCGGATGACCACTGTCAATCGATGGATATTCATAAAAGCAATTGTAAAACCAGTTCCTGCTTTAATTTATGATTTTTTGGGATGCGGTGATGCAGGAAATTACGTTCCGGATGTGCATTCAGACGCGCAATTAAGGACACTGATGGTATTGATAATTTCGATTTACGCTATCTCCACACTTTCTCCAAAAGTCAGTAAATTATGGTCAGGGTCAAGCAACGAGAATTCTTTTTGCCGCCAGGGTTTGGTTTGCAGGTGCCCTGCGGTGGGGATGGTCAGATGCTTGTCAAGGGCAAGCTGATACCATTCCTGGATATTGTCAGTCCGGATATATACCTGCCCGTAATTTTCCCTGGGGTCAAGTTCCTTAAATTTAAAAAAATGGATTTGGATATGGTCTTTTTGAACCATTAAATAGCCGTCATAGTCAGCTTTTCCAAATTCCTGAAAACCCAATTTATTCAGGTAAAAATCTCTGGTTATCGCTTTGTCCCGCATGGGTATTTTGGGATTGATGTCGGTCAGCATATTTTCGGAATTGTCGTGATTAAAAGTTTGTTATTCCTCGAATTGAAAAGTAGGGTAACTATTGATACCTGAAATTAGGTAAATCCTAAAGAACGAAGAGAATCGGTTAATCATTGAATGGCGTTTAGAGAGGTGTCCAGTAATGAAAAGTCTGTTTTCCAGGCTTTGGTTTGAGATCACCCGGTCATTCACGAAAGTCCTTTTACCTCCGGATAGTTTGACGATATTAATCTTTTCCCACTTCTTTGGTACTAAAATGGATAAAGGTAAAGCACTCCGGCACATGGGAATCCCAGACCCCATGCGGACTCCAGGCCCAACCACCGGAGTCTTTGGCCGGAGCCGGGGCTTTGTGCTGATTGAACCGCGAAAAATCCATGCGCCAGACGTCTTCGTGCCGGGGAGGTAGCGACCGCTTATCGGCCTGGGCCAGGGCGGTCATACCGCTCCATGGCAAGGCCAGTTCCACCGTCCATCCCCGATCGGTATCGGTGCTGTCGTTCAGGGTGCCATCCACCTGTACTGCTGTCTTCAGTCCCGGAAAATCCCAGTTCCAATACCCAATACGAGGACCCCGGGGGTGGGGTTTATAACCCACTCCATGAAATGGGCGTACACCCTCACGCTGGCGGTCAAAGGCAGGCATAGCTGCATAACCGCTTTTTTGAAAGGCTTCCTCCCAGATAAAAAATACTTCGTAGATGGTGCCGTAGGTGTTGATCTCAAATTCATAGTAAGCGTCCCGGCCGGCGATAAATAATTCCACATCGTTGTCCTGATAAATCGGGGCATCGCGCTGGGTCAGGCTGGCCTGCAGATTCGGTTCTTCAATCCAGTACGCTACGTAAAGGTATTCGTCATCCCAGAGGAGGGCTGCCCGGGTGTCATAAAGCGTTTCCGTGCCGTAAATGAGATCTTTAAAGGGGGTCGACCTCGGGGCGTTTTGCCAGCATGACTCATCGGGTTTCCCATCGATGACAGGTGCTTTTCTGGTGTAATAGGCAGTATAATGCGGAAGGGTTGTGGGATCACAGGGAAGCGGCAACAAAGTGTCGCGTATTGCATATTTGTCTTCTTTCAATGCGGGAAGGTTTGTTCTTGATGTTTCTCCCGGCAGCAGCATCAGGGTTATCACTAAATAATATAGCCAATTCATTCAGACATTATTTAAGGAGGTTTTGCTTGGTCTTAGTTTAAACATTCCTTCCGGCAAGATAAACCTTTTATCGGTTATCTTTACTTACACCCAGCGGCTGAAACCAGTGTTTGTAAAAGGATAGATTCCGGTTCCAAATTCTTAACTAATGAAAATCTTTGATTTCTCAACCAGTCCTGCCGCAGATGTAGCATCCGGATTGGGGGTTGATGTCAATGAAGGATTGGATGAAGAGACCGTCGGTCGAGCAAGGTCCGGTTTGGATCGAACCGGCTGGTGATCAAAGAGATCAATAGCTGCAATATTTTCCTGAGGCAATTAAGATACGTTGTTCCTCCGCAGCAGGGTCATCTGGCCATGATACTTTTGGTAGTGATCTTGTACTTTATAGTCACCGAAACGGTGAAATTGTTGTATTACCGGAATAGCCAGAGAATGACCGGGTAGGTTATTTATTTTTAAGGGTGCTGACATGATACTACGTTCTAAAATTACTAAAGACCAATATCACGCATTTTAGGACATTGGATTAAGAGGCCCACAATTGGAGAAGGCATCCAGTGACTTCATCCAAAATGAAGTGGCTTTTAACTCTTATTTGGTATCCAGGTCCCATCTATAAGATTGATCGACGATAAGCTTATCATAAGAATACTTTTCCTGGTTGGTGTTTCCGACTTAGCATGT
>CAYRYD010000045.1:0-46143 GCA_964428345.1 uncultured Saprospiraceae bacterium | reverse complement strand
CCCTGAATATCAGGAGCTTATGAGTTCTCTAGTGACCGCGGGAGGACTCGAACCCCCAACCCTCTGATCCGAAGTCAGATATTCTATCCAGTTGAACTACGCGGCCCACTACTTACCGGACGTTTCCGGGACTGCAAATGTATAAATTTACCGTATTTGATCAAAGGACTTTTTTGTTCCGCCTCCGCCAAGGCTTCGGCGGACGGAGCAATCTGAAATCAGATATCAGATATCAGACCAGCGCCGGTTCTTTTTTGCGGATCCGGACCGCCACCACCTTGTACTCCGGACACATCGCTTCGGAATCAGAGATGTCGGAGGTGATCATATTCATCATGATCTCCGGGAAGTGAAAGGTACTGCTCAGAATACCGGGCTTTACCTCGTCGCTGATCCGGGCTTTGACGTCGATCCGGCCCCGGGCCGATTCCATCGTGACCATGTCGCCATCGGAGATACCGTGCTCCCGGGCGTCATCCGCATGGATGAGCAGTACATCCTCGGAGAGAATTTCCACATTTTTGGTCCGTCGGGTCATGGTGCCGCAATTGTAATGCTCCAGTTCGCGGTTGGTAGTGAGGATGTAGGGGTATTCTTCCGAATAGGTCTCGATCTCCTTTGATTCGGCAAAATCGTGAAACTGAAAAAGGCCTTTTCCCCGCTTGAAGCTATCGACATGGATGATTTTTGAATCCACACCTCCGGGCGCCACCGGCCATTGCTTTCCGTTCTTACCCAGATTTTCCCAGGTGATTCCGGCGAAAAAGGGAACGATCTGTGAGATCTCTTCCAGCATGCCTTCCGGGGTGTATGCTGGTTGCGGGTATCCCAGGCGGTTCATAATTTCCACAATGATCTGGCCGTCCGGTTTGGTACCTGGCAATGGCTCGATCACCTGATTGACCCGTTGTACCCGGCGCTCTCCGTTGGTAAAGGTGCCGTTTTTCTCCAGGAAAGAGGAGGCAGGTAAAATGACATCGGCATATCTGGCTGTTTCGGTCATAAACAGTTCCTGTACTACCACGAAATCGGTGGCCTCCAGTGCATCCATGACTTTCTGGGTATTGGGATCGGTCTGCACCACATCTTCGCCGATGATCCAGAGTGCCTTGAGCCGGCCTTCCAGCGCAGCGTCAAACATCTCGGGGATCTTGTAGCCCACGTGACCGGGCAGGTCGACTCCGTAAAAGTTTTCGTATCGCTTCTTGATTTCCGGATTGGTGACATCGAGATAGCCGGCGCCCTGATGTGGCTGGACGCCCATGTCGGCCGATCCCTGTACATTATTCTGTCCGCGCAGCGGATTGACACCAACGCCGGGCCGGCCGATGTTGCCGGTGAGCATGGCCAGCTGTGCGATCTGCATCACCGCAAATGTGCCCTGCGAATGCTCGGTCACGCCCAAACCGTGAAACGACATGGCGTTCGGAGCTTTGGCATAGGCATGCGCCGCTGCCCGCACCTGGGTGGCCGGCACTCCCGAGAGCGCTTCCAGCGCCCGCATATCCAGCTCCAGGACCGCATTCCGGAAATCCTGGTAGCCTTCGGTACGCTGATCGATGAAATCGGTATCCACCAGACCGTCTTTGATGATGTAATGCATCATCATGTTGAGTACCGCCACGTTGGTGCCCGGACGCAATTGCAGATGGTGCTGGGCGTAACGGGCCAGTTCGGTTTTACGCGGGTCGATCACAATCAAAGTCTTTCCCTTCATTGCCTGCTGCTTCAAACGGGCGCCAGTGACCGGATGGGCATCGGTCGGATTGGCCCCGATAATCATGATGCAGTCGGTGTGCTCCATGTCGGCTACCGAGTTGGTCGCCGCTCCGGTGCCAAAGGTGCGCTGCATGCCCAAAGCGGTCGGTGAATGACAGACCCGGGCGCACCCGTCGATGTTGTTGGTGCCAATCACCGCCCGGATAAATTTCTGCATCAGGTAATTTTCTTCATTGGTGCAGCGGGAGGAGGAAATGCCGGCGATGTAATCCGGTCCGAATTCCTGCTTGTAGCGCGTCAGCCTGTCGGCGATCAGCTCATAGGCTTCTTCCCAGGTGGCTTCCTCAAAAGTACCGTTCCGTTTGATGAGAGGCGATCGCAGCCGTTCGGGGTGGTTGTAAAACCGGAAAGCGTAGCGGCCCTTCAGACAGGTGTGACCATGGTTTACCTCGGCATCGTAGGGAGCCTGGATGGAGAGTACCCGGGCTCCTTCATGGGCAACTTCCAGATTGCAGCCGACCCCACAGTAAGTGCATACGGTCCGGGTTTTTTCGGTGGCTGTGATCGATTTCGACTGAAAGACATCCGAAATCGCCGAAGTCGGACAGGCCTGGGCACAGGCACCGCAGCTCACACAATCCGAATCGAAAAACGTCTGATCCGCTCCCTTGATGATGCGGGCATCAAAACCCCGGCCAGCCATATTGAGCACCAACTCTCCCTGCACCTCATCGCAGGCCCTTACGCAACGGTAACAGTTGATACATTTGGATAGATCCGAGGTCATGTACGGATGGCTGAGGTCTTTCTGCCGGTCCAGATGGGTTGCCCCTTCCGGATAGCGTACCTTCCGGATACCCACTTCAGCCGCAACCGTCTGGAGTTCACAATTGCCGTTTACTTCACAGGTCAGGCAATCGAGGGGATGATCGGTGAGCACCAGCTCGATGATGTTTTTGCGCAGGCGGTTGATATTTTCCGAATGGGTGAGGATCCGTTGTCCTTCCTGTACGGGTGTATGGCAGGAGGCCACGGTGCGGACCGAACCGTTATCCGAGCGCACATCGACGGAGCAGACCCGGCAGGCTCCGAAGGGATCGAGATTGGGTGCGTCGCACAGGGTCGGTATTTTCCGGTTGCCCAGGTGCCGGCGCACAAAGGTCAGTATGGTTTCACCCGGATGGATGACATAGGGCTTATCGTTGATATAGGCAGTATTCATTGTCTGGATGCATTAACGGTTGTCGAAAAATAGGCAGACATTTCCCCGGAAAAGTACTGCAGGGCATTGCGGATGGGAAGAGGGATACCACCACCGTGGGCACAGAGAGAACCCTGTTCGAGTGTGTGCAGGAGATCATCGAACAAGGTCCGGTCGATCTGATAACCTGTTTCTATCGACTTGTGGATCATTTCGGCGCCTCTTTTGGTGCCTAAACGGCAGGGGAAGCACTTGCCGCAGCTTTCGTGGGCGGCAAATTCAAACAAATGCCCCAGGTACTGAATCATGGGCATTGACTCAGGAATGGCGATCACCGAGGCATGTCCCAACAGAAAACCCTGTTGCCTGAACGATTCAAAATCGACGGTGAGGCCGTCAATCTTGTGAGCCGGAACCAGACCTCCCAGGGGTCCACCGATGTGCAATGCCTTCACGGGCACCTTAGAACCTCCTCCGGCATCGATGACATTCCGGAGAGGGGTACCCATTTCTACTTCATAGATACCGGGCCGGTGAAAATGGCTGTCCAGACTCAGCAGCTTGGTACCGCTGGATTGAGCCGTGCCAATCTGCCGGTAGGCGGTTCCTCCATTTTCCAGGATATAAAGCAGAGCGGCGAGGGTTTCGACGTTGGAAACCGTGGTCGGTTTGCCAAAGAGACCGTATGAGGCAGGGTAGGGAGGCCGGGTTCGTACCTCCGGACGCTGACCCTCGATCGAATTGATCAGGGCGGTCTCTTCCCCGCAGATGTAGGATCCCTGGGCCCTGATCACTTTAAAGTGAAAATCAAAACCGCTGTTGAGCAGGTTTTTACCGCTCAGGCCGGTCTTTCCCAGAGCGTCGATGGCCTCTTCGACGGATTCGACCGATTCCGGATATTCGCCCCGGATGTAGATCACACCGTAACTGGCTCCTGCAGCATAGCCCGCAATCAGCATACCCACCAGGACAGAAAAAGGTTGTTGTTCCAATAGATACCGGTCGGAAAAAGCACCGGGATCGCCTTCATCGGCATTGCAGATGATAAATTTGGTGTCTCCCGGAGCTTCTTTGCAGAACTGCAGCTTGCTACCCATCGGAAAGCCGGCGCCTCCGCGACCCCGCAGTCCGGAAGTCTTAATCTCCTCAATTACCTTGGAAGGAGTCTGGGCAACCACCCGGGAAAACAAATGCCGGTAATGGTCCGGACCGGCTTCCGGCCGGGTCAGGATGGCCCTTCCTGTTGACTCGACTGCATACCGGTCGGGTACCGTTGTCTGTCCACCGAGAATGTCATCCAACCGGGTAATGGCCTTTCCGGAGTAGTTTTTACCCTGGTAGTGGAAGGAGCTGTTTTCATGACAGCGGCCCAGACAACACATTTCGCCTATTTCGTCAGCCGTGAAATGCGCAGAAAGCTTCTCTCTCACTGAAGGCTGCGTACCGGCACAGAGGCAGGCGGAACCATTGCAGATGTAGATTTTTTTACCCTGATTTTCCGGTTTGAGGAAATCATAAAAGGTGGTTGCTCCGTAGACGGAAGCGGTGCCGATCAGGAAGTCTTCGGCCAGTTTTTCGAGGTCTTCTTTTGTCGCGGTTTGCTGGTCTTTGATCAATTGGCCATAGCGGTCGAAGAGGTTGTCTTCCAAACCTTTCCGGGCTGACAGATGGCTGATATTTTTTGACATACGGTATATTCCTGCTTACGGCAGTAAGATACAGATTTTCGGCCTGGTATGCACGTCCGGTTGGCAAGGGTGGTGTTTTGACCCTGGGTTATTGGGGAATTGCCGGAGCCGGAAAAATCCCTGACCAGCAACCCGCATGGATGGACCCTCACACACCATAATCCCGGATATTATTATATTAGAGAAGGTTTTGATCCATACCTCAATAAGGTGTCGGATCCCGGGTTCTCACGTTGACTGTAAATCCTCTATGGGCACATTGCGAACGATCATCTTGCCACTCTGTTGCTCCCTGCTACCCTTTTTGGTGTATAGTCAGCAAAAAGGTCGCCTGGCGTTGGGTCCGAAAGTCGGGTACAATCTCTCGCGGATCAATCTGGAAGACTGCGATGCCGTGTCAGGTCTTACCGCCGGGGTAAGCGGCGATTTCTGGTTGAACCGGTATTCGGTCCTAACGCTCGATTTTCTGTATTCGGAAGAGGGTTACGAAGTACCTACGGCGGTCATTGATTACACTTATCTGCAGATACCCATGATGTATCAGGTGGTTTTTGGCCGGTCGCAAGACTTACTGCAGCCCAAATTATCACTGGGTTTTTCACCTGGATTTCTACTCAAAGCCAGGATCAACGGATCCGATTTTACCGACCAGAACCGCAATGAGGTCTTCAATGTGGTCGGAGGGGCCGGGACGGTCATCAATGTCAATCAGAGGATCTGGTTTCATGCGGATGTGCGTGCTTATCTAGGATTGTCGGGCATTGAGATCAATCATTCCGGTCCCGAACCCTACAAGAACCGTACTTTGCAGGCATCCCTGGGGTTAATCTATGGTTTGTAATGATCAGGAAAAATGGTTCGCAGATAAGGTGATCTGCGAACCACGTAATTACACACTCAATCAGCACCGTTAACCAAACCAAAACTCTCCTATGACCGGATTAGGCTTCAAAAAGGGCCGCAACCGTAGCTGCGACCCAAAATCACACTGAAACCCTCATAAGGTTTAAATTACTGGCCAAAGGAGATCACTTCCTCTGCCAGAAAGCGTCCCGGGCAAAATGCCTGGTTTGCTAAGTCGGATTAAGGGATAATACCTCCAATGTCTTCCGGTTGGGGATCATACCGGATTCGGTTTCCTGCAATTCATTTTGATCGTTGATGGTATTCCAAGGCTATTCTTTACCTCTGGCAAGGAATTACGAAGTTGTCTGCTGCCAGGAAACCGGCAGACGTTACCCAGGATGCCTTCTCCCCTGTATTACGCAGGGATGAAATGCATCCCGGGATAACATCAGCTCCAAGATTTACAGACGATCCGCCGTGAACCGGCTTCGTCATGGGTAATTTTTTCTTCAATCATAATTTATGGTTGTTGTTTGTATTTTGCGGTCAGCTATGCAGCACAATTATTCATAAAATCCTATGAATGATGGTCAACAAATTTTTGAGGTAACAGCATCCTGTTCTCTATCCCGATCTGTCAGAATTTTATGAATTCTTTTGCCTGGTTGGTATTATTGATATTTTCTGCAAAAAGTGCTTAACACTTTCCTTACGAAATGGACCAGGCAGGGTCGATCCATATTCCGGTACTAGATATTAACAAAAAGGTGCTTTCTGTAACCAGGGAAATCGCAACAGAGTAATCAGAAATAAATTGCTTCATAAATCATTGATTTTGATTTAGTTAAGTAATTTTCTTCGAATCTTGTGCGTCCGGTGATTGAAAAATCAGCAATTGAGTGTATTGCCAGATATCAATGTTACCTGGTCAATGATTTTCCGGGGGTAATGTTGAAAAGTGACTGCTAAGGTAAAATAATCTGATACGATAAACTTATACTTTTTTTGTTACAAAATCTGGATTTATCACTTGAGTTTTTCATGATAGACTGCTTCAATTTAGCACTAACCTGCCATAGATGCAAGTTTATTGTTCATCAAAATTTGATATGCAGAATTTCCCAAGTTGTAATCTTCTGATTGTGAAATGATTCTTAGTGCAAAACGGATGTTCGTAGTGAAACATCCTTTCGGTCCATGGGGTGCCGCGATCAATGTGTTGGGAAAGATCTTCTGCCGCCTTGGTAAAGTCACAATACAGAGGACAACTTCGATACCGGTAAGCTTTCAGGAGGGTATCCGGTTGTTTTGGCATCTGCATTTAAGGACAGGTAAGGGAGAAAACGCACCCGCCATTCTGTTTGACGGGAAATTTTTCACCGGATACGACGTATCTTAGTCAAAATTATACATGAATGATGCATACTAACCTGAAGTACCTTTCCTGTTTCATTTTGCTTTTGACATTGTCTTCCGCCAGAGCCCAGCATAAAACTGTGGACGAAGCGCTGCATGCCCTGAGAACCCTTCTTATCGATCCGACCCAGGCCGGACTGGAAGCCATTTCCCACCCGGATTTGAGTTACGGTCATTCCAGCGGCAAGATTGAAAACCGGACGGAATTTATCGATGCCCTGGTGACCGGCGCATCGGATTTCGTCGCTGCCGAGTTTGCGGATCAGCACATAACTGTCACCGGTAAGACAGCCATGGTCAGGCATACGCTCCAGGCGGAACTACGGGCTGCGGATGGTACGGTAAGCCCGATCAGGCTTCATATCTTACTGATCTGGGTTAAGCAGAAGGGTGGCTGGAAGCTCCTGGCCAGGCAGGCAGTTCGGCTTTCGTGATGACAGTTGATCCATTTTACGGATTTGTACAGGCATTTGAAATGTAAAAAGTGTCAATTGCCTATCTTCGGCAGAAATCGATGCTTCCATGAAAAGACGTGCATTTGTCAAGAAATCAGCCCTGTCCGCTGCAGGTGTATTGGCTTCCACCCGGTTTGATGGTTTGTCTGCCACTGAAGTCACCGTTTTAAATCCGAAAAACCGGGTGCCGGTTAGTTTTATCATTGATGACAGTACTGCCCTGGTCAATCTGGCATATTACGGTATTCCACAGTTCAAGGAGGTATTTCCGGAACAATATCTACAGGACTGGCGAAAACTACCCAGGGAGATCCCGGATTCCTTTGTGCTGGAGTTTCTCGAGTGGTGCGATAGTCACGGTGTCAAAGGCAAATACAGCATGGTACCCTACCCCGCCTGTACGGGATGGCTGCACCGGTTTATTCCGGGATGGACCAGGAAAGAGCTGGAAGAAAGCCTCAGGATTGTGCGGGACCTGGCACAACCCAACTGGGATATCCACAGCGAGATGATCAGCCATACCCGGGTGATTGATACCAAAACGGGCATGCCATTTCCCGAGGCCAGTCCCGATTTTATGGAAAACTGGGAGTGGAGTCAAACCAGGAGCGCGGATGAACTGGGTGAATACATCGCCTATTCCCTGCAGATTCTGAAAGATGCCGGCTTGCATTGCGACGGGGTCACCACTCCGGGAGGATTCGGGCATCGCAACATTCCCAACCTGGCCCGCGGCACGCAGTATGCGGTCAGAGAAGTTTACGGCGGACGCATTGCCCACTTTTTCCGGGACATTGTTACGGACAAAGATAAAAGTGTCGTACCGCAGATCTTCCATGCAGAAAACCTGGATTCCGAAGCCGCGAGCTGCTCGGTTCACATTATAGGCTGTACTGGTGACTGGTTTGGCGGGTGGGATGGCCTTACCCCGGGGAATGCCGACCGTTTTATCACCCCCGATCTGAAGCAGGGCCGGATGGTGGAGGTCATCGATGCCGGCGAACCGGCAATAATGGTCTGTCATTGGCCGGGAATCTATTACAATGGTGACAAACTGGGCTTCAACATATTCAAAACGGTGGTGCAACGCCTGCACGAAAAATATCAGCATCTGACCTGGATGAAATTGAGCGAGATTGCCACCTACTGGGCAGCTAAAGCACATACCCGGATCACGCAGGAAGGGACATCGATTAACTTGTATGCTCCTTTTAGTTGCCAGGATTTCACACTGGAAGTACCGGGCACTCTCCGAAATCCCACCTTGATGGCCGGCAGGGAGCAAATCATGCTCAGGAATGTCGCTTCAGTTGCGGAACTCGGGAAGAATAGCTGGATCACCACCGGGGATCGTACGATCCTCTGTTTTGATTTGCCGCAGGGAAATTGTAAGTTATCGCACCATTGAAGGAAAAAATTTTCCGGCTGATGGGAATTTTGTCCGGTGTCACTCTTGAGGGGAGTCCGGCATCATGTGGCATAAATTAAGCTGCCATAACTTTCTTTGATCCCCTGTATTCATTTATGGATACCGGAAATGGATCAACCTCAAACGTGGTTTGGCAGTGATCAACGATCCAAAATCAGGGACATTTTACCACCGGCACCTATGTTGTCACGGAAAACAGTGATTTTTTCAAATCAGTGTTTGCAGTGATTTTCCAGGGTTATTCGTGACGGATCTTTGAGGAGATGTTTGAAAAGTAATTATTAATCTCCAAAAGATAGTCAATCATGAAAACTTTGAAACTTTTATCCTTCGTTTTTGGACTAGCGGTTGTGTCGCTGGTCACCATGTCTTTCAGATCTGCCGATACCCAATCGGCATCGTCTGCGCTGTTACCTGATTTGCGGGTTTCCGCCATCGCTACACCCGGAGGACTTTGTCAGGGCAATGAGAGTAAGGTACGGGTGAGCATCACCAATTCCCAGATGATCGGAGTGAAACAGAAGATCCCGGTGATTCTTTATGTCAGTCAGCAGGGAGAGCAGCCTAAATCTTATGTCGGCTACCTGGAGGGAGGGATCGGACCCAATGCCAATAGCGGTCAGCCGGTTTGGTTTAACAACGTGGCTATACCAGCCGTCAATAAGAATGTCACGTTGAAAGCGGTTGTTAATCCCGATCAGGAGATCCAGGAAAGCAGGTACAACAACAACACCAAAATCATCAATGCGAAGGTAGTCAAGGCCTGTGGTCAGGCGGCTGTGGCAGTTGCAGGAGCCAGCCTGGAAATGACGGTATATAAAAACGGCACATGGCAGGCAGGCAACTATCAGGGCATTCATGGTGCTCTGGTTACCGTAACCAAGAGCGGCCAAACCTACACCGGCACCACCAATAATAATGGTAAATATACTTTTCCTGCCATACCGAAAGGCATGGTCAGTATCAAAGTGGAAAAGCAGGGATACCAGACGGTCACCCAGTCTTACAATATGCCTACCTACCTGGCCAAGAAGAATATTGGCCTGGTCATGAATTAAGCGGAATCATGATTTGTTTGTAACTATTCCGCAGATTTGATTCTGTAGATCCCGGCGAGTTATCTCTACCGGGATTTTTTTGTGTCGTGCAGCCTGCATTCAATTATCAATAAAGATCCGGTGCATTCTAAAATCAGATGGGAGTTAGCTGTGCTTTTGTTGAAATTCCTGATCTTTTGTCTCAATCCCAATGGGGTGATCGGAGTACGCATTGTTAACTTCCCTTGATATTGACGGTAGCGCCGAGACAGTTTGATGGCATTAAATCAGGTAATAAAAGCGACCTCAGAGAGGTCGAAGACACCGCAATAAATTTTCCCGAACTGGTATATTTTTTAAATCGCAGGGTTTTATATCACGGAAATCCATGAATTTTTAATTTCATTGAAACCGGTGATTTTTTGGGGAGTAAATGATACGATCTTTGAAATATTATTTAACAATTAAATCATTTCATTTTTTAACTCCAAAAATTAACCAGTCATGAAAACTTTTAAATTATTTGCATTTTTTGTCGCTATGAGCATCGTCTCTATCGTTGCCATGTCCTTCACCAGTTCTTCTTCTGAAGTCAGTTCTACAAGCGCGGAATTGGCTTTGCTACCCGATCTGAGGGTTTCGCAGATCAGTACTCCGGGCGGACTTTGCCAGGGCAATCTAAGTAAAGTGAGAGTCAGTATCACCAATTCACAGATGGCCGCCGTTAAAGTTAAGATTCCGGTCATTCTCTTTGTCAGTCAACAGGGACAACAACCCTCATCGTATGTAGCATATTTGGAGAAGGGTATTGGTCCCAATTCGAACTATGGGCAACCGGTATGGTTTAATAATGTAACTATTCCGGCTACCGGTGTTGGGGTTACCCTCAAGGCTGTTGTCAATCCGGATCATGAAATTCAGGAATCTGTCTCTAACAATAATACCAAGATTGTTCAGGCCAGGGTAACCAAAGTCTGCGGCCAGACTACTCAACCGGCTCAAGGCGCCACCCTGACCGTCACCGCCTACGAAGACGGCAGCTGGAATTTCGGAAATTACCAGGCGGTTGCCGGTGCTTCGGTCACAATTGTCAAAAATGGACAGACCTATACCGGAACCACAGGAAGCAATGGTAAGGCCTCCATTGCCAATCTGCCCTCCGGATCGTGCAACATCACTGTCACCAAACCCGGTTATCAAACCGCTTCCCGGTCGTATATGATGTCTTCCTACAATAATAATGTCAATATTGCTATGATCGATTAATAGCGAGAATTACCTGATCTTTTCAGGTATTATTTCGAGATATTCATAAATCGTTTAGTCATCAGGGGGTAATGCAAATTGCCCCCTGATTTTTTCTGCGCGGCAACGATTGATTTATCCCTGATTCCAATCAGACATAGTATTATCAGATTCGACTACTGAATAACCCCTGGCTACTAATCCGTAGAATTGTAGTATATTTTTCGTCTTATGTCGAGAACCTGACCGGATGAAAAATACCCGCTCCTTCCTGTTTTTTACTCTTCTGATTTCTTCATGGGCATGCAACCAACCGGAATCTGTTGTTACCTGGCCGGAGATAACGACCGAAGCCAGACCCTGGTCCCGCTGGTGGTGGCACGGAAGCAGCGTAACCAAAGAGGGGATAACCGCCGAAATGGAGGCTTACCGGAACGCCGGTCTGGGCGGTCTGGAACTGACACCGATCTACGGCGTCATTGGTGATGAAGACCATTTCCTGAATTATCTTTCACCGGAGTGGATGGATATGCTGGAGTATACCCTGAAAGAGGCCGAACGTCTCGGATTGGGTATCGACATGGCCAATGGCACCGGATGGCCTTTTGGAGGACCCTGGGTGGGAGTGGAGCAAGCTTCTCGTTACGTGGCCCATCAATCTTATAGTCTGACCAGTGGGGAGCGACTAACAGCGTTGATCCGCTATGAACAGGAGCCGGTGGTCCGGGCCATCAATAACCCGGTAGTACGGTCAGTAAGGAATTACGGAAATAGACCACTGTCTGTCCATGATCTGGTCTGGCCGGTAGAGGCCAACGCCGACTTACAGACATTGGCACTGGATCAGGTGCGGTTTAGTGAGCCGCTTCCCCTGGTTACCCTGATGGCTTATTCCGGTCAGGGTGAGATCATCGACCTGACCGGGAAGGTCACAGTCGGGGGCCGTCTGGATTGGACTGCACCGGAGGGTAACTGGACCCTGGATGCCCTTTTTGCCGGATGGCACGGAAAGATGGTCGAACGAGCTGCCCCCGGAGGTGAAGGCAATGTGATCGATCACTTTTCAGCGGCCGCTATCCGGCACTACCTCACCCGGTTTGACAGTGCCTTTGCCGGCCGCAACCTGGAGTACCTGAGGGCCTTTTTTAATGACAGTTACGAGGTGGATGATGCTTTCGGACAGGCTAACTGGACTCCCGACTTCATGGACGAGTTTGTGAAGCGCAGGGGTTATGATCTGCGTGCTCACTTACCGGCTTTATTCCGGCCGGACACCAGCGAACAAAGCCTGCGGGTCTTGTCGGACTTCCGGGAGACCTTTTCCGATCTGATTCTGGAGACCTTCACCCGGGAATGGGGCAGGTGGACGCACGGTCACGGGAAGATCATCCGGAATCAATCGCATGGCGCTCCGGCCAACATACTCGATTTGTATGCGGCCTCGGATATTCCCGAAACGGAAGGGATCGAAACGCTCAGGATCAGATTTGCCTCATCTGCCGCTCATGTGACCGGTAAGCGGCTGGTATCGGCCGAAGCGGCCACCTGGCTGAATGAACATTTTCTGTCTGATCTGGCTGACATCAAACAGAACCTTGACCATTACTTCACAGGTGGCGTCAATCACCTTTTCTATCATGGTACCTGCTATTCGCCTCCGCAAGAATCCTGGCCCGGCAGACTCTTCTATGCCGCCATTCACGCTAATCCCCGGAATACGCTTTGGCACGACTGGCCGGCTTTAAATCAGTACATCAGCCGGGTCCAGTCCTTTTTACAGGCTGGACAGCCGGACAACGATGTATTGCTCTATTTCCCGATGTACGACCGCTTTGCCACGCCGGGGAGAGAATTGCTGGAGCATTTCGATGGCTATGGACCCAGTCTGGAGGGAACTCCTCTGGAAAATGCTGCTTTGTTTCTTCATAAAGCCGGTTACCCGTTTGATTTTGTCTCCGACCGGCAGATCGGACAGATTACGGTCGATGGCAGTTCGTTGGTCACCGGAGGCGCCCGGTACCAGACGCTACTCGTCCCTTCCTGCCGGTTTATGCCCCTGAAGACAATAGAGAAACTGGCAGAACTGGCCAGGGCAGGAGCGACGATCCTTTTTCATGATCAATTACCTGACGATGTTCCTGGCCTGGGTGATCTGGAGAACCGGCAAGAAGCGTTCAAGGCCCTGATCGACAGGCATCCGTTCATCAGCCGGGATGGAATCGATCGCGCCTTATCCGGTGAAGGTTCCTGGGTTAAAAGCAGCAACCTGGCTACACTACTGGCAGTTGCCGGAGTGAAACCGGAGAAGATGACCGGGCTGGGACTCGATTTTACCCGCCGGTCCCTCAATCAGGAAACGGTTTATTTTATAACCAACTGGTCGGGAAGCGTCATTGACCAATGGGTTCCACTCAGTAAAGCAGTAAAACAGGTTTTCATATTTCAACCCTGGACCGGAAAGAGCGGGAAAGCCCGGATCAGAACCAACCGGGAGGGTGCTGCTGAAATTTACCTGCACTTAGAGCAGGGAGAGGGAGTCATCTTACAGACATCATCCCGCCGTCCGGACCTGCCGGAATGGAACTATTACGAGATCAGTAGCCCACCACAGAACCTCGCCGGTACCTGGGAGATACAATTTATGGAGGGAGGACCCCTGCTCCCGGATCCGTTCACGATCGACTCCCTGCGCTCCTGGACCGGGATGGATGGGGAGGGATACCGGACATTTTCCGGTACGGCAATCTATACAGTATCCTTTAATCGGCCCCTGGATGCCAGCGAGGCTTATCTCCTGGACCTCGGTAAGGTTCATGAAAGTGCCCGGGTGCGCCTTAACGATGCGGATCTTGGGGTCCTGATCGGTCCTGTATTCCGGACGGTGGTTGCCGGCGACCTTTTACAGGAGAACAATACCCTGGAAGTGGAGGTCACCAATCTGATGGCCAACCGCATTGTTGATCTTGACCGGAATGGTGTTTTATGGAAGAAGTTCTACAACATTAATTTCCCTTCCCGGCTCCGGGAGAACCGCGGTGCTGACGGCCTTTTTGATGCCTCTGAATGGGAACCCCAACCATCTGGCATTCTGGGGCCGGTCACCATGACCAGCCTGGTAGTGAAGGAATACTGAAAAAATTTATTGTCAAAGAATTTTCGTTGAACAGAGAAAAGGTCAGTAGTGCCGCTAAAACCTTTCAAATTACACAAACTCAAAAAATGGTTAACGATTGAAGGCGGTTTTTGGGATGCCCTGGAGAAAAAAGCTGGTTTATCTGCTACATACTTGTTACATTTCACGAGTGTACAAACTGTGCTTAATTCACTTCATTCTATAATATATTAAATCAAACAAAACATGAAAGACCTTCCAGGTAAGTTATTGGTGGCTGCTTTTTTTGCGGGCAGCATTGTAAGTAGTTGTACGGAAAAAACGATGCAACAGGAGGATAAAACCACTATGCAGACAGCCGAGATGACAACGGAGATGTATGTTGAAAGGGGAGAGTATCTGGTGACCATCATTGGCTGCGATCATTGCCATACTCCCAAGAAGATGACCGATCAGGGTCCGGTACCGGATCGCGATCGCTGGCTGATGGGTCATCCGGCAGATAGTCCCCTGCCTCCCATCAACAAGAGCGAGGTTGGTCCGGGCAAATGGGTGCTGTTTCACGGAGATCTGACCGCTTCGGTAGGTCCCTGGGGCATCTCGTACTCGGCCAATCTTACCCCCCATGAGACGGGTATCGGTAGCTGGACATACGATCAATTCAAGGTATCTATGACCGAAGGCAAGCACAAAGGGCTGGATGGTGGAAGGATGGTTTTACCACCGATGCCCTGGCAATCGCTGGCCGAATTGCACGAGGATGATCTGCGGTCCATTTATGAATACCTGAAAACGATACCGCCGATCGATAATCTGGTGCCCAGCCCTGTTCCGCCAACGGAATTGTAGGATAGGTGTTGTGGTATTCTGGTGTTGTGGTATTCTGGTTACAGACATTGAGCGAAGTATCCTTCCTAAAGCGAAACTAAAGGGTCTTGTGGTTGATGGCGGAAACTGTCATTACTGAGTGGGGATCCGGAGTGCCACTGAAGGATAGTATTGCCGATTTCTCCGGTGAGGGACGACAACAGCCAACGGTTCGCTTTTCTCGATTTTCTTCGTTATTTTAGAGATCACTAAAGTGACGATTCGTTATGAAAGAGATCGTGCGGTTGACCGTAGATGGAATGGAGTATTCGGTTGAAGTGGATCCATCGACTCCGCTGCTGTATGTGCTTCGCAATGATTTGGAAAAGTACGGTCCCAAGTATGGATGTGGCCTCGGTCAGTGCGGTGCCTGCATGGTGCTGTTGGACGGTCAGGCGCTCATGAGTTGTCTGGTACCGGTAAGTTCAGCAACTGGTAAGACGATTGTTACATTGGCCGGATTGATCCGGAAAGACGGGACGTTGCATCCGGTTCAGCAGGCTTTTATCGACGAACAGGCCGCCCAATGTGGTTATTGTACCAACGGCATGATTATATCTGCTGTGGCCTTGCTCAACCGCAATCCCAGAGCTGATGAACAGGATATCCGCAGAGCCTTGCAACCCAACCTGTGCCGGTGTGGTTCCCATCCGAGGGTGCTTCGGGCCATCCGGAAGGCTGTACAGGGTATTTAGATGAATAATTTAAGAAAATCAGATGAAGACATCACCAGGCCGCCGGCGATTTCTCAGCGAATCCGGATGTATCAGCATCGGGTTTATGCTCTTTCCCCCGGTGATCACTGCCTGTCTTTCCGGAGAAGACAATCAGACGGAAGGGGGCTTTCCGGTATTGCCTGATGATGGGCAGGTGGATGCCTGGCTGCAGATCCTTGATGATGGTTCGGTACAGGTACTGACCGGCCGGATGGAGCTGGGTCAGGGGGTCAGGGTTGTCATGCAACAGGTTGCCGGTGAAGAGCTTAACCTGGAGCCCGGGAAGATCCGGGTCGTCGTCGCCGATACGGGACTTACCCCCAATGAAGGTTATACAGCCGGGAGCCGGTCGGTGGAAAGCGGCGCCATGAGCGTGCGGCAGGCAGCCGCCACTGCCCGGGAGATCCTAATGGAGAAGGCGGCCGAACATTGGAAGACCGACGCTGCAAAGGTTGGGGTGGAGGATGGTTTCCTGCTCCATCCCGGTGGTGTGAAGCGATTATCCTTCATGGAGGTAGTACAGGGTAAACAGCTCTCTTCAGCCGTGCGAAAGGACGCCCGGCTAAAACCCAAAGATCAGTACCGGTGGGTTGGAAAACCCTATCCCCACCCCGACATGCCTAAGATTGTCCGGGGGGAAGCGATTTTCGTACACGACCTGCGGATGGATGGGATGCTGCATGCCCGGGTGTTGCGACCACCGGTCTATGGAGCTACCCTGACCAGCTGGGATCGTGAAGTCGGGAAAATGCCCGGAGTGGTCCGGGTCGTGCCGAATGGATCTTTTCTGGGGGTGATTGCCAGGGAGGAATATCAGGCCGTCAAGGCCATGCAGGCGTTAAACGAGCGTTCGCAATGGCAGGGAGGTCAGGAATTACCAGAAGTTGACAGTTGGGATCGATATCTGTTGCAAGCTAAAAACGCTCTGCCTCAATCCGAAAGCACCCATCAGGCCGTTTATTCAAAACCCTATATCATGCATGCTTCCATTGGGCCCTCCTGCGCTATAGCACAATACGATGGTCAGCGATTGCATATCTGGTCGCATACCCAGGGTGTTTATCCGTTGCGATCCACCATAGCCCACCTGACCGGAATGGCGGAAACCGCGATCCGGATCACCGGAGTGAAGGGGTCCGGTTGTTACGGCCACAATGGTGCGGATGATGTGGCAGCCGATGCCGCACTCCTGGCCCTCGCTCATCCCAACCATCCCATCCGGGTGCAAACCGAAAGGACGGAAGAGCATCGTTGGGAACCGTATGGGTCGGCGATGCGCATGGAACTGTCGGCCAGCCTGGATCAGGGTCGAATAACAGACTGGCAGTATCAGTTGTGGTCAGACTCGCACAGTACCCGGCCAAGAGGGGATGCCGGCAATCTGCTGGCTGCCCGGTACCTGCAAAAATCCTTTCCATTTAAGCGACCAGATGGGGTGGGCGGAGGGTCCCGCAATGCCGAACCGTATTATCATTTTCCTCAGTCGAAAGTGACCGATCATTTTGTGGCCGGACCGTTACGTAGTTCGGCTCTGCGAAGCCTGGGTGCCTATGCCAATATTTTTGCCATCGAATCTTTTCTGGATGAGCTGGCGGAAAAAGCGGGTGCTGATCCGCTGGATTTCCGGATCAGACACTTGAATGACCCCCGTGCTGTAGCGGTGATTTCCAGCCTTCGTGAAATCACGATGGGAGAAACCATTGGAGCAGACGAAGGAATAGGATTCGGTTTTTCACGCTATAAAAATACCGCCGCTTACTGTGCGGTGGCAGCGAAGATCTATCTGGATCCGGAGCGGCGATCGATCCGGCCGGTCAAAATGTGGGCGGTACTGGAGGCCGGCGAAGCGATCAATACCGACGGGTTGAAAAATCAGACTGCCGGCGGAATGATCCAGTCGGCCAGCTGGACTATCCGCGAAGAGGTGCGGTTTAACCGGAAAGAAATTACCAGCCGGGACTGGACAACCTATCCGGTATTGCGGTACCCGGAGATACCCGACACCGAAGTGGTCATTCTGAATCAGCCGGAATTGCCACCTTTGGGCGCGGGAGAGGCAGCCCAGGGTCCGGCCGCTGCTGCCATCGCCAATGCCCTGTACCAGGCTTCCGGAAAGAGGATCCGGAACTTGCCATTGGAGAAATATTTTTTCGGTGCATGATAGATATCTGAAGATGAACCTATCATTTATGCCAGGGTGCATCAGAAAATAGAGCACTGATATCCGATCATGTAAAAAAACATTTTAAAACTGAAGGAGATCTTCAAGTGTCTTACAGGTTATAATTTTCCTGGCCGGGAGCAGTTTTATTTCATAGCCATTGACAGTCAGGACATCCTCCTGGTCAAACGTCACGATGTAACCTTTTTTCAGATGGAAGAATGTAAGGGCCTCGAGCAGTCCGCTTAGTTCCCGCTGTTTGTTGTCGGGAGTCAGTTGGTAGCAAACCTGAATGGAGAGCAGGCATTTGTTTTGGTGGAAAAGCACCAGGTCGCACTCATGTTTATCCCTGAAGTAATACATTTTTATTCCTCTGGTCTTCAAGAAGATAAATACGGTGTTTTCAAAAAGGCGGCCGGAGTCTGAAGAAAAGCTGAGTGAGTTTGCCTGCGCCAAACCGGTATCGATTACATAGACTTTTCTCGGATTGATGGCCATACTTTTGGCCGACCAACTGAATTTTTTAAGGAAAAACACCAGGTAAGCATCTTCCAGCCATGAAAGGTAATCCATAACGGTATTGGCTGAGCCGATGCCAAACACTTTCTTCAAGTTGTTGTATGAAATTTCTTTGCCGATGTTTGAAATCAGGTACAGGGTAAGTTCCAGCAAGGTTTTGGTATTCCTGATGCCATAGCGTATGGCGATGTCTCTCAATACAATATCTTTCAGCAGGTTTTGGAGCGATTCGGTATTTTGAGTTTTTAAATATTCCGGAAAGCCACCGTGCTTTAAGTATAACCCAAAGGTTTCGGCATTGTCTCTTTTATTCGAAAACTTTAGAAATTCAGTATAAGAAAATGGAAACAGCTCGGCTGCGAGATATCGCCCCGTGAGGCGCGTGCCCAGTTCCTTGCTAAGCAGGGAGGCATTAGAGCCGGTTATGAAAACCTTTTTGTTGCTATCGTGTAGTTGGCGTACATAGATTTCCCATTTTGAGATGTTTTGTATTTCGTCAAAGAAAAAGGCCTCGATAGTTTCAGGGATGATTTCATCGAACTTGGTAAAATCGCCCACTTCAAAGTTTAAAAGGCGGGGATCTTCAAAGTTGAGATAGGCCGTGTGACGGTATTTTTTCATCAGTATCTTCAGCAGGGTGCTTTTGCCGCTTCTTCTCACACCTGAAATAACCTGGACATAAGAGTTGTCCCTGTCAATCGTTTGCGTCAGCTCGCGTTCGGTTTCCTTGAAGGAGATGCCTTTTTTATCCTGCTGGATATGGTAAGCAGTTTCTATTTCTGATTTAAGCAGCACTAATAAAAGTTTATATTACAAATATATAAAAATTTATTTTAGTAAAATAAACCTTTTGGAAACCAATGAGCTGGAAATTAGTGGTAGATCATGGAAGAGAACTACAGGTGGCTTGCGGTTGACCTGCGACCAAATTTATCTATGAATGGTTATAAAAGCCCCAACACTTCAACGATAAATCTCTTTAGCCATTTATTTATTCCATCCATTTTCTCTATTATTGCTTTCATAAGGCTCACGCCTTGGGTAAATGTGTTTGCAGTTTTCATGAGTCGAAAATTTTAAGATCTACATTATGCACATTTATCCTTTTAGCTTTCATATATGATATTTATTTAATATGTTCCTCCCTAACTATTGAGTAATGAAAATAACCTACCTCTCGCTGGCCCTAATGATTGCGGTTCAGCTATCGGCTCAAAACCGGATCGTCGTTCAGGCGGATTTGGGAAAAGACACGATCAGCCGGCATATTTACGGGCATTTTTCCGAACATCTGGGCCGGTGTATTTACGGCGGATTTTATGTTGGTGAAGAAAATACCCGGATACCTCATCAACAGGGAATCCGCACCGATGTGCTGGAAGCCCTGAAGGCCTTGAAGGTACCCAACCTGCGCTGGCCGGGAGGTTGTTTTGCCGATACCTATCACTGGAAGGACGGTATCGGTCCCAAAACGGAGCGGGCCACCATTGTCAACACCTGGTGGGGAGGGGTGACCGAAGACAACAGTTTTGGTACCCATGAATTTCTCGATATGTGTGAGATGCTCAACGCCGAACCTTACCTCTCCGCTAATGTCGGGAGTGGTACGGTCCAGGAAATGGCCGAATGGATTCAGTATGTCAATCACGATGGAGTGAGCCCGATGGCGGATCTGCGCAAGAAAAACGGCCGGGAGAAACCCTGGAAAGTCAGGTACTGGGGCGTCGGTAACGAAGCCTGGGGCTGCGGCGGTAATATGACGCCGGAGTACTATTCCGATATCTACCGGCAATACGTCACTTTCATGGCCGACTGGACCAACAGCGGCGGAATGTACCGCATCGCTTCGGGCGCCAGCTCGGGAGATTATAACTGGACGGAAGTGCTGATGAAGAATATTCCTCAGCGGATGCTCGATGGAGTGGCTTTGCACCATTATTCGGTCATTGACTGGAATGCCAAGGGACCGGCTACCGGATTTTCAGAGGAGCAATATTTCACCATCATGGAAAGGGCATTGCGTATGGAGGAATTGGTGCAAAGGCATACCACCATAATGGATAAATACGATCCCCGGAAGAGGGTGCATCTGATCGTCGACGAATGGGGAGGCTGGTATGATGTAGAGCCGGGTACCAATCCGGGATTTCTATACCAGCAGAATACGATGCGCGATGCCATGATTGCCGGCACCACCTTAAATACCTTTAACAATCACTGCGACCGGGTAAAAATGGCCAATCTGGCCCAGACGATCAATGTTTTGCAGGCAGTGATCCTGACCGACGAAGAAAAGATGCTGCTGACCCCTACTTATCATGTCATGAAAATGTACAATGTTCATCATGATGCCCTGATGCTGCCAGTCGATGTGCAGTCGGACGATTATCAATTTGGCGATCAGCATTTGAAGTCAATTTCTGCTTCCGCCTCCAGAGACAATAGTGGCCGTACTCATATTTCGCTGGTCAATATTGATGCCCGCCAATCCAAAACGGTCACCTTAGATATCCGGGGATCGGACTTCAGCACCGTGACGGGAGAGATATTGCAATCGGAAAAACTGCAGGATCACAATACCTTTGAAAACCCAGGGAAGGTCAAGCCGGTTGCATTTCAGGGATACAGGAAGGCGGGAAACAGCCTTGAGGTGACGATGCCTCCGTTTTCGGTAGTGGTGTTGGAGTGCAGGTAAGATGCCAGCAATGGAGGTTCAATCTTAGTACCGCTATCACCTCCGTAAGACTATGTGGAGGTTAGGTGCTCACATCAGTCTGCTACGAGAAGGTCAGATTCAAAAAACTTAGTGAACCGATCTGGACCAAAAGGTATGCAGAGTGGTGTGCGAGGACAGATAGTTTGAAGGTTTAATTGTTTTGCATTTCCTTATCCACCTCGATCCCCAGTTTCCGGATAAAGTCGGGCATCCTTTCGATCACTTCGGCGGTAGTCCGGAAATTGACAATGCAGAGTCGCAGCATAAACTTGCCCTGAATCACGGCATTAGAGACAAAGTACGCTCCGCTGGCATTGATTTTTTGCAGCAGGAGCTGGTTCAGGTCGTTGAGATAGGCCGTTGTGCTTTCGTCTGCCCTGCCTCGCAATCTTTCGGGTATATACCGGAAGGTCGTGATGCTGAGGTATTGCGTGCCGGTCTCAAAATCGGGATCCTTCTCGTAGAGCTCAAAGGCATAACGGGCCAGCGCCATGTCTTCCCGGATCAGCTGCCGGTAGCCTTCCAGACCGAGGTGCTGCAGCGACAACCAGACTTTCAAAGCCCGGAAGCCCCTCGAATTCTGAGGTCCGTAATCGACGAAATTGATTTCGGTCTTTCCGAACTGGTAGTAAGGCGGATGATAGGAGAAGGCATCGGTGAGATATTTCGGATCCCGGATCAGTGCGCAACCTGCTTCAAGTGGGGCATACAACCATTTGTGGGGGTCAACCGCGAGGGAATCGGCCAGCTCAAGACCGGCAAACGTCTCCCGTATTTCCGGAACAGCAGCCGCCAATCCACCATAGGCTCCATCGATGTGAAACCAGAGATCATACTTCCGGCAAATGCGGTCAATGTCCTGCAGGGAATCAACGACTCCGATGCTTACCGAGCCTGCGGTGCCAACCACCATAATCGGTTGATTTCCCTTCCTCAGGTCTTGTTCAATACTGCGTTCAAGACCGGTTATGCTCATCTTCCCATCCAAATCCTGTCCGATCCATCGGATCTGGCCGGTGCCCAGGCCGAACAGGTCCATCGCTTTCTGGATCCAGGTGTGGGTTTCGACGGAGACATAAACCACGGGTGTTTTCTCCAGACTACGGATACCCTCTTGACGGATGTCCAGACCCAGCCTGGCGCGCATTCCGGCCACAAAACCGACATAGTTGGCCATGTTGCCTCCACTGACCAAAATTCCTCCTCCTGCCGGATAGCCGATCAACTCACCGATCCAGTCGATGGTCTGCCGCTCGATCTGGGTGGCTACCGGTGACAGCGCCGCTCCGCCCACATTGGGATTGACCGCCGCCGCCAGCAGATCGCCAAGGGCCCCCAGTGGGGTAGGTGAAGCAGTGACATAACCCATAAATCCTGGATGCCCATTGTAAAGCGAATGGTCCATCACCAGGTCAGTCACTTTGTGGACCAGGGCTGCTGCGTCCTGACCTTGTGGTAGAAACCGGGCCTCCTTGTGAAGCAGCTCTTCCAGTTCTTCACCGGTGGCACTGGTCGTCAACGGCCGTTTGTCCATGCCGGCATAAAGTTCTGCAATGCGGTCGATCAGCCAGTAACCCAGTTGCCTGAACTCCGCCGGATCAAGGTCTACGCCCACAGACCGGCGGGAAATTTTCTGTTGTTGCACTTTCATGATGTTGGTTAGTTTCAAAAAATACCGGTAAACAGATCGGACTCCGGTTGGCGTCCGCCATTGACCAGGCTAAAGACCCGGCAAAAATACTGGGTACCCCAAAGTCTGACCTGATCTTTTTCAGACAAAGCATCAAGGGATTCGTAGATGGCAATCTGGGTTTGATGACACCGGATGGCCTCCCAGCAGGTTGGCCAGTATTTTCCGGTATCCAGCCTCGCGTTGATCATCCAGTCTGGTGTAGCCAACGCCTGTCTTTCGCAACCATCTACTTTTGAGGTCAGCTTCTTAAACACCGACTGGTAAAAGTCGAATTTATCGTGCGACCAGGCAAACCAGTATAATTTGGAAACTGCATGGGGAGGCAGGGGAGAAGAGCCTTCGCTGGCATGGGCTGCTTCGATCAGGGCCGCACCGGTAAAGTGGGAGATCGCGATGTGGTCAGGATGACCGTAAACACCATCCGGACCAAAGGTCATCACGACCTGGGGCCGGATTTCCCGGATCAGGTGACTGAGTTCATGCACGATTTTACGGGGAGGCGCCTGATCCAGATCACCATCGAGGTAATCCAGGATATGCAGTTGCCTGATGCCCAGTACCCGGGACGCATCCCTCAGTTCCGCCTCACGTGCCTGGCCGACCACGTCCCAACCGGGTGATTGTTCTGCCCGGCCATAACGGCCTCTTTGTCCGCGGGTGGCGGTGATCAGAAAAGTCTCAGCCCCTTCGGCTGCATATTTGGCAAAAGTGCCCCCAAAGCCCAGTGATTCATCATCCGGATGGGCCAGAATGGCCAGTAAACGTCTTTTGCTCTGCATCGATTTTATTGGATTGCGTTGGCAAAGCTAAAAAGAGTTATTGAGCAATTGCGTCTGCACATCTGCATTGCTGCTGCGTGTGAGTAAACGGATGTTGTTGATGAGTAATTCAATCCGCCGGTCACGACTGACGCATCTGATGTTACCTGGGATCGATCTATGCCGATTTAATGCCCGGGGCAATTTTGATTTCCTATCTTTGTGGCTTGCAAATCAAAGCATTAGCCAGGTAATAAAATTGAATATTTCTATGTTCCGACTATTTTCATTAGCCAGTATTATTCTTGTCTTCGCAGTATCCTGTTCATCTCAGGGTTCGGCTGATCAGCCGAAGGAAAAGTTGAGTATTACACCGGGCACCTACCGGGCGGTGGTCAGCCAGGAAAACATTCCGGAAGATGTGCAGGGGTTTCACGTCACATCTCAGATCAGTTTTGGATTTGAAGCCGATCAGACCTTTATTTATAAGGTGGCCGCCATGGGAAGACAAATTGATGACGTGGGCCGTTGGGAAATCAGGGGCGACAGTCTTCATATTTTTGCCCTGCAAAAGGGGCCAAATTCTGCTTTCAAATTGATCAAGAGAAGTGATCATGAATATGAAATCATGGGTCCCAATCATTTTATCCTTACCCGGCAGGAAGAAATGACGCCGATCAAGGAGTGACCGCATCTCTTCATTTTTAACAATCCTTTTGTTTTATGAAATTACAGACAATTTTGGCGGCATCTTTTGTAAGTATGCTGCTACATCCATTGCCTGCTCAGGAGACCTCCGGCAAATTTGAACCGCTGGATTTTTTTGATATCGAGTTTATCTCCGATCCACAGATTTCGGCCGATGGTGACCGGATTATTTATGTCCGGAATTTTAAAGACATCATGACCGATGCCAATCTGGGCAACCTCTGGATGATTAATAGCGACGGGTCCCACAACCGCCCTTTGACTACCGGTCAGCAAAACGATCATACCCCCGTATGGTCTCCGGACGGTCAGAAGATCGTCTACCGGTCATCCCGTAACGGAAAGAGCCAACTTTACCTGCGCTGGCTGGCTGACGGTACCGAACAGCAATTGACCAACACCCATCAGGGACCTGGCCGACCTTACTGGTCACCGGACGGGCGATGGCTGGCTTTTACCATGAGCGTTCCTTACGAAGAAAAGACCCTGGTCAGCCTGCCAGCCAAACCGAAGGGTGCTAAATGGAATGATCCTCCCAAAGAGATTACCAAGATCCGGTATCGCAATGACGGCGCCGGTTATGCCGAGAACGAATACAGCCAGATCTTTTTACTGACCATCGACGGTGGAACACCGGTTCAGCTCACGGACGAACCCTATGATCATTCCGGTGCCCTAAGTTGGTCGGCCGACAGTAAAAGCATTTTTTACAGTGCCAATCATCATGACGATCGCGATCTGGATCCGGCCAACAGTGAGATCCATCGTTTGGATATCGCAACCCGGACCAGTGTTACACTGACCCAGCGAAAGGGTCCGGATGTTTATCCTGTGGTATCTCCTGATGGGAAACGGATTGCCTATATGGGCAACGACGAGCATTATCAGGGATACCAGCTAAACCGCCTCTATATCATGAATGCCGATGGCTCACTATCGCAATGCATATCCTGCAATTTTGACCGGGATGTGGATGACATGATCTGGGCAGCTGATGGCCGGAGCCTTTACATCCAATACGACAATGAAGGAAATACCAAAATAGCCCGGATTGGCATGGATGGAAAAGTACAGGATATTGCTGAGGATGTGGGTGGGCTGAGCCTGGGCCGGCCGTATAGTGGTGGAAGTTTTTCTGTCGCTAAGAATGGCAGGGTGGCATTTACGCACAGTACGCCTGACCACCCCGCAGATCTGGCTGTGGCGAACAGCCTGGGTCAGATGAAAAGGCTGACTGAACTCAATAAGGATCTCTTTCAGTTTAAGAAATTGGGGAAGGTGGAAGAGATCTGGTATCAATCATCATTTGACCAGCGCGATATTCAGGGCTGGATCTGTTTTCCGCCCGATTTTGACCCTGCTAAAAAATATCCTTTGATCCTGGAGATCCATGGCGGCCCTTTTACCAATTATGGTGACCGCTTTACGGCAGAAATTCAGCTCTTTGCATCGGCCGGATATGTAGTATTGTACACCAATCCGCGCGGAAGCACCAGTTATGGTCAGGAATTCGGCAATCTGATCCATCACAACTATCCGAGTGAGGACTACGATGATCTGATGTCCGGAGTGGATGCGGTCATTGCCAAAGGATATATCGACCCGCAACGCCTCTATGTCACCGGAGGTAGCGGGGGAGGAGTGCTTACAAGCTGGATTGTTGGCAAAACCGATCGCTTTAAAGCGGCCGTGGTGGCCAAACCGGTCATCAATTGGTACAGCTTTGTCCTTTATTCCGATGCTGTGCCATTCTTTTACAAATACTGGTTTCCGGGAAAGCCCTGGGATCATCTGGAACATTATATGAAGCGGTCACCGATCTCCCTGGCAGGCAACGTGAAAACCCCCACAATGCTGTTGACCGGCGAATCGGACTTTCGCACTCCCATCGCCGAAAGCGAACAATATTATGCGGCCTTAAAACTCAACGGAGTGGAAACCATGCTGGTCCGGATTCCCAATGCCAGCCATGGGATAACCAATCAACCCAGTAACCTGTTAGCGAAGGTGGCTTATATATTGGGGTGGTTTGGTAAGTATCGTTAAACTGTTGAATTGTTAAATTGTGTAATTGTTAAGTCAAAACAATTCAACGATTTAACGATTCAACGATTCAACAATCAGATCATGAACATTCGTCCGCGTCGCAACCGAAGTAGTGAAAACATCCGCAAGATGGTACAGGAGACCAGGCTGGATGTCAGTCAGTTGATTTATCCGTTATTTCTGGTGGATGGCGAAAAAATTAAAAATGAAGTCTTATCGCTTCCTGGTAATTTCCGGTTGTCGGTCGATGAAGCCTTAAAAACTATTGAAGGGTGTCTGGAAAACCGGCTGACCAATTTTATTTTATTTCCTTCGATAGCGGAGAAATTTAAAGACAAAGAGGCAACCTACAGCTGGCATCCGAATAATTTTTATTTAAAAGTCGCAGAACGAATTAAAAAAGAATTTCCGCAGACCACCCTCATCAGTGACGTGGCGATGGATCCGTACAGTTCGGATGGTCATGATGGAGTGGTCATCGACGGGAGGATCGACAATGACAAAACCCTTCCTATCCTGGCCAGAATGGCGGTGGCTCAGGCCCGGGCCGGATTCGACATCATTGGTCCATCTGATATGATGGATGGCCGGGTAGGGGTGATCCGGCAGGCACTCGATGAGGAAGGTTATACCGGTACCGGCATCATGAGTTATACTGCCAAATACGCCAGCGCTTACTATGGGCCATTCCGCGATGCCCTGGATTCCGCCCCCAAAGCAGGAGATAAGAGGACTTACCAGATGAATCCCGCCAATAAGCGGGAGGCGCTCATCGAAGCAGCCCTGGATACAGCCGAGGGAGCCGACTTTTTAATGGTCAAACCCGCATTGCATTATCTCGACGTAATCCACCTGATCAAAGAAAATACGAATCTTCCGGTCGCTGCCTATCACGTCAGCGGAGAATGCGCCATGCTCATTGCGGCGTGTCAGAACGGATGGCTCAATTACGAACAGGCCATGCCGGAGGCCCTGCTGAGCATTAAGCGTGCCGGGGCCGATGTGATCATCAGTTATTTTGCAAAGGACTATGCAGCGATGCAAAAGTTCCTCTGACTATCTGAAGATCCCATCTCTGGATTCCTGATTTTCTCATTCATCAGACACGGTACATGGGCTGCCAACGCTGCCTCCTTCAACTTAATCTTGGCAATTTGGGTGAGAATAACAATGGTCTGCCAGGAAGGCCATCGGTAAGTAAATTTTGTGGTGGTTAGAGGGATGGAATCATTGTTTTCATCTAAAGATTTCTGATGATTTCCAAGAATATTCGGAGATGAAGTTTACTGCTTAATAAACCGGTCGACCCTGACTCCCAAACCATCAAAAACTTTGATTAGGTATAAACCAGGACTAAGCTGAGAAGTTGGAATATAATCTTCGGTAAGCTTACCTTCCCGGATCAGCGTACCTTTCAGATCAGCGATCTGGTAATACCAGTTTCCCGCAGCCTCCCAACCCAAATAAATCCTGTCAGTGGCGGGGTTGGGAAACAACTCCAATACCCCGGGTTGCCGGAACTCCCGTCTTGCAGTCGTCAGGTCCGCTACCCGGTAGGCGTAGGTGGAGGAGTCCGAAAGGAGATGGTTGGGGGCGGCAACATAAAAGTGTAGTCCGCGATCGGCAAGAATAAAATAGGGATAAAACGTATCGGATAACACCAATTGCTCACCCGGATTTAAAACAACACTGTCAATAAACTGATATTCATTGTACCGGACGCAATTAAAACTGTATTGGATGTCGCAGTAATAGCAAAAATTATGAATAACGGAATCGCTGTTGTTTTCAAAGGTAATTTCGTAGACTAACGGATCATCACCGGAATAAAATTGCCATGGTCTGCCATCCATCGTTCTGCCGGTATCTACCGGCGTGACTTCATTTTTTAAGCTGACATGATGGATCGACAAGGCTTGCCTTCTGAAGGACCGGTCTGCAAGATCCGTTTTTCGCAGGAAAGGAATGAATGATGGACTACTCAGAAAACTTCCCGGCAAATAACCATAATAATCACCGCTATTATAATAAGTGCCGCCTTTCAGCTTCCCCTGGATTTTATTTTCATTCTTCAAACCGGATGAAATCTCATCCTGATACTGTAATGCGGTATCGAAGATCATAACGGATGCAGTACTGTTATGCCGGTACACAATTACTTCAAAGAGCCGCTCTGAGATCTTTTTCATTGCATACCCGGATGCCGGTGGTAGGGTGATGCTGTCTGCCAGAGAAAGCTCCGGAAAACGGTATTTCCGGATGATGGAATCCGTTCCCAGGGCGTATATTCGATGGTGTCCGGCAGGAAATACCGAGAGGGATTGAGAGAATTTGCTTGATTGGACCAGAGCCCCATCCCAGCTGATATGTTGGATCAATGCCTCCTCTCCGGTGTCGAAATCGAAAGCAATAATATTACTATCGATCAGAAATGCATCCCGGATACTGAAAGGAGTGGACGTGATATCGACCCGGTTGACTTCGGAATATTGCCGGTCAAAAATAACCAGATCTTCACCTTCGACGGCAGTGATAAACCGATGGGAAAACCTGGGTTGATGGTAAACGGAGACCGGTTCTCCAAAAAGATCTTTTGAACTTATGATATTGAATTGGGTATCGAGTGTCCAGGCGTAGATGGATGATCCGGCTACATCATCAGCAACCTGGGTGTAAGCCAGAAGCAAGAGATGACCCGCCAGGGAATCATAATGAATGGAGGTAACATATCCATACCCATAAGGGATCTCCAGCAGTCTGAAATCCAGAAAGCGGCCGCTGGTATCAAAGAGCCACCAGGCAGGCAGCATACACGAACCGGCTCCTCCGGCCAGTATGATCTTGTCTCCAACGATCTCCAGGTCGTTGATCGCCGATCCGTCAAAATCTTCCTGCGACAAGGCATATTCAAAATTCTGGGCTGGCAATGCTATAGAAATTGCAAAAAGGAGGGAAAGAAGGAAACCAGATTTCATAGTTTCAGAAGATTGACATCCTTAAGATACGATAATCTCAAAAAATGCTAACCGGCTTTAACAATTCAGGTACTAGCACGATGAGTGGACAAGGTGGTCATTTTCACGAAAGGGCCCTAACAGAATGAAGTGATCCACCGGTGGAAATGAATTCTGGCTATTTACAAGAAAAAAGCCGGGTAATAGGCCCGGCTTACATTCGTTAAATCATGTTCTAGTTGGGATCACATTCCGAATTTTCGGTAAGAGGGCGGGGAAAACCAATCCATACATTGTCGTCCACACGGTCGATAGGCAAATCACCCAAACGATCATAACGGCGCATATCATAAAACCGACGAAAGTCCATGGCTGGTTAAGACAACTACTGGTTGGGACTTCTACGTCCAGCACCAGATCGTCAATATTTTTTTGATAGACGGTAAAGTCCAGACTAATTTATTACCCAGGATGCCCAGTTAAAGCCGCTTTCCAACTCGGTCTGTTTTTCCGGACCCGGGTTTCTGTTTCCCCGGATAGTCCCGATCAACCAACCGGTTGTTCCGGCAAAATTGGTAGGTACCAGTGGAGTGAAAGAGGCTCCAAATCTGGAGAAATTTCCGGATTGACCATAAGCAACCCTTAATTTCAGCAGGTTAATTGTTCCAGAATTGCAAAAATCAAATTCATGCAGGGTGAGCCCGGCTGAGGTATTGGGATAATTTAAATCATTCGCATCTCCGTCAATTGGATGATTTGTCACCCCTTAGAGCAGCAATAAGGATCAGGTGGTCCTGCGTAGAATTCTTCCTGGATGAAGAATGAGGGATAATTCAACGGTATAATACTGATACTGGCATCCATAATAGAATATCTTACGCTTCAATCGATGAGTATGCTGAAAGTCTCAGATTTTCCTGTCGCAAACCAGGTAAGATCAAAAAAAACCTGCCCGGATTGTTCCCCGGACAGGTTCGATCTTGATAACTACGGAAATATGAGTGTATGCTATTGCAGGATGATTTCCTTCTCTTCAACCATCTTGCGAATGTTGATCAGGGCATATCGCATGCGGCCAAGAGCGGTATTGATGCTGACGCGGGTCAGCTGGGATATTTCTTTGAAGCTCATGTCGGCATAGTGACGGAGGATCACCACCTCTCTTTGTTCCGGAGGCAGGCTGTCAACCAGATGCCGGATGCGTTCGTGAGTCTGACTTTTAATCATGGAGGTTTCCATATTCTCTTCAGAGACATGGAGCACATCGAAAATGTCAAAGGATTCGGTTGGCGCTACCTGTGGGCGTCGTTTCTTTCGACGGAACTGGTCAACACACATGTTGTAAGCGATACGCATTGCCCACTGGACAAACTTACCTTCATGGTTGTACTTGCCGCTTCGGAGGGTATTGATAATCTTGATGAAAACCTCCTGGAAGATGTCTTCTGCCAGGCTTTGTTCCTTCACAAACAGATAAATAGAAGTGTAGATCTTACTACGATGACGGTTGAGAAGCTCTTCAAAAGCTCTTTCGTTACCTTCTAAATAATGTTGAATGAGTTCCTGATCACTAAAGGGAGTAACTTGCATACGACTACAACTTTTGATTTAGTTTAACAATTCTGTAATGTCGTGTATAAGTTTTACTCTATAAGCGAATCAGTTTTTTGTGAAGTTTATGAGATGCGTGATCTCCTTAAATATAATAAATCAATTTTAAAGATCCTTAAAAGTCTACCTTGCTTAACTATTGTTTAACCAGACTTTTAATTTTGCCCATTACCGTTTGAAGGCAGATCAAAAATATAGATTCATTTGTAATTTTTACAAGAATCAGACCAACTTTTTCAGATTTGAGTTTTTTTAACATTTAGAATTTTGATCCTTCGGAGTCTACTTATATGAGAAATCCGTTAACAGATACGATTTCAATCAAAGGTGCACGGACCAATAATCTGCAGAATATTGATCTCGAAATACCTAAGAATCAATTGATTGTGGTGACCGGAGTGTCCGGTTCGGGTAAGTCGTCCATCACCATCGATACCCTGTATGCCGAAGGGCAGCGACGCTATGTAGAAAGTTTATCCTCTTATGCCCGGCAATTTCTCAACCGGATGAAAAAGCCGGAAGTCGACTTCATCAAGGGTATTTGCCCGGCTATCGCCATCGAACAGAAGGTAACCACCAGCAACGCCCGCAGCACCGTGGGGTCGCTAACCGAGATCTATGATTATCTTCGGCTATTATACGCCCGTATCGGTAAAACTTATTCGCCCATATCCGGTCAGCTCGTGAAGAAACATGTCGTTCAGGATGTGGTCGAATTTGTCCAACAGCTGGCGGAAGGATCGAGAGTGGTATTGCTTATACCCCTGCATCAGCAGTATACAGAGCGAACCATTCATCAGGAGCTGACGCTGTTGCTTCAAAAGGGATACTCCCGCGTATTGTATGGTGACATGCAACTTCCTATCGAAGACCTGCTTGAATCGAAAGACAAGATTCTCAAGAAAAAGATAGCCGAGATAGATAAGACTCTGGTGAGGGTGGTAATCGATCGTTTTGTGGTGCAAAGGGATAACACTGAAAACCGGAAACGCATTGCCGATTCGGTGTCGACGGCTTTTGCCGAAAGTGGAGGCGAATGTTATATCCACCCTGAAAATGGTGTCGAGGCTTTTTTCAATAACAAGTTTGAACTCGATGGGTTGACTTTTATTGAACCCAACCAGCACCTGTTTAACTATAATAACCCTTTTGGAGCCTGTCCCCGCTGTGAAGGTTTCGGTCGGGTAATGGGTATCGATGAGGATAAAGTCATTCCGGATCCATCGATGTCGGTCTATGAGGGAGCCATCCATTGCTGGAAAGGTGAGAAATCCGGAAAATACCTGGAAAGGTTGCTGCAGATGGCCCATCATTTTGATTTTCCGGTGCACCGGGCGTATGAGGATTTGACCGACGAGCAAAAAGACCTGTTGTGGGATGGAAATGAGTATTTTGAAGGCATCAACGCTTTTTTTGATCACCTGGAAGAAAAATCCTATAAAATTCAAAACCGGGTGATGATTGCCCGGTATCGCGGCCGGACCATCTGCCCCCAATGCAGGGGTTCCCGGCTGCGGGTGGAGGCTTCTTATGTCCGGATCGCTGGCAAGAGTATCAATGACCTGATTAATCTGCCGGTCGATACCCTCCTTGATTTCTTTGAAAACATTCAACTATCTGACTACGATAGACAGGTGGCGCAACGGTTACTGGTCGAGATCACCAGCCGTCTTAAAAATCTTTGTTCGCTGGGCCTGGATTATTTACACCTCGACCGGATATCGTCTACCCTGAGCGGAGGTGAGACCCAGCGCATCAATCTCACCAAGTCAATTGGCAGCAACCTGACCAATTCCATGTATATCCTGGACGAGCCAAGCATAGGCCTGCATGCAAGAGACACTGAGAAACTGGTCCGGGTGCTGAAAGAATTAAGGGACCTCCACAACACAGTGATCGTGGTTGAGCACGAAGAAGAGGTGATCCGCAATGCCGACTTTCTGGTCGATATGGGCCCGGAAGCAGGCATACACGGAGGCAGGGTGGTGTATGCCGGCCCATTTTCCAAACTCAATGGAAAGCATAGAGACAGTCTCACCGCCGATTATCTCCAGTTCCGCAAGTTCATACCGATACCGGTAAAACGGCGTAAAGGATCCGGAAAGATCTCGTTCAACGGTATTCGTCAGCATAACCTCCAAAATGTCGATGTTGATCTGCCATTGCATACCATGACTGTCGTATCAGGAGTATCCGGCTCCGGGAAAAGTACGCTCGTACATGACATCATCTACGAAAGCCTGAAAAATCACCTGGAAGATCCTTCCCGGCGAATCAATGGAAATTTTAAATCGGTCACGGGAGATCTGCCGGTCATCACGCAGATCGAGATGATCAACCAACAGCCGATTGGCAAGTCGTCGCGCTCCAATCCGGTCACCTATGTCAAAGCCTACGATGCGATCCGAAAGCTGATGACCAACCAGCAACTGAGCAAAATCCGGGGATATCAGCCGAAACATTTCTCCTTTAATGTAGAAGGGGGTCGCTGTGATACCTGTCAGGGTGAAGGAGAGATTGTAGTAGAAATGCAGTTTCTGGCTGATGTGCGTCTTCAATGTGAAGATTGTAAGGGCCAGCGGTTTAAGAAAGAAATCCTCGACGTAAAATTCAAGGGGAAGAACATCTCGGAAATCCTGGATCTCTCGATCGGGGAGGCGCTGGTTTTCTTTGAAGGGCAGAATGAAGTGGTCTATAAATTAAAACCGCTGGACGATGTAGGTTTGGGTTATGTCAAGCTGGGTCAGTCATCAAGCACCCTTTCCGGAGGTGAAGCGCAACGGGTCAAACTCGCTTCCTTCCTCAACCGGGAGCGCAGTAATGAACACATTCTCTTTGTCTTTGACGAGCCGACCACCGGATTGCATTTTCACGATGTAGGTCGCCTCCTTGATGCCCTCAATGCATTGGTCGAGCAAGGTCATACGGTACTGATTGTCGAGCATAACCTCGATGTGATCAAAAGTGCCGATTGGGTGATCGACCTGGGGCCTGGTGGTGGGCGTCATGGAGGCAGGGTCCTGTTTCAGGGAACTCCGGAAGATCTGATCAAAAACAAGGAGTCTTTTACCGCCAGGTATTTAAAGGACAAGATGGAAGCGGTACAGAAAGTCCAGAAGAAAGGTAAAAAGTAATCGAGGGCAGTTTGTCTCAGCGTGGGAAGGTCAGATGGGTGGACTTGATGATCCAGGCTATCAGCTATCTCCAGGAACTCCTGGACTTCGGAAGTATGTTTTACGGCAGGCTTGGTTTTTCGATATATCAATATTGATAGTATTATTAATTATTAATTGGTTTTTTTGTCAGTAAAATCGTTAATGAGAAACCGAACATTCTACGCAGCGCTGAGCCTGATCTTTTTAATCGGAGTACTTCACGCCCAGCAACTGGAAATCAAAGGTGGTATTAAAATTGAAGACGGTACTGAAGGACCTGGGAAGGTATTGACCAGCGATATCGATGGTCATGCTACCTGGACGGATCAAACTCAGACTCTCATCCAGGTGGTGCAATATCTTCCGGGAGGGATTCAGGCCCTGCTGTCGGGTGGACTCTCACCCAAGAGTCTGCTGGATGCAGGAGTACCTGCGGATTCCCTGATCGGAAAGTTTGCTGAAGGAGGATATATCTTTTTCATTGATACTGACGATATCCATCCGTTTGATGGCCTTGTGGCGGCACCTGAAGATCAGAGCACCGGTACAGAATGGGGTTGTTCAGGAACTCTGATCAACGGAGCCGATGGTACTGCGATCGGTACCGGAGCGCAGAATACCCTGGATATACTAACCGAATGTAGCACTTCCGGAATAGCGGCCGATTTGTGTGCCGCGCTGACCCTGGGCGGATACAACGACTGGTTTCTTCCGTCTCAGGATGAACTAAATGAAATGTTTTATGAGATCGGAAAAGGTGAGGGGGCGAATGTTGTGGTCTTCACAAATGCTCAATACTGGTCGAGTGGGGAACTTGCCAGCGAATTTGCCCTGACCTTCGACTTCGACCATGGCATTCGATCTGATGCGATTAAAACGGAGAACCTAAGTGTCCGGGCTATCCGGGCTTTTTGAGATCCCTATCTCGTTATGTACAAATCTGGTATACGGGCTGCCCAAGATGGTCCCCGGCAATTTGTATGCTGAGGTTCCGGTAGATTAATCAGCGCTTGTATTTGGTCGGCAGAATCTGCATGTTTGTGATTGGGGAATACTTCTTCCCTTAGTGATTGTCGCACAAAACATGGAAATCGATGGAAAGTGAAAATTCTGACGGTGAGCAAGGGTACGGAAGAATATTGACCGGCGATCGTGGATTGGGTGAAAGTATCTATCCTTGACTTCCGGGTAAAAATCTGTACTTCTATCAAACGTTATTCACATTATTCACGTCTATATAGGTAAAATGCCCTACGTATGATCAAGTATGGATTGATGATGCTGATATTGCTGGCCGGCGGTTGCAACAAGGAAAAGGATGACTCCCTTCCTCCGGAAAGAGAGTTGCAAATGGAAGAACTACTGGGCAGCTTGTCTGATTTTCAGTGGCACCTCTTTCAGCAATCGGTCGCCTCGGATCAGTCCGGTAAAAATTTGAACATTTCCCCGTTGAGCATCGCCGCTGCCCTCTATATGACCTATGAAGGCTCAGCCGGGACCACCCGCGATGGTATTTCAGAAAGCCTGGCCCTGCACTCTGCTCAGTCCGGATTTAATCTGGGACAAGCTTACGAAGACCTGATTCGCGAACTGGAAAAAACCGATGCAGTGCTCGAGACCAGTAATGCGGTGTTTTGGGATAAAAACCGGATTTTTCCCAAAGAAACATTTCTCCGGTACACCAGCGATTATTTTGATGCCGGTCGTTTTGACCTGGCCTTTGAAGATCCGGCGGCCCTGTCGGAGATCAACGATTGGGTGAAGTTGGCAACGAAAGGCCGGATTGACAAAATCCTGGATGAGATCAGTCAGGAGGAAGTGATGTTCCTCATAAATGCCTTGTATTTTAAGGACGACTGGATGTTCCCTTTTCCGGAGGAAAGTACCAGAGCCGGCGATTTTGTGCGAAAAGATGGCCAAATCGTTCAGGCCCAGATGATGTATCAGGACATAAACACCCTGCGTTATTACCAAAACAGCGACTTTTCGGCGGTAGAAATGCCCTTTGCCGATACTGCATACAGCCTCGTGCTGATGCTGCCCCCGGATGGTAAAAATCCGGATCAGCTCATTGCCCAACTCGATCCCGAACGCCTGGAAACCCTTTACGAAGAGGATTTGATAACGGGAAGGATACTACTGGACGTACCAAAATTTGAGATCGAATATAAAGTGCTGCTCAATGATGTCTTGAAGACCATGGGCATGAGCCAGGCCTTCGATCCTTTTAAGGCTGACTTTTCCAATTTAGGTACCGCGCCGGAGGGCAATCTGTTCATTTCCAAGGTCCTGCATAAGACGTATCTGAAGATTGACGAGAAAGGCGCCGAGGGAGCAGCGGTAACCAGTGTTGGAGTAGGGGTGACATCACTACCACCGCAGCTCCGGTTTGATCGTCCGTTTGTCTTTTTGCTGCGCAACAAGAAAACCGGAACGTTGATTTTCGCTGGAAAGATCGAAGATCCGACCGTTCGCTAGATTTGCCTTTCTGTCGTCATCAGAAAGGGTATTTGCGCACTGCAAAAGGTACATTATGCTATTTTTGCACATTAATGTCGAGTGCAGCCTATGTATGTTTTGGGGGTTTCTTTGATTCTGGGTCTCTTTGCGGCTTTACTTTTTGTCAACTTTTATTTTCGCTGGAAGGTCATCAAAGTCTACCATTACCTGACGGACCATAAGATTGAGTTTTCGGCTGGGCATATTTTCAACCGGCAAAAGTTAAAGGACGAAATCCTGCCCAAATATCCCGATTCAAAGGAGGAGATCCTGAGTTTTGTTAATTACATCCATTTTTCGGTGAAGATGGCCGCCGCTCTGTTGTTTCTCGTTACGGTTTTTGGACTTATTCTAATGCATTACAGCCGGTATGAAGGTTAAAATCGGTGTGGTTGGAGCCGGTCACCTCGGCAGGATTCATCTGAAATGCTTGCAGGGCATTGAGGATTTTGAGCTGGTTGGATTTTTCGATACCGACCGGTCCCGGGCTACGGAGGTAGCCAAAGAGCTCGGGGCGACTTCGTTTGAAAACCTGCCTGATCTTGTGATGGCGGTCGATGCGCTAGATATTGTGACTCCAACCTCCAGTCATTACGATTTAGCCCGGTTGGCGATGTTGCAGGGAAAACATGTATTCATTGAAAAACCGGTCACCGCTACCGTCGATCAGGCCCGGTCCCTTCTGGCTCTCCAAAAACAAAAGGGCCTGATCGCCCAGGTGGGTCATGTCGAGCGCTTTAATCCGGCCATGCTGGCTATTCAGCATCTCAAGGTTGATCCCCGGTTTATTGAGGTGCATCGTCTGGCTAATTTTAATCCCCGGGGTACCGACGTCTCGGTAGTTTTGGATCTGATGATCCACGATCTGGATATCATACTGAATCTGGTACCTTCTAAAATAAAGCGGATCCTGGCCAACGGAGTCTGCCTGGTCAGCAAAACGCCCGATATCGGCAATGCCCGTATTGAATGGGAAAACGGTTGCGTAGCCAATGTGACAGCCAGCAGGATGTCCTTCAAGAATATGCGGAAAATGAGGATCTTTCAACCGGATGCGTATATCGGGCTCGATTTTCTGGAAAGATCCGCTCAGATCATCCGGATGCACGATGGCAAATTGCCGGAGGGTGAGACCAGTTTAAACATCTTCGAACTGGAGACGGCTGATGGCGTCAAGACGGTTGAGATTGACATCCCCCAAACCCAACCGGTCAATGCCATTGAAATGGAACTGTCGTGTTTTGCCAGGTCGATCATCCATCAGAAGCCCCCTGAAGTCGGCATCGACGATGCCTTACGGGCCCTGGAACTCGCCTTTCAGATCTCAGATGAAATTCAACAGAATCTCGATAAGGCCCTGAAATGAGTTGGTGGAACGCGATGCTGATCCTGGCCTTCTTATTGTTGGCATGCGAAAAAAATAAACTGGCTGAGATACCCGCGTTTGTTACGGTCGATTCGATCGAATTTGCCCCTGTCAGCGGACAGGGTACCAGTCAGCAGTTGATTTCCGAAATCTGGATCTATGCCGACAGTCAGTTGATCGGCGCTTATCCGGTTCCTTCGGTAATACCGGTGCTGGGGACTGAAATGATCCATCTGGATATCTTTGCCGGCATCCGGGAAAATGGCCAGGCGGCCTCACCGGTAATCTACCCGCTTATTGCGCCCTGGAGGACAGATATAGTGGCTGGTCCTGGTAGATCTCTGGTCATCACGCCCCGGTTTAGCTATGCCCGTAACGTTGTTTTTCCCCTGGTGGAAGATTTTGAGTCCGGTAATCTCTTCCGCCAGGATCTGGATGGGGATTCCCTGACATTTTTTCGGATCGAGCCTAACAGCGTGATCGAGGGTAGGTCGGCCCAAGCCAGTCTCACTGCCGCACATCCGGTATTGGAGGTGGCCTCCAATTTTTCCTATGCCCTTCCGGATGTCGGTTCGCCGGTTTTTCTGGAAATGGAATATGCCGCTGAGACCAGTCTGGCCATTGGCCTGCGTACGGACAATGGTACAGCAATCTATAAGCTGTTGCTTTTTGCCAATGACCAGGTACCAAAGAAAATATATGTCAATTTCACCCAGGAGGTGCAGGCTGCCAAAGCCAGGGACTATCAGGTGATTTTCCGGGCTTCCTTCGACGGTGAAGGGGGCAAAGACAGTCAGGATGTGATTATAGATAATATAAAATTGTTACATTTCCACCTGTGAGAAATCGCCGTAACCGGGATATCATTGTATACGGAGTTTTTGACTTCCTGATGGCTATGCTGGCCTGGGGTTGTTTTTTCGCCTACCGGAAACGGGCGGAGAATGGCTTCTTTTCCTGGGATATGCTGGATGACCGCAATTTCTATCTGGGTATCCTGCTGATCCCCCTGGGTTGGGTGTTGCTGTATTCGATTTTTGATGAATACCATGACCTCTACCGAAAGTCCAGGATCAGGACAATTGCCCGTACTTTCTGGCTGATTTTTGTAGGGGTTCTCTTCCTTTTTTTTACGCTGATCCTGGACGATACCGTCTTCGACTATACCGGTTATATCGAGTCTTTTGTTGTCTTGTTTCTTCTACAGTTTTTTCTCACGGTTTCATCCCGGTCCGTACTCCTCACCCTGGCCAGTCGCCGGTTGAAAGCCGGCATGGTGCAGTATCCAACCATCATTATCGGAGGCAATGAACGTGCAGTCGAGATGTATGAGGAAGTCAGTGGTCTGCGCAAAGGCCTGGGCTATAAGTTTATGGGGTTTATCGATGCCAATGGTCAGTCGGCCAATGAGCTGATGCAATACCTCCCGAAGTTGGGAAACATTGATGATATTACCCAGGTGATCGAAAAATACGAGGTAGAAGAGGTGATCATTGCCATTGAAACTTCGGAACACGGGAAACTCAAATCGATACTCGATATTCTGTTTGACTTTGAAGACCGGCTTCTGGTCAAGATTATTCCGGATATGTACGATATCATGTTGGGTACCGTCAAGATGAACCACGTGTACGGTGCCGTACTCATTGAGATTGAGCAGGGACTCATGCCCCGATGGCAGCGCCTTTTGAAGCGGGTCTTTGATGTGGCGATGTCGATCGTGCTGATGTTGGTGCTCTCTCCGGTTTATCTGTACATTGCCCTCCGGATTAAATTGTCCTCACCTGGTCCGGTCATCTACCGGCAGGAGCGGATCGGCTATGGAGGCAAGCCCTTCACCATTTACAAATTCCGGTCGATGTATCAGGATGCCGAAACCAACGGTCCGCAGTTATCACATGATCTCGATGAGCGTTGTACCCCATTTGGGGCCACCATGCGCAAATGGAGGCTGGATGAATTACCCCAGTTCTGGAACGTACTCAAAGGCGAAATGTCACTGGTTGGTCCGCGACCCGAACGCTCGTATTACATCAGGCAGATCATGCAGCGGGCACCGCATTACAAACACCTCTTAAAGGTCAGGCCGGGCATCACTTCCTGGGGGCAGGTTAAGTATGGCTATGCCAGTACTGTCGACCAGATGATCCAGCGTTTGAAATTCGACATTTTGTACATCGAAAATGCTTCTTTGGCCCTGGATTTCAAAATTCTCTTCTACACCATTCTGGTATTGCTTCAGGGTAAGGGAAAATAACCCCCCCTTGCTTTTGCGCCGATTTTCATGCTGATTTTTCAACAATCGCAGACATTTTTCTTCGGCCAATGATCAAGATATCTCCGGTCACTGATTTCATATTATAAAAATATTTAATATTTTTGTATTTGTTGATAACTAATTAGGAGACATGCCGGCTCCGTTTGGATAAACTTTTATATTTACCGCTGTATTTTATGACTCCATCGAATATGATTTTTAGAAAACATCCTTTCGTTTTCCTGGCTATTCTTTGTTTTAACCTCTCGGTTCAGGCCCAGCAATATAGCCGGGCCCGGATCTCCGGGAGTCAGGGTCAGCTGGGTCAGTTAGGTATCGCTGTTGATCATATCCTTGACGGAGGTACTTATATTGAAGGTGATTTTTCCCGCTATGAACTGGAGACAGCCAGGAATGCCGGACATCAGGTGATGATTATCGAATCCGATGCCGAACTGGCCTACCAGCAGGATCGCCAAAAAGATCACCGGCGTTCGAATCAAACCTGCCTGGATAACCTCGAAACCCTGAAGTACAAAACTCCGAAGCATTACCTCCCGGGTAGTTACCGGGGGCATTATACTTATTCCCAGATGCATGACGAACTTGACCGGATGGCTGAACTCTATCCCCATCTGGTGTCCCAAAGACAACCCATCGGAAATTACCTGACGGCTGAAGGCAGACCGATTGAATGGGTCAGGATATCCGATAATCCCAACCAGGAGGAAGCCGGCGAACCCCAGATGCTATATACCGCCCTTCATCATGCCCGGGAGCCTATCAGCCTTACCCAACTGATCTACTACATGTGGTATATCCTCGAAGCCTATGGTAAGGATGAAGAAATCACCTACCTTCTCAATCATGTCGAGCTGTATTTCTTACCCTGTGTCAATCCGGATGGCTATATCTATAATGAAGAAATGCGACCGGAAGGGGGTGGTTTGTGGAGGAAAAACCGGAGGCACAATGGAGACGGTACCTTTGGCGTTGATCTGAACCGGAACTATGGTCATGAATGGGGACATGACAATGCAGGATCGTCGGGAAACCCTCAATCGGAAGTTTACAGGGGACCTGGTCCTTTTTCCGAGCCCGAAACCCAGGCGGTTAAATCTTTTGTAGAGAGTCACGATTTTAAACTATCGCTCAATTATCACAGCTGGGGCGGCTACCTGATCTATCCGTATGGGTATACTCAAAAGCCGGCAGAAGATGCTGAGGTTTTTAAGGAGTTGGGAGGCCTCCTGACCCGTGAAAACAGGTATGTTTATGGCACCGGGCTGGAGACAGTTGCCTATCCAACGAATGGTGATGCCGACGACTGGATGTATGGAGCTCAGGATAAACCCAGCATTTTGTCGATGACACCTGAAATCGGAACCGAAGAACACAGTTTCTGGCCCAATCCGGCTGACGTCGAATATTTATGTCAGCAGACACTCGATCAAAATCTGAATGCCGCCCATTTTCTGCTGAATACGGCTCTCGTATTTGATGAGTCGGAAGCCTACATTACGGAAACAACTGGCATTTTACCCTTTTCACTCACCAAGCTGGGATTTGAAGAAGTCGCTTTTACCCTCACCTTTGAACCCATCACCACAAACATTGAATTCAACAGTCCATCCAAATTGTACATTCTGAATCTTTTTGGAAACCAGAAAGATCAGCTGGAGTATTTTCTTTCACCTTCCATTCAGGATGGCGAACGCATCCAGTTTGCCTATACCATAGACAATGGCTCATACAGCCGGACCGATACGGTGGTGAAACATTACCGTCTTCCCCGATTTGCCTTAAACAGTACCGGAGAAAAAACGGAATGGCAAACCAACGCGTTGTTGGCACAGTGGGACGAGAGCGATAATCATTTTGTCAGCGCACCCACCAGTCTCACCGATAGTCCGAAAGGCAATACCATACCTTTTACCAGCAATCATCTGACGGTCAAACAGCCGGTTTCCATCCAGGATGGTGACTCGGCGGTCCTCACTTTCAAGGCTTACTGGGATATGCAGAATCAGTATGACTATTTACTGGTGGAAGTTTCTACCGATGGTAAGGTCTTTAATCCTCTATGTGGTCAATATTCGGTCGTGGGCCGGCTGAATATCAATAAAGGCTTACCACTATATACCGGAAGGCAATTAAATTGGGTGATCGAACGCATCGATTTGTCTGAATTTGTTGGTCAGGAAATTTTGATCCGGTTTACGATGCACTCAACCCGGGCTGATACCCGCGATGGAATTTATCTTGACGATATTAGAATTCTGGAATACAATCAAGGTGAAATCACCACTACTGAAAATTTCGGAAGTGAACTTTTTGAGAGCATCCTGTTTCCCAATCCGGCTGCCAGCAGGGTTTCTATTCAGCCGACCGCTCTCGACTTACAGTCAGGTTTTTCAGAAATAGAATTTATCAATCAGCTGGGGGTTAGGATACACCGTCAGTCATTGCTACCGAATACTTCCATCGATATTTCCGGTTGGGCGCCAGGGCTCTATTTGTACCGTCTGACCGATAGCAGGGGCCAAAACTCGACCGCCAAGAAATTACTGATCAACCGTTAAGTTAGGTTTTCATATTAGAGTCCATAGGCAATGCCCAGGCTGGCCTGGATGGTGCGGTTTTTGGCATCTCCCGATTCACCTACGGCAGTGAGACCCAGGAACGCTCTGAGATCTACATTTAACCATATCCGGTCTGCGAGGCGTTGATTAAAACCTAGCCCGCCCACCAGGTCGAAGACCGTAGATTTATATTCATTTTTAATATCGTTGTCATTGGCGTTTGCCGAAAGCAAAAATCCCGGTGCAAATCCTACATAGATTTTTGGCCGGAAGGCTTCACCCAATTTTCCAAAAAAGCTGTTGTACAGTATTGGGATTTTTAGATAGTTGAGGGCTACCTCGAGGTTGCCCGATTGATAGCCCTCACCGGAGTAAAGCAGGTCAACCGTAATTCCCGATTTTTCATTAATACTGTAAGTCGATGTAATGCCGGCAACCAGTCCGGTGAGGTTTTTCGAATTATCCGAATTGATATTCGAAAAATTAGCACCTGCCCGCGGTCCGATCGAAAAGCGGTTTTCAATTTGGGCATTAGCCATTTGCCAGCTGGCATACAGACACAAGCCCAGAAAAAATATTTTTTTCATGAGGATTTGATTTTTAGATTTTCAATAGAAAATGATTTCCTGGTCAGGCTTCCGGGATCCGTCCCTTTTTGGCGTCGCGGATTAATTTTTTATTGGCAACGATAGTCAACTCAACCCGCCGGTTTAACTGGCGTCCGGCTTCGGTATCATTGGTAGCCACCGGATCCGTTTCACCCAATCCCTCCGGTTTCAGTCTTTGAGGTTTGACGTCTCTGGTCACCAGATAATTTTCAACCGATGTTGACCTTCGTTCTGATAGGTTCAGATTATAATTCAGGTCTCCCGTACTGTCGGTATGCCCGAAAATGATGACATCGGTCTTATCGTATTTCTTTAAGGTGTTGGCCAGCCGATGGAGATTTTCACGGGTTTCAGGCCGCAGGGCATCCGAATCAAAATCGAACAGCATGCCGGAGTCGAAAGTGACGACAATACCCTCGCCAACTCGCTCTACCTTTGCCCCTTCCAGATCATTCCTGATCTCTTCCGCTTGTTTGTCCATATAATTTCCGATGAGCCCACCGGCCACTCCTCCAATACTAGCCCCCAACAGGATGGCGACCGCCCGGTTTTTCTTACCGATCACCGCTCCAGCCGCCGCCCCGGCAGCAGCCCCGATGATCGCTCCCTGAGTGCGTTTCGATGTATTGCAGGAGGATTGAAATACCGGGGATGCCAGCAATAAACTGGCCATGAAGATTGCTTTCACTTGCCCTTTCCCGGGGTGGATACTTGCCCTTTTCATATACGACATTTTTATTTTGATTGAGTTGGCATGAGAACTCGCTCTATAGGTTGATTGTTCGGTGGGAGGCTTATCGTCCGCTTACTGATTTTGCCAGGTAAACTGTGATCCGGAGTACCCAATTGAAAGAGCAATTGTCTTATTTTTAATGAGTTAACCTGCCGTTCAGATCAAAAAAATCACCGTTATGAATTTAAGCGATTTAATAAGTACACCGGAAAAGGATGTGGTTACCTACAAAGTACACAATGCCCGGGGAAGTGTCACCATGCTGACCATCCGTAAAGATAAAGTGCTTAAAGAACACCAAAGCACCTCGGAAGCCCTGTTGTTACTGGTTTCCGGTGATGCCGTTTATGAAGAGGCTGATCGAAGGGAACATCTGGCCGTTCCCATGGATTTTGTCGGGATTCCGCCCCGGCTCACCCATAAGGTATCGGCAGTGGAAGATTCCGTCTTATTGTTGATCCACTGATTGACGACTTTAATCCTATGGTCTGACTCAGACGTTGAGAAGAAACATCTTTGCCGCTAAGCACCGTCATCTTCATTGACGGAAGAGCCTCGTATTCTTGCAGCAACGATTGAATTTGTAGTTGGGATACGATGCACATTAACAGGAGAAAATTTCTGGAGGAATCCGGCAGGGCAGCTCTGGCCGGACTGGCTTTTACCCAAATCCCGGTTGGGAATCTGTGGACTACCAGACACATAAATTTTAACCCGGTCAATATTGGGGTGATTGGCACCGGAAGCAGGGGTAGCTGGCTGATCAAGTTGCTGCAGAATACCTCTGATGCCCGTGTAATGGCCTGCAGTGATGTGATTCCTTCCCGGCTGCAGCAAGGCATACAATTGGCGACGCCCGGTTGTAATGGATATTCCGATTACCGTCAACTTCTTGATAACCGGGAAGTTGATGCTGTAATCGTCGCCACTCCTCTTTCCCTTCACTACCCAATGGTAAAAGCAGCTGTTGAAGCTGGAAAACATGTCTATTGTGAAAAGACCATGTGCTTTACGGCAGAAGAGTCGGTAAACCTGGGTGCGGTGCTGCATGATACCGGCCTGGTTTTTCAGGTAGGGTATCAGCATCGCTACAATCCGCTGTATCGAAAAATCAAAGAGATCATTCGCAGTGAGGATTTTGGTCCGGTGACACACGTTGAATGTTACTGGAACCGCAATGGAAACTGGAGGCGCCCGGTTGATGATCCGAAACTGGAACGGTTGATAAACTGGCGTATGTACCGGGAGTATTCGGGGGGGCTGATGGCGGAGCTATCATCACATCAGATCGATATCGTCAACTGGATTTTGGAAGATATGCCGACCTCCGTCATGGGCTATGGCGGGATTGATTACTGGAAAGACGGGCGGGAGACCTTTGACCATGTCCATAGCGTTTTCCAATACAGCCATGGTATACAGGCTACTTATACCTGCCTGACCACCAACGCCCACCGGGGTTACCAGATGTTATTTTACGGGAAAAATGCAACCGCCCAGGTGACCGGGGAACAGGGGCATCAGGCCTCATTGTTTGTGGAACCTGCCTGGATGAACCAAAACCGGGAAGTTGCAGGTGTAGACGGAGTATCCGGCGCTACAATGAAAGTCTGGGAGCCCGGGAAAGGGATTCCCATTCTGGCTGGTGATCAGCCAGGCGATGATGCCGAACCCACGGGCAAAGCCCTGGAGAGTTTTATCGCCTGTATCCGGGACAACAAGATGCCGCTTTCCAGTTACCCAAATGGGCGGGATACCGCTATTTGTGTCGCCAAAGCCAATGAAGCCATGGAGCAGACGGAAACGGTGGTATTTTGAAATCCGTTTATCCTGGGATTGTTGGTTGAATGAACCTTCCTCTCCCGTTGTGAAATTCTACCAACTAAATTTAACCGGAAAGAGCCGGTGAACTTTTACAGTCGGAAAAAAGTTATATATTTGCCTTCCCTTCTGAAAGAAAGGATACATACATCGCGGAGTGGAGCAGTTGGTAGCTCGTCGGGCTCATAACCCGAAGGTCGTAGGTTCAAGTCCTGCCTCCGCTAC
>CAYRYD010000044.1:0-47704 GCA_964428345.1 uncultured Saprospiraceae bacterium | reverse complement strand
AATGTGGAAGATTAATCTACTCTGAATCGGTGAGATCATTGATATAGGAGATAGAATAATTGGTGAGGAATTACTGCTTATTTTCAGTGCATTCTTAGCGGACTTTGCGGCCTCTGCGAGAGGCTATGAAGTAATTATTGATTATTAATTATTGATTATTGTTGCGTCGTAATGTGGAATATTAATGCTGGCAAGTAAATCATACTTGGAATGTGTGAAAGACCAGGTGTGTCGGTGCCGGAGTAATCGGTGAGGGATTACTGCTTATTTTCAGTACATCCTTGGCGACCTTTGCGGCCTTTGCGAGAGGCAATGAGGTAATTATTAATTATCGATTATTGCTGCGTCGTAATGTGGAAGATTAATCTACTCTGAATCGGTGAGATCATTGATATAGGAGATAGAATAATTGGTGAGGAATTACTGCTTATTTTCAGTGCATTCTTAGCGGACTTTGCGGCCTCTGCGAGAGGCAATGAAAAGCGATGAGGTAGCTATTAGTTATTTTCTTTGCGGACTCTCAATGTTGATGAAATGTATCACTGACAAAGGAAAGCACTACCGGCAGCGATGCTCTCCAATAGGTCCAGGTGTGGCCTCCATCCCTGACCCGGTACTCGTGCGGAACTTCTTTCTTCCGGAGGGCGATGTGGATGCGGGCATTGCCCTCATAGAGAAAATCATCATCACCACAATCAATAAACCAGCGTACTTTCTTGAGGTCATCGGCATTCATCGATTCAACCAGTGAAATTGCATTGTGTCGGTGATAATGAGCTTCAAGCGTTTCATCAGGAATGGCGGTAAGACCCATCCGGGTGTACATATTCCGGGCGTCTTCCAGTGTCAGTGGTCCGATATAGGCGGAGAGGGGACAAGCGGAAGAAAAGAGTTCGGGCCGGTGTAAAGCATACATGAATGAACCGCCCCCGCCCATGGAAAGCCCGGCGACCGCCCGGTAGCGTTTTTCACCTTTTATCCGAAATTCTTTTTCGACATGGGGCATCAATTCTTCAAAGAAAAAATCCTCATAACGGAACTCTCCATCCGGGCTGTTGAAATACCCTCGCCGTCCGGTATTGGCATCGGGCATGATGACGATCATTGGAGTGGCTGTACCATTTTTGATGGCTTTATCCGCAATATGTAATATTTCACCAAACTGGACCCATCCGGTTTGGTCATCACCGGCGCCGTGCAACAAATATAAAACCGGATAACTTCGCTGGGAGGTCTCATAATCCGGAGGCAAATACACGGCGTATTTACGCTCCATTTTCAGGATTTCACTCTGCAGCGACAGATTGTCGAAGACCTTGCCACTCTGGCTGTATAATCCAGTAAGGGTCAGGGTGATTAAAATTAATGTGAGGATTTTTGTCATAATCAGTTAAGATATAAGAGATCAGGAGATTATGTTATTAAATTATTAGTTGATGAGTTATTTTCAAACGAATTATGAAAAAAATTAATATTGATGAAATGCATCACTGACAAACGACAATACCACCGGCAGCGATTCTCTCCAGTAAGTCCAGGAATGCCGGCCATCCCGGACCCGGTATTCGTGCGCAACTTCTTTCTTTCGCAAAGCGATATGGACCAGGGCATTGCCTTCAAAGAGAAAATCGTCATCGCCGCAATCAATAAACCAGCGAACTTTCTTAATCTCCTCCGCGGGCATGCTCTCGATTAGATTTAGGGCATTATGGGTCTTGTAATAGGTTTCGAGTACCTGATCGGACGGTATGGGTTGTCCGGCCCGCTCCATTCTGCTTTTAGCTTCATCGAGGGAAAGAGGTCCGACCGATGCACTCAACGGGCAGGCGGAGGAAAACAGATCGGGTCTGTGCAGGGCATACATGAAGGTCCCTCCACCACCCATGGAAAGGCCGGCTACGGCGCGGTAGCGTTTTTCGGCTTTGATCCGGTACTTCTTCTCTACATGAGGCATCAATTCTTCAAAGAAAAAGTCCTCATAACGGAATTGCCCGTCGATTGAGTTGAAATAGCCGCGCCGCCCCGTATTGGCATCCGGCATTACCACGATCATCGGAGTAGCGGTACCGTCCTTGATCGCCTGATCGGCAATATGTAGAATTTCTCCAAACTGCACCCAGCCGGTCTGGTCATCGCCACCTCCATGCAGCAGATACAACACCGGATAGCTTCGTTCGGACGATTGGTAGTCCGGCGGCAGGTAGATGGCATATTTTCGCTCCATATTCAGGATATTGCTTTGGAGAGTCAAATTATCATATACTTTTCCGCTTTGGGCTATCAGGAACTGTGCTGTAAAGAGGCAGCACATCAGGTGCAGCAGATATTTCATGACAGGATCATTGTTTTATGGTGCTGAATATAGCACTTTCCCGGAAATGATATCCTGGCCTGATTAAGTTAATGGAGAAAAAGAGAATTTTATTTGTCAGAATTGTCGGCTCTTGTATCAATCGATCAGGGGAAGGATGCGACTGAAATCCGGTAAAGGTCTCACTAAGACAATCCTGCCGGGAAGGTTAATGGCGTGTACAAAAAAATTACCCCCTGATTATAATCAGGAGGTAATTCTGATATCCGATGAATTATTTATGGTAAACTGCCTGATCATGATGACAGATCAGGCAGGAGTGAAATTCATCAATGACTTACTGTAATTGGAAAGTGGTTGATCCCAGAAAGCCATGGTCGGCATAAACCAATACATTATAAATACCGGATTCAAGATCCCGGTCGGTTGCAAACGACATTTCGATATTTTGCCGGTCTTTTAATTTCGTGGACTTCCGGTCCACTACATTGATGGTGACTGGATTGATCGAAGCGACCTCTACCTCCTTACCGGGTAATTCGGAAACCGGGTTGCCGTCAAACCTGGTCAATACCAGATAAATTTCTTCTTCATTCTGATATTCGGCCGGCACATCATTAATATCAAATGAGACATGGATTTTTTCTGCCTGCTTTGCTTTGGCCGTTAATTTGTCATTTTTCCGCGCGGCGGTAATATTAAAATTATTGGCAACAAACCCGGCAGGAGCCAGCGTATACAATCGATCGATCAGGGCTTCATTCTTGATGGTCATATCTCTGAGCTGAGTGCTGAGCGAAGCAGTCTCTTCTTTGGATATCTGGAGGTCATTGGCCATTTTTTCATTGGTCAATGCCAGCTCCTGATTGGTCTCATTCAGCGAGGCAATATCACTCTCCAGCTCCTCTTTCAATTGTTCGAGCTGAACCATTTTTTCGCTGATGACTTTATTTTCCTCTTCACTTTTGGTCAGTTTTTGCCTGGCTGTCCATACCCGGGCTTTCAGATCGTCGACTTCCTTGACACGCTCCTCCAGCGTACTGGCCAACGTAGTGTTTTCGCTGATCTGTTCCTGGTAGTTGCTGTCGAGTACAGTCAATTCGGACTCCAATTGTAATTTTTGCTGATCCAGATCATCCAGGTTAACCGATAAATACGATTTTTCGGTCTGTAAATTATGACTCTTGATGCCATAATAAATGGCTGCGAAAAATGCTACGGCAAACAAACCACCCATGATCCAGGCGAGTTTTTTGAATGCAGTTGAACCCGAGGTATCCTGATACCTTTCATTTCGAAATTCCATAGTTGATATTTTAAGTTATACAATAAAATGAGGCTTTTCCTGATAAAAATTTTCAAGAATGTATGCGTATAACTTATAAGGCAGTCTGCGATTTAGTGAACTGAATCACGTTGTATAACGCACTCACTTTTGAAAAAATTTTGTGCAGTGTCCTTTTTTTTACTGGAAGTTTTCTGCGAAATCGATTGCGATCATCACTTCCGGTGATATTTTCCAGTTAGCTTGCGGGTCCGGGCGTCAGTCCCGGACAGGGGATATTCGGATATATACCCTTAAACCGAATAATCATACTTCACCGGTCCGGGGTTTTGATCGGCATGGACTTTATATAGAATGGAAATCATCCTGTTTCATGATCCTGCTCGCTCAGAGTAATTGAAAAACGCTTATTTTTCGGGAAAGGAAATTGGTCCCATGAAGAAACATCGTCTCCAACCCAACCAATTGAAGAAGCGTTATGTGACGGATGATCTATCTGAACCTTCGTATCAGGTACCACGGCATCAGAAAGCTGTCATCGGCCAGGAGAGGGCTATCCGGGCCCTGAAATTTGGTTTGGGTAACCGGGCACCCGGATTTAATGTATATGTATCGACTCCGCATGGTGAGGAGAAGATCACGATCATTCAGCGTTTTCTGGAGGAACTGGTAAAAGGAGAACACCTTCCATACGACTGGTGCTATCTCAATAATTTCAAAGACAATTATTGTCCGGTAGCTCTCAGGCTTCCGCAGGGTTTGGCATCAGTCTTTAAATCGGATCTTGAAAATTTCATCCTCGAGGCAAAGAGATCATTGTTACGGACTTTCGACAGTGAAGAATACAACCGTCAGCAGAGTGAGATCAAGCAGGAACTGGTCGTTAAACAACAGGAAATTTTCACCAGTATTCAGGAGGAGGCCGACCGCCGGAAGTTTGTCGTCAAAACATCGCCCATGGAAATCGTGGCTATTCCGCTGGTCAACGGAAAACCAATGTCACAAAAGCAATTTCAGAATCTGAGTCCGGAGGAACGTGAGAAGATTCAGGAGAAACAGGATGAGTTTCAGCAGTTACTGGAATCGACCATCCGGAAATCACGCGAGCTAGAAAAGGAAGCCAACCGGCAACTGGTTAAATTGGAACGCAAGGCTGCCCTTTTTGCCATCAACGACCTCATTGACGATATTGAGACAAAATACCGGGATATTGAAGGAGTTGCGGCTATTCTGGAAGACATGAAGCAGCATATTCTTGATAATCTGGTCGAATTTCTAAAAAATATTCAGGTAGACCGGAAAATCGGGATGACCTTCCCGGCCAGCTCGATTGAGCACCTCTATCAGGTTAATATCCTGGTTGACAATGCGGGATTGGACCATCCGCCAATCATTGTCGAATTAAATCCGACCTATAATAATTTATTTGGAAAAATTGAGCATGAATCGGTCATGGGTACGCTGGTTACCGATTTTACCCTGATCCGGGCCGGAGCACTGCACCGGGCTAATGGGGGTTATCTGATCATTCCGGTCGATGATCTGTTACGGGCACCTTTTTCATATGATACTCTCAAACGTTCGCTGAGAAATAACCAGATTGAAATCGAAGACCCAAGTGAGCGTTACGGATTTCTCTCTTCGAAAAGCCTGAAGCCCCAGCCGGTTCCGCTCAATGTTCAGGTGATCCTGGTTGGCCGTGATTATCTGATGCAATTACTATATGTATATGATGAGGATTTTAAGGATCTGTTTAAGGTTAAAGCCGATTTTGACTCGGTTATGCCGGCTACCAAATCCAATCTGAAAGATCTGTGCGGTTATATTTCCAGTTTCTGTCAGGAAGAGTCTCTCCTCCAACTCGATGCGGAAGCGATCGCCAAAACGCTGGAGTACGGACACAGGCTGGCCCGGGACCAGGAAAAAATCAGCACCCAGATCGAAGAAATTACCGACTTGATAAGGGAAGCCCACTATTATGCAACAGAAGAAGAGAGCCCGAACATAACCGCCCGTCATATTGAGAAGACGATTTTCGAGAAAGAATACCGTTCTAATCTTTTGTACGAAAAGGTCAAGGAACTGATCAATAATAAAACCATCATCATCGATTTGAAAGGATCAAAAGTGGGTCAGATTAACGGTTTGTCCGTTATAGAATCGGGCGACAACCGGTTTGGACGACCGAGCCGGATCACGGCGATAGCCAGTGTGGGAGGTGAAGGAGTTTTGGATATCGAGAGGGAGGTCGAAATGGGAGGGCCGATTCACTCCAAGGGTGTGTTGATTTTATCCGGGTATCTCTATGAGAAATTTGGCAGGGACAAACCCTTGAGTGTGTCCGTAAGGACGGTATTTGAGCAGAGTTACAGTGGAGTGGAAGGAGACAGTGCCTCCAGTGCTGAACTGTATGCTATCCTTTCAAGTTTGTCGGAGGTACCCCTTAAACAATACATTGCGGTGACAGGTTCTGTCAATCAAAAAGGAGAGATTCAGGCGGTGGGTGGTATTAATGAAAAAATAGAAGGATACTTTGAAGTATGCAGGCAGGCAGGACTGACCGGTGAACAGGGTGTCCTGATACCGCAAGCCAATGTCCGTAATCTGATGCTCAAAGATGAAGTCGTCGATGCGGTCGAAAAGAATCAGTTTCATATCTGGGCTGTCCGCACGGTTGAAGAGGGTGTCGAGATATTGACAGGGCATAAGGCGGGCACCACCTCATGGGATAAAACCAGAGGAATACTGGAATTTGAAAAGGATTCTGTTTACGATCTGGTGAATCGCCGGTTGTGGCAGATGTCGCTTATCTTGAAGGAATTTGCCAGGACCGACCAAAAAGACGCATAAGCAGGACTTTGGATATCTGTTTTAGTAATTATCCGGTTGAATACCGGGTGATGGTTAGACTGGATGATCAGATAATTACGGGAGGGACTTTCTGATTTTTTCTGATTTTTTTATTCCCGCTGATTCCCTTGCCGTAAACTGAAGTAATGGAGGCCTTAGAAGAAGGTACCTTCCATAGCTTCAAACCCTTTTTCGGAAATAGCGCTGACAAAGGGATGACTGCCTTTCCTTCCCCGGATGGATGCGCAGCCTACTTCACCTTTTTTATTGACAGCGACAAATTTGTCGTCGTAATCGCCTTTGTCCAGTCCTCCATTGATTTCCACAATCCGTCTGCACGTCGCTTCGCAAGCTTCCTGGGGCGTCATACCCTGTAGCATTTTTTCCACCACATAAAAACTGCCGCAAGTCCGGATCACTTCTTCTCCACGACCGGTAGCACCAGCGGCTCCGATGCGGTTGTCGACATAGAGACCGGCACCGATGATTGGAGAATCACCAATGCGGCCGGGTATTTTACCAAACAAACCACTGGTCGTCGTAATACCAGCGACATTACCCTGACCATCAATACCCAGGACATTGATGGTGCCAGTGGGTCTTTTTCGCGGTTCATATTTTCCGTCAGCAGGAGGGAACCAATCGTCCTTATCACTCAGATTTTCTTTCCATTCGAGCCAGATCAGGCGGGCTTCTTCCGTGAGCAGATCTTCCTCCCTGAAGCCATGAGCTTTGGCAAAACGAAGCGCGCCTTCGCCGACCAGCATCATATGGTCGGTGCGTTCCATCACCAGACGGGCCACCGAAGAAGGGGTTTTGATCCGCTCCAGGGCAGCCACCGATCCGCAATTGTGGGTAGGTCCATACATGATGGAAGCATCGAGAGTGACCACTCCCTCTTCATTCGGAAGACCACCGTAGCCTACCGAATTGTCTTCGGGGTCCAGCTCTACCACATTGGCGCCGGCTTCAATGGCGTCAAGAATATTACCGGAAGATTTCAGGGTTTTCCACGCCGGTTCCAGCACTTTACGTCCCCACTGTTCACCCCGGCTGCAAATGATAACCGGCAATCCGGTGGCCGGCATCAGCGGACTTCTGTTAACAGGCCGGTCAAAAGCATTGCGGAGGAACGGAACACTGACTCCAAAAGAAGTGAGCAGTTGCAGGAATTTTCTTCGGTTTTTCATATCGGAAATGATGGACTTTTGTTGCCAATGAGATGGTACGTAATGTTTTGGTTTATTCGTTTTTTTGACCCCAGGTCAGTGATGGTATGCGGCATTCTGATTAAACATCGTGTTATAATACATTCTAATATGCTGATTGTCAAATAGATAGCTTGAAAATTTCTTTTTTAGGGATCACAGAATAAAGACTAAATTATTAACACTTTTTCCAAAAAATATTTTGTACCTTTGCGGTCTCAAATGGAGGTGAACTAAACAGTATCTTAAAATATCATAAATCATGAGTCTTACCAAGAAATTTTTAAAATCAAAGCCGGTTTGTAAGGTTACTTTCAAACTTCAGACAGAAGAAGCTAAAGATGCCAAATTTGCAGCACTTGTCGGTGATTTCAACAATTGGAATCCGAAGAAAGCCAAAATGACCAAACTGAAGAACGGAGCTTTTACCACGACCCTGGATTTGGAGACGGGACAGTCTTATGCTTTCCGGTATATGCTGGACGGCAGTGTCTGGGTTAATGATGATGCCGCCGACAAATATGTTCCGTCAGGTGTTGGAGTTGAAGAAAATTGCGTTGTTGAACTCTAGAGTATTGATGTTTTTCACCGGTTTATAACCGCAAAAAAAACATACATTACAATTTAAATAAAGCTGGATAACCTCGTTTTTCCGGCTTTTTTTTGTCCTCGTTGGTAAGGGTCAGAACCCGCTGATTTTCAGGGCCATCATGGCGAGCGGAGGAAGATTTATTGAGAATGACTGATCCCGGCCATGGTAGGGGTCTTTGGTGGTTTTAAAAAACCTGGTAGTATTATAACCACTCCCTCCGTATTTTTTGTCATCGGTATTGATCATCATTTCCCAGTTCCCTTCACGGGCAACGCCGACCCGGTAATTGTCGCGGGTCTCCGGAGTAAAATTGCAGATCACCATGATGCGATCTTCCGGTTGCTTCCCTTTTCTCAAAAAGACGATCACCGATTGAACTTCGTCGGAAAAATCAATCCATTCAAATCCTTCCGGATGATATTGTTGTTCGTAAAGGCCTTTTTCCGACTTGAAAAAGTTATTGAGATCACGGACCAGGTCCTGCGCATTTTGATGGAGCGGATACTGGAGAAGATGCCATTGCAGTTCTTCCTGATAATTCCACTCCTTGGTTTGCCCGAATTCTCCCCCCATAAATAAGAGCTTGTTGCCCGGATGCATAAACATGTATCCGAACAACAGCCTGAGGTTGGCAAATTTTTGCCATTCGTCACCAGGCATTTTATAGATCAGCGGGGCTTTTCCGTGTACTACTTCATCGTGCGACAGGGGAAGGACATAATTTTCAGAATAGGCATAGTACATATTGAAGGTTAGCTTTCCTTGTTCGTAACGGCGGAAAAAAGGATCGGTTTTGAAATATTCCAGGGTGTCGTTCATCCAGCCCATCATCCACTTCATGCCAAATCCCAGACCGCCGACATGAATGGGGTGAGTAACCATCGGGAAGGCAGTCGATTCTTCGGCAATCGTCTGGACATCGGGATAATTTGAATAGACAGCCAGATTGAAATCTTTGATAAAGTCAATCGCTTCCAAATAGTAATTACCACCATATTGATTGGGGGTCCATTCGCCTTCCTCTCGGGAATAATCGAGGTGAAGGATGGAAGCCACAGCGTCTACCCGTAAACCATCGATATGATACTGCTCCAACCAGAACAGGGCACTGGAAATCAGAAAGGAACGCACTTCGCCCCGGGTATAGTTAAAAATGTGGCTTTTCCAGTCGGGGTGATAGCCCTTTTGAGGATCCGGATGCTCATAGACACAACTGCCATCAAAGGTCGCCAGACCATGCCCGTCGGATGGAAAATGAGAAGGGACCCAGTCAAGAATTACGCTGATGCCCTCCTCATGAAAGGCATCGATAAGGCGCATGAAAGCCTGGGGTTCACCCTGCCGGCTGGTGGGCGCAAAAAATCCATTGACCTGATATCCCCAGGAGCCTCCAAATGGATGTTCCATAACCGGAAGAAATTCGACGTGGGTAAAACCCATGTCTTTTACGTAGGGTACCAGATGTTCCGCCAGTTCATCGTAGGTATAAAGATCACCATTGGGATGCATTTTCCAGGAGGTGCTGTGTACTTCGTATACAGAGAAAGGGGCGGCTAAGCTGTTGTGCTCATGGCGAACCTTCATCCACGATTTATCCTGCCACTGGTGCTCAAGGGTCCAGACGATGCTGGCAGTTTTTGGTGCCTTTTCCTGAAAAAAGCCGTACGGATCCGTTTTGTGGAGGATCTGATTGCCGGTTTTGGGAAAGATCTGATACTTGTAAAGGTCACCTGCTTTTACTCCGGGCACAAAACCCTCCCAGATACCGGAAGAATCCCAGCGCACGTAAAGACCAAATTCTTCACCTTGCCAGTCGTTGAAACTGCCAACCAGATTGACCCGGTCTGCCATAGGGGCAAAAACGGCAAAGTAGACACCCTCCTGTCCATTCAGTGTGACCGGATGCGCACCAAATTTTTCATAGAGCCGAAAATGCTTTCCGGCCTGGAATAAAGAAATATCGAATTCGGTAAAGAGGGAATGTGGAAGTACTTTTCTCGTCATTTCAGGAAGGTATAAAAAAGTTCTTGCTTGCAGAAGAAAGCTGCCGGCGCAGATCGCAACTTATGGTGCAGTGAGCCATCAAAAAGTAGAGAGGGTGAGGAAGGACCAGACCTGATCGCATTGCGGTGAAAATCTTACTTTTGCACATTCAAAAGAACGACCATGAAGAAGATCGGCATCCTTTTCGGCCAGGAAGAAACCTTTCCCCGGGCATTTGTGGACCGGATTAATTCCAAGAAGATCAAAGGTATCCAGGCTGAGGCTGCCAGGGTCGAAGAGGTTATCCAGGCGAGAGGCAGCGGCTATGCGGTGATCATTGACCGGATCTCCCAGGATGTGCCTTTTTACCGGGCCTACCTGAAGAATGCTGCCGCCTGCGGGACAGCCGTCGTCAATAACCCATTCTGGTGGAGTGCCGACGAGAAATTTTTTAATAATGTACTGGCCGAAAAAATTGACGTACCGGTACCCAAAACGGTGCTGCTTCCTTCGCGGGATATGCCACCGGATACGACCGATCATTCATTCCGGAATCTTAAATTTCCCCTTGAGTGGGAAAGAATGGTGGCTTACCTGGGCGGATTTCCCCTGTATATGAAGCCGCACTCGGGAGGCGGATGGAAAAGTGTCTATAAAGTGCACAATTTTGAGGAATTATTCAAAGCCTATGCGGAGACCGGAAATCTGGTGATGATGCTGCAGGAAAATATCGATTTTGATTTTTATTTCCGCTGTTATTGCATCGGCCGGAAATATGTGCACATCATGCCTTATGAACCCCGCAATCCGCACCATCTCCGGTATCTGAAGGAGGCACCGGAATACCCTGAGGGCCTATTAAAAAAAGTGGAAGGCCTGGTCCTGAAAATCAACGAAGCCCTGGGATATGATTTCAATACCGCCGAATTTGCCGTACGTGACGGGATTCCCTACGCCATTGATTTTTGTAATCCTGCCCCCGATGCCGAAGCCACCTCGGTTGGCGAAAACAACTTTGAATGGGTGGTCGAACATGCCGCTTTGATGGCCATCGACCGGGCAGACAAGCACCAGGAAGGTAAAATGAATCTCTCCTGGGGTACCTTTGTCCGGGATGCAGTCGGAACGCAAAACGGCATGCCCGACTGAATTCAGATCCAATATATTCCCACCATTTAGACAGGATCGCGAAATTACTGCGGTCAGTGGATCATTTGATCACCGGGGCTTAAGCTTTCAGGACTATTCTGGATTTTCCTCTCAACAGGTACCCGTCCCGTCCGTTGATTCAACAGATACATCACGATCAATAAAAAAAGGACAAAGGCATACGCCACCCGGAGTCCATACCAGTCGGCAAGATAACCGATGACCGGAGGTCCGACAATAAATCCCGAATAACCAATGGTGGTCACCATGCTGATGCCGGTTCCGGGATCGATACCGGGCGAGTTGCCGGCTTTGCTGTAAGCGATGGGAGCAATGACTGACAAACCGATGCCGGACAGAAAGAAACCGGTAATAGCCAGGAAGGTGAACAAACCACTTACAATCAGTATCAGACCGGCAATGGCCAGGATGCTGCAAATACCGATGAGCTTCTGATCTCCAAAAAACATCCGGGCCTGATCTCCCAGGAATCTTCCGATGACCATCGCAAGTGAAAAGGCGGTAAGTCCCATAGGGGCCAGTGATGGAGAAGCTCCGATCACTTCCCGCATAAAATTAGTGCTCCAGTCGGCCATTGCCCCTTCTGCCAGCATGCCGCAAAAGGCAATAATACCAATACCAATCAGGGCTTTTGCCGGGATATTAAAAAGATGAACCTTATTGACAGCTTCTGGTCCGACCGTCAGATCTTCCCGGATCAGATACCGGGCCATGCTGATAACCAGCAGAAAGCTACTGGAACCGACGATGATCATATGCCCCAGGATGCTGATCTTTAGTGCGATAAAAAGAGCACCGATGGCTGCTCCGGCAAACATTCCCAAACTGAAAATTCCATGAAACGCGGCCATGATCGGTCGCTGATACGACCTTTCGACCAGTACGGCCTGGGCATTCATGGCCACATCGGTTATTCCTGCCGCTATACCTTTCAAAAAGAAGATAAAGGCCAGGAGACCAACGAAGGGTGATACCATAAACATTGCGACAGTCAGACAGAAGAAGAATGAGGCCGTCAGGGTTACCCGCCTGCTTCCCCAGGTTGATATGAGCCTGCCGGTAAAAGGCATGGCAACCAGCGAACCTATGGCTCCCGTCAGCAGGACAAACCCAACCCCCCTATAGTCGAGATGGTAATGCTGCTGAATATCGGGTATTCGCGAAACATAGGTGGCGTATAAAACACCATTGGTGAAGAAAAAGCTGCTGACTGCCCACCTGGATGCTCGCATGTATTGAAATTGAGCGGCAAATCTAAAGCAATTTATCACACTGTAAAGGCGGTTCTCTGATCCTGACAAATTACCGGGAGAACGTTATCTTGGGCATTCGATGATTAAAGGAGGTGTAATATGAAGATTCAAATTCAATCATACCAATATAGCCGGGCCGGCTGCCTGATATTTTTCCTGCTGATTTCCGGATTGATGGGTTTTTCGCAAAGCCCGGCTCAAATCACTGAATACAAACAGGCTTTTAAGACCTATGCTTTTGACGATCCCGACCCGGTACCCATTCTGGTTTCCAATCCTAAGATCTATCCGTATTTCCGGTATGAAGGCTACCGCCATAATCCGGAAATGAAAGAATGGAAAGTCGTGAAACTGGAAAACGACTATATCGAAGTATACGTGCTCCCGGAGGTAGGCGGAAAAGTATGGGGTGCCATCGAAAAATCAACCGGAGAAGAGTTTATATACCGGAATGAGGTTATGAAATTCCGGAACATCTCCATGCGTGGTCCATGGACATCGGGAGGAATTGAGTTTAATTTCGGGATCATTGGCCATCATCCGTCTACGGCTACTCCGGTCGACTATTACACGCAGACCTATGACGACGGAAGTGTGAGCTGCATTGTGGGCGCGATTGACCTTCCCTCGCATACCCAGTGGAGGGTTGAGATCTACCTGGCTCCCGGCAAGGCCTACTTTGAGACCCGGGTACTATGGTATAATCCAACCCATCAAACGCAATCCTATTACAACTGGATGACCGGAGCGGCCGTGGCAACGCAAGATCTGGAATTTTTCTGTCCGGGAAATGCCTATGTGGGTCACCCGGGTGATGAACACCCCTGGCCGGTGGATGATCAGGGGAGGAAGCTGAGCCGGTACAAGGAGAATAATTTTGGAGGCAGCAAATCCTATCACGTGGTTGGCGAGTACAATGATTTTTTCGGAGGTTATTACCATGACCGGCAGTTTGGTTTTGGTCATTGGTCTCCTTACGACGAGATGCCGGGACAAAAACTCTGGCTTTGGGCATTGTCCCGGTCTGGTGGGATCTGGGAAGATCTCCTGACCGATTCAGATGGACAGTATATTGAGTTTCAGGCCGGCCGGCTATTCAATCAGTTTTCTCCGGGCCGGGTAAAGACCCCGATTACCCAGGCGGATTTTGAGCCCGGCCGTTCGGATCTCTGGCGGGAAATCTGGTTTCCGGTGAAAGAAATCGGCGGTCTGAGTGATGTATCGCCAAAGGGGATTCTGCATGTGCGGGAATTGGGTGACAGCCTTGAGATCGGGATTAACGCCCTGGAAAAGTCGATGGGCCACCTGATCGTAAAAGCAGGTAATGCAGAGCTGCTAAACGCGTCGCTGGAGCTGATGCCAATGGATGTCCGGCAAATCCGGATCCGTAAACCCGGAAGTGACTATCAAATTTCGGTCAGGGAGATGGATCTCCATTTCGGTACCGGCGACCAGGAGGGCCGTTTGCTGGACCGGCCATTTGTTCCCAATGAAAATGGTATGTCCGGAGATGCGACATCGGCCGATCAATGGTATCGTCAGGGAATGGAACAACTGGAATTTCGGGAATACCCTGCTGCAGAGGCCAGCTTCTTAAAGTGCCTTGATCTGGATGCAGGGCACCTGGGATCGCTGAATGCACTGGCAGATATAAAATGGCGCAATGCCCACTACGAAAAGGCCCTGGAGTACATTCGTCAATCTCTCAAAGAAGATACTTACGACCCGGAAGCTAATTTTCTGGCTGGTAATATTTACCGGGCCCTGGAAAAGGATATCGATGCTCTGGAATGCTATGGCTGGGCGGCCCGGTCGCTGAAATACCGGGCAGATGCCTATGCTGCCATGGCTGAAATTCAGTTGAAGAATGGTGCTGCTGAGGAGGCATCGCGTTACGCCAGGAATGCCCTGGATTTCAACCGGTTTCATATCGTTGCCCGCATGGTACTGATCGCAGCTGCGAGGATTTCAGGGAATACGGTGGCGGCCATCCGTCAGATCGGTGGTCTGAGGGCTCTGGATCCATTGAATCACTTCGCGAAGATGGAGCAATACCTGATCAGTAAGCTGGATGGCGATAAGCAGGCAGTGCTCGAAAGCCACCGGAGCGAGCTGCCCCATCAGACCTACCTGGAGCTGGCCATCCGGTATTTTACACTAGGATTAAAGGAAGATGCCATTGCCGTATTAGAGCTGGCCCCGCAACATCCCCTGATTGATCTTTGGTGGTCCTACCTGATGAACGACAAGGATGAAAGAAAATCGGCAGCCTACCTGCAGGCCATCTCCGATCAGCCGGCGGAACTGGTCTTTCCCTACCGTGCCGAGACCCTGAAGGTCCTGGAGTGGGCAACCAGCCAGCATGATACCTGGCAACTGCAGTACTACCTGGCTTTAAACCACTGGGCCCTGGGGCATAAACAGGAAGCCCTGGTACTTTTTAAAAAACTGCCGGACAACATAGATTTTGCACCCTTTTATCTCACCAGAGCGGCGTTGAGATCCGACTTGGGAGAACCCGCTCTGCCGGATATTGAACATGCCCTTCAAATCAACAGAGACAACTGGAGAGCCTGGAATGCTTTACTGGGACATTATGAAAAACAAGGCATGAAGGACAAGTTTCTCGTGGCGGCCAAAGAAGCGCATGAACGGCTGCCCCATAACTACGCCATTGAGATGTTGTATGCAAAAGCACTTTTGGATAACCAGCAATATCTGGCAGCTATTGACGCGCTGAAAAGTACCCATGTTCTCCCTTATGAGGGAGCTTCACAAGGTCGACGGCTTTGGGAAGATGCCCATCTGGCAGCCGGGCTGTCGTTCGTGCAAAAAGGCGACTACCTCAAAGCCATCGATTTACTGGAGGCATCCCAGACCTGGCCGGAAAATCTGGGTGTCGGTAAACCCTATAATCCGGATGAAAGGATTTCTGACTATCTACTGGCATTCTGTTATCAAAAAACGGATAAAAGTAAACTCGCAGAAAAGCACATCGACGCCATCCGGAATTTTCGGAAAGGCAATGAATTGGGATCAGATCTGAAAGATTTAATCAGCCTTAAAGTTGAAAAAATCAACCAACGGCCCATCATGTTACACGATGGGACCCGGCCTGGCAGAAGGGGACAAATACTCAGTTACCTCAAGGCCTTTAATGAAGGAAATACCCAGCAAATGCAGGATATCGAAAAGGGGAATCCTGAATTATTTTCTAACTTGACCTTTCAAATTATCAAGTCAGCAATTGATCTGCCATGAATAGAAACCAGATGAAATATTCCTGTTGGATTTCCGGTATCAGACCAGCTTTTTATTGGATATTTTTTTTAGTTGCCTGTAAGGGCCCTTCCACCGACCAATCTTCCGATATGTCAACGAAACCAGTCACCCTGATGAATGTGGATCCCGGACATTTTCATGCTGCCTTGGTCCAGAAAGATATGTACGAGGATGTTTCAGCCGATGTCTACGTTTTTGCACCGGAAGGGCCGGAAGTGGACAATTACCTTAGTGCTATTAAGGCTTATAACAGCCGGACGGAAAATCCAACATCCTGGAATCAAAAGGTCTATTTGGGCCCCGATTTTTTCGAAAAAATGCTTTTTGAAAAGCCGGGCAATGTCATGGTGGTCTCCGGGAATAACGCCAAAAAAACCGACTATATCCACCGGGCCGTTTCCAGCTCCCTCCATGTGCTTGCCGATAAGCCGATGGTCATTGATCCGGCGCAGTTTCCCTTGTTGGTCGAATCGTTTGAAACAGCCCAAAAGAATAATGTCCTCCTATATGATATTATGACCGAGCGTTTTGAGATATCCACAGCGCTTCAGAAAGCTTTGTCCCGGGACCCTGCATTATTTGGTGAGCTCCGGAAAGGTAGTGTTGATGATCCGGCGATTACCAAAGAAAGCGTTCACCACTACTCCAAGCTGGTTTCCGGCAATCCGATCAAACGACCAGCCTGGTTTTTTGACGTAACCCAGCAGGGGGAAGGCATCGTGGATGTGACCACGCACCTGGTTGACCTGGTTTTTTGGGAGTGCTATCCCGATCAGGTGGTCGATTACAAAACAGAAGTTCAGGTTGAGAAAGCCCGACGTTGGGCGACCGAGCTGATGCCGGCACAGTTTGAGAAAGTAACCCAGCTGGATCAGTATCCGGAATACCTGGAGGAGTATATAATCAAAGATTCTGTGCTGGAAGTTTTTGCCAACGGAGAAATCACCTTTAAGGTAAAAGATACCTATGCCAAGGTGTCGGTCATCTGGAATTTTGAAGCGCCTTCCGGAGGAGGAGACACCCATTACAGCATCATGAAAGGTACCAAAGCCAACCTGATCATCAGACAGGGAGCTGAAGAACAATTCAAACCGACCTTATATATCGAACCGCTGAATGATAAGTCATCCCTGGCAACGGCATTACAGAATGCCATTGCTACGCTGCAAAACGAATATGCCGGTCTGACCTTTACCGAAAATGACCGGGGTTGGGTGGTGCAGATTCCTGATGAATTCAAGGTCGGTCATGAAGCCCATTTTGCCCAGGTTACCCGGAAATATCTCGAATATCTGAAAGCTGGAAAATTACCCGACTGGGAAGTACCCAATATGATCGCCAAATATTTTGTAACCACCGAGGGCCTTAAGAAAGCCGGAATGGGGAATTGATTGCTGATTGCTGATTTCGATGCCAATCTACAATCTGAAATCTACAATCCTCTTTGCTTTAACTGGTTTAAGACATTCCGGGTAATTTGCTCCACGACAGGGTCGTCACCCTTCAGACCGTGCGCCCAGTCCGTACTTCCTACCGTGACAACCGTTCCTCCCCGGGTGTAAGTACCGATCACCGCAGCACCGGTACGTCCTTTTTCCCAGCGTTCGTACCATTCGGCATCATCCGGATGCCACCGGGCGGGTGCAGTGCCCAGGATGATAAAGCCCTCCGGGGTACCGTCGCGGTGGGTTGGCTCCGGTAATCCGTCAACCATCACCATTTCACATCCGTCGCATTCATAACCAACAATGGTGTTTTTACCGCCGAATTCATCATCTTTCTTCAGATTGGTACCGGCAAAAAGCCAATGATCAGGCCGGTGTACGGTATAGGCTCCCGAGCCATCCATAAACTGTCCGTGGCTGCGATGATACCCCCCATGCAGAAAACCGACGCCTGTGAGTTGATTTTCCGGACGGTTGATCAGATGATGGCTCCATAAGGTGGATAAATGGTCGTATTCGCCAGTTTTAAATTGCGGATCCATATTGTACCATTGCTTCCAGGAGGTCAACGCCCGGCCACCATCTTCCGATCGAACCTGCCAGCAGACGCTGTTTCCGCTGAAAAAGGCCACGTTGCCACCCTTGCCGATAAAATCCTCCAGATGATCGCGCATGGGGGCTGACCAGTATTCATCATGGCCAACGCTCAGTACGAGATTATAATGTTGAAGTATGTCAGGATGAAATTCCAGATCGGAGTTGACCGCGAAATCGAGTACGATACCCTCGCGTTCTGCCCACTTGATAAAATCATACTCCCATCGGTGAAACATCAGATTGGCGGGACGCTCGAAGGAGACCCGGTGCCCCTGGAGATTGGCCCTCCCATGAAATCCGTACAAAGAAGAGCCACCCCAGTTGTTGTAGGCATTGTAGGTGTTGGTAGCCAGTTGTAAAAGAATTTTCGTCCGTACACCGGGTTGAGCATTCCGGACGACAAAAAAGAGGGTTCCCTCCGCTGTTCGCATGTTTCGCTGCACAAACTTCCCACCCCGGTCATTGACGGTCATCCGTGCTTCGTAATATCCGCTCGTCCAGTCGTCCGGAATCTCAAGACCGAAGGCGACCGGCCAGTTGCAACCGTGCGATGAGGCATTTTCCGGTACGGGGTACATACCGGCTTTGATGCTGTCAGATGACCAGACCAGTTTTTCTTCCAGACCCAGCCGGAATATTTTAATGGTACAGCGCTCTTCGGTGGTAGAAAGGTGAAAATGGATGGTTTCTCCCGGTAAATAACTCAAACGGTCGGGATAGCCTTCTACATAAAATTCGTCCTGAGCCAATGTTTCGAATGAAAACAACAGGGCAACCAGGAAAAGGGTAAAAAATCTTTGGAATTGCATAATCAACAACTTCAGGAATCAGGAAATAAGGACACGGCTAAAAATAGCAAAATTGGTTGATTATCTTTGGAAGTTCTGTCATTCAGATCAATCCCTTTCCGATTTTAGAGACAGTCTTTTTCAAGGTTAAACAGGAAGGAAGACTCGGTTGAAAAATTGATGCGGGATGGTTTTTTTATAAAAGTTAAATATGTCTGACTCAAAGTGCTTGATAAATACAGGAACTTGAATTATTTGGTGCACTGATGGTATGGGGAAGGTTATTTCCTTTTTCAGTCAAATGATCTGTCGGAAATAATTGATTTTGAATGTTCAGTGACTTTTTCTTTGTATTATGATTTTCCATTGATTACTTGCATTATTTCCCTGAAACTTTCTAATCCTGCTTCCAGGTTTTCAATGATGTCAATTGCAATCTCTTCCGGGTCTGGTAAATTGTCAAGGTCGGCTAGAGATTGGTCTTTGATCCAGGTAATGTCCAAGGAAGTTTTGTCCCGGTTAATGATCTCGTCATACGTATATTTTCTCCAGCGACCTTCCGGATTCTTTTCGTTCCATGTTTCTTTTCTCTTGTGTCTGTTTTTAGGGTTGTAGCAAATTATGAAGTCTTTCAGGTCTTCGTATTTCAAAGGGTTTTTCTTCAGTGTATGATGAATGTTTGTCCTGTAGTCGTACACCCATACTTGCTTTGTCCAGGGGTTTTTGCTGGCTACCTTTGCGTCAAAGAATATAACGTTCGCCTTTACGCCATGCGCATAGAAAATCCCGGTGGGTAACCGGAGAATGGTATGAAGGTCAGTTGTCTCCAATAACTTTTTACGAACAGTTTCTCCAGCTCCGCCTTCAAACAACACATTGTCTGGCACTACTACTGCTGCCTGCCCGGTGGTTTTGAGCATGGTGCGGATATGCTGCACAAAATTCAACTGCTTGTTGCTGGTGGTCACCCAAAAGTCCTGACGGTTGTAGGTTAAAGTGTCTTTTTCCTGTTCACCTTCCTCATTAGTGAAGGTCATGCTGCTCTTTTTGCCGAAGGGTGGATTGGCAAGTACGTAGTCGTATCGTTCTCCGCTGTCTGCGATTAGTGAATCGTTTGGTGAAATAAAATTATCCGAGTCAATGTCTCCGATGTTGTGCAAAAACAGGTTCATTAAAGCCAACCGTCTTGTGCTGGCTACGATCTCATTTCCGTTGAAAGTTTTGTACTTGAGAAACAATCGCTGTGATTTATCCAGGTCGTAATGCTCAACCAGATAATCATACGCAGCAAGGAAGAACCCGCCCGTTCCGCAAGCGGGGTCGGCAATGGTTTTGTTGGGCTTGGGTTGCAGGCATTCTACCATAGCCCTGATCAAAGCGCGTGGTGTAAAATATTGCCCGGCTCCGCTTTTGGTATCTTCAGCATTCTTTTCAAGCAAGCCTTCGTAAATGTCTCCCTTGTCTTTTACGCCCATCATCACCCATTGCTCTTTGTTGAGCAGGTCAATCAGTTTGTACAGCTTGGCGGGATCCTGGATTTTATTCTGGCTTTTGGTAAAGATCTGTCCAAGGATTCCTTTTTCCTGGCCAAGATTGCGCAACAGTTTGTTGTAATGGTTTTCCAGTTCGGCTCCGTTTAGTGACAAGAGGTTTTCCCAGTTGTATTCTTTCGGAATGGGAAGTTTCCGGCTATGCGGAGGTTTACTGTATTCGTCCGCCATTTTCAGGAACAGGAGGTAAGTAAGCTGCTCCAGGTATTCTCCGTAGCTTACCCCATCATCCCGAAGGGTGTTACAGAAGCTCCAGACTTTTTGTACGATTGCGCTGCTCATTTTCTTTTAATTTTCTATCCGGCAATTTCCGGTAATTTAAATCGGTTGTATTTGCCTGTTTTCAAGGCATTTTGTTGTTCTTTCCGGTAAATTCCGGCAAGTGAGGCAGAGTACCTTTCCGGCTTTATCCGGTAATTTCCGGTAATCGGACAATTCGCTGTGTATTGATAATTTACTGATATACTGCATTTTGTATTCAAATCCATTGTGTTATCCGGTAATTTCCGGTAATTCTTTATTTGTCCGCACGTATTTGGTTGCAGGGCCTTCACCTATCTTCTCCACCCATTCTCCTTCCACCAGTCCGGCAATGTCATTCCGGGCTGTTTTCTCGGATATTTGCCCTTTAAAAAATTGCTCATAGTCTTCTCGTTTAAATTGCTCACTGGTTTTCATCTTTTTGAGGAAAGTAACCATGCGCTCGTTTACCTGAACAGGTTTGGAAATACCATAAAGGGTTAGCGTTGTATATCCGCTCTGGATCGTCCATTCCGGCATTTTTAAACCGTATTCTGTAAACCGGTCTTTAATAAGACTTAGCCCCCTGCCCAGTTTTTCAATTTTACCTCTCAGGTAAAACATGTGGGCAATGGAAGGGTTACGCAGCACCGAATGATGTTCCTTTATCTTGTTCTTACCGGAAACAATATCAGGCGGAATTTCCCCTGAGTTGATGATCTCCATTTTTTCAGGGTGAATGTTAATGGTAATATCTCCCGATATGTCGGCATAGTCGCGGTGAACCATGGCGTTCAGGATGGCTTCATCCAAAGCATCTATCGGATATTTTTCCCGCGTGATCCTGTCCCACCTATTATGATGAAATTCGCTTATCATGGGCAGGTTACGGGTAAAATATTCCTGGACACGATTAAAAGCGGTAAACAAATTGTCTTCGATCAATAAGGTGTCATCAAAGCGGCTACCGGTTTTGCCATACGGCATAACGGTGATCCTGATCTGGCATTGGGGAATAAATTTTACCGGGTCTTTGCCAAACAAAACAATGCTGCCGTTTCGCACCAGGTTCATATCCATTAATTGAAAGTAATTCAGGAATTCCGGGACATCATCCGGTAGATTTTTTCCCCTGCCGATTTTGTTGGCTTCCGAAATAGTAGTTTCAATTTCTTTTTGTATCAGATCGTCCAATGTAGCGTCAATAGCCGTTTGCTTTTCCCAGGTAGAGGCGTATTCATTGGATGTCCGCATCAGCAGGCTCACTTCATCGGGACTTGCTTCCAGCGTTTTGCCTCCTGTCCGTACAAAATATTTTTTCTGATAGGAATAGGGTTGGCGGGAGCCTTTAATTACATTGATCAGCAGGCATTCATGGCCTTTATAGTTTTCTATACGAACATCCACCAATGGTTGCGGAAAAATTTGTTCAACGATGGAGCTTTTTAATTCGCTGACGGTATCTTGAATGTTTCCGTTGAGTTTGTCGAATTTCTTACCATCATAACCCACCAGTATCCAGCCGCCTTCGGTATTCAAAAGAGAACAAACAGCCTGCAGAATCTTTGACATCTGGTAGTCGCCAATAAATTCCGTTTGCCGGTCTTCTTTTTGCCGGATGAGTTCTGCTATGAATGATGATTCCCTGCTCATGGTAATGCCTTGATTTTGTCTATTAATTTTTGAACCCGCTCAGGATATTTGAACTGGCTGTCCAGATGCAGCCGGATATCTTCTAAGCTCACGTATTCCTGCACCCAATTCCCTTTTCGTGACAAGGGCGGGATTTTGTCTTTGATCATTTCTTCATACATCTGCACGCACCGTATGTCCATGATCTTACTGTTGTTAAAGCTGATGTTTCCGGAATGAATAGTTATGGGTGTTCCGCCATTGTCCAGTTCTGCTTTGCGGAACAGCGAACGGGTAAAAGTAACCCGATAATCGGCCATAATGAAGCGGGGAATTTTTCTGGCCACAGCCGTATCAAATTCCTGGTGGGTGATGGACTTCCCGTTTTTGTCCAGCACACCGGAGCCGTAATCGGGGCGGATGAACCCTATGAACACATCACATTCTTCTACTCCGTTGAGGCAGTTAGTGAGATTGGATTCGCTGCTGTCCACCTGTACGGTTCCCTTATGCGAATTGAGCACGTCATAGCCGAAATTGTCCAGCAATTCGTAAATCTTGTTCAGCTCCGTCTGGAAGTTATAGACGGTGGACGCTACAAAGACTTTGATATGATTACGGGGTGCTGCCATGTTATGATTTTCTTTTCTTTCTTTTTGGGTTTCCCTTTTCCTCTTTTTTCAGTACCAATTGTCCTTTCCCTTCGGGAATGTACCCATGGCGTTTCATCCAGTCCAATGTTTTGAAAAAGTCTTCGCGGGGAATGGTTAATTTACGTTGCGACCAATTTTCACGGGACTCGTAAACAATTTCTTCATCCGATGGATTTTGCCCTAACAGTAACAGGTTGTTCCATCCGGCAAAAAGAGTGGCTATGAGTTCAGCGTGTTCCAGTTCAAAAGGCAGGAAAGCTTCAATTAAGGCGTTTACTTCCGTTAGTTCTTTCTCTGTTAATGCTGTTTTGGCTTTGTCTATAGTCTTTGACAGGTTTCGCAGGGGCCGGTAAGTATGGCCAATGGGTAAAGTTTCTGTTCTGAATGCTCCGATCTTATGAGCCCGGTGTTCCACTTTTTTCAGATGGTTGTAATCGTCCGGACCGGCAGCATCTTTCATAGCGGTTCTTCCTAGCGAAATGCCGAGTTTACGTTCTACCAGGTCGGATATCTTTTCACATTTCACATGACTGAGCTTGGCCGAATGCTTTGGATTATTTTCATGTGCTTCAATTACCATAGAGATAATACCGGCCTGTAAATCGGTAGCTGCAATACCCGGAATGGTTCTCGGAAATGCCTGTGCCGGCAACTGAATAACTTTAGTATCCTTTGCCTGTTCCACTTCCGAAACCGCCGCCAGTTTCCCCTCAAACGCCTTTTTTAAAATACTTTGCCGCAGGGTTTCGGCCTGCTGCAAATTCTGGGCAATGGTTTCTTCCAGCTTGTTGCAAACGGTGAGTTTGCTTTCGAGTTCCTGGACAATGAGTTGTTGTTCTTTGATTGATGGCAATATTACTGTTGAATCCTTTATCTTTCTAAGGATAATCCTCTTAATGGCAGTTCCAGTCATATCACCAAGTATAGCTTTGGAGCCAATTGGACTTTGGATATAGTACATCAAATAAGATGGGATGAGAACTTGCTTTTTAGTTTTAAATAGACAAACGCTTGAAAGCAAAGAAAAGGGCTCCCTCAAAGTATTAAGTGTTACTTCACCTGTATTTACTCCATCTTTTGTAAGGAGGACATCACCATATTCAGGATTACAACGTGGGTAAATAGAATTATGAAAATCTGAATCAGTGTACACCAATTTGGATAAGTCCATATAGCCATTTCGTATGTTCTTGGCTGTTATGTACATGTATCTCTCTTTACCAGGTTCAAAGTATTGTTGTTGCGGTGAAAAATGTGAACCGTCTTGAATTTTATCACAGACCTCACCCAATTTCACCAACTTCCACCACTTCGGCAATTCACCTTCTTTTACCTTGCTATTGGTTAGCTTTCCCTCAAACGCCCATTTCAGCAGGCTCTGCCGATACGTTTTCAATTGCTGGAAAGCGGCTTCAAGCTGTTGTTTGCCTTTGTCTAATTCGCTGAAGAGTTCTTCTATTTTGGAGACGATGGCGTGTTGTTCGGGGAGAGGGGGGATAGGGAATGATATTGAATTCAAGTTATTTAAAGTTATCCCTAAAACAGTAGTTCCGCTCGATTTTTTTAGAATTGTTTTCTCCAAATTGAGGAAAGCGTAGTACAGAAACAGTGAATCAATTTCAGATTTTGGAACTACTATTTTCAAATCTTGATTTATTGCTGTTCTGATTTTAGTAATGATTGGTTTTCCCGGAGTTATTCTTGTTGCGACAATTATATTATTTGGTTCGACAATATTTGTTGCACTATTCTTTAATCCCGCCTCTGTTATTGAATCGATTGTATTGACTAAATACTTCCCTTTAATATCTTTGATAGAAGCCCAAGGTATTTTTCCGCCCCAATATTTGTATTCTCTTTTACTTGGAGTTCCTCCACCTTTAAAATCGCAGACTTCCCCAAGTTTTTTGAGTTGCCAGTGTTTGGATATGCTATTCAATTCACTCATGTCAAATAAACCAAGGCGTTTTTTCTAAAATAGGATGTAATTTGAATTCTCCTTTTCTTCTGTAAAATACTTGCGACAGTCGGGCAATATCATGTGCGTATTTTGTAGTAACAGGCTGCCTGTTTATGGTTTGTGTACTTGCCCAGTTCAGTTTTGTCAAAGAAAGAATTTGCTGGGCAAAAGTTTTATACTGTAATACCTGGTTGGAGTTATAGGGTTCTGTATGCACATTTACTTCAAGCATAATAGGTGTACCAATTGATTTTTTAATCACGTTGTACCCGGTAGTTGATAAAAAGAACTGGTTCTTCAGGGTAATAACATAAGTACCCCTGCTCAGGCTTCCATTACCTTCAATTCGATTGTCAAACATACGGATGTTGTGGCCAATATTTATCCATACAAAATTCACAATGGCATGAGGTCGTATGGACCGGGTCGCTTTTAAAATATGTTCCCTGTCAAACTTTGAGAATTTACTTGAATAATGGATGTGAATATTTGCCGCATCCGGTAGGTTTTCTCTTTGTTCCAGAGTTTCTTTTATCAATTTGGCCAAGTGCAGGTGCTTATTTTCAAAATCAAAAGAGGCAACATTTCCTTTAAAAAACTGCCATTGTCCATATCGATCAAAGACATTGGCATATCCCATCGTACGGTACAACTGATTCTCGTTTTTGTATTGAGCATATGACAAACCTATAAACAAGTCGACCTCTGGTAATGCTGCCGGAAGTACCCAGGGAGTTCCCCCTGTCTTGGCAACAATATTCAGGGCAAGATTAAAGTCTTTGAATTTAGGATCATTCAAAGTGGGGGTATCTATCATTTGCACCGGAATGCCTTTTTCCAGTAAAAACTCTTTTAAGACAAAATAGGGTGAATTGATGTCTGTAACAGAATACATATCTTCCGGTATATGTACCAGGAATAATCGATTTAATTCGGGATTTCCTTCCCAGGAATATTCATTTAACAATCTTTTACATTCATTTAAGAAATATCCAGCATCTGCTTTTGCAATGGGGGGTAGATGCTTTACTCCCATTTTAAAGGTTCTTTCAATTCCTTTAAAATTCATACTACCCGTTTGGATAGCCTTTATCAATGCTGTCATTTTAGATTCGAAGCCGCTTAAACAAAACGGTACAATTTCAATATCTTTGTTTGGACTGCTATAAGAGCCAAACTTTGCAAGACCGGACAGTATATTAGTTTCGATAGCACTTTGGCCAAATCTTACTCCGGGTTCTTTCAAAGCATGGACAACTGTAAAAGGTTTAGCTTCATCGGTATATTGACGAAGAGTAGTTGGTACGCCTCTCATGTAGGTAGTAAACCCATTATAAGATATAGGGAATATCTCCTTTGTTACGTACAAGGCAGTCTGGTTGATTTTTTCCAGACGTTGTTTGGAAGCATTCGCTACTGATGCAAGACTGAGCGACTTTAACTTTGCTTCTAAACTGAACCGGTTATTTATTGAACGTGATATTGCATTAAGTTCCGTCTTGTTCAAATATGGAACAATGTCGCTTGTTTTTATCTCTTCTGTTCTACCATACTCCGGTAATACGACACGCGCATAATATTCAGTAAAATCTTCAATAGTGCCGTGCGTCCATTGACCGTCAACTTTTATCTGCGCTTTCCTGAAACGCAAATCCGAAATCCCCCTTTGTGAGAGTTTGTCTAGCGTGGCAATATTTTTAACTTGAATATCGAAATCAATTGAAAGGTAATGTTTATTACCGAAACGATATACCTGAAAAGAATATGCCGGGAAAACACGAACCCACTTATCAACTTCAGTATCCAGTGGAGTATGCTTGCCTTTTTGGTGGGCAATAATTCTTGACGACTTATCCCTGTCAATAAACCAATTCAGGTTTTGAAGTTTATCTTTAATAAGATTCAAGAGTGCTATAGAAATGTTTTGATCATTTTGGTCAAGTTCGTTGTCAATGTTATACCGTACTTCAATTTCAAATAAATTTGTAAGCTCATCTGAAAGCGGTTGCTGTAACATTTTAATTCTAGATTCTCTTTCAATGTAATTGTTGTAAAGAACAACTGTGGTGAATCCGTTAGTCTTGTATTGCGGAGCGGGTAAGCTCACTTTCAGCATTTGGTCAAGCATAGTACGGTAACCTTCACTCAGGGCTTTTACAAATCTTTGTCCGCTTTCGTCACGCATGGTTTTAGCCCAGTTAACGATCGCCGGATTACGCGGATAATGTTCAAGAGCATGATTTTCTAAAGAAAATTCAGTTGGAATAAATTCCACCTGCTGCAGTTTACCGGGGCTTCGAACTACAAAAGCATCTTTGAACAATGTGCATCCTATGGGCATAGGCATAGAATAGTCCCTGTGTATTATGGCATTTACAATTGCTTCTTCAACAGCTGGATGAGGAAATTCCGGTTCATCTATAATTCCGCTACCATAGGGATCTCTGTATGTATATGTTTTGAAAAAGGCCGCTTCCTTAATAAAAGTCCTTATTTTTTGTAAAAGCACCGGCAAACAACCATCGTAACTACGGTCAAACACGGGGTTTCCTTTGACTTCAAAGTCTTTATATTCGCACTCGTATTTTAATATTCGGACAGTTGCTTGCGGTATTTGGGCTGTGGGTAGATTGCCAAAAAAAAGTAGGCCGCCATTGGTAATCACCTGTTTAGAATTCTCATTTCTTACTGCGCCAATTGTTTTAAGAAAATCGAAATCGTTGTAAGTCTGCGCTGCACCTTGTTCTTCCAAATACCTAGACTGGAAAATTTTTAATACCTCTTTATTGATATAGCTCCAGTCAAAATCAACAGCCGATAATTGCTCAAATGATTTACCTCTTTCAAGAACTATTCTTTGTTGTTGGTCTGTTGTCAGCGGGTTATTATTAGCCCCATTTCTCGCCCACGCTTTGGGGTGCGCTTCATTGGTTGCACAAATTCCTGTTCCACCAACAGGGCAGTAAATAATCAGCAGTCTTTTGTCTTCGAAAGTCCATTCCTTGGTCTTAACGAAATGATTTGTCAGTTTATTAAAGATTGCCTGAGTTAATGAATTTAATTCATTTTCATTCAGGTGATTTAGTCCTGTGATAGAACCCGAGTTGTCAATGCCCAATACCAAAGTACCACCTCTTGAATTAGTAAAGGCAGAAGTAGTTTCTGTTATGTTATTCCTTGCTTCATCTAATTTCTTTTTAGAGTCATTCCGAACCTCTTTTCTATCAAAATATTGCCCCTCTGGATTGGATGATATCATATAATCCAGGTATTTGTCGGGCTCTTGAAATATCAAATGTGGGTCTTTCATGCCGCCAATACCTCATTTAATTCATCCAATATTTTCTCATAGTCGTCTATAAACAACTGATAAAATTTCCCCAGGCCACCCTTTGCATTGAAGGGCGAAAGTTCAAAATCATCTTTGCTTACATGAAAAGAGGTAGCGATATAATCCTTGATCATCCGCAGCCATTGCATTTGTTCATCTGTAAATCGGTTATGCTGCCCCGCATTTTGCTTTAAGATCCATTGTTGGAAGTTCTTGTCCACCGTTTTGTCGTAAACTGTTAAGGAAGGGTCAATGTCGCATACCTTGCGAATGAGCGACACCATTGCGATGAGTTCGTTTTTGGGAGAGCCGTTCACTTTTTCCAGTTGCTCGTAGGCACGCCACACATTCAAAGGGGCAAGCAGGGGCTTGTCGGTTTTCAGGCGTTCGAACAGGTCTTTGATCATGCTGTACGTGAGTTCCCGCCTGCGGTAGGGTTGATTGTAGAAAATCTGCAAGGCGGTAATTTCTATTTTGTGCTCTTCTAGCCATGTTTTGAAATCGGCAATAAGCGTTTCGGCTTTGGCCTTACTGTCCTTGTCCCAGCCTACATTAACGATCGTATCGTTATTGATATGGTCAATGATCTGCGCAGAGGCTTTTCGTACCTTTTCTATGTACTCGTTCAGTTCACCGGTAAAAGTGGAAGCCGCTTTGTCTTGTAAAAGGTATTTTTCTTTTTCAATGGCTTTGTCAATATCAACGGGTGCGGCTCCCGGCATTTCTAAACGTATTTTGTGTTCAATGTTTTCCAGCGTGTCCGGGTTGTAAGCGTTAAGCAATTCTTTTACTACCTGGGTAATGTTTTTGCCATTGGCTTTTTCGGCAAATAGGGCTTTTTCTTTTTCCGAAATCTGCTTATCCAGCCTTGTAAGCCGGTTGGCCAAAGAGGTAAAAAGGTCTTCATCCTTTGCGCCTACTGCAATCGCTCCAAGCAGGTCTTTCAGGGCAACGCCCGGTTTTTTCTCTAACGGACGGCTGTCGGTTTTCAGGCTTTTGGTAACGCCAATGGCGTCAATGATCACAAAATGGTCTTTCGTAAAACGAGCAGTCGGTGTAACTTTTTTCAGATCATCCAGTGAGATGGTTCGCGTTCCCCGACCCTTCATCTGCTCAAAATAATTCCGGCTTTTGACATCACGCATAAAGAGCAGGCATTCCAGCGGTTTCACATCCGTTCCGGTAGCGATCATGTCCACCGTAACGGCAATTCTCGGATGGTAGTCGTTGCGGAACTGCGCCAACGTACCTTTTGGGTTGTCTGTATTGTAGGTGATCTTTTTACAAAACTTGTTTTCCTCTGCAAACTCTTCTCTAACGATCTGGATAATGTCGTCTGCATGGGAATCCGTTTTGGCGAAGATCAATGTTTTCGGCACCTCAAAATTTCCGTCTTTGTCGAAGCGGTCTTCAAAAATGAGCGGCAAATGCTCTTTGAATGTCTTTATGATAAGCCGTATCTGGTTGGGATTAACCACCTCATTGTCGAGTTGCCTGTTACTGTACTCCTTGTCCTCATCCAGTTGTTCCCACCGTTTTTTCCGGGTAAGCTTTTCCCGGTGATCAACATATTCGCCCTTCCAGATCACACCGCCTTTTTTAGTGATCTCAGTCTCGATCAGGTACACATCATAACCTACGTTCACACCATCGGTCACGGCTTGTTCGTGGGTGTATTCACTAACAATGTTCTGCTTAAAGAAACCAAACGTTCTGTTGTCTGGCGTAGCCGTTAAACCGATCAGGAAGCTGTCGAAATAATCCAGCACCTGTTTCCATAAGTTATAAATGCTGCGGTGGCACTCGTCAATCACTACAAAGTCAAAGAACTCAATGGGAACTTTTTCGTTGTACGCCACCGGAACAGGTTCCCGTTTGTCCCATTTCAATTCTCCGGGGTTGGTTTCTTCCGCTTTTTCGTCCAGTTCTTCACCTTTCAGGATAGAATAAAATCGCTGAATGGTACTGATGTAAACCTGGTTGTCGGTTGGAATGAACGCGGACTTCAACCGATGTACACCATACAACTCTGTGAACTTCCGGTTGTCGTCATTGGGTGTATAAGACATAAACTCCTGCTCGGCCTGTTCGCCAAGATTTTTTGTGTCCACCAGAAACAGCACCCGTTTTGCTTTTGCATATTTCAGCAAGCGGTAAATAAAGGTGATGGCAGTAAAAGTTTTCCCGGAACCGGTCGCCATTTGTATCAATGCTTTTGGGCGGTTCTCTTTAAAGGAAATTTCAAGGTTATTGATAGCGATGGTCTGGCAATCCCTTAAACCGGCTGTTGACAGTGCAGGCAGGTCATGCAATTTAGACCGCAAGGATTTTTCCTGTTTCATCCAATGGTGAAAAGTTTCGGGACGGTGGAAAGTGAAAACCGGTCTTGATCTGGGTTTGGGATCCCTGCAGTCTGTAAATCGTGTTATTTCTCCTGTACTTTCATAGACAAAGGGAAGCGGATCATTGTCTAAGTATTTCAATTTGCTTTGTGCATATTCTGTTGACTGGTCTTCAACGGTTGTCAACTTAACACCTTCTTCAGCCCGTTTTGCTTCAATAACCCCAACTGGTTTTTTGTCCACAAATAAAATATAGTCGGCAGGCCCGGCATATGTTTGATATTCCCGAACGGCAACGCCAAATGATTCGCCAAGATTTATCCTGGCTTTATCCTGAATAACCCAACCGCACCGGGTAAGTTCGGTGTCAATCTGGTCTCTGGCTATTTGTTCAGGATTTTGATTCATGCGATGTAGTATTTGGAAGTATATTTGGTGGAAACCTGCTGAACTTTAATATCCACATGCCTTACCTTTCCACATTTTTTGTACCACTTCAGGTACTTTGGTTTGAGAATAGTACTTACAATTGCAATGCTATCATATATTTCAAATATGTCAATTTCTTTTGAGACAACCGGTACGTGGCCCACCCTGTTTCGTAAGAACTTCCTTTTCTCATTCACTAGATTTTTGATCCAGAGTGTGTTAAGCTATAATATGAAAATATCACATATATCAATTCGCTGGCAAATCGGTAATATCCGACTCATCGCGGTAGAATTTTTTCAGATGTTCCAGCTCTCCTTTCAGGCTGTCGATGGTTGACTGGTACCGGGGATCATCCATCAGATTGTGCAATTCATGAGGATCATTTTGTAGGTCGTAAAATTCCCAGTCATCAATGTCGTAATAAAAATGAATTAGTTTGTAACGGTCTGTCCGGATGCCGTAATGCCGTTTGACCATATGTTCGTTTGGATACTCATAATAATGATAATACAAGGCATCGCGCTGCGGTAGTTCCGCATCGCCCTGAAGGAGCGGAACCAGCGATACTCCCTGGATGTCATCAGGAATGGGGGCACTTGCCAATTCGAGAAATGTGGGTGCATAGTCGATGTTCTGCACCAGTTCATTGACCTGGAGACCAGGTTTGATCATGGCCGGATAGCGCATTAGGAGGGGGGTACGCATCGATTCTTCATACATAAACCGTTTGTCAAACCAACCGTGCTCTCCCATATAAAATCCCTGATCCGAGGTATATACTACCAGAGTGTTTTCGGTGAGATGATGGGCATCGAGATAATCCAGGATCCGCCCCACATTGTCATCGACCGAAAGTACACAACGCACATAATCCCGCATGTATCGCTGATATTTCCACCGTACAAGGTCCGCCCCTTCCAGTTTTGCTTTTTTGAATGCATCAATGATGGACTGATAGTGGGCATCCCAGACCTTACGCTGTTGTTCATTGAGGTTTTCGATCTGGGAATTTTCATACATTTTCCGGTAAGGTGTTTGTAATTCGCCCTCCGGATCGAGCAATTTCAGATCATACACCAGATCCATATCCTTGTCGATGCTCATTTTTTGGGCAGCTGCCGCTTCCCTCCCCCGGTAATTATCAAAGAGTGTTTCCGGATAGGTAAATTCATAATTTTCGAGCGTGTCCAGGTATTTCAAATCGGGCATCCAGACCCGGTGTGTCGCTTTATGGTGTACCAATAAACAGAATGGTCTGCTTGTATCCCGCTGATTCAGCCAGTTCAGGCTCTTGTCGGTGATCACATCGGTGACGTATCCCTCCGATGGAATGGTATCATTTTTCCGGATAAACGGTGAATTGTAGTAATCGCCCTGCCCGATCAGCACTTCAAAATCATCAAATCCGGTTGGCAATGATTTAAGGTGCCATTTGCCAAAAAGGGCGGTCTGATAACCGGCCTGCTGCAGGTATTTGGGAAAGGTGGGCTGACTGCCGTCGAAGGTCTTGGTATTGTCGGTATGGCCATTCAGATGACTGTGCTTTCCCGTGAGCATCACCGCCCGGCTGGGAGCACAGATCGAATTGGTGACAAAACTATTCCGGAATATCGACCCTTCCCGGGCAATCCGGTCGAGGTTGGGAGTCTGGACAAACCGGTCGTCATAGGCGCTCAGTGTTTGATAGGAGTGATCATCAGTCATGATGAATATAATATTCGGTCTGGTGACCTCCCGTTCCTGGCGGCAGCTTGCCAGAATAAAAATCAGGCAGAGAAAGCAGGGATAATAACGCATGCTGAACAAGAAGTAATTACTCAATTAAAAATAGATAAAAAGTCCATTTGCCGGTTTTTCACGACACCAACCGCTGTTGCCTAACGGCCTATCACAGAAATCTGAAATCAGCAATCAGCAATCTGAAATCAAAAATCATCCAACGGATAAATCGGCCTGGGAATTTTCTTCCATTCGAAAGTTGTCAGATCCGGTGATGAATAACCCGGGGTGGCACTCAGCACGTAGTCATAGACGGTGGCCGGATATTGCGGACGAAATGCAAATCCTCCCTTGCAGACCGTCATCCGGTAATTCTCGGGAAAAATTCCCATCGCCCTGACATTGGTCTGATCGTTGGGACCGATACGTTTGGTATTGAGTAGAATCGAGACACCCTTCACATCGACTCTGGCTGACGGATGCCAGCTGTCGCCTTCTTTGGAAACCGACACCACCTTTCCGGTTACTGGTACCGGTGGACCATACATCGGATCGGATTTTCCCCCTACTTCCAGGGTAACCGTCGCACCCACACCTGCGTTGAAGGCCTGGAGTGCGGCCTCTTCGTCATAAAGTTGCACAAAGGCGTTTTCTACATTCTGCTGAAAAATTTCCCGTAATAAATGGGTCCCGTCTCCGGCCCCTCCGGCACCCATATTGTCACCACTATCGGCTATGGCTACCGGGCGCTCAGATTTTTTAGCCATCCGTATGCTTTCAGCAGGGCCGGGAAGTTCGGTCCAATATTGCTCACGGAATGAAAACATGAGCGCTGCCAATTCGTCGGCAAGTTTCTGGGCAAGCTCCCGGTCACCATCGGTGGTCACCAAAACTCCTGCACCCTGTTCAGGCAAATCCTGCTGCATGAAACCGTGAGCCGGACAGCACGCCAAGACGCCGGGTATGGTACGCTGCATCATTTTGGCTTTTTCATAAACCCGTCTCATGGGCTCATCGGAAGTCACTACGTTGAGCGGCGGACCAATCATCAACGGAATTTTGCTGACCGCCATGACCGGTTTTATTTTTCCGAAGAGGGTGCCCATCAATATCGATGCTGCTTCCTGTCCTGTTTCAAAAGCATCAATATGGGGATAGGTTCGATAGATGCTCGCTGCGTCGCCCGTTTCTGTCATCAGCTTCGTCAAGGTGCAATGCAGGTCCATTGTAAAGACGATGGGAACCTCCGGACCAACTTTCTCCCGGAGCAGTTGCATGGTTTCACCTTCAAGATCATCATGACCGATCGTACATCCCGCTCCGTGAAAGCTGAGATAAATGGCGTCGACTTCATGATGGTCAAGCGTTTCGAGAAAATGTCCGGTCACGTAATCATAGACTTCTTCCGTCATGATCCGGTGATTTCCCTGCACCGAGATCGAACCGATCAGCTCGACATCAAATTTGTCGCTGACATTGACAAATCCATCCAGTGAAGTACCTACGGTACCATGCACCATACCACTGGACCGGAGAAAATCATTGCCGTATTGAGCAGACTTTTTAACCTCTTCCAGGGTCAGCGGTTTTTTGATGAAGGTGTTGGTTTCATCAAAAAAGTGACCAACCATGATCCTTTTTTTCGGTGCTTTTTTCCCGGCTGCTTTCAATGACCACCCCAATCCGGAAAGTATAGAGCCGGCGGCTGTGGTTTGGAGAAAGGATCGTCTGCTTTTCAGTTTATTATTGTCAAACATATTCAAGTCTTTACGAATACTCAAATCAGCTTTCAACTCCGCACTTGTGATGGTTGCTGATTGGGATGAGACTATGGTTAAATATACATTCCTTTTATCAGGTTTCATGGAGAATTCAGGTCGGTAAACAGATGGAATCTGACGCACAAACTGAAGTCATTCTGCCAGTCCAGCATCACCCAATGCCTCCATTCTGAAGGTCCCGGTCGTTGCCTGCGTATGCTCTTTTTCCATGATCCTTTTGATTTTTTCGATCAGTTCCGGTTGTTCTGAGGCAATATTGGTCAATTCCTGCGGATCCGAGGTCAGGTTGTACAGTTCGATTTCCAGATTTCCCCTCCGGATATTTTTCCGGATCGCTTTGTAATCACCGATCCGCACCGCTTGCTGTCCGGCATATTCGGGGAATTCCCAGTATAAATACTCATGGTTTTTTTGATTGCCCCTACCCAAGAGGGCAGGCAGGAAACTGAGTCCATCGATCCCCGTCGGAGCGGTTATTCCGGCAACCTCGCACAAAGTGGGAAGTATATCCGCAAAAGCCGAGAGATGGCCGGATTGGGTATCTGGTCTGATCTTTCCCGGCCAGGCGGCGATCATGGGTACCCGGATACCTCCTTCATACACAAAACCTTTAGCCCGGCCGTAACCGGTCTGAAATGGCCGGGCGCTGTCAAAAAAGGGAGTGTCGGCACCCCCGGCATAGGTGGGACCGTTGTCACTGGAAAATATGATCAACGTATTTTCATAGATCCCCAGCTTTTTCAGATGGGCAACCAGCTCACCGACCTGTTCGTCCAGGGTGGAGATCATAGCGGCATAGGCAGCCCGGGGATATTGACAGGGAAAGTACCTTTGATCACCTGTGTACGGTTCCTCCGGACCGATTTTATTGCGGTAATAATCGATCCATTTTTTAGGCGCCTGCAAGGGTGCATGGGGGATTGGACTGGCGTAGTACAGGAAAAATGAAGTATCACGGTGGTCTGTGATGAAATCGATGGCCTCCCGGTGCATCAAGTCAGGAGCGTAATCGCTGAGCCGGTAAGGCTGGTAGCTGGCTGAATCGTCCGGATCGGCTCCCTCCGGCAGTTGGGTATGGGGAGCCACCAACGCATTTTGGAGTATGATCCGGCGATCGTTTTTCCAGAGATGCAGCGGATAGTAGGTATGGGCCTGACGTTGACATAGGTAGCCGTAAAAAAAGTCAAAGCCCTGCCGGCCCGGAGTGCCATCGGTACCAGGTGCACCCAAACCCCATTTGCCGGTCATACCAGTGATATACCCGGCCTCTTTCAGCAATTCCGCCACCGTGATTTCGTCAGCCGGGAGCGGTCGCTGACCTTCCAGGGTGGAGTCCCTGAAAACGGCTTCATAATTCCAGACGTCTCCTCTTTCCGCCCACTCGTCGTTGCCCCGGACAAATGCATGACCCGAGTGTTTGCCGGTCAGCAGGATACAACGGGCGGGCGCACATACCGGAGCTCCTGAATAGTGCCGGGTAAAACGCATTCCGGATTGGGCCAGGGCGTCGAGATGAGGGGTTTCGATGATCTGTTGGCCATAACAACCAAGTTCTCCATAACCCAGATCATCGGCCAGTATATAGATAATGTTGGGTTTTTCCGGATCCTGGCGCTGTTCACTCCGGCAGGAAATGACGATGGTCAGTAGCCACAAAAAATAGATTGATTTCACTATCTTTTCCTCATCTGATGATCCAAGTTAGGGAAAATTATCGGGTACCCCCTGCATCTTGGGGAGTGGAAATCCTGTGGAAGAGTTCGCATAACCTAAAAGATGATTATTTTGAAAAAAAATTCAAGACGAGTGTCGATGGTAATCGGTCAATCAACTAATAGGGTGCCGCCATATTCTTGCATGGAGGAATGTTACTCCCATCATTACCTGACTTCATAATCAGCCAGCCTATGACATCATGGAAAATCCTGTTTTACCTGCTTTGTTGTACCGTCAATCTCAGTGCGCAGGTCGAAATCTGGACGAAGTATGAGTTGACATTTCAAAGCAGTACGGCGATGGAAAATCCGCTGTACGAACTGCGGGATTTTCATGCCGTTTTTACCTCACCGTCGGGACGGGATATCCGGATCAGCGGTTTCTGGGATGGTGGTCGGGTATTTAAGATCCGTTTTGCTCCGGATGAGACAGGTCTTTGGTCCTATCGTACCGCATGCTCCGATACCCTAAACCGGGGGCTGCACGGGCTAATGGGTCAGTTTAACTGTACCCCCAACAACAGCCGGCACCTCATCTATCGGAAAGGGTCGATAAAGCACAGCCGGGGTGACTATTACCTCTCTTATGCCGACGGTACGCCATTTTTCTATGTAGCATGTACGGCCTGGAACGGAGCCCTGAAATCAACGGATGATGAATGGGACCGCTATCTGTCACACCGGGCCCGTCATCATTATAATGTGATCCAGTTTGTGACAACCCAGTGGAGGGGTGGCTCCAAAGACCGGATGGGGGAAGTCGCTTTCACCGGAAGCGGAAAGATCGCTTTAAATCCCGCCTTTTTTCAAAGGCTCGACAAAAAAGTCGACGCCATAAACCAGCATGGTCTGATTGCCGCACCAGTCTTACTGTGGGCACTGCCTTTTGGCGAAGGAAGGGAATTAAGTCCAGGATATTATCTGCCCGAAAATGAAGCCATACTTTTAGCGAAGTACCTGGTCTCCCGGTATGGTGGCAACCAGGTTATCTGGATACTGGGTGGGGATGGCCGTTATATCGATGAATATGAACAAAGATGGAAACGGATCGGCCGGGAAGTTTTTTCCGGCGAACATCCCGGAGTAGTAGCTCAGCACCCACACGGAACCAGCTGGATAGGCGAGGTCTACCGGGATGAAGAATGGCTGGATATTGTCGGCTATCAATCGAGTCACAGTAACGGAGAACGAACGGTCAACTGGATCAACAAGGGTGAAATCGCTCAAACCTGGCACCAGCTGCCACCAAAACCGGTCATCAATCTGGAACCCAACTATGAAGAAATCAATTTTGCGATCACAGCCGACGATGTGCGCAACGCTTCCTACTGGAGTGTTTTTGCTGCACCACCATCCGGTATTACCTATGGTGCCAATGGTATCTGGCCTTGGATTCAATACGAAGGTGAATTGGTCGAAAATCATCGGAATCCCGGTGGAAGGGGTCCCAGTACCTGGGAAAAGAGCATCGAATTTCCGGGAAGTAAACAAATAGGATATCTGGCCGAAATGATTAATCAGCTCGAGTGGTGGAAACTCAAACCCAGACCCGATTTATTAATCCATCAGCCGGGAGATGAAGTATATAACCATTTCATTTCGATAACTGCCGATAATGAACTCAATCTCATTGCGGCCTATATTCCGGTTCAGCGGAAAATTTTGATCCGGAATACCCGGGCATCGGTTTACGAGATCACCTGGTACGATCCGGTTTTAAATAATTATGTGCGGATGGGTGAGACCGGATCAGGCAGCATAGAATTATTACCGCCTTCCACTCAGGATTACGTTTTGATACTGAGAAAAAATAAGCAGTAAGAAATCAGAAAATAATGGAATTAAGGGCTGGGAATTTAAGCATGATTTATGACCGTGGATTTTTGCGCTATATATCATTGGGTCATTATGAGGTACTACGCATGATCTATTTTGCGCTGCGCGACCACAACTGGGATACGATGGATGGCGCCCCGCGAAACGAAGTCATCAGTGTGGCTGACCGGTCTTTTACTATTTCATACCAATGGGTTTCAGCGAGTGATAGTTTTCCATTTATCTGGGATGTAGTTATTGAGGGTAGGGAAAATTCTGAAATTATTTTTACCATTGACGGAAAGGCTCTGAAAGATGTCTGGAAGAACCGCACAGGATTTTGTATCCTCCATTCCATCCCGGAAAATGCCGGACGACCCTGCACGGTTTTTGATCCCGAAGGAAAAAAGGTGGAAGGGAACTTTCCCTTTTACATCAGCCCGCACCAGCCCTTTCTGGAAATTGCGAAAATGCAGTGGCCCTTGTCTCAATACGGACATGCCTCCCTTGATTTCAGTGGTGATATTTTTGAAATGGAGGACCAGCGCAACTGGTGTGACGATTCCTACAAAACCTATTGTACTCCCCAGCGTATTCCCTTCCCCGCCCTTCTGAAAAAGGACGAGGCAATACATCAGGAGGTGCGGCTGTTTGTGGAAACTGACAAACCGGTTTTACTTCCGGAATCCGGAATGCCATGCCTGCTTAAACCCAATGCCCCACTCCATTCGAAACCGAAGATAGGGGTCAGTGCCCCCTCTGGCGGTTACCGGCTTACGGTAGAAGAGTTGAAGATCATTCGCGATCTGGAATTTGATCATTACCGGTTTGAAATCGATTTTTCTCGTAATAATTGGCCGGAGGTCTGGGATTGGAGGGTCCGGGAAGCGATCGCCATGCAGCTCGATCTGGAGGTGTGGTTGTATTTTAGCGACCAGTTTCTTGATGAAGCAAGCGAATTCTCCAACCTGTTGGATCAGCTGCCGGCCGAAATGAACACCGACCTGCTGATCCTTCACCGGGGCTTTAAAACTTCACCCGATCTATTATTAGAGAGGGTGACACCCCTCTTACGCCAGGTTGGTAAAACAGTTTTCATTGGAGCGGGCACGGATGTTTTTTTTACCGAGCTGAATCGCGAAAGGGTAAAGACGGATGGGGTGGATTTCATCAGCTATCCTGTCAATCCGCAGGTGCATGCCTTTGATGATGCCACCATGGCCGAGAATACAAGGGCACAGGCTTATACAGTAGAGAGCGCCCGGTATTATTTTAATAGCCTGCCGGTACACGTATCGCCGGTTACCCTCAGACCCCGGCTGGCCGGCGATCTTGAAGTGACCGATGGGTTGCCGGCGGATGCTGACCCTCGTCAAACGACCCTGTTTGGAGCCGCCTGGACGCTGGCCAGTCTGGCCCATCTGAGCGCTTCCGGTGCAGCCAGTATCACCTATTTTGAGGCGGTTGGTGCAAAGGGGATCATCGGGAACAGTCAGCCGTTAAAAGGGTCCGGATGGTCTCCCACTGAAAACAACCTCTTTCCGATGTATCACATTCTGAGATCCTTCCTCAGACACAAATCGGCCAGTTGGCTGCCTTTTTCCAGCTCACGGCCTTTGGAAGTACAGGCATTCGGATTCAGGGAAGGAAGAAAAATCCGGATTTTACTGGCCAATCTGAACAGTAAGTCCATTGCGGTCCGGCTGGAATATGCTGGTTCACAACACAAACTGGTGGTTTTGGATAGCAAAAATGTGGCTGATTCTTACCGGGATGAGCAATACCTGGAGGACAGGCTACAACAGGTCAGACCAGTGCCAGGCGGACTTCCCGGTATTGAATTAGGCGCTTATGCGATCGTTTACGCAGAATTGATGGATTGATTCGGGTATGTGCATTATTGACAGTTACCTGGAAAATTCCAGGTCAAATACCAGTGGAGATTACTGATGATGCCTGGTCCCGAACAATACCGGTTTTTTCTGATGGAGGACTATTATGAAATTAGTCAGCAACATTATTGGGAATTCCCTTGATGACGGAAAATTTATTTAATTCTTAATGAGGATATTGCAAACCAATCCATTCGGTTCATAAAGTCCGCAATAGGCCAGTGTCAGGTAATGTTTAAAAATCCTGATCGAAAAATCAATATCATTCAACTTGCTTTGCTTTTTCATTAAATTTCTTATCGCCGGTTCATTGGTGCAGAAATTATTATACCAGCATTCAATTGTCTTTGGATATGAATTTTCTGGCAAATCATTTCTGTCGACAATGCTGAAATATTTTTTCAATATTTTTAGATTTTTTTTCAGGCCTGGCATCGCGCTTCCGGGGAAAATATATTTCGACATAAAGGGATCCGTCTTGTAAAATCTTTCGGTATGAAACATGGAATGAATTAAGGCCGCTCCATTCTCATTCAGGATTTCGGATATACTTTGATATAAATGATCATAGTCGCTGACGTGTTCCATGACTCCGATACTGATCGCATAGTCATAATTACCTGCTACATTTTGGATGTCATCAATTTCTACGCTGACCAGGTGTTCCAGATGTCTTCTCTTAATTTCACTTTTAATAAAGTCGGCCTGAGCTGTCGATAAGGTCAGACCATGGCATTTTATACCGTATTTTTCAGCCATGAAAAACATACAACCACCCCAACCACAACCTAAATCTACCATTGTTTTACCGGCAGAATTTTTATCTATTCCCAATCGTTTGGCATAAAAGGTAAGCTTATTGGTTTGAGCTTCATCCAGAGTTTTCGTGTCTGTATCCCATTTTCCACAACTGTACTGAATGTATTCGGTCTTGAGCCAATACATATAGAAGTCATTGGCATCCTTACTCTTGTCAAACCAGTCACTCAGGCTGTAATGCGCATTGATATTTTCTGTGGTATTTGCCCTGGTGAAAAATTTTCGCTTAAACTTAGCCCGTAAAATCAGGAAGATATCATTGGCCTGTAGACTGAATAAAAGATCTTTGTCATAGGCGGCTCTTACAAAGATAAACAGAAAGTATTTATAGTGTTCATCATCAACTTGTATCAGACCCCTGCAATATGACTCACCCAATCCCAGAGAGCCCTCGGTAAAAATGCTCCGGAAAAATTCTTTGGCATGTATAATTCTGACCGTGATAATTTTTTTACTATCACCTATGACCTGACGATCGTTGTGATTAAAAATAAACTCAAAGGAATGTTCCCGATATTTTTTTACATAGACATTTATTAATCGCAGGAAAGTTGCCTGAAGTTTGTGCGAAGACATGGTAACTGAGATTTATATAGTCGTCTGCGTATCGCTAATAGATTGCTTTAGGTGAGTAATAAATCACCAATCATTTACAGTATTCCGCTATGTCTAAGTTAGCGATATTTGGTGATAATTCCTAGCGAAGCATTAAAATTAAACTAAGTGATTACATTTAGGGAGATACCGGAAGACGCCCATTCAGGTGGCTAATCAGGTCTTGAGGACTGGTTTATGGGAAAATGGTGGCAGGACGATCATCAACCCTACCGGAATGAAGAGCCCAATGCCCGGATCTGCGGTGATTCCTTACCGAAGCATACCGGGTTTGAATTCGACGGAATTTTTTACTTTGTTGACATTAATTCAAAAGCAATAGATCCATACTGATACATGAAGATAAATGATCCTTCCGCCCTGGGCCCTTACCAGGCCCATCAGGAGCGCTATGACCAGATGCAATACCGGCGTTGCGGCCAAAGTGGCTTGCAGCTACCGATGATCTCTCTGGGGCTCTGGCATAACTTTGGTCACGATGATACATTCTCCAATGGCCGCCGGATTCTGCGAAATGCTTTTGATTCCGGAATCACCCATTTTGACCTGGCCAATAATTATGGCCCTCCCTATGGATCAGCCGAGGAGAATTTCGGACGCATTTTCAGAAAGGATTTCCGGAGCTATCGTGATGAATTGATCATCTCGAGCAAGGCCGGCTGGGATATGTGGCCCGGACCCTATGGCAATCTGGGTTCCCGGAAGTATTTGATAGCCAGCCTGGATCAAAGTCTGAAAAGGATGGGTCTGGACTACGTCGATATCTTCTATTCTCATCGCCGGGATCCGGATACTCCCCTGGAGGAAACAATTGGAACCCTGGCCGATATCGTAAGACAGGGCAAAGCATTGTATGCGGGCATCTCCCAGTACAATGCAGAAGATACGGCGGCTGCCGCCCGGATTTTACAGGAGAAGGGTTCACACCTGCTGATTCACCAACCCCGTTACAGCATGTTTGACCGCTGGGCGGAAGACGGACTCCTGGATACCCTTGAGAAAACCGGAACCGGAGCCATTGCCTTTTCTCCCCTGGAACAGGGTGTACTGACCAATAAGTATTTGTCGGGATTTCCGGAAGATTCGAGGGCGGTCAGGGATGCACGTTATCTGAAGACGGCTCAGATTACTCCGGAGGTTCTGGAGAAAGTCCGCAAGCTCAATAACATTGCTCTCGCCCGGGGACAGAGTCTTGCACAGATGGCGATTGCCTGGCTGCTGAAAGATCAGCGAATCACCAGTGTGCTGGTGGGAGTGAGCCGGCCTGAACAACTGAAAGACAACATCGGAAGCCTGGAGCGGTTGAATTTCACCGACAGCGAGCTTAAGGCTATCCGGCATATTCTTGAATCATGAAAAAGAGATTATTATCGCTTGATGCCCTCCGTGGTTTTGATATGCTGCTCATCTCCGGTGGAGGTGCATTCATCAGCCTGATGCACGGCAAGACCGGTTGGGCCTGGGTCGATGCCCTGGCGGAGCAGTTTGAACACCCAGCCTGGAACGGATTTACCTTTTACGATTTTATTTTTCCACTTTTCCTTTTTATTGCCGGTGTCTCTCTTACACTTTCGGTGAGTTCAGTGAGGGAGAAAGGATATTCGAAGAAAGAAATTGTCCGGAAGGTCTTCATCCGGATGTGCATTCTGATTTTACTGGGTATACTGTATAAGAATGCGCCGGTTCCGATATTTGAACCTTCCCAGATCCGTTATGGCAGTGTGCTCGGAAGGATTGGCTTTGCTACCTTCATCACCACCCTGTTGTTCCTCAATTTTGACTGGAAGAAACGAATGATCTGGATTCTGGGTATATTGTTATTGTATTACCTGGCATTATTTACTATTCCGGTTCCGGGCTATGGTGCGGGAGATCTCTCTTTTGAAGGTAATATGGTTGGCTGGTTCGACCGGACTTTTATGCCGGGCAGATTATTGCAGGGTACCTATGACGAACTGGCCATCCTCACGCAGTTTCCGGCACTTTGTCTGACAATTTTCGGATCCCTGGCCGGAGAATTACTGCAGAACAATCAGATAACCGATCAGCGTCGAACAGGTATCCTGATTGGAGCCGGTATGGCAGCCATCGCAGTGGGACTGGTATGGAGTCTGCATTTTCCAATCAACAAGCATCTGTGGAGCAGCTCGTTTATCATGCTGACTGCCGGTATGGCTTTTATCTTTCTGGCCGCCTTCTATTGGGTGATTGAAATCCAGGGAATCCGGCGATGGGCATTCTTTTTCAAAGTGATCGGGGTTAACTCCTTATTGATTTACCTGGGATATCGATTTATTGATTTTAATCACACTTCCGAATTGCTTTTTAGCGGTATCTACAAGGTGGCAGCGGAGGAATGGCACCGTGTTTTCCGGGCGATCGGGGCATTGATCCTGGTCTGGACGGGTTTATATGTGATGTACCGGCACAAAATTTTTCTGAAAATATAGTTGTCACGACCATCTCCGGATTCAGAATTTGGGGCCTATGAATTACATTATCATTCAGCTGGCGGAACATCAAATTGAAGCAGAGCTATTTGATACACCGACCGGTGATGCAATACTGGAAGTGTTACCCTTTGAATCTTCTGCCCATACCTGGGGTGATGAGATCTACTTCCATGTACCTGCCGATGCTGCCCTCGAACCAGGTGCCGGGGCAGAGGTCAGTACCGGAGACCTGGCTTACTGGCCTGCCATGCCGGCATTTTGTATATTTTTTGGTCCCACCCCGGCCAGTATTTCCGGTCAACCCCGGGCAGCAGGACCGGTCAATGTTTTCGGACGGCTGATCCATGTCGATTTAACCGCCCTGCAGTCAATCCGGGATGGTGATCGCATCCGGGTGGAAATAAAGAAGAAAGATTAGGTTGTTGATTTCAGCTATTGATTCCCACATCCATCCATCTGAATGATCAACTCTGCCCCATTGCCAGCCGTGAAGCCAGGCATCAGATTGACAGAGATTCCGGCATCGTAAATCACCTGACCCCCCATAATCCGGTTGCTGGCATCGATTTCTGCATTCACTTCGAATTTGTGCTGACCACTCTCAATGTCGTCTGAAGGTGATGCCAGACTCATGGTGTCCGGGCAGTGATCCGATCCGATCATGACCGAATAATCTTCTACCTGGCCATAACCCGAATCGCCACAGGGCGTCAGGTTGGGTTGCAGGCCGCTGTCGTGCAGGCGAACCCGCATCCTCGTCATGCCCGGGCTTGCATTGGAAGGTATGGTGATCGTTGTACTGTGGGGTCCGGTACCGACCGGTGAGCTAAATACCTGTTCTCCAGTGTCTTCAAAGTCGCCATCGTGGTTAAAATCGATCCAGACCATGATCTGATCCTGATCATAGGGCGGGTGGGAGATGGTGGCAGTAAACGCATAACCGGATCCACTTTCCACCACGGTAAGGATGTTCGTAAAATCTTCATATCCCGCCGTCCCTGATGAACTGTTGTCGATGGTATTAAACTGGATCCTGGCGATCTTTTCATAAGATTCGCTCAGGGCGGAAGCGCTGCAGTAACCGACTTCAGCTAAGGCCGGCAGGTTATTCAGAAATGGTGCAGGGTGGGGTTGAGGTTGCATAGTATGGATGGCAATACCCGGAAAATGAGAGCCATGATCCGGGATGCCGGAAGGATAAAAATCACGGCAATCGCTCGGGGTGTCTGTCGCAATCAGCAACAGGACCCAGGCCCAACTCCGCATCCTTGCAACCCATGCCAGGGAGCCCCGGCAGGAAGTAAAACACCTGGTCATTCTTCAACTTTTGATTCAGCTTCTGAGCAGAATCATGCAATAAGAGTACCAGAAATCTAAATTGCCGGGTTACGGAGTGTTTAATCGAGCCCTTTGCCGGTGGCAGCCCACCAGATCGCTCCGGCCAGCTGATCCAGAAAAACTGGATCACTGTAAGTAGATGGTACGTGACCCAGGCCGGTGTAATACGCTCTTCCGCCATCAAAATGGTGATACCAGGCAATAGGATGAAAGTCGCCCATTCCCTCGATCACATTATCTCCCCTGCGCACAACCGGATCGTAGGTTTTTTCATCGACCGTCATCAGATACTTGAGGTCACTGACTTGCTCGTCCTGGTATTGGTACCATTCATCGGTCCAGACCCGGGTGCCGGGAGTGGTTTCCATGCCCGGAAAATCCGCTGATACTACCCTTAAGAAGGCGGTCTGAATTTTCGGATGGGTCCGGAACATCCGGCCGACCAGTTTGGTGTACCATTCCCATTGATATTCGGTATCGGCCGCGGCATGTATTCCCACAAAGCCCTTACCGGCCCGGATAAAATCTTCCATCGCCCTTTGCTGCTCGTCATCCAGGATGTCACCGGTGGTATTCAGGAACACGATGACCTGGTATTTCTCCAGATTCCCGGCGGTGAAGGTTCTGGAGGATTCTTGCCAGTCGACATTAAAATGGTGTCTTTCACCCAATTTCCGGATCGCTTCCACCCCCTCCAGAATGGAGACATGATGAAATCCGGCAGTTTTGGTAAAGAGCAATACATTGTACTGATTCTGGGCAAGAAGTGTGGTTGTCAGGCCTGTAAAAAGAACGGCCAAAAGCGTTATTTTCCGAATCATCTTAGGTACTATTTTCAATGCATAATATCAAAATACTGTATTTCATCGATAAAGTCTGACCAAGGAAAGTTAATCATGGCGTTCAGCTTCAAACGGAGTCCTCCATAATCAGATATCGGATCAGTCACACTCTACATTTCAAATCAGCAATCAGAAATCAGAAATCAGAAATCCTAATAATACCTGCCCATCATCGGATGTTCGACAATCGCCCTTTTCAAGGCCAGGAAATCGACCTGACCCTGATGTGACCATACCTTGTTGCCGGCCGTATCGACCAGCAGGGTGTAAGGTAAAGCCCCGTTCCAGTCCGGATCGACCGCTTCAATCAAGGCGTATTTGTCATCCTCCGAAAAAAGGTAATTGGTCACGCCGCTTTGCTGTTTTTTGAGGAAGTTGAGCGCCTTTTCATGTTCTTCGGGCTTGTCGGCGGAGATCGACACAAACTCAAAATCACGGGCACCATACATTCTTTGCAGGACGAGAAATTCGGGATATTCAATGATGCAGGGGCCACACCAGGTGGCCCAGACATTGATCAATCGTAATTTATCTCCGCCGCTATTTTTCACCACCGACTGGATTTTGGCCACATCGGCATTTTCCAGGGTGACCGGTCTGGCAGCCCAGTCGGCATCGACCTTGGTCTTGTATTCATTTTTCCAGCCCCATTTGGTCGAGCAGCCAAATACCTTGGTGGTCGGGGTAGCTACCGGATCGCCCGCCAGGGTGGCATTGATGGCGGCCCGGAGGTCTTCACTATTCCCCGTACCCGGTTTTTCATGAGCATCCAGCCGCCCCTGATAGGTGAGCCGGCGCTCCTGGTCAAACACATAGGCATGAGGGGTAGCCACCGGCCCGTATTTCAGGGAAGCCTCTTCGGTATCGCCGTCATAGAGATAGGGAAAATTGTACCTGGCATACTCTGCCCGCAGGATCATGTTTTCATAATCGTCGTCCAGATCGGTGTAGCCCAGTTCTTCATAAAGCAGTCCCAGCGGGCTGTTGGGGGAAATGGCGATCAGTTGGACTCCCTTGTCCCGGTAGTCATTGACAATATCGATCATCCGGTCTTCATACGCCTGTGCGGTCGGACAATGATTGCAGGTAAAGATGATCACCAGCACCCGGGCATCATTGTATTCGGCCAGTGTGTGAAATTTTCCGTCCACACCGGGCAGATTGAAATCCGGAGCTTTTTCGCCAATGGCCAGTACCGGGACCTCCTGTTTGGCGATAAATTGGGGCTGCGGTTGAAAAGTGGAGGAGGAAGCGCTCTCCCCGCTCATGCCGGATGAAGATGGCTGATCCTTGCAGGAGGAAGCCAGGAAAATCAATAGGTACAAAGCCAGGGCATATCGAAAATGTTTCATAATCGTCAGGTATTTCTGAAATGTTGGACAGCGAGGAGATTAGCAATTCATGCCGGGCATGAACGGGTTTCAAAATACTGATTTTCTTTGAACCGGCAAAGCGATCCTAAAGATTTGATCATGATCCGGGAATATTATTTGTGGGTGCTGATTTCTTAATACGTTCCTACTGCCAATCATCGATTTTTAAAATTGCTATCGTCTAACTGATATTTCAACATTTTTCATTATTGGTTCTTCAATGGTACTTATCTCTATCCGGTGAATAATTAGATTCATTCATTTTTTTTGGGGACTTTGATCTTATGTTTTTGATCCTATATTCTGGATTTCCTTCACACTGGTACTTCCTGATTCTGGCTTTCAGTTTTCCTGCTGAAGTTCTGGCTTTTGGTCTTTGCTCTATATTTCTTTGTACTTTTTGGTGGCAAAAAGTACCAAAAACCACTCCCGCATATT
>CAYRYD010000043.1:37443-48733 GCA_964428345.1 uncultured Saprospiraceae bacterium | reverse complement strand
CAGATCCGTGCTGAATTTTGGGAAAATAGCAGCTTGATATGGTCACGAACTATTGTCATATGTCATTTATAAATAAAATAAAATAAATTACAATAAATATTAGAGAATCCGGACCTTGAAATCTCCAAATCAACAATCTGAATTCTAAAATCTGCAATCTTAGTGATGTACCGGTTTCGCACCGATTTTATGGATAATCCGTTCAGCTACTCTTTCAATCGAGGTGATGATCATTTTCAGCTGATCACTAGCCTCGAAACAGGGAATTTCCTTCTCGTGATACTTCAATACATATTTCCATACTGGCATAGGATACCGGTGCGCATCACTCCCTATTTCAACATTAAATAATTTTGAAACAGCCAGCTTAAGTTGCAGGTAATCCTTCCTTGCCTGATCTAACATTCCAAGCCACTGCCGGTTGTCCATAGTTGAAACCCGATTGAGTAGAAGCCCAAGATGAGGATTTTCATAATGTTTGTTAAAAAAATCCTTAATTACCTCCGGACGGTCACGCAACCAGGAAAAATCTTCCGTATTGAGGATTAAATGGGTCAGCTCCATGGCTTCGGTGATATGACCGATTCTTAGATGGTGGCACATCCGGCGAGTTAATTCAAAGTCTTCATCCCATGCCAGATTGAGGATCTCGGCCACCTGATCTAAAGTACTGTTTACTTTTCGGTCAAAGTTCCGCCGTCTCATATTTCCCCGGATGAGATGGCCTATTTGCGACCGGTAGGTCATGACATTGAGAAATATTCTCTCTCCATATCCGGAGGTCAGTCTTAAAAATCGTTGTCCGGAAAATGGATAATGTTTACTCAGATAGATTTCCTCCAGCAATACATAATGTTGCAGGTAGCTATCGTATTTAAAGCGAAACAGAAAATAAACCGGAAAATTTTTCCAGAGCCTTATATCCAAACCCAGTGAAAAATCGATTTCTGAAATCAAATCACGCAAGCCTTCCGGATTACACAGATTGACCGGTTTTTTAAAATACTCAGGATTCAACAGACCATCACCTACTACCGGTCTGGTCAAGACCTGATTCAATTCCACAAAACCTCTCCTGGTAAAAGCAAATCGATCCAAACAACTATCGTATTCCTGAAGGTATCCGATGATAGTTTCCAGTAATTTTTCCCTGGTTTCGGTCGAAATTCCAAAATGCGAATAATAACCCCTCATGGTTTTAATTTTTCACGTTGCTGTTTAATGGCCTTTGACACAAAAGCCGAAATCTCCCGGGCACTGTGAGCCGGGCTCTGCATTTCGTTGTTGTTAATGGTCAGTCTCAGATCGACGAACTGGTCGAGAGCACTGACCTGATTGGACAAGCTCACCAGAGTAATGTGTATCCGGTCTTTCCATCGACCTTTCTTTACGCTTTGAATGTATTCCTTTACTTCCGACGCGGTGGAAAACGGAGTCCCATTAAAACTTTTGTTAAAGGCACAATCCGAGATCAGGATCAGGTAGATATGTGCCTTCCATAGCCGGGGCTTGCTTTTCATCAGGATTTCTACTTCTTCTAAAATTCTCGCCCAACTCTTGACATCAGAATTAGCTCCATTTGACACGATCGAATCGACCCGTTGCAGTGCGTGCTCAAAGGTCCGGGATTCATTGATCCGATCATGATAAATCCATCGTACCATAGTTCCGTGATGGACGTTGTTGCCACTATCATAGGTGGCGCCAATAAATTCAATGCGGTTCTTTCTTGTTTTGGCAGTAGCAATCCAACTGGCACTCAGGATCTTTACACAATCTATCTGGTCTCTGGAATTGCTACCACTGGTATCGGCGGCAAGAACCACTATACTTTCGCCCTGAGTGTTTAGGGAAAGCTGATCTTTGCTCCGGGAGAAAAGATTCTCGGCCACCTGGTAAGTGGGTAATGAGGCGAAGTTGAAATTGGCACCGGAGGATGCAAGTATATGCGTCGATTCCACTCCCGGACTGACATAGAGTATCCGGTTCAACTGCCGGGTTATCGGTCCTGCCAGTTCCCTGATCCGGTTGACAGAAGTAAAATTATAGGACAGATCAAGAGGTTTATCATAAACCACGTCCGACATTTTATAACCCCCAAAGTCCAGGTTAATCTCCTTTCCTTCTGTCGGTGTTCCTTCCAATGGGGTCCGTGACCAAAGATCTTTCCGAAGAACGTCCAACAATCCATTGGATGAAAGTTGACTCTGAAGGGCGGAGTCCCGGCTGGCCTGATGAACGTTGAGTGCCACCTCCTTCAATATCCGCTGATCTTCTTCTCCCAGAGTACTAAAAATTGAACGGGCACCTTCCTCATCCAATGCCAAAAAAGCTCCTGGGTCATTGATGTGAAGCGCAGCATCCGAACTATTAATCCATATCCCTTTTTCTCCATTCCCAAATGTCTTTCCAGCAGTCGTTGTATCCACAAGCGTCCACGTGTGGTTTCCTTGTGATGCCGACCGGTTGGAAACCAAAGAAAATTTTTGTGCCACCTCCTGAGTGAGCAAAAGATGCCAATCGGCAGCGGCTGATAAAAGTTCTGTATCACTCAGCTGCCCGAAATTCTTTAGATACGGTTCATTAAAACGGTTCAGCTCTCGCCACAATGTTGCGGTTGCCGAATCATCATCTTTTTCAGGTACGATGAGATCTCCGTAAATCAGATTCAATGTCAGGCATTGCTCCAGAGAATAAATTCCGTCCAGATCAATCATGGAACTGCTGATAACCCGGTACATTTCGACGTATTCTATATTGAGTTTCTTATGGAGGATCTGAATGATCATCCGGTTGTCAATCACCCTGGCGATCATCAGTGCCAGTTTCTTAAGTACCTCAGCAGGTTGTCTTGTATCCAATAAACTTTCCGGTGCATTGATAAAGCCAGCATTAAATACCTCGAGGAGGCTTCTACGGGTCCGGGCCTGCTCTTTGGCTTCCAGAAAGGTGGTCAGACCGATGCAGCTCAAAGCCGCCAAAACCGGAGGCAGCAGGTAAAAATGGGCAACCTGAGGTTTCACCTGGATGGACTCCCCGTGAAGGTATTTTACCACCTTCATCTGCAAATTGTGACAAACATCCCAGAGTTTTTTTCTGGGGGCCATTTGACAGGTCGACGAAAGATTAGGCCGAAAGGCGTCAGCCAGTGAAGAACCGTTCCAATCGGCTTTATTTCTCTTGTACCTTGATGAACGGAAAGAATAGGTGTACGACCGGTACTTGTGCTTTTTTTTGATAAATTCCATGGTTAAGAAAATCTAGATTAGAAGTAACTTAAAAATGACTCCCGCCAAAACTGCTGGGATCTTTTGCAGGGAATCGGACCTGAACTATCCAAATACCTGAAAATGCCTGGAATCAACTCGAGCGGACTGGGTTAGAATGCAATTTCGCTGATCTCATCCATCTCATAGCCGCGCTCGATGCCAAATACGATGGATTTGAGTTCATTGATCACAGACTGATCCTCGTGGGCAGCCAGGGCAAACAAGGTCATATCTACCAAATCTTCGGGAGGGAGTTCAGACCTGGCAGCCTTCCTTAGAAAAGCAATGTACTGCCTCATGGACACCGGACTGACCGATTGTAGTGAACCATTGGCATTTTGTTCTTCTCTGATCAGGTATCCCAACCGGGTGATCTGATCGACAATTTCATCGGGAACCGCAGCGGCACCGATGCTACCTTTGATATTCTTCAAGATCATAGCTTCCTCCTGCTGGTTCAGGTGATCAATGATGATACCTGTTTCATTCATCCGGTTAAAAAGCGCCGTATCCTTCTCAGCCAGAAAAAAGTGATGCCGGTCTGCAGCAGCATAGTTAGAATCGGCAATAAAGGCTATCCCGGCCGCTTTGCCGATAGAGATACCTGTGAGTGGATTAACAATTTCTCCGTTGTGGAGAATATGTACCAGTGCATGTTGTATACTTGGCTTCATCCTGCCGATCTCCATGATATGGACCGCATAATAGGCCTGTTCAGGGTAAGCCATAGCTTCTTCCAGGAATTCGATCAACGGTTGTTTTTCGTCATAGGTACCCGCTTCATTAATGGCCCGGCGATGCCAGATTTCGTTGGGGCTATCAAAGTTAAATGCCGGCAGGCGAAAAACTTTAAGCGGTTTCTCGGGTATTTTATTGTAATTACATAAACGTTGCCAGTTTTCTGGTACTTCTGTCAGGGCAAACAGCAGACTTGTCTTTCCGGTACCACTTCCACCAGATATGTGTAAACAACCTCCATCGGAAATGGTGAGCGTCAGCATGTGAAGATGGCATTTTCGATAATACAATGGGTTGAGGCCTTCTGGTGGCAATAATTGAATCAGGTCATTGTTGCCGGCTTTATGATAGGCCGCCTTGCTGGTAATTTTATAGTTTTCCATTTTTCAGATAGATTTTAATTTACAATTAGGATTAATTAGGATCTCCATTTTTCTCAAAAGTCGATGTTTACAGTTCCATGATTTTTATGAGATATTCACTGATGGATTTCAGGTGATCGTTTTTATTACTCCGTCGATTCAGATAGCGATCCAGTGTGGAGCGAATAATCAGCGGAGTTAAATCCCGGTTTCCAAATGGAAGCATGTCAGGAAGTATTTCTGCCCTGATTTTATCTTGCTCCTGCCGGGAAATCGCCGGGTCGGCTTTCTCCATAAAATAATCCAGCCAGAGGTCCGGACTGACCGGTGTATTTCGCAGGGATATGATCGTCCCGTTACCTAACCAATCAGCGGAAAACGGATCACCGGGCGGAATGGTCAGGACCACCGGCCGTCCAAGGGCTTCGATCTGCGCTGCCAGCTTTCCGACTTCATCCCTGGAGTGTTGATATCCATATCCGGTAAGGTCGGCTGAAAGAGCAAATGGTACTTTTTCTGTTGCAAAGAGCAGTTCAGGGTTAAGGAAATGATAAGCACGGAGACGTCCGATCGACCATTGCCAGTCCTGCAATCGAAATGCCATCCAACCCAATATCAGATCCCTGAAATAACAGTGATCAACCTCAAGAAACAATACTCGCCGACCCAGTATCGTATCCAGCATGAGGTTGGGATCGATCCCGAATAGTTGATGGACCTTCTGGACCAGCATTGGAGATAGCGGCTCGACATACTCCACATCGCTAATTCCCTCATAGGCGGATTTTAATAAAGGATCGGAAGTTCTTACCGGCAGATACTGATGAATTTCATGGCTGAACTGAATGACCTGTTCCAGATCTTTGATCATCCGGATTGAATGGCTAAACCCTTCTACCGAAGCCGGATATTGAAGGCGGTAATAGATGGTGGCACCCTCTGGTGAACCTTTGACCGTAAAAATGCCGGGAAAGGTACCAAATATGCCGAGGAGGATAGGTGCAGTCTGGATTTTTACCTCAGGGGGAATGGTGGCGAGCTCCAGGGTGATCTGAAAACCTTCTCCGGGTTTAAGCATACCGGCCACCTGAGCGACAGGTTGCCTGGATGAGTGGTTTTTACCCTGAAAAGCACTCCGGGCCGGGTCGATCCGAACTTCAATTCCTGTACTTCCGCTAACGATCGCTGCGATATTTTCGATTTCCGATGGCATTGGCAGTGGCAATTTTCTATAAAACCAAAGCTATGTCGGGAATACCGAAACAGACGACCACCACTATTTTTAGGATACAATTTTAATAGCTGATCTAAATCACATTTAGTGCAACTATTTCATACCAAACTGAATATGAATAACTTAGGTATTGACGGGATAGCTTTGTCATCAAGAAAACGACATTTTTATTTGCCTATGGTCCAGTCTCTGATTCCTTCGGCAATCTTCTGGAGTTCATTATCACTGATTTCCCGTCTGATATTCCAGCTGTCAGACACGTCAAAATTGAGGGTGCCACTGCGTTCCTGTAAAACAAAGGGCAGATCGGTCTTGCGTTGTGAACAGAAAAAAAGACAGGGTTTGCCCATATTGACAGCTGCTCCGGATTCAACCCAGGCACTCGAAAATAACCGTGGATAGGGACTGATCAGGATATAGGTTTTCGATTTCCTGATCTGTTCCACGTCATCAATAAATTGCTTTTGTGATTGAGCCACCGGAGAGACATTTTTTACTTTAACCCCTTCCCTTGAATAAAAGACTCTAAGACCCAGGTTATCCAGTTTTACTTTGAGATCCTCCATGGATTTCTCAAATTGTTCAAATTCTCCCTGCAGGTCATTGGTTGTGAATCCAAAGAAATGTTTGATCAACTCTTCTTCCACTTCAGGACTAAAATGGGTACCAAGCAGATCTTTGAGGGTATTCTTAAAAGCTTCGTAATTTTCATGAATTTTCAGGCCCAGGGTCAGAATCGGTGCGGCCAGGAAAATATCAAAGATGATCTCTGATGAAGAAATCTGAGATGCCGGTACTCCACGCCTGACAGCTCTTCTCTTATTACTGCTGAACGGAATAACCAATAGTGGGGGAACATTATCATATGTACCACTTAAGGTTTCCAGATCATTTCTGGAAATTCCCAGATAAAACAAATATGCCTTCAGGTAACTGGGCGAAAAATATATTTTCGAATAACCATTGTTATACTCAAGGTAAGCATTCTGGAGCTCTCCTCCCTGCAGCCGCAGGGTGCCTTCCTTGACTTCTCTTTTAAAACCATTTCTCTCGAATGGGTACTTACTTTTCAACAAATCAAAATAAACGACGTGACTCAATGACCGGTTAGATGGACTGATTCCGGTACCCTTGATTCTTGCGGCATGACCATAACCCAATATATCCTCTTGTTTTACCGGAGGGTCGATGCCATGGTGCGAAAGCACGAGTCTGTATTTTTCAAACAATTTATGAAACAAATATGCGAATTCACTTCGCGTTAGATATGGATCCATGATCGGTTTCTTTTAGGATAACTACCGGCGCTCTCCAACCTGTCAAAAATGTCCATTGACGATATCGCCGGTGTAGATAATGCCGGTTCAAAATAATTCTTAAAATCGTAAAAGATTGTTTAACCTGGCTCTTTAGTGTTCAACCCTTTAAGTGAAGTCGAATCAACCTAAGTTACTGTTTTCCCGGGAAAGTCAGGCCAATAAAAAAGATAAATAGACGTAATTAATACACTTACACTCCTGAAGCGACTGTACGAAACCCAGCCTGCCGACTTGCGCCTAATCCACTACATACTTCCAGGCACCATCAGACTGTTTCTTCCAGATCGTGCAAAAATTACCGGTCAGGGTATCGGCCAGACCAATACTGTCCATCGAAATAAACACGAAATCACCGAAGGAATAAGCCAGTTCGCCGGATCGGGCCACCTCGATCCTGCGCGGAGACCAGGTAAGCTTCTGGCCGGCATCGGATGATTGGGCAAACCGGGCCCCGATTGCGGCTTTTCCTTCTGTTGCCCGGGAATTGCGGATCAGGATCGCATCATCAGCGGCAAATTCGAGAAAACCCTGGTGGATGCCATGCTCGGCGACCGAAGCGGCAAAAGCGGCTTCGACCGACTCGATCTCACTCCTGAGTACTAGAGGATCAGGAGCATCCAGAGTACAGGCAAACAAAAGTAACAGTAAGAGTGGAGATGCAGGTCGTAACATAGGCAGCAAATTGATTGCCCCAAGTTAAGAACAACCGACAAAGGTCGGTCATATTCTCAGCGGTGGTATCTTGAGCATGGCAGAATCTGCTCAAAGGGTTTCAGCTTCCGTGCTTCCAAAATCGGAAATCTACAATCTGATATCAGAAATCAACAATCAGAAATTTCTCCTTCGACCCTGCCACCTCCGGTTGCGACCATTGCCGGATCGCTGACCTGAAGGTTGAGCCATCTGCATCTGTTGACCGGAAGGAATCAGGGTCTCAACCGGCTGCTCGTCGATAAAGGGATGACCGGCATTGACGGGAATTTCCTGACGAATCAGTTTCTGGATATCCTTGAGATAGGATTGCTCTTCCGTATCACAAAAAGACATTGCCACTCCGCTGGCACTGGCCCGCCCGGTACGGCCGATCCGGTGCACATAAGTTTCCGGCACGTTGGGAAGATCGTAATTGATCACATGTGAAAGATCATCAAGATCGATACCACGCGAAGCAATATCGGTAGCCACCAGTACATTGGTATCTCCTTTCTTGAAATTTCCCAGAACCCGCTCCCGGGCTCCCTGCGATTTGTTACCGTGTATAGCACCGGCCTGAATACCGGCCTTCTGCAAAACTCTGACAATCTTATCGGCTCCATGTTTGGTCCGGGAGAACACCAATACCGACGCCATATCGGTCGTGGTCTGCAACAGGTGAACCAGCAGTTTGGGCTTGCCCTGCTTGCTGACAAAGTAGACGGATTGATCGATCCGTTCGGCCGTTGTCTGCTCCGGTCTAATAGTCACTCTCTCAGGATTACCGAGAATCTGGCGGGAAAGTTCGACAATGGGCGGGGGCATAGTGGCTGAGAAAAATAACGACTGCCGTTCTGCAGGCAATTTAACCAACAATTTCCGGATATCATGAATAAAACCCATATCCAGCATTTGATCGGCCTCATCCAGGACAAAATAGGCTACATCGTTGAGCGAGATATATCCCTGGTTCATCAAATCGAGCAGCCGTCCCGGAGTAGCGACCAGGATGTCGGTACCTCTCCGGAGGGCCTGCACCTGAGAACCCTGTTTGATCCCACCAAAAATAATGGTGGTGCGAAGATCCGTGAAAAAACCATAATCCCGGAAACTCTCACCGATCTGGGTGGCCAGTTCACGGGTTGGCGTCACCACCAACGCCCTGATCTTACGGGGTTGCTGTCCGGATGGCCGGCTCTGATACAGATGCTGAATAATGGGAATGGCAAAGGCAGCGGTCTTTCCGGTACCAGTCTGCGCGCAACCTAACAGATCTCTTCTCTTCAGTAAGATGGGAATTGCTTTTTGTTGGATTGGAGTGGGTGTTGAATAACCCTGGCGATCCAGGGCTTTCAAAATGGGATCGATGATCCCTAATTGATTGAAAGTCATAAATTTAAATACGTATAAGCCGGCGAAGATACAGTAATAAATGAAAGAATACCTATTTTAACACATAAATAACGAAAAACCGGTCATTTACAGTTCATGTAAAACCGGTAAAAATTAGCTCAAAAATCGCACCAGAATCCATTTCGAGCGACCCAAAATAAGTGCAACAATACTCCAGAAAGCCCGGAATCTACTCGTTAATTTTTCTTATCCAAGACACTCAATGCACCTCAAAAAAAAAAGCCTGTTGATTACTCAACAGGCTTTGATTTCATAGAAAGATTGTTAATACATATCAATCATTAATCTTCGAGATTCAACGGAATCCGGTGAAGAATTCCGTCTGAATTTTTTTAGATTATCTTCACATTTACTGCATTCAATCCTTTCTTACCCTGCGTCAAATCAAACTCCACCTGGTCACCCTCTCTGATTTCATCAATCAAGCCGGATGCGTGTACAAAATAGTCGGTTCTCGAACTGTCCTCCATGATAAAACCAAATCCTTTGGTGTCATTGAAGAACTTTACAGTTCCATTCTTCATAATAAGTAATCTTTAATTTATTGGCGAAGATACACTTATTTATCAGACCTGTCCATAAAATAAAAATTTATCAGAAAGAATGGATCCGGACTGCCACAGGTCACCAATGTCGTCATGAGTCTCTGGCAGGCCAAAGACTTACCCACCACCCGGATCGTGGTCGACTTCCTGGGTCAGTTGAAAAATGGCCAGGCGATCAGTAATGCTCTCCGGTCGGCCAAACTGAATTATCTTAAACAGTCCGATCCACTGCAAATGCATCCTTCCAACTGGGCAACTCTGGTTTTGGTAGGAGACAGCCAGCCATATCCACAGTCTATCCTTTGAAAAGCACACCCTGTTTATCGGCTTTTCAATGCTGCTGCTCACCTGGGGAATATTCCGTTTAAGCCGAAAATCGGTTGGTTAATCGAATTACTCATTATGCCGGACATCACGCGAAGCCAGACTTCCGGCATCGAGAGAATCCCGACCGTGATGGCTCAAACGGTCAAAGCAGACTTCATGGATATTATTATACCTCCCGGTGGCAGCGGTTACACCCCAGAATACATAGGGATTTCCACCGAAAACTTTGTTGACCAGATCGTAGGTGGCTGAGATGACTTCCGACCCATCAATCTCGATACGCAGGGTCTGAGAGCCGGGATTCCAGTGCACATAGAAACCATGCCGGTTACAGTCTTCCATATCCGGCAACTTCACGGGACCGGCGAGATCGTTCCAGTGCCCAACCCTGCCATTCAGCATGATCGAGATGTGATCTTCGACCGGATCATTCAGGTGCTCATTGAGCCAGGTATCAATTTCGATACCCACCGAAGGAACCAGTCCGGAAAAGCCAATACCTTCACCCCGGAATCCTACCCGGTTGGCCCGGTTAGCAAAAACAAAAACCATCCCGTCTGCTCCTGCAGCATCCTGGCAACCCACCATAATGGAAAGACGAATCGAAAATGGTTCGAGTAAACTGATCGGATTTTTATACCAGATGGATCCGGATGAATAATCAATTTCTTCCGTAAGACGAAAGCACTCCTCTTCGGTCAGATAAGTGTCACCGCTCATGGTAAAATCCTCTACCGTGGGTCGCTGACCATATCCTGATAGAGTCAACATAAGCATGATTGCCAAAAGGAAGGATCTGGAAGAAGTCATGATGCCCCTGAAGATATCACTTTTCTGAGAGCAATGCTCAGGATTGATTGCAAATGGGCAATCTGCCAACTTCCAAAGGCCCCGTTGCTGATTGCTGGTATACACTGTTGTCGAGTGACGAAAACGTTGTTAACCGTTAGAACCGTTCTGAACGGCTATCCGCTTCTAACCGTTATGAACGACTCTGACTGGTCAAAGCTCCGAACTACCCTTCGACTGGCTCAGGGTGACCTTCACGCTCTGGACATCGCGATCTCCGACTCCGACGAATTGAAAATGATTAATGAATTAATATTCGTTTCTAACCGTTATGAACGACTCTGCCTGGTCAAAGCTCCGAACTACCCTTCGACTGGTTCAGGGTGACCTTCACGCTCTGGACATCGCGATCTCCGACTTGACGAATTGAAAATGAATGAAGTAATATCCGTTTCTAACCGTTATGAACGGCTATGCTTTTGTCGAACCCCCGAGCTACCCTTCGACTGGCTCAGGGTGACCTTCACGCTCTGGATATCCTGATCTCGACTCCGACGAATTGAAAATGATTAATGAATTAATATTCGTTTCTAACCGTTAT
>CAYRYD010000043.1:18646-37343 GCA_964428345.1 uncultured Saprospiraceae bacterium | reverse complement strand
ACCCTTCGACTGGCTCAGGGTGACCTTCACGCTCTGGACATCGCGACCTCCGACTTGACGAATTGAAAATGAATGAATTAATATCCGTTTTTAACCGTTATGAACGGCTCTGCCTGGTCGAAGACCCGAAATACCCTTCGGCTACCTCAGGGTGACCTTACGCTCTGGATCTCCTGATCTATGCCGAACTGATAATGAATTGATACTCGTTTTAATTCTATTTTTATCCGATGGCAGGTTACCGTTCATCAGTGATTCAGCGACTTCACCCCATCGCCGGGTCCATTCCCCTCTCCCTGCTGCTTAAAGCCACCGGCCAAAAATTAATATTGCCGGTCTATCACCTGGTCTCCAATATGGAAGTTCCGCATATTCGTCATTTGTATCAACCTAAGAATATCATGGCTTTTGTCAGGGATCTGGAATTTTTGTTAAAAAATTTTCAACCCCTTGATTTTAATGACTGCTGGAGCTTATAACCAGTGAAAGAACGCTCTCCCGTCCCGCCTTTTTCCTGACTTTTGACGATGGGTTGAGGGAATTTCATACAGTGATCGCCCCAATTCTTGAAGACCGTGGAATACCGGCGATGAATTTCCTGAATCCCGATTTCATCGACAACAAGGATTTATTTTATCGTTATAAAATCAGTGTGATTATTGAAAATCTGAAAAATCGGGCTAGTCAGATTATGCCGCTAATAAGCACCAAACTGGGAAAGACGACGAAGCGCAATTCATCAGTCATCACTCATTTATTGCAGTTAAAATACCAGGACATGCCGGTCATCGACGAGATTGCAACCATACTGGAAGTCGATTTTCAAGCTTATCTGAAAGAAAGACAACCGTATCTGAATACTGAAGAAATCAACGATCTTATCCGGAGAGGCTTCACCTTTGGTGCCCATAGTATGGACCATCCTAGGTATTCCGATCTGGATCTTTCCACGCAAATCCGGCAGACGCTCGACTCGATCGATGCCGTTGTCCATAAATTCGGAATTAATTACCGGGCTTTTGCCTTTCCTTTCACGGATTACAAAGTATCCCGGATTTTTTTTGACTATCTGTATGGCAGTGAAAAACAACCTGACCTGACTTTTGGCAGTGCGGGTTTGAAGGAAGATATTTACCGGCAACATTTGCAACGTATTCCGATGGAGATGGGAGATCTAAGTGCGATGGCGATCATTCACACCGAGCTTCTTTATCATTACTTAAAGGGCTTCGCCGGAAAAAACAGGATTAATCGCTCATGATCGAGATAAAAGCATATGATAAAGTAAAACTGAAAGCTCTGATCGATTCACCGGAATTTTTACGGTTTCCGTTTCTTCCTATTTCACCACACCGGGCGATTTCACACATTCACAACCCTCGGGCCGGAGAGCGCGATGTCCTGCTTCTCATAGCGTTTGATGATGGAAATATTGCCGGGTATTTGGGAGTACTACCAGACTGGATTTTTGACCGGAAAGGAAATAAGCATACTTGCGGCTGGCTGAGTTGCATGTGGGTCGATGAAAAATACCGCGGTCAGGGTATTTCCAAAAAGCTGGTTTCCGGGGCTTTAAAAGCATGGGATCAAAAGATCCTGGTAACCGAATTTACCTACGCGGCCAAACGACTGTACGACAAGACCGGTGCATTTAAAGATTTACAGATAATCGCCGGCATCCGGCTTTATATCCGGTCCGATCTCAGCAGACTTCTTCCACCCCGGGGAAGGTTCTATCAAAATTTACAGTCTCTCTGGCGGGTAACCGACACCGTGGTCAACCTGTTACTGGACAGGAGATTTTTATTTTTCTCAAAAAAACATCTTTTTCATCAGGAATACATTGACCGGATTGATGACGAAGCATTGGTTTTCATAAAAGACCGCCAGGAAAATCAATTATTCAGGAGAACCAAAGCTGAACTGGAATGGATGATAAATTATCCATGGGTGATCTCTGCCCAGGCAGATGAAATCAGCAAAAAATATCATTTTTCTTCGGTAGCTGATTTATTTGAATTTAAACCTCTAAAACTGCGTGACAAGAAAGGCAAATTAATTGCTTTAATTCTTTTTGCAAGAAGAGATGCCGCATTAAAAATACCCTACTGTTATTTTGACCCACCGGATATCGCTATTGTTATGGACTGCATACGATGGTACCTGATACACTGGCGAATCAAAACCGCCACCCTGTTTCATCCCCTTTTGGTTCAGGCCTTTCGGGATCAGAAATCCCCGGCAATATTTAAGAAAACCGTGAAAAGGCATTACATCATTTCGAAAGTATTTTATCAGTTCTCTGCATTGGAAAAATACGACATCCAGGATGGAGATGCGGATTGCGCCTTTACATAATCAGCGGTGCTGGTGAGGGTTTACGGTGACCTGCCCTTACGATGGATCCTGAAAAAACTGGCAAATTGCTACCCCTTTCATCCCACCTGAATAATATTGTATTCAAAAGCCCGTCTGACCAAACCGGCCACATTCTTAACATCCAACTTGCAAAACAGGGTTTTACGGTAGCTGCGGATGGTCTCGGTACTGAGGTAGAGTTTTTTGCCAATTTCCTCCGAGGTGTATTCCCAGGCGATCAGTCTGATGATCTGGGCTTCCTTTTCTGATAGTTCCGGTCTCATGATAGCTGATTTTAGACTTCTCTGAAAAATCGGATCTGTAATTCCAGCATCCTGATGATATTTCAAAGTTGCGTACTCAGCTCCGCGAATGCTTCACTGTTTTAAGTGAATATGAAAAATCCCGGAAAACCATGAGAAATGATAACCGTCGATCAACGGGAAAAACTTCGGGTACTTCTTCCGGAGATTTCTACACTACCTTACTGTTCATGACCTTCTCTATAAATTACCTTTCTTCATCTCTTCAACGGCAAAGTTGGCAGCCCGCGCGGTAATGGCCATAAACGTCAGGGTGGGATTCTGGGTGCCGGTTGAGGTCATACAGGCTCCGTCAGTCACAAAGACATTCTTACAGGCATGTAATTGGTTATACCGGTTTAAGAGTGACGTTTGCGGGTCATGACCCATCCGAACTCCACCCATTTCATGAATGTCAGAACCGGGAGGTGAGTGGGTATCCCGGGCTTCGATTTCTACAAATCCTGCCTTCTCAAACATTTCTTTCGACTGTTCGATATAGTCGGCCACCATCCTGTTGTCGTTTTCAGTCCAGTCGCAGGAAACGATGAGTTGAGGAATACCATACTTATCGACTTTATCGGGACTTAGCCGCACATGGTTCTCCTTGATAGGTACTACTTCTCCCATCATCCAGCTACTGATATGCCAGGATCTCAGTTTGGGGTTTAACAGGTTATGGGTAAGCTGGGCGCCGATCATATCCGTATCGCTATGACTGCCTCTTCCTCCACCAATCCCGATGGCATATCCCCGGAGAAAATCAGTCTCCTGCTTCCGGACATTTCGAAATCGCGGAATATAACTGTGACTCGGGCTACGACCACTGGTCATCTTGTCCTGCAAACCTTCAAAGACTGCGTTGGCCTTGCCCCGGTAGTTGTGCCAGGATATATACTTACCCAGCAGTCCGTTGTCATTACCCAACCCGTCTGGAAAACGCGAAGAAGTGGAGTTCAGCAAAATGGCATTGCTGTTAAGCGCCGAAGCATTGACAAAAATGATCCGGGCATAAAAATCGATGGATTGCCGGGTTTGGGTATCCACGACCCGCACACCAACGGCCCGGTTCTTTCCTTTCTTGTAGATAATGGAATGCACCACTGAATGGGGTCTGATCGTCAGATTACCGGTCTTCATGGCCCAGGGCAGGGTCGAGGCATTACTGCTGAAATAACCGCCATAGATGCAACCCCGGTTGCACATGGCCTGATTGACGCATTTGGCTCTTCTCTGTTCGAGATGGATCGGCTGCGGGTCGGTAATATGGGCACAGCGAGCCTGGATCAGATGCCGGTCTGAATAATGCTCTCTAATTTTTTGCTGAAAATGCTGCTCAATGCAGCTGATTTCAAATCCGGGTTGAACAATACTATCCGGAAGTTCAGGTAATCCATCCCGGCCACCGGCGATACCGGCAAATTGCTCGACATGGGCATACCATGGCTCCAGATCCTTATAACGAATCGGCCAGTCGACCGCAAAACCATCCCGCACTGGTCCTTCAAAATCAAAATCACTCCAGCGCTGGGTTTGCCTGGCCCAGAGAAGGCTTTTACCTCCCATATGGTATCCGCGAAACCACCGGAAAGGCTTCTCTTCAATAAATGGCTGTTCATCATCAGCCAGTCTCCAATGCAAAGTGGCTTCATTCAAAAACCGGGAAGATCCGATCCCTACCCGCTTGTCTAAAGGCACCGTACCCCGGAACTCAAACTCCCAGGGGGCCTTGCTTGCCGTAGGATAATCCTTAATGTGTTCGACATTGCGACCTCTTTCAAGGACCAGGGTTTTCAGTCCGTGATCACAGAGTTCCTTGGCGGCCCAGCCACCGCTGGCTCCGGAACCAATCACGATCGCATCGTATTCTCTTTTCTTGATGGAATCTATAGCCAGATTTGCCATTTCTATTGAATTTCTGCATCAACGCAACCCTGATAATGCCCGGGCGCTACCCGGTATTTATAATACTTGACCATCACCTGCCGGCTGGTACGAAACCCCCGAATGGACTCCGACTTGATCAGATCAAAAAAACCCTTTTCTGCTTCAACTTCCGATGTTGCCCATAGGAGTAAAAGGGACTCCCGTTGGGTGTTCACGCAATCGATAAAAGAACGTCCATACACCGAGCGGGCCCGTGATTCAAGTGCCGTCAGCTGTACCCGTATATTTTCCTGAACATCGGTTTCATAACAGCGGTCGAGCAACTTGATCAGAAATTGGTCAACACTCACCGATATGCCCCCTACCCCATCTTCGCCAGCGGGCAAAAGGGTATCAACCACCGACGAAAGGAGCTCTTCCTGTCCGTTCAGAAAACTACCGGTGTGGGACCGGACATCCTTCAGGGTCCAGCCGCTGGCCCAGGCAGGCAGCGCCACCAGGGCACCGGATGACAGCATCAGATGTTTTAAAGTCGCACGACGATTCATAATTCCGCATTTTAACTGCTCTGAAGATACAAATTTTTGGTCTTTCTGAAGTGCTCCGGGCAGGAGAAGGACGCAGCCGGCATTGACGCTGGTCAGAATGATGTTTGATGCAGATCATTGCCATAGGACAGGTGAGGGAAGTATCTTATAGAGAAAAAATGAAAGCCCTAGTCAGATATATAATCTGTGGTTTGTTGTTAATCACCTCAGGATTTTCCGGTGAGATCAAGGGTTTGGATCCAAATACGAAGGAAAGTGGGTTGATCGTACAACCTTACGATCCGCTTCCATTCGATCTCAAAGTCTTTCCCAATCCGTTTGACCAGACGACCTCGATTTCCTATACGCTGCATAAACGGCTGAAAATGCGGCTTGTCATCACGGACAACCAGGGGAAGACCGTCGCAATTCTCGTCAACAATGATCAGGAGAAAGGCAACTATGTGATCCAGTGGGGAGGTACTGATAGCCAGGGAGCCCTCCTGCCTTCCGGGGTTTATTACCTGCGAATGCAGGCAAATACTCAGGTCGTCCTGGTGAAGATGTTCCTGATCCGTCCATGACGAAGGATGGGCATTAGCCATTTTACTACCTTTACCTTCGTTAGAAATCGTCGTAGCTTATTGATATGGCAATTCAATGCCGCAAGTGGAATATTGGTATAATCCTGCTTAGTGGTTGGGGTGTGCTGGCTTGCAATATAACACCATCAGAGAACAGCAGCGGTCAGAGCGGAATCCAATTAGCCCGGTTGTATTGTGGCTCCTGCCACCTCCCTCCCGATCCGGATCAACTGGATAAAAAAACGTGGCGCGAAAGCGTCCTGCCGCAGATGAGCTGGCGGCTCGGCATTCCGGATAGTCTGGTGGTGCCGCCCACCGGTAATTCGATGAGTGAAAGATTTTACATTCATACCAGTGGACTATTTCCCACAGAAGCACAGATTCCGGACCATTTGTGGGAAAGAATTGTCAACTATTATCTGGAAGCATCACCCGAATCACCCTTACCTCAGGTCGTGAAACCCCAGATTGAACCAGACTTCCCAGCATTTGAAATCCAACCGGTGACATCAGCCGGGAACGCACCAGGCGGGATCACGACTATGATTCGATATCATAACCTTGATCAACGAATCTACTTAAGTGATGCAGCTCAAAATCTGAGTGTCTATGACCTGAAAGGAAATCTGGAAAAGAGAATCCCGCTTGGCAAGGTATTGACTGATATCCATATTAGCCCCGACAGTTCAATCTATCTATTATCAGTAGGCAACATCAACCCCAACGATGAAGAATTCGGGGAGTTACTACTGATGGACGGTGAGAACGACATCCGGCCTGTCTTAAAAGGTTTAAAGCGGCCCGTACATCTTACGGTATCCGACCTCGATGGTGATGGAAAGGAAGACCTTGTAATTTGTGAATTTGGCCACCAAACCGGAAGGCTGAGCTGGTTTCGGCAAATCAATGAGCATTCCTTTGTCAGGAATGTTCTGATCGAAGCACCGGGAGCGATCAAGACATTTATCTATGACATCAATAACGATCAGCTGCCAGATGTCATCGCACTGATGGCCCAGGGCAATGAGGGTGTTTTTGCCTTTATCAGCCGGGGAGAAGGGCGCTTCGAACAGAAAATTCTATTACGGTTTTCGCCGGTCTTCGGAGCCAGTGACCTGGCATTGGCGGATATCGATGGCGATGGTGATCCGGACTTCATCATTGTGAACGGTGACAATGCCGACTATTCCCAGATACTGAAGCATTATCACGGTGTCCGTATTTACCGGAACGACGGTCAATTCAATTTTGAGGAAAGTTGGTTTTACCCAATGTTTGGAGCCACTCGGGTTGTCAGCAGTGATTTTGATGGTGATGGTGATACCGACATCGCTGCATCGGCGTATTTTCCTGATTTCTCCGCACAGACTCCCGAAAGTTTTGTCTATTTGGAAAACCGGCAAAATCACTTCCCTGACAGTCTCCGGTTTTTTCCCCATACCTTTCCCGGTGCCAATGATGGCCGCTGGATGTTAATGGAACTTGCAGATCTAAAGAATGACGGCAACCAGGATATTCTCCTGGGTTCATCGATGATCCTTCCCTTTAGCAATGGCCATGAATTTGGTAACCACTGGCGGGAGAAGAAAGTTAATTTTCTGATGCTCAAAAATCTACGAACAGAAAATCCGGATCCCGAACCCTCGCCTGGATCTCAAGGGAGCGAATTCTGAAATTTACGCCACTCACTCTGACTGGAATTAAAAGCGGTATCGCACCCCCGTTCCGTGGCCGCGTTATTGATATTTTCGACCCGGTTATCCGGATTGGGGTGGGTACTCAGGAATTCGGGCGGCTGAGAAGCACCTTCATCAATTAATTTTTCAAAAAAACTGGCGGCACCATTGGCGGCATATTCTGTTTCACACAAATAAATGACTGAATAATCGTCGGCTGCCGATTCGTGATCGCGACTGAATTTTAATGTTACCAATGAAGCCAGTATCTGGGAAAGTGTACCGGGATCCCCTCCCGATAAAACGGTCAGCAGGAGTCCGATACCATACTGCCTGGTAAGCTGACTGGTAGAATGACGGAGATCGGCATGGGCCATCTCATGACCCATTACCCCGGCAAAATCATCTTTGGTATCGAGGAATTTCAGAAGACCGGTATAGATAAAAATATAGCCACCCGGAGCTGCAAAGGCATTGAGAATTTCCGGATCATCGATCAGGTATATTTCCCAGACAAATTCATTTTTGTGTTTCACTTCACCCGAAGCCAGAATGTCATTTACAATGGACTGTACATAATTATAGGATCCACTGTATATACTGCGATCCAGCACCGGGTACTTATCGGGATCGGCCAGGATCTCATCCCGCAGTTGCATTCCAAGTTGCACATCGTCTTCTACAGAAAAGATGTTGATACTGTTTTCACTACAGGAAAACACAGCAAACAGGAAAAGTAAAAGCGGTAATACTCCAATGGCTTTAAATAGATACATCTTGCTTCAGGATTGATAATCCTATTACCAGCATAGACGCAAAAATGTTCGTCAATATTTAAAAGAAAAAGTTAAGATCTCCTTATTTGTGGTTACGGTGAAGACAGGTGCGCCAACCTTAATATACAGGAAGTTTATTGCCAATCACAGAAGGATAATCACTGGTGACCCAGATATAGCCGATTATCCTTCATAAAATGACGATATAATAAGCCGGTTTTCGATGGTTAACTCAATGCTTTGAAAAAATCCGGTTATAAATGGTCGAAGGAATACAATAATCCGTTGTGCTGACCAATAACGCTACAATGACCAACATACAACCGGAAAGATATCCGTAAGAATCCCGTCCGGTCAGGAGAAAATAAAGCGTGAGTAAAATAAAAGCGGTGGCCATCAAACAGGCAAACTTCAGTTGTTTTGAACGCCGGGGCAGAAGGGGTTTATCGAGAACCCGTCTTACGGCATAATTATAGACATAGTCAAAAGGATGATAGGGAAGTACTGCGCCCAAAAAAGCAATCATCATGACGACCGATAATAGTGGAATATTCAGAGTAATAAGACCAGTCAAAAGCAGTATGGTGCAGACAATATATGCAAACCGGTTGCCAAAAGACAGTGCCGATATTTCCTGTTCAGAATAATGATTATATCCCTGAGCCCGGATGTTGGCAATTCTCCATGTGGAAATCAATTGATCTTTGTTATTCATTGTTTTCATATTAGTCAGAGTTTGATTTTACAAATAATCGTAATTAACCCGGTGATACTACCAAAAACTCGGGATCTGGTGTATTCATCGGGAAACAGCCTTTAATGGAATGAAAAACCGGAAGATTACCGCCTGCCCGGTTTTTTTGTTTTACAAGCGGGTCATGGTGATCGAAGGGTCAGGATTTCGACGGGATTCATCGGCGTCTATTCAGATAAAATCTGCCCAATGACGCTGAAAATGCCAGGGAATTAACCCAAACCAGGGATAACAGCTTTGCCAATATTCTTATCTTTCTCAAAAAATATCCATGCAGAGAATATCAACCACCCTGATCGTCACCATTCTGTGCCTTCAAGTGATCTTTGCTCAATCACAGCAGGGACAACTGATCCGGATCATGGTCAGTCCCTCCCGGGCCGACATGGTCTATGTCAGTGGTGAAGAAGTCACCTTTGAGATTGCAGTCTACCAGTTCGGTCATCTACTGGAAAATGCATCCATCGAATACCGGGTTGGTCCGGAGAAAATGGACCCCACAGTTACGAAGAAAATCACTTTGCCGGAAGGCAAGATCAGCGTATCCGGTGGTTCCATGAAAGAACCCGGATTCCTGACCTGTCAGGTTTTTGTCGAAAAAGACGGCCAAACCTATATGAATAGTGGTACTGCCGCCATCGATCCGGAGAAAATTCAGCCCACCACTGATCTGCCGTCAGACTTTGGCAGCTTTTGGGAAGGAAACCTTCAAAAACTGAAAGAGGTCGCTCTGGAACCAAAGATCACGCTAATTCCGGAAAAGTGTACCCATTATACCAATGTTTATCATGTAAAAATCCGCAATATCCAGGGCTTTATCTACGGCATTCTGACTGTACCCAAAGCCGGGGGTAAGTATGCCGCCATTCTACATGTGCCGGGAGCTGGGGTCAGGTCCTACCAGGGAGACATCAGCGACCGGCCGGTGATTTCGCTGACCATTGGCATTCACGGGATACCAGTCAACCTGTACGATTCCGACCTCTATACCGATCTGGGATCCGGTCTCCTGCAGGGATATTGGGTAAATAATCTGGACGACCGCGACAAATATTATTTCCGGCGAGTCTATCTGGGTTGTGTACGGGCGGTCGATTTCATCCATACGTTGCCCGAATTTGACGGCGAAAATCTGGGCATTATGGGCGGAAGTCAGGGAGGTGCCCTATCGATCATCACCACCGGCCTGGATGAGCGCATTGATTATCTGGTGAGCTTTTATCCGGCCCTGAGCGATCTCACGGGATACCTGAAGGGAAGGGCGGGAGGCTGGCCGCATATGTTCAGGGATGAGTTTACCAATACCGAAAAGAAAATCCAGACTTCCAAATATTATGATGTGGTTAATTTCGCCAGGAATGTCAAAGTGCCCGGGTATTATTCTTTTGGATTTAACGACAACGTCTGTCCGCCCACTTCGATTTATTCGGCGCTGAATGTCATTGAAGGACCAAAGGAAACGGTCTTGTATCACGATGCCGCCCACTGGCAATATCCTGAACAATCTATTGCTGCCAAAAAATGGATGTATGAAAAACTGGGAGTTGAGTGATTGCCGGTATTATGAATTTCCTGAATAGCGCCAGAATCCAATATTCAATGCCATCCCTTACGTTATTTATACCATTTCTATTACTGCTGCTGACCGGTTGTCCGGCCGACAGGAAAGACCATGTGACTCATCCGGACATTACCTACCAAAGCCAACCGGTGAGTACTTTCTGGAAAAATGCCACGGTCTATTTTTTGCTGACCGACCGGTTTCACAATGGCGATCCATCCAACGATCAGGCATTCGACCGGCAGCCCGACGGTGCATTGCTCCGAAATTTTGAAGGTGGTGATCTTGCCGGAATTACAAAAAAAATCGAGGAGGGTTATTTTGATTCGCTGGGGGTCAATGCCATCTGGTTGACACCGGTGTTTGAACAAATCCGCAGCCATACCGATGAAGGATCCGGTAAAACGTATGCCTACCATGGTTACTGGACGCGCGACTGGACAGCTCTGGACCCCAATTTCGGCACTATGAAACAATTGAAAGACCTGGTCAATAAAGCCCATACGCATGGAATCCGAATTATGTTGGACGCGGTCATCAACCATACCGGGCCGGTGACCAGGGTGGACCACCAATGGCCAGAAGCATGGGTCAGGGTGGATCCCGATTGCCGTTATCAGAACTTTGTCAGCACCGTCGAATGCACTTTGGTCGACAACCTTCCGGATATCCGTACCGAATCAACCCGGGAAGTCTCCATACCCGATTTTCTGGCGGAGAAATGGAAGCAGGAAGGACGCAGGGACCAGGAAATATCGGGGCTGGAACAGTTTTTCCAGGAAAAAGGATATCCCCGTTATCCATTCTATTACATCGTCTACTGGCTGACAAAATGGGTACGTGAGTTGGGCATCGATGGATTCCGCATTGATACCGCAAAACACACGGAGGCTTATGTATGGTCGGTTCTAAAAATAGAATGCGAAAAAGCGCTGGACGCCTGGCGCCGGGAAAATGCGGATTTGGTCATCCATGACGATCCCTTTTTTATGGTGGGTGAAGTTTATGGCTATGGGGCCAGTGCAGGCCGGGAGTATGACTACGGAGATATTGCGGTCGACTTTTTCAATCACGGTTTTGAAAGCCTGATCAATTTCGAATTTAAAAGAGATGCTGAATCCGGATATGAAACGATTTTCAGCAAATATTCCACCACACTAAATGCTCAGGACTTTTCAGGCCTGACCATCATGAATTATCTCTCTTCCCATGATGATGGCAACCCCTTTGATAAAGACCGGACCCGGGGCTATGAATCAGCCAACAAATTATTATTGTCACCTGGAGCAGCTCAGATATACTATGGTGATGAGACAGCCAGACCGCTGGAAATCCCTGGTGCATCCGGCGATGCCAATCTACGATCGCTGATGAATTGGGAAGATCTGATTTCCCGGCCGGACACCCGGGCCTTGCTTAAACACTGGCAAAAACTGGGTAGATTCCGGTCCAGGCACACCGTGGTGGGTTCCGGAATGCATGAAATGATCTCGGAAGCACCGTATACCTTTAAACGATATCTGGCCGATGGGGATGCCAAAACCGTGGTGATTGGCCTCGATCATCCATCCGGTGTTAAGACCATTCCGGTCGACGGTATATTTGAAGAAGGGACCATGCTCCGGGACTATTATTCAGGCATCTCGGTGCCGGTACAAAATGGACAGGTCACGTTAAACAACGAGCATACAACAGTACTGTTGGCAATACCCTGACAACCGATATGGAAGAAAAGGAAATCCACAACGACACCCGGAAAATCGTTCGGTATTCAGACTGGCTCGATACCAAATTCAGGATTCCGGGTACCGGTATTACTTTTGGACTGGATTTTTTAATCGGCTTATTCCCCGGGATCGGCGATGTTTTGAGTTTCGGACTATCCGGTGGTCTACTGATGATGATGATCAAAAAAGGGGCCAGTGGCCGGGCACTAAGTCTGATGATTCTCAACATCCTGGTCGATGCCATTTTCGGGTCCATACCGGTCATTGGAGATATTTTCGATTTGTTTTTTAAAGCCAATAAACGCAATCTCGATTTGTTTCAGACCCACTTTGAAGAAGGAAAACATCAGGGGAGTGCCTTGCCGGTGGTTTTATGGGTGTTGATCACTTTGGTGGTATTGTTTGCCATTGTTGTTTATCTGGTGGTTCAATTGATCGGTTGGTTATGGAAGCTGATATCGTGAACAGACCCATATCCCCTCTTACAGGAAAATCCCAGGTTTAGGTTTCTTTGCTTATTTTAGGTCCGCCAAAAACAGTCAAGATCATGAATCGTCGGGAAATCCTCAGAAACATACCGGCCGCATCTGCTACCGCCTTTGTTCTTCCTTCCTGGAAATCTGTCCGGGAAGAGAAAAAGAAAACAGTACCATTCCGGTATTGCCTCAATACCAGTACCATCCGGGGCCAGAAGCAGGGCTTACTGAAGGACCTGGAGACGGCATCCAAAGCGGGTTTCGATGGCGTGGAGATTTGGATCAATGCCCTGCAGACCTATGCGGAGGAAGGAGGATCCATCAGTGATCTGAAAAAGCGCATTGACGATTGGGGATTAACGGTGGAAGACGCTATTGGATTCGCCCAGTGGATCGTCGATGACACATCGGTTCGTAATCAGGCGATCGAACAGCTGAAGAAGGAAATGGACCTCCTGGCCAGAGTAGGTTGTCAACGAATCGCCGCTCCCCCCGCCGGTGCCACCAATGAAGCCGGACTGGATCTCGATGCAGCAGCCGAGCGATACTCTAAAATCCTGGATCTGGGTGTTCAACAGGGCGTCATGCCTCAACTGGAAGTCTGGGGATTCTCCAAAAATCTGCACAAGATCAGCCAGGTTTTGTACGTAACCGCCGAATGCGGGCATCCCGGAGCCCGGATCCTGCCCGATATCTACCACTTATACAAAGGGGGTTCGGACTTTGATGCACTAAAATTGATCAAAGGCTCGGTGATCGAGGTCTTTCATGTGAACGATTATCCGGCTGACCCACCCCGGGACAGCATGAACGATAGTCACCGCGTTTACCCGGGTGATGGAATTGCCCCGGTAAAGCAGGTCCTGCAGGACCTCTACCGTCCGGGTGAAACCACGGTTTTATCGCTGGAGCTGTTCAATCCTTCCTACTGGGAACAGGATGCGCTGACCGTTGCCAAAACCGGTCTCGAAAAAATGCAACTGGCGGCTAAGGGAATTTCCTGATACCCGGCAAGATAGTCGTCTACCAGCTTACTTCGTATTATCAAAAACAATTTTCCCAAATTGGTCACCCAGGTCCATTCGGTCAAAAGCCTTCTGAAAGTCAGTCAGATCGAAGACGGAATCAACGACCGGAACAATGCGGTGCTTTTCGACAAACCCGATCATCTCCAGAAAATCCTCATCACTTCCCATGGTGCTTCCATAAATGTTGAGATGCCGCCAAAAGATGATCTGGGGGCTGAGATTCTGGATCGTACCTCTATGTCCACCATAGACAATCAAGCGGGCTCCCTTCCTGGTCGTGGTCAGTAACTGCGAAAATCCGGGACCACCGGCACTGTCAAGGATCAGATCGAAACCGCCGCTTTTTGTAGACAACTTCTTATGCCAGTCGGTTTCTGTATACAATTGCCCCCCGGCGGCGCCCATATTCATGGCCCGGCGGATCTTGTCTTCCCGGCTGGAGGTGACCCATACTTCGGCTCCGACTGCCAGCGCAAACTGGAGGATCATCAGGGCGACACCACCCCCGATCCCGCTGATACAAACCCGGTCGGCCGCCGTGACCTTTGCCCGTTTGATTAAGGCCCGGTAGGCGGTCAGGCCGGTGAGTGGAAGGGCAGCTGCCTGAGATAAAGTCAAATGGGCGGGTACCTCTGCCAGGCGATCCGGCGGGATGGATATCCGTTCGGCAAAGGTGCCGGGCCGGGGCATGCCGAGGATATTGTAGGTGTCCAACGGAAATTGCTGATCGGGTCCCCAGCCGACATTGGGATTGATCAGATAGGCCTGCTGATTCCAATAACCAACCCCATCGGATCCCAGAGTTATACCCGGCTGCAACTTCGGATACAGTCCTTTGGTCATCCAGACTTCACGATGATTCAAACCAGAATAGGCTAACTCCAGGATAATCTCTCCCTCCCGCATGACTGGTTCGGCTACCTCCCGGTAGATGATTGGTTGCTCCGGCGAATGATATTGCAGGGCTTTCATAGATCGATAATAATCTAAAATTGTGATTTCCAAAAAGTTGCGAGTTTGTTTTTTAACATTTCAAAATTGGTCATTTGGCATCAGACTCGTATTTTAGTGTTTAGAATTCCGTTGAGGCACACCAAAAAAGCTGTTTTTCATGACCTTCACCGTCTAATGCATTAGCCGGGAATTTTTTTTGAGACCCTAATTTGCTGTGTATGAAATGGAAACCCCTACTCCTGACCTTATTCATTGGTTATACCACGAATCTCGCCGCCCAGGAAGTTTCCCTGGCTGAAGTTCCAACATCTTCGATCAAGGGAAAGACGGAATGTTTCCGGTCAATTTTTGTCGAAAGTCCGGTAGCCGACACCTATGTTGCCTGTGAGTATGACAGTCTAAGCTTTGGCAAGGAGCCCGTAATGAAGGTACGCGGTACCCCGGATCGAAAAAGCATGGTGGCCCTTTTATCATTTGACATTAACCATCTGGATCCTAACTATCTGCAGCAAGCCTCGCTGAAAATCTATACCGCCTCCAAAAACCGGGGGAACAGCATCACACTTTCTGCCCTGCCATTGAGGGTCGATGAAAACGGTGCAAGTTGGAGCAGCCATCCCTCAGCCAATGAAATGCTTGGCAACCAGCCAGTCACCGATGCTCCATATATTACTTTTGATGTGACATCCTACCTCAGAGAACATTTGAAGTCGGGTTCGATCAACTTCAGTCTCCATACAGACAGTAAGAAACCCATCGATATTTCCAGCAGGGAAAGCGGATTAAGCAGCGAACTGATCATTGAAATGTGTCTCTCCCCCCAATCGGTCACTAAGACAGGTAAAGAAGATTTGTATAAAACGAATGAAAGCCGGCTTAAGGTTTTACCCTGCAGCCTGGAAGGTAAATTCACCCTTCAGGTGGTGGGAGTACCTGAAAGTGGTTTTGGTGATTTGATGCTGATGACCGATCAGGGTGATATTCTGCAGCAGATTCCCATGGCAATGCAAAACGCCGATGTAGTTTACTATACGATTGATTACGGAGCGTTGACACCCGGCATTTATTGGGCCATTTTACGGAAAGGCCGGGTCCTTATCAAGGATCGTTTTCGCCTTAAGCCTGAAAATGGTACCACATTTCTACAGGTGGATGCCGGATTGCTTCCGCCAGCCAACCATAATGAGAAGTAGTTTCCTTGGTCTCGCAGTGAGAGCTGGTGGTTCCCTAAAGTCCCAGGTGCAGCGCGATGCCCTGCTGACTAAGCCCGATATCGAACTTGTCTCTTTTATGCATTTCCGGGATCAGGATACCGAGTGCCCCTCCAAACACCAGACCGGTGGCGATATCGGTAAAGAAATGCTTGCCAGCTTTGTAACGAAGTAATCCGGTGGTCCCCGAGATGGCTCCGGCCATTCCCCACACATAGGGTTTCAAAGCGCTTTCAGGATGAAGATCAGAGAATACCTTGGCCGCAAAAAATGTAAAGTATGCCGAGCACGCTGCGTGCCCGGAAAAGAAAGACTCCATATCATTTTGGGTATACGCATAGGCAGGAGCAGGCGCCAGGGTGGTTATAGTTTCAACGTCCTGACTATACACGTAAGGTCGTGGTCGACGAGTAATCATTTTGACCAGTTTATTAATGCCATTTTGAATAAAGAATCCCTCCAAGCCCATGCCGGCGATGGCCCAGCCCTCGGTTTTAAAGCGCCCATCGATCAGACCTAAGGCAATGGGTGAAGCTACAGCAGCTATCAGGGTCATATCGCTGATCTGATTGGCAGATGAAGAATTTTGAAAAATCGCATTCCGGTCAACTGACCATAGTGATGAACTGTTGGAATAGCTATTGATACTTGAAAAAGTGGCCGGTCTGCTCACACCATAGATCTGAAGCGCTGTCCAACCTGCAAAAGTATAGGGTAAACCACTTTTCAAAAATGAAAATTGGTAGGTGCGATCCTGGGCGAAGGAGAGATTGAGCAAAAGCGTGCATGCCAGAACGATGAGGGTCCGTTGATTAAGACTATTGCTCATAGGCTCGAATAATAACTGATGAACGCCGGCAACGGGAAGATAAGTACCTTTTCACACTTTTTCCTTAAAAAAATTCAACTTATTGATCCTGTAGCAACTCCATCGGGTTGTCATCTCAGAGTCAGCATGACACGAGTACCATCGATCAATCTTAACTGAGCTTCAGCTGGCATAGTGGGGGAAAGACAAACCTTAACAAGTCTCGCTCCCACAAAAATCAGAATTGGAATGATCTTGGTAGTCAATCAAGCCGGAACGTAAGAAAGTCCGACTCAAGTCTCTAAACACAAAATGCAAAATCCTGAGAAAGCGGTTTTTGCTATCGTATTGGCGATAGCAATGACCACCCTTTGGGCTGTGGATGGCCATGGCCAGTCTGTTTGTCCCACCCCGGAAACCATGGTTACTGTCTGCAGTGGAAGCTGTACGGTACCCGGGGGTACTTGCGTCTATACCACCACCTTCAGTACCAATTTTACCGGTAATAACAAATACGCCCAGGTCATCATTTTTGCCAATGGGCAACAAATACTTCAGGAATGTCTGGGCCCTTTTGCCAGAGGTACGAAAAATTACTCAGTGAGTTATACCGCTCCCTGTGCAGCAACGATCTCGGTCGATTATACGGGATTTACCAGTAGTTCACCACAGAATCCATGTAGCGGCAGCAGTTGTGATCAGGGATATTGTGCTGGGGGGAGTTGTCAGTCCGAACTCATCCTCCCCATCACCCTGAAATCTTTTGAAGGCAGGGCTACACCGAACCGGGTATTGTTGGAATGGGTGACCTCGTCCGAACAGGACAATGATCACTTCCGGATTGAACGATCACAGGATGGCATTCAATGGCAAATGTTGACGAAGGTTCCAGGAAGCGGCACTTCCTACTCCGAAAAAAGCTATCAGTGGACGGATAATTTTCCCTATCCGGGCTTGAATTATTACCGGCTGGTCCAGGTAGATCATGACGGTACAGAGCACCCCTTTCGTATGATATCCCTGGAGCCGGCACATCCCGTCTTTCACTTTGATATCCGTGCACATGACAGGACCATCCAACTTGCCCAAAATCTAAAGGAAAAGGTACGGGTAACCATCCTCGATCTGCACGGCAGGTCACTCCTCCACCAGACATTGCGTCCCGGTTCCTCCTCCACCTTTGAAGATCTGAATTCCGGTATGTATATCCTGCATCTCCGGTCACCAGAAATCAACTACACCGATAAGATGATCATACCTTAAGTCAAAACCTCAGAGTCGATCCTTGTTAGTTGGTGATTTAAATTCGAGTGGATGTTGCCAAATAAAACATGGATTTCTAAAAGACAGAAATTACCAAAATGTTGAAAATTGGGTCTATGGTCAACGTTTTCCACCAGGGGTTTTCAAACCGTAGGCGTTCCAGTATTTTTTCAATAGGGATTGCGTATGAATCAAAGCCCATTTAAGTTTGTTATTCTCATAATGTAAAAATAAACGTGTAAAAAGGATCTTATTTTTACATTTTAGACAAAATAAGCCGATAAATTGCAAATGCAGCCCCTTAATCTAATGTTAATATGACATCTAATCAACGACCAGTATACCTCACGTTTCCTTTACTCCAGAACCCTTCGGGCTAACGCCCGGAAAGGACAAGCTTAGCTCCGCTGATCCTTCTGGGGGGAGACAATGAAACAGCCGCTCACTTCGCTCCCTGCATTTTCTTTCCCTCCAGTACCCTTCGAGCTGTCGCTCGGGGATGACTGGATTAGCTCCGCTGATCCTTGAGGGGGAGTAGACAATGAAACAGCCGCTCGCTTCGCACCCTGCATTTTCTTTCCCTCCAGTACCCTTCGGGCATACGCCCAAAGATGACTGGATTAGCTACGCTGATCCCTGGGGGGAGTAGACAATAAAACAGCCGCTCGCTTCGCGCCCTGCATTTTCTTTCCCTCCAGTACCCTTCGGGCATACGCCCAAAGATGACTGGATTAGCTACGCTGATCCCTGGGGGGAGTAGACAATGAAACAGCCGCTCGCTTCGCGCCCTGCATTTTCTTTCCCT
>CAYRYD010000043.1:0-18546 GCA_964428345.1 uncultured Saprospiraceae bacterium | reverse complement strand
TTAGCTCCGCTGATCCTTGAGGGGGAGTAGACAATGAAACAGCCGCTCGCTTCGCGCCCTGCATTTTCTTTCCCTCCAGTACCCTTCGAGCTGTCGCTCGGGGATGACTGGATTAGCTCCGCTGATCCTTGAGGGGGAGTAGACAATGAAACAGCCGCTCGCTTCGCGCCCTGCATTTTCTTTCCCTCCAGTACCCTTCGAGCTATCGCTCGGGGTTCTTGCGGAAAAGAAAATGGTCGCTGACTGTCGTCAGCGACCGCTGTTTCATTGTCGGGATGACTGGATGTGTACCTTAATAGAATGTAACAAACAGTGAGGTTCTGTTTTGATCATAAAACCTTGATAAACAGATATATGATCTCAAGCTCTCTCATGGACTGACACAATCTATCAACAAAATTCGACAACCAAACGACAACTAAGCCACTTTTGTCGTAAATTGTAAGCTAATGAATCATATGTCACAACTGAAGTAGAATGCCAAGACAAGCAAAGATTCCGACTCCCAGATTCAACCTTAAAAGTCATCAGAACAAGAACGATGAGGTCCTCATTGTTTTGGTGTACCGGTACTCGATACCCAGCACGAAGGAAAAGGTACGTATCGTTCATTCCACCGGCGAAAAGGTGATTCCCAAGTATTGGGATAATAAGGCCCTCGCCAAGATTACCCGAAATCACCCGGAATATGCCAGCTTGAACGATCGATTGTACGAACTGGCTAGAATTGCCAAGGAGATCTTCCAGGATTTTCAGTTTGGAGAAATCACTGAACAGGAGTTTAAGAACGAATTGGATTATCGAACAGGAGTGCGGGAAAGGCCTGAACAGAAGGACAGCAAGGACCAAGTGCCCACATTCATGGAGTATGTGGAGCTATTTATTCAGGAGCGTATTCAGAAACGAAATTCTAAGCGTGGCACCTGGAAGATGCTCCGAACATGCGCCAATCATCTGATTGAGTTCAATAAGGACCGGGGGAAGGATCTCGATTATGAAGATTTTGATTACAATTTTCGCAATGATTTTGAGAACTGGTTATACCTGAAACCCAGAGAACATTCAACTAACTATGCCGCCAAAATGCTGTCCCTGGTCCGCCAGTTCCTTCACGAAGCCACCAGGAGAGGGTTCAATCAGAATATGACTTTCATGCAGAAAGGTTGGACCATCAAGAAAGAGAAGACCAGGAGACCCGTGCTTTCACTTGAAGAATTGAAATATCTATATGAACTCGATCTATCAGACAACCCTCGTCTTGATCGCGTCCGAGATTCGTTTTTAATTGGCTGTTTTACAGGATTGCGATTTAGTGATTTCACACGGATACGTCCGGAACACATTGTCCGTGAGGATGGCGTGGAGATGATTCAACTATTTACTCAAAAGACCGATACGGAAGTGGTCATTCCCTTGATGCCAGAATTAAAGGCTATCCTGGAAAAGCATAATTACCGCTCTCCAAAATCGATCAGCAACCAAAAGATGAATCAATATCTTAAGGAAATCTTTGAGAAAGCAGGGTTCAATCAGGAAATCGTGGTCAAGAAGTCCATCGGCGGGCAGGTCAAGGAGTTGGTCTATAAGAAATACGAATTGGCTCAGACCCACATGGCCAGACGATCATTTGCAACCAATTTTTATCAACTTGGGATAGCGTCAGTTCATCTGATGTTGATTACTGGTCACAGTACCGAGAAGCAATTTTTCGAATACATCAACATCAATAAGATCGAGAACGCCAAAACAATTGCCAAGCAGGTGGGCCGACTGATGCGAAATCAGCTCAGAATAGTCAATTGAAATCTCCCATTCTCATTTTTTTCTGAGAAAAATCACATTTTAATTAAACTATTTAGTTTAGATATTAAACTATTTGTTTTACTCATTAAATATCTGGTTGTCAAGGCATTGCGCATTATCAAATCTTTAATTTTCTTTGTCTAAAATTCCGAATTATTATGGACAAAGTCACCTGGTTGGGGGTTCAAGAACTCAGTGAGTACCTTGGCATAGCACGACACACGATTTACCAACTGACATACGGGCGGAGGATCCCTTTTTACAAGAAAACCGGCAAGATTTTCTTCAGGCTCGACGAGATCGACGCCTGGATAATGGATGGGCGGATTTCCTGCCGGAAATCAGTTCTTAACGATGAATGATCTGCTTCTTTCGTCGGTCAGTATTGAGGTCCTTTCCCAAAAGGTTGCAGCCTTGGTGCTTAAGGAACTTAGGAAGGAGTTGTTAGATAGGCCTTCTCAAGGTGTCGATTCGGTTGACCGTTCAATTGATCGGTTTATTGATAAACGAAAAGCTGCTCATTTGGCATCTGTGTGTGTCTCCACCATCGATAACTGGGGACGATCAGGTAAAATAACCAGGCACTACTTTGGTGGGTCCGTCAGGTTCTGGCTCCCCGAACTTCTTGAATTTCTAAAATCGCATAAAGTCGACCAGTCGTGAAGCGAAACTGGACCACTAATCCCCGACGCTATCTGATTCCCTCGGAATTATGTAATCAGGTGCTTAGGAATAATTATTTCCGGCATTTCCAGGTTTACATGACTTTGAAGGCTCTATGTCGTGGCCAGCTTCGGATCAACACTGACGTAATTCATACGGTCGCTGGCATCCTGGAAATTCATCCCAGGACCGTCCAGCGATCGATTAAATTCCTGATTAATAGAAAGTGGATCGGTTACAATCCGGTTTCAGAGATTCATCATATTCGGGGGTTCGATGCCATTCGGATCATTGAAAAAATCAAACCAAGACGGGGCTATTGGTTCAGCATTTGCCTTATCAAGAATTTAAAAGGTTTTGTGATTGCGGCTTGTATTACAGACTTAATTAACCGACAAAAAACAAGGTGGGGGGCCGAAGCTCGGGTCCGAAAAAGAGTGCGGTCCAAGCAGAAGGCAACGGCTTCCCTTCCCTTGTTTTTTCCGGTTTCAACTGTTGCAATGGCAAAGATATACGGTATTTCGCTTTGTACAGCATCAAATTATCGCAAGGTTGCTAAGAATCAGGGTTTTATCGAAATCCGAAAGAATTGCAAACGATTTCTTCCCCAGAAGTTGAAGGTCGATTCGAAGCACCTTCCTTTGGTGCGAAAGTTTGCTGATGATGATGGGTATCATTTTGCTCAATACGGTGAAGTTTGGACTCGTGGTTCTGATATGATTAAAACCACTTTACAGGGAAATAAACGAAGGTTTGTTGTCGGACAAAAATCGAAACATTATAAAGGTGCATAGAGCAGGTGGGAAGGCCTTTGAAAGGAGGAATAACAGTTTTCTTCTTTAAAGAAAAGAATTTAAATGAAACAAATGAGGTGTTTAAAGAGTGATTTCCAATCAAAAAAAGGGAATAAAGAAACCAGAAATTTTCTGGCGGCGAATTTTTGATAAGATAAACCAAATAATTTAATCTGGAACAGAGAATGGAAAAGACTGTTGTTTACCGGCTGAAACTTAGTGGTGTTGATACTGCAATCGAAAGCATGGCCCAACTGAAGGAATTGCAAAAGCAGTACACTCAGGAGTTGGACAAGGCCAAGATCGGTAGCGACCGGTATAAGCAGCTTCAGGGCAACCTTGCAGCTGTGAAAAACCTGCAAATGAGCTTGGGAGCTGAAACCCGGAAAGCTCAGCGTGAGCAAGTGCAGGGAGCGGAGAAGGCAGCAGGTAGTTACCGGGCACTTCAGGCGCAGTTGACGAACTTGAAAAACGAGTACAAAGACCTTGGTGCTGAAGCCAGGGAAGGCATTTACGGCCGCGAACTCAAAGGCCGGATCAAGTCACTGAGCGACGACCTCAAAAGCCTAGACCGTGGCTTAGGAGACAACCAGCGGAATGTTGGTAATTACGGCAGTGCTTTCTCCCTGGGAGGTGCCAGCCTTCTGAAATTTGCCGGAGCGGCTGGCGTCGCTGTTGCTTCCGTCTCAAAACTTATCTCCGTTGGTACAAACCTGATTGAGTCGTACAACAAGCAGGCACAGGCCGAAGCCCAACTTCGTCGTGCCCTGGGAAGTCAAGTTGAGGTAGCTGACCGGTTAATCCAAAAGGCCAGCGAGTTTCAAAGTAAGAGCCTGGTAGGGGATGAAGTAATCATTCAACAACAGGCTTATCTGGCATCCATCGGACGGACGGAAGAACAAATCAACAAGATCATTGAAGCTTCGCTGAACTATTCAGCCGTTACCGGAGTGTCGGTGGATAGTGCCGTCAAGAACCTTTCCAAGACATTCAGCGGCTTATCCGGTGAATTGGGTGAAGCTATTCCGGCAATACGTACACTGACCAAAGAGCAGTTGGAGTCCGGAGCAGCGGTCGAACTGGTCAACCAACAATTTGCGGGTCAGGCTGAAATTGCATCACGAGTAGGCAGCGGTCCATTGACCCAGTTGAAGAATGTCTGGGGTGACCTTCAGGAACTACTTGGAAAAGCCATTGCGCCGGCAGTTTCGGTAGTTGCCGATCGATTGAAGGGTCTGGCCAATCTGGTACAAGGATCGGTATCCTCCGGTGGTGGTTTCGTGAAGTTTCAGGCCGGTTTGGTCGCTACTGTGGAGACATTCAGCATCCTAATTGAACGGGGAAAAGGGGCATTTGAGCTTTTCAAGTCAAACTTCAATATCCTGGAAGCGGTTGGATTGTTGATAACCGGCCAATTCAGCAAAGCCCTGGAAAAAGGACGAGCCGCTTTGGATGGTTATCGGGAGAATTTTCAACGAGTATTCCAATTCGGCAGCGATATTGACCGGATTAAAACATCCTACGCCAACGCTCTTGAGGATTTGGCTAATACAGCCGGTGAATCAAAGCCACTCTTTGTCGATTCCGGTACTCAACTTGGTGAAGCTGTGGCCAACGGGATTAAAAAAGGCATTGAGGAAAACAAGAAAAAGTTAGAGGCTGCCCTGAAGGAAGCCCTGGCCCTGGAAAAAGAATTGCAAGGGGAGATTGATAAGGAACTGGATAAGCAACTGAAGGCCGACGACGAAAAGATCAAGAACCAGCAAAAGAGGGAGTTTGAACTGAAGGAGTTTTACGTTGACCTTGAAAAGGAATTAGATGCCGAACTGGCGAAGGAATCGGATGACCTGGCTAAAAAGGATCTTGACCGGATCAAGAAGACGGCAGACGAGGAAATCAAGGTCAAGACCGAAGCCAGTAAGCGGATCGCTGATGAACGAAAACGAATCAATGAAGAAATTGAAAGTACAGCCTTTGATCTGGCTGGTCAGTTCCTATCTGCCAGGATTGACCGGGAACGAGACCGCCTCGCAGAAGAAACCCAGGAAAAACTGGATAACGTCGATGCCGAATACGCTGCCCGATTGAAGGCAGCAGAAGGCAATGCCGAGGAAACCGCCCGATTAAACAAACTGATCGAGGCCGAGAAGGAGAAGGTCAAGAAAGCCGAGTTTGAGAAAAACAAACAAATCGGGATCAAGGAAGCATTGATCAATGGGGCTATTGCTGCGATCCAGGCACTCAGCAACACGATCCTGCCGTTTCCGACCTCACTGTTAGCCCTGGTCCCGGTCGCTGCTCAGACGGCTTTGCAGGTGGGTCTGATCAGTTCACAAAGCTTTGACCAGGGAGGTTTTACAGGTAAGTCTAGTATGGCTCCGGATCGCACCGGTGAGCGACCGGTGGGTGTTGTTCATGAAGACGAATATGTGACTCCCAGGAGAGTACTTCAAACCACACGTGGCCGGCAGTTGGTCAGTGAATTGGAAACTCTCCGCGTAGGGATGGGTTTCAGAGGCCGGTATCCTGGCTTATATGCCGAAGGTGGGTTTGCAGTGCCCAACACTGGTGGGGCAGGGACCGCTCAGCAGATTGCAATCCAGAACAACCTGGAACTATCACCAGAAGACATCGAGCGAATTGCCCGAGCGGTGGAATCTGGTAGCGAGCGAGGTAGCCAACGGGGAGCCAATGATGGTTTCAGCCGGGCAGCCCTGGAACAACAGAGAGACATTCAGTTGATGCAAGACCTTGCCATATGAGAAGGACCAAAATTGCAAAATCGATGTCCGAAATTTCGTATTCGGATTATCTGGATTTCCGGATTGAAGACAGTCAATTTTCCGAACTGGAAAACCATGAGCGAGACCTGCTCTTTGAAGATCATCTGGTCAGCGTAATAAGCAGGCTCACTTCTGTTTCGGGTCTGCCGTTTATGCTTCCAGGCGACGATTTGGTTGAGTTACTAAAGCGCGACTTTCAGATCCGAAAGGAGAAACCTTCTGTCGTCCGGTTGTATGCCCATTTTCTGATCCTGTTTAGAGATTTTCATCGCAATTTGAAGACTTCTCCTATACCCCCTGATTATCAGATTGAGTACAAGGGTGATTCTTTTCGCATTCACCCGGTCAATGAAAAGTTTACTTGTGGCGAGGTCATTGAGGCACGCGAACATCTACGGGAACTCTCGCAAATCCTGAACGCCGGAAAAGATCCCGATGGAAGTCACGAGTTTACCTTCAGCTTAAAAGCGGTGGCGGTTCTTCTTCGAAAACCCGGAGAGCTCCTACCCTTTAATTATGAGGACAGGAAAAAATTCGTCAATGAGAGAGCAACCCATTTCCAGGACCTCCCGGCAGATGTGGTCTTCAGTGTCTTGCAATATTTTCACTTGTATTTCAATCGATTGAGCAAAGATCCTTCGTTGATGGTTTTTTTTAAAGGTAAACCTCGCCAAGTACCAACCGAAGCAAAGGCACGAGAAGCCTATTTCCGGCATAAGGAAGAACAACGGGTTATTAACGAATTGGTTGGCATGAAACAATTATATTACATGGCATTTCGTCAGGGATGGTACAAGAGCCTGGATCAGTTGTTTCAAAGTGATTTTGTCCAGCTCGCTTACAATTTGAATGTTCACAGTGCAATGAATTGAAATATGCTACCGTATCAAATAAATGATTTGAAATTCCGGAATTACATTGATTTCCGAAAACTTGAAAGGGAGTATTGGAAATCCAATGATGAACAACTACTCAGACAGGCCATAGAGGCCCTGGGTATCGATACAACCGATATACCGGTTACCATTGCCGGAGACCGGATCGATTCCTATTTCGAGGGACGACTTCTTTTACCGGGTGAAACGGTCTCCCTGCTCCGGATTTATGGCCATATTTCCAGTCTGATCAATTCGTACCAGGTAGAAACACAGTTCGGCTCACGCCTACAAATCAAACATCAAGGCTTTGAATATGAGCTGACCACGCAACAATTCGACCGTTTCATCGGTCAACAGAATGAGCTTAAGGTGGCCCAAGATGCCATTGATTTAATCGAAATCCGCGAATTTACCAGAGAGTTCGATAGGCTGGCAGAAAGCGGCCTGGATTGGGAATCTTCCAGTAGAATGGCAGCGATCCTGTTCCGTCGAAAAGGTGAACGTCTTCCGGTGGTTCTAAAGGATCGACAAAAGTTTCTTCTGGAGCGGTCTAAGCTTTTTGATGAATTGACTTTAGATCAGGTCTTTTTAATCGGGGCATTCATCGCTCATCTTATTGACATCCGACTAAGCGATTTAATTGACGAATACCATAAAAAGCTTTCAAAATGAAACCAGATACTTTAACGAATCACGATCTAAACGGTCGATTTACAAAGAATAACAATGCGGCACGGATTCCTGTGGAGATTGATTGGAAACAAGCGGGTTTTTTATGCCAGATCCACTGTACTAAGGAGGAAGTAGGAGCGTTCTTTGGCCTATCCGTGCGGACTTTAGAACGTCGTTGTGAGTCTGATTTAGGAATACCGTTTGCGGATTTCTACACCCAAAAAAGAGAAGTAGGTAGAATAAGTTTACGTCGTAGTCAGTACCTAAGCGCTATGGGAGAGAAAGGCAAGACCGTCACCAGGACGATCCATCGGGATGGAACCGTCCTGGAAACAGAGAAAGAAGAATACATTTTGCCACCGAGTATACCCATGCAAATCTGGTTGGGCAAGAATCAACTGGGTCAAAAAAATGAAGTATCCATTGATGAATTACAAGTCCAAAGACGGATTTTTAAAATTTGCATTGGTGACAAGTATAAGAATGGTGACAAAGACGATGAAAGCAAATGACCGGAATATTTCAAAAAATTTTCTAAATAATCAACCCATGAAGTTAGCAACTCAGTCTTTTAGAGACCGTTATCAGTTGATCAGGGAAGAACTCACACCGGGCCTTTGCCGGCAGCTGGACGCATTTGTCGAACACATTGAATATTTCGATGAAAATGGTTGGGGAAATGAGTTTAACTCGCTGGTGGTCAATCTTGGACGGGCCTACCCTGACGACAGGGAGAAAGTCTTTGCCTTGTTTAGTGAAACCGATCCCTATTGGAAGAAACGGTTGGAGCCTCCACATGTGCACAAGAAGGTTACTTATTCCCCAAAAACGGAAAAGGAGCCCTGTATCGGATGCGATCCCGAACCGTTGACCTACGCCCAGCATAAAGCCCTGGAAGCGGAAAAGGAACGGTCAGCACTTGCTCAGCGACTAAAGGAATTGGGTTTTGTGAACTCAGTCGAGGCAACCAGTACCGACATTGAAGAACCGGAAAATGCCGTCCAGGGAGAAAGTGAATAGCCGGAGTGGAAAGGTCGTCCCGTTGGACAGTGGGAAGAGCCTGATCCAGCGGTTCCGGGATCTGGATATTCACTCCGATCTCCGGGAGCAGCTTTCGGCACTCTTTGCCAGTAGTGGCTATTTTGTGGAAACCGGAAGGGTCAAAGAGTTCAATACGATCCTTAACGCCCTGGTCAGCTCCTATCCCGATGATTCCGGAAAGATCTTCTCACTGTTTGGATGCCATCTGGACCATCAGGAGCCCGATCCCTGCCAGGAGCTTACAGACCGGATGGTCGATTTGATTGTTGAGAACAATCAATGGACCCTGCAAAAAAAAGCTACCTGAAAAGCTCATTAATCAGGTAGCTCAAACACAAATGCTTAGTGGATCAACCCAAGAGGGTTTCTGCTCAAAGAGTTTTATTTCAATTAGCATGCCAATAGTTTAATTACATATCATTATTTTTCTTAACTTAATGCATCTTTCTTACGGATTTTGTGTTTGGTGCGTCCCGGTAAATCATATTTTGATCGGGACGCACTTTTCAGGATTCACTCTTTCTTTCATGTTACTTTCATTTTTTTGTCTACTACCCTGGGGAGGTCAAAAGCCTCTCCGGGCGTGCAATGAGTGCAGTAAGACATCTAACCAATGTAAATAAAAGGTTATCGAGCAATAACAATATATTACTGAATTAAACACTGTCTGTTTGGCATTCTAATAGAAAACCTGGACCTTCATAAAGTGGAATCAAAAGAAGACATGGATTTTTCCAGTATACCAGATCGAATACCGGAGACTTTTATAATGGAGGAACCAAACGAACACATTATAATACATGAAGGTTCCTTCACCTTAAAAAGTAGTAGTAGGGATATAGAACTGACCGGGAAAATTTGGTTTGAATGGTTTCCAATCATGGGGCCCAAATTCACAGCAACAACAAAATTGTTTGGTATAAAAGATTCTCTTGATACAATATCCGATCAGGATGTAAGAATTTTCATCAATGGTAATTTGTTCGGGAAGGCGTGGATATCCAATATTCGTAACTCAGGGGAGTCTAGTGAATTGGAAGGGATACTATGTGGGGAATGTGTTTTGGGTGATAAATCTGTTCCAGTAACAAAGGCGAGATTCTGCATCCCAAATCTGAGGACAATTTATGGAGAACCAGTAAAACAAATTGATAAAGATGGACCAAGTCTGGCCCGAGCTAGATTATATCTAAAAAATTCATATCAAATACTGCTTGAGAAAAACCGAAAATTCGATAAACAGTTTAAGAAACTGAAGGACAAAGGAGGATTCCAGATCTTGTATCAGGGCGAACTAGAAGATCAACAGGGTAGGCCCATCTTACTAGGTAAGATCCAAGAATTGAGGCAGTGCCTTGGCTTTTTCCTGAGTTTTATCAATGGCCAGAGGACATATCCTCTATTTTTTCAGGGGCTTCATGATGATGAAGTGGTTTGGACGGATTACACCCCATTTGTTGTATCGACCTATTCAAATGTCTTCTCGTGGGCTCCCTCTTTGTCCTCCAAAGGCTTTAGTGAACTTTGGGAAAAATTCTGTGAGTTTTGGGAATCCGATACCGGAAAGGACTTTCTACTAACAGCTTTGCATTGGTACTTCGAAGCAAATGCCGTTAAGGGTTATACTGAAACCAGAGTAGTCATAGCTCAGATTGCCTTGGAGCTTCTTTATAATTACCTGATTGTCGAGCAAGACCGTGCAATTTTAGGTGTTGATTCGGAGAAAATTAGTGCTGCCAATAAGATAAGATTGTTGCTTAACAGAGTTAAGATCAAACCTGAGATTCCAGCAAAGTTCAATGCCTTAAACGAATATGTCAGAGCTTTAGAAAAAAAGGAAAAGGACGACATCATCGATGGAATTGTAAGTATTCGGAATGCCATTGTCCATTCTCAGGAATCAAAAAGGAAAAATCTCCAGAGTACTTCAAGCGATGTAATGTACCAAGCATTAGAATTATCGACATGGTACATTGAGGTCGCTTTATTGACAATACTGGATTATTCAGGCTTATTCAATAACCGAATCTTGGGTGGTCATTGGCAAGGTCAAAATGATGTGAGGTTGCCGATTATAGAAGCCACAAAATCCAAGTCTCCCACACCCTAACACTTTTGGTATTGTACAAATACCACAAATCAAAGTCTATCCACCATCCACTTAATCGTTTTTAGAAACATTCTATTCGATTGACTACAAATCAAGCCTGTCCACAATCCGCTTAATTGCTTTTAGAGCCTCCATCGGGTCGGTCGGATCAGGTTCCTTCGTGCTGACAATCAACTCCCGGACATCGACATCCAGGACATCGGCAATCTTCAAGAGCAATTCCTTCCGGGGTACCTTCTTGTTATTCACAATCTCACTGATATAAACAGGATGGGTTCCAACCCGTTCAGCCAGGTCTTTACCGGTAATGCCTTTCTCCTGCATCACATCACCCAAACGCATGAAATCCATATACTTCCATTTCGATCATAAAGCTATCAGGTATTAAGCTAAAAGACAAATTTTTCTAAAATATTTATGCTTTATGCTTGATTATATTAATCTAATAGTTTAACTTTATGGAACAACAATAAACTAAATGACTAATATCATGAAAGACCTAATCTCTAAAATCAACAACTTCGATTACTTCTTCGAATTTTCCGATTCATCGTCTGTCTTCAATCGCGGTCGCAATGCTCGCAATGAGATCATTGCTGAGCTGGCAAAGCTTACGGATGCCGAAATCCTGAAACTGAAGTCCGAACTCATGGTCGACACGGCAATTCTGGCCAATCATTTTGATCGATTCTTCACAGTAAAACCTTCTTATCGGTCCAGGATCTTTCAGACAGCCTGGTACTTTTATCGCAAAGGGTTGTTCAGGTCATTTGGTGAAGCTCTAAGGGCAGCTTGGAAGCGATTCAAGGCAATCACAAAGATGTCGACCAGTGAAGCGATTCTGATCTATCGCAAAGCGGACGGCATGATCCGAAGGGCCAAGGGTACGCTCCGAAGGGACCCCGGACAAAGCAATCCGGATGTCATTAAATACTGGGACTTAGAGAAAAACGATTGGAGGGCATTCCGGATCGAAAGGCTGATTTCTATCAATTTTTAATTTCATCATCAATAAAATCATTTCATTATGAAAGCAAATCTTGAAACTTTTCTGGATCCTCAAATAGCTGAGGTGCGGCATTACCGGTTCTCCGGTGGAAATTATGTCTGTACTATTGGAGAGGGTAACGATCCAGTAACAGATCAGGTGCTGATTGATTCAGCTATTGTCAACCGATTCCTCGCAGCTTTAAACAGGTCTTTGGATAAGGGTATTCTTTCTCAGATCCTCAGGAGCCGGTTGCGATTCGCTTCCCTGGATCTGGAAGCATTTTCAGATCTCCCGGCAGATGCTAAGAGTCGGTACATTGACAATCTCCGTAGGCTTACTCCGAGACATAAACGTTACATCTGGTCCCAGGAGATCCTTGACTATCTCGACGGTGACCGGACAGATGAACCGGCTTACAATGAGGAAATCCTTCTTTACTGCTTGGATGCTGCCGAAAAGTCCCAAATCACCAAATAGTACCAGTCAGTTTTAAACACATTAGACGAGGGGTTTCGTCCATGGATGAGGCCCTTTTTCTTTGGGTAAAAATGATCGAATCTCTAATGCTTAAAGTGAATAAAAGTGTATTTTTGATTTGGTACTGGGCAACCCCCTTTTATTTAACCAGTCACTGTGTACCAGGCGATAAAAACTTGCCGCATAGTGGCCATTAAATTTCTTTTATCTTATGAATTATAAGAGCACTTCTAATCTCGCTAATGAGGTCCCTGTTAGGTTTAGTGTCCGATGGATTAGGAATTTCATTATTCGCAATGAAATTCCATACACAAAGATAGGAGGCTGGATCTATCTAAATGAGGAACAGGAAATGAAGTTCTGGAATCGCATTAACCTTTATCTATCATATCCGCCTGGCACAAGTCGGTCATATTGGAAAAGGCTTTCAAAGGGACTCATCAGATAGTACACCTGTCAGATCTCCAAATTGGAACAAGGGGTTTCATTTTATTTAGGAATGAAACCTCTTTTTCCTTGGATGTCCTCTTACCAGTCGTCCTCCTCTTTGGCAACAATCTTCTTAAACCTTTCCCGAAATCCCTGCACGGTATTCTCACATTTGATCTTAATGTCGGCAATGACATTCTCACCACATTTCTTGGTACCGAGCCAGGAAGCCGGTGGTGCATTCGTGTCCCCGATCAATCCAAGATCGGCAGTCCCTAAACTTGAATGATGGGTAAACTCTTCGAAAATTAGTCGGTACTTGTCGTCCTTTGTCAAGATCTTCAAAGTGAAGTCCACCCGGCCATCAGTGGTCTTGTTGCATGTGAAGTTGGGCTTGGAATAGGAATACTCCATATTTCCATTTAATACCAGTGTCCCGGACTCCTGATCATCTAACTGGATGACATCCTTTGCACTCTTAAATAATTCAGTAACAGCCAGTTTTGCCGATTTGTACAGTTGCGCCTGGTTTTTGCCTGGCACTTCTTCAATAATATCAAACTGATACGATTGGCTGTTAACCGTCAATCCGGGCACCATTAGAAGGATAAATAATAAAGCTCTCATTTGGATGTTTTGTGTCGAATATACACAAATAAGGCATATATGCTCTAATTATTAAGGCTTTTATGCCTTTGCTTTAAGGTGTGATCGATGTACGTGATACTGAATATCTCAAGGCCCTTGGAGAGCATATCCGAAAGCTCCGTCGAAAGGCCAAGTTCTCCCAGGAAGAATTGGCAGACCGATCTTCCCTGCAATACAGTCAGATAAGCAGAATAGAAAGGGGGCTGATCAATCCAACCATTTGCACGCTTCGGGAGATCGCACGAGCTTTAAGCCTTCCGTTAAAAGATTTGGTTGACTTCTAAGCAAGTTTGATTTACTTGGACTGGTGAGATATTAAAAGTTTTAACACTATATTTGATTTAATAGCCAAAAATTGGATCTCTTGAAATGACCGAACTCACCTGGGAAGGGAAATACATTGACGGCAAAAAGGTCACGCCGGTACGTATCGCCTTACCATTTCAGACCATCGAAACCGTTAACGAAAGTGCCCAGCAACGACAAAAGACCCTGGACTTCTTTTCAGCCGGCAATGATCCGGTTGACAAAGAATGGCGTAACCGCCTGATCTGGGGTGATAAAAAGTACGTTCTCCCTAGTTTGCTGGCGGAGTTTGCCGGTCAGGTCGATCTGATCTACATTGACCCTCCTTTCAACGTGGGAGCGGATTTTTCATTCACAGCCACCATAGCCGACCATCCGGAGACAGACGAAGACGAAACCACTTCCTTTGTTAAGCAACCCAGTATCATTGAGCAAAAGGCTTACCGGGATACCTGGGGCAAAGGCCTGGATAGTTATATGCAATGGTTCTATGAAACTGTCTTGCTACTTAAAGAACTCCTGTCGGATACCGGAAGCATCTATGTTCATTTGGATTGGCATGTGTCTCACTATGCCAAAGCGATTCTGGATGAAGTTTTTGGATATGATAACTTTAGAAATGAGATAGTTTGGAAAAGAGTCGGTACTATTAAAGGGAATTTTGGCCAAGGAAGTAAGCTTTGGAGTCCAAATGTTGAAAGTATCTTCTTCTACAGTAAAAGCAGTGAGTATTCATTTAATCATCAGTTTAAAGAGTATTCAGATGATTATATTAAGGCGTTTTATAAATATGAAGAAGAGAATGGGAGAAGATATCGGTTAATCAGCATGATTGGTCCAGGTGGTGAATCAAAGGGAAATCCTGTATACGAAATAATGGGCGTTAAAAGATCGTGGAGATATTCAAGAGAACGGATGGATGAGATGATAAGCTTAGGATTGATTGTTCAAACATCTCCAGGAACTGTTCCTCAAAAAAAGCTCTATCTCGATGAGGGAAAAGGTGTTGCAATTCAAACTCTCTGGGATGATATACAAGCAATTGGTGCATCATCAAAGGAGCGGGTCGATTATGTGACCCAAAAGCCCGAGGCCCTTTTGGAAAGGATCATCAAAGCCAGTAGCAATGAAGGTAACCTGGTCTTGGATTGCTTCTGTGGGAGTGGCACCACAGCCGCGGTAGCAGAGAAGCTAAACCGGAGGTGGATCACCTGCGACCTGGGAAGATTCGCCATTCACACCACCAGGAAACGCCTCCTGGGTATCGACAATATCAAACCCTTTGTAGTCCAGAACCTTGGCAAATATGAGCGACAACAATGGGTAAAGGCCGAATTTCAGAATCCGGAAGACCGGATGAACCAGGAAAAAGCCTATCGCCATTTTATCCTTGATTTGTACCATGCAAGACCGATCGAAGGTTATACCTGGCTCCATGGTGCGAAAGCCGGTAAAATGATCCATGTAGGGAGTGTAGAAGCTCCGCTAACCGTGGAAGACATTAAAGCCACCATCAAAGAGTTCTGGAAACTGGTCGGTAAAGAAAAGTCCGCTGAGAAGAACCACATCGATTTCCTGGGGTGGGATTTTGCCTTTGATGTCAACGAGACTGCCCGGCAGTTTGCCGCGGATAACAATGTTCAGATCCGCCCGGTTAAGATCCCACGGGAAGTACTGGAAAAGAAAGCCGTGGACCAGGGAGACATTAAGTTTTACGAACTGGCTTCCCTGGGAGTGACATTCAAGGTAAAGAAGTTGATGGTCGATGTCACCCTGGACAACTTTATTATCCCTCCCGACGACGTACCCCAGGAAGTCCAGGGCAAAATCACCCATTGGAGCCAGTGGATTGATTACTGGGCAGTGGATTGGAATTACCGGGACGATACGTTCCACAATGAATGGCAGAGCTACCGCACCAAGCAGGACCCAAAGATCGAGTTAACAGCAACCAAGGTTTACGAGAATAAGGGCAAATACACTGTCCTGGTCAAAGTGATTGACATCCTGGGCAATGACACAACCAAGGTCATCGAAATTACGGTCTGATCATGGCAAAACGGAAAACAGACAACGATCAACGGGAACTGTTCAATATTTCGGATCAGCTGATCACCGCGGCCTGTGTTCCCCAGATCCGGAAAGCGGTAAAGTCCTGGCGTGAAGAAAACTACAAAGGGATTACTGCCACCACTCGCGAGCTTTTCAACTTCTGGTTTTATACGGATCACCTCATGCCGAATGGTCAAACATTCCGGTATTACGATGCCCAGCGGGAAGCCATTGAGACCATGGTCTACTTGTATGAAGTTTGCAAGATCCACACCCGGAAAGACTTGTTGGAAGCCTTCGCCTTCAATATCAAGGATTTGCGGTTGCCGGCATATGACGAATTTACCCGGTACTGTATCAAGATGGCCACTGGTAGCGGCAAGACCAAGGTAATGGCCTTAGCGATTGTCTGGCAGTTTGCCAATGCAATCCGTGAAGACGACACCCGGTTCGCCCGAACGTTCCTGATCCTGGCTCCCAATGTGATTGTCTTCGACCGGTTGCGTACCGATTTCGAAAGTGGTCGTGTATTCCGGACTGATCCCCTGATCCCAAAGCATTTCGCCTGGTGGTGGGAGATGGAGTATTACATGCGGGGAGACACTGAAAGAACCCATAGCGAAGGTGCCCTGTACCTGACCAACATTCAGCAATTCTATGAGAGGGGTAGCCGCACTGCCGACGATGAACCAGATATCATGACCACCATGCTGGGGCCTAAGCCACCGGCAACCAATACTGAAGTTACCGATTTTGACCAACGGATTGCCAATCGGGAAGGCCTGGTGATGGTCCTGAATGATGAGGCACACCATACCCACGATGAGGAAAACGAATGGAATAAGTTCATCCGGAGGCTCCATGAGTACCGACCGCTTGCTTTACAACTGGATGTCTCAGCAACACCACGGTACAGCAAAGGAGTCCTATTTCCCTGGACTATCTTTGACTACCCACTGAAACAAGCTATTCTTGACCGGATTGTCAAACGACCGATCAAGGGCATATCCAGCATTGTAGAGGCCAAATCCGATGTGGCAAGTATCCGGTATAAAGGATTTTTGACAGCTGGTGTAGAGCGTTGGAGGGAGTACCAGGAGCAACTTTCCGGACTAAAGAAAAGACCGGTACTCTTTGTGATGATGAATAGTACGGCCGAAGCCGAGGACGTTGGTGATTGGCTCCGGACCAAGTATCCGGATCATTTCGGGGCAGATAAAACGCTGATCATTCATACAGACCGGTCCGGTGAAGTCTCCAAAAAAGATCTGGATCTTGCCCGGAAGATCGCCAGGGAGGTAGATCATGACGAGAGTCCGGTCAATGCCATCGTTTCTGTTTTAATGCTCCGGGAAGGCTGGGATGTCCAGAATGTGACCGTAGTTGTCGGCCTTCGGCCCTATTCGTCAAAAGCCAATATCCTACCTGAACAAACCATTGGCCGAGGACTTCGCCTCATGTTCCGGAACTTGGGTGACACTTTCGAGGAGCGGGTTGATATTATCGGCAACGGGGCTTTTATGAAGTTTGTGGAAGATCTTGAACGCCTGGAAGACTTCGAGTTGGGTTCCTTCAAAGTGGGTAAAGACAAGCTCCGGATCATTACGATTCAGGCCATGGAAGAAAAGAAAGACTCTGATATTGGTTTCCCGCAATTATCGCCCTTGCTGGGCCGGAAAAAGTCACTGGCAGAGGAAATCGCCTCCATCGATGTGATGCAATTCAACATCAGTCCGCTACCCTTCAAGGGGAAAGAGATAGAGGAAATCAAGACCTTCATTTACGAAGGCCGGGACATCCTGACCGATGAAAAGCTGTTGGAACGGGAATACAAGATCCCACCGGTTCAAACGGCTGAGGAAGTGATCGGCTACTATTCCCGACAGATAGCTCAAAACATCAAGCTACCTTCCCAGTTTGCTTCCATTGCACCCAAGGTCCGGGATTTCTTCCAACGTAAAGCCTTTGGTCAGGAGGTTGATCTGACCGACAAGAACACAATCCTGGCCATGAGCAGCAATATTGCCAGCTATGTAGTGGTCAAGGAATTTGAAAAGGCACTCCGGGAAATGGTCGTTGAGGAAAGAGAACCTCAATTGATCGCCTCCCAACGGATGCTTTCCACTACACCACCCTTTCCGACCAGCTCAAAGTACCTGCTTGAAACACCTAAAGCTGTCTTCAATTACGTAAGTTGCGGCAATCAGTTTGAAGATGATTTTGCCCGGTTCCTGGACAGAGCCAGGGAGGTCCAGGCTTTTGCCAAAATCCCGGATCAATTCGGTTTCTGCATCCAGTACACAGATACCCTGGCCAATATCCGGAACTATTATCCGGATTTCGTTGCCGTGGTTGAAGATGGAACTAAGTGGCTCATCGAGACGAAAGGCCGGGAAGATGTAGATGTCCGGTTGAAGGACAATGCTGCCGCCAATTGGTGCGATGCCGCCAGCCGTTTAACCGCTGATCAATGGCGATACCTTAAGGTTCCTCAGAAAGACTTTGAGAAGCTACACCCGGAAACGTTTGAGGAGTTGATGGGGGGGATGGGGTAGTGGATCACTAAAATATTTACCAATGAATCTGAACCTTAAATTAATTGATACAAGGGATAAGAAAAGGTGGATTAAGTTTATTGAAAGTAAAAGAGTAAAGGGCATAAGCAGAGGTGGCCAACTGACAATAGACCTTACATCTATTCGATTCATATATCCTTTTCAGCTTGTTTCGCTGGCCTGTTTAATTGAGGAGTACTACAAACAAGGTTGGGAGATAGAATTTTCCAACTGTGATAGCACCGATGTCTGTGAGTACCTTGACAGTATAAGCTTTTTCCGATATTGGTGTTTCAGCCCCCTAGAGAATAAGACAAAGATTACGAAAAAATTTTTGTACTTAT
>CAYRYD010000042.1:23242-50075 GCA_964428345.1 uncultured Saprospiraceae bacterium | reverse complement strand
CATTTAATTCAATAACCATCGTTCATATTGTCTGATTTATAGGGGGCCGAACCATCACCAACATACACAACCACGATTAATGTTTGTGAGTGGTCAGATGATAGCGGTCAGACTGGCTACTTATCGATTCCAGTTAGATTGAACTATGAGTATACATGTGGAGGTTCTACATGTTACAGTTCAGTCTTCAAGTATATAACAATGCTCGTCTGTTAACTTATATTGCATTGCAATAATAGAATCTCGACCAAAATATGAAATCTGTAAAGAGTATCTTATTTTTAGGTAACGGCTGTTATTTCAATTATTCGGAGTCAACCGTTACTGAATTTTTAATATCGTTTAGTCCCCCAAACCCTCTCCTTAAAAGAATCAATTATGTGCAGATCTTAATTAACTGAATTTCAGTGCATTGATATTCAAATTATGCAGAATTGTCACACGTCTCCAGGATAAATATTTTTCAAAGAAAATAGGTCACACAATTTTAAATCTCAGAACTGCACGTTACTTGTATTTTGAAATTTAATATCGAAGGATTTTCTTTTGTCTTTTCCGTTAGGGCACCTCTAAAAACCCCGTTCAATTGTCAACCGCTTATCTGCGATAGCTATTCAAAAATAACCTTCGCGATACTTCGTTATCACTCAGTCACTTAGCTTCGGCTAGGCTCCTTCGCGATGCCTCGTCTCGCTTGATTCTTTTCGAATTTGCCCAATTTCAGTGGTATTTAGAGGTGCCCTTTATTGAATTTTTTTCTCAATTAAATCAAGGACCAGATATTTGAGACTCTGCACGACCAGATTTGAGATTTGCTCGCCTTTTTTGGCGCTGGCCCGGGTAGGATCGCCATAAACACCATTGGGGGTCATTTCATACATGCTGCGATAGAGGCTGGCCTTACCCCCTCGAAGCATATCAGCCTCAGCCCAACCAAACGTTTTTTGATTCTCACCTCGTACGATCTCATCTTCCTTCACCAGATGCGGAGCAATATGCATCATCAGGGAAGTTTCCAGTTCGCAGGCATGACCTACGCCTCCCGGTCCGGTCTCGGAGATTTTTTTCAGCGCTTCGGCTGCCAGTCTCCACCAGGTGACCAGCACCAGCCGGTTGGCTTCCGGACCCAGTCGTTCCAGGATCACCTGGCCGGCTCCCTGATTGCCACCATGGCTGTTCAGAATGATGATGTTATTGAAATCATGGGCAAGGACGGATTCCAGGATATCTTCCACGTACGTTGAAAAGGTATCGTGACTGACGGTGAGCGTTCCGGCAAAATCCATATGATGGTTGGAGCAGCCAATGGCTACCGGTGGCAGGACCAATACCTGTTCGGGAATTTTCAGATGCAGGCTATGGGCAAAATGCCATCCAATCATCCGGTCGGTTGCCAAAGGCAGGTGGGGACCGTGCTGTTCGGTGGCGGCTACCGGCAAAATCACCGGAATGTTGCGATCCAGTGCTTCAATAAACGGACTGGTTAGTTCATCCCAGATCATAACTGATTGCTGATTTTAGATTGCTGATTGCTGATTGCTGATTTCGATTATTGTATAACATTGCGGGGACTAATGAGATTCCAGCCACTTTCTGGCGTTTATAAAGGCTTCAATCCATGGAGAAATCTGGTCTGACTTCCTGTTTGGCTCATAATAAGCCCAGTTCCAGGGGAAAATAGACCGTTCGATGTGAGGCATGGTGACCAGGTGCCGTCCATCCTTACTGCACAGCATGGCGGTATTATAATCACTTCCGTTGGGATTGGCAGGGTATTCGGAATATCCATATTCGGCTACTATCTGATAGTGATCGCGGGAAAGGGGAAATCGGAATTTGCCTTCTCCGTGAGAAATCCAGACTCCAAGATTGCTACCGGACAGACTGGAAAGCATCACGGAATCATTGGGTTGCACAACCACGGAGGTAAATGCACTTTCGTGTTTGTGGGAATCATTAAAATCCATCCTGGCTTTCAAGGTGTGTTCGGGATTGATCAGGTTGAGTTCGATAAATAACTGGCAACCGTTGCAGATGCCGATGGAAAGCACATCATCTCTCCGGAAGAAATGATCCAGGGCCTTTCTGGCTTTTTCATTGTATAAAAAAGATCCGGCCCAGCCTTTGGCGGAACCCAGAACATCGGAATTGCTGAAGCCACCGACGGCACCCAGAAACCGGATATCCTCCAGCGTTTCCCGGCCGGAGATCAGATCCGTCATATGAATGTCTTTAACCTCAAATCCAGCCAGGTAAAGGGCATGGGCCAATTCCTTTTCCGAGTTGCTGCCCTGATCCCGGATGATGGCCGCCCGGATCTTCTTCCCGGGATTCTGCTCTGGCAGTGTACCGGTAAAATGCGACGGAAAGACAAAACGGAGGGGTTGCCGGTGATAGTTTTCGTATCGGGCTTTCGCGAGTTTTTCACCCGATTGCTTCTGATCCAGCAGGTATGAAGTTTCATACCATACATCCCGGAGCTGAGGAATTTCAAATTTCCAGAAGTCTTCAAAATTGGTCACCTGCAGGGTAGATCCGGTGCAGGTGCTTCCAATTCGATGGTATGCAATTCCTTCATTTTGCAGAACCGTTTCGACCGAGGCATCCCTTGCCTGGAAGACAATACCACTGTTTTCCGCAAACAGGAGTTTAACCGGGTCCCTCTCATTCAGCGATGTCAGATCTATGGTTGCTCCGGTGTCAATATCAGCAAAGCACATCTCCAGTATAGTCGTGATCAGACCACCGGAAGAAACATCGTGACCGGACAAAATCTGCCCCTCCTTTATAAGTTGCTGAATGGTATCAAAAGCCCGGGCAACAAACGACGGATTTTTAACGTCGGGGGTCTCCGAACCTACTTTGTTGCGGGTTTGGGCAAAAGCCGATCCTCCCAAATGGAAGTCATCCTGCGAAAAATTCAGATAGTAAACAGGTCCTCCCCCGGGATCGAACCGGGGCTCCACTACCTTCCTGATATCCATGCAATTGGCAACCGTTGAGATGATCACGGTGCCGGGCGCCAGCACTTCATCCCCAGCATACTTTTGTTTCATCGACAGGGAATCTTTTCCCGTAGGGATATTGATACCCAGGTCGATACAAAAGGCAGAAATACTTTCCACTGCCTCGTACAGCCGGGCATCTTCACCGGGATTTTTACAAGGCCACATCCAGTTGGCCGAAAGTGATACTGACCAGAGGCCATCTTTCAGAGGGGCCCAAATGAGATTGGTGAGGGCTTCGGCAACGGCATTCCGCGCTCCTGCTCCCGCGTCGATCAAACCGCTTACCGGTGCATGGCCGATTGAAGTGGCCACCCCTTCAATACCCTCAAAGTCCAGCGCCATAACCCCCAGATTATTCAGGGGCAACTGGAGCGATCCGGTGCATTGCTGCTTGGCCACCCGCCCGCCGACACAACGGTCTACCTTGTTGGTCAACCAATCTTTGCAGGCGACAGATTCGAGTCGTAACACATCTTCCAGATAGGTCTGGATCAAATCTGTTTGGTAAGTGAGTGGCTCGAAATGCCGTTTGACGGTTTGATCGGAAAGGACCGTACGGGGCGAACTGCCGAAAAGATCAGATAATGCCAGATCGAGCGGTTTTTCGCCGGTTTTTTGGGAGACGAAAGCAAACCGCTGGTCGCCGGTAATTTCACCGACATCATAGAGTGGGGCCCGTTCCCTGGCGGCCAGTTCTTTCAGTTTTTCAAGATGTTGGGGTCCAATCACCAGACCCATCCGCTCCTGCGACTCATTTCCGATGATTTCTTTGGCTGAAAGAGTGGGATCTCCGATGGGTAGTTGATCCAGGTTGATCTGACCTCCTGTCTCTTCGACGAGCTCTGAAAGGCAATTCAAATGACCGCCTGCGCCGTGATCATGGATGGAAATAATGTCATTTTCTTCACTTTCCATCATGCCGCGGATCACATTAGCCACCCTTTTTTGCATTTCCGGATTGGAGCGCTGTACGGCATTGAGCTCGAGGCCTGTCCCATACTCACCGGTATCAGCGGAGGAAACGGCAGCTCCTCCCATCCCGATCCGGTAATTGTCACCCCCCATCACAATGATGCGGTCACCCTTACGGGGTTTATCTTTGGAAGCCTGGTCTGCTTTACCATAGCCAACACCTCCAGCCAGCATGATCACCTTGTCATAGCCCAGTTTGCGCTGATGTTCTTCGTGCTCGAAGGTAAAGAGGGAGCCGGTAATCAGTGGTTGCCCAAATTTGTTCCCGAAATCGGAGGCGCCATTGGAGGCCTTGATCAAAATGTCTACCGGTGTCTGATAGAGCCAGGGCCGTTCAACCATCCCCTGTTCCCACGGACGGTTATCATTCAAACGGGAATAAGCGGTCATATAAACCGCGGTACCGGCCAGGGGGAATGCCCCTTTTCCACCTGCCAGCCGGTCGCGTATTTCGCCACCCGAGCCGGTAGCCGCTCCATTGAATGGCTCTACCGTAGTCGGGAAATTATGCGTCTCTGCTTTCAAAGACAGAACAGACCGGAAAGGTTTCTTGACATAAAAATCCGGTTGATGCGGCGTATTGGGCGCAAACTGGGTAATCACCGGACCCCGGATAAACGCTACGTTATCCCGGTAGGCTGAAACGATTTCATTCGGGTGCTCTCTGGAAGTCTTTTTGATCAGACTGAATAACGATCCCTGCTTTTCCAAACCATCGATGATGAAGGTGCCATTGAAAATTTTATGCCGGCAGTGTTCGCTGTTGACCTGAGAAAAGCCAAAGACCTCTGAATCGGTCAAAGGGCGACCGATCCGGAGTGATACGTCGATCAGGTATTCGATCTCTTCTTCGCTCAGAGCCAGGCCTTCCAGTTCATTATAGGCCGCGATGTCAAAGATCTCCAAAACCGGCGAAGGCTGGATGTTGATGGTGAAAATGTGTTGATTCAACCCGTGATACTCCTGATAGAGCATAGGATCGATTGGCTGATCGCTGGTCGCAGGAACAAATTCTTCAATGCGGCTGATGCCGGGAATGCCCATATTGTGGGTAATATCGACCGCATTCGAGCTCCAGGGAGTAATCATGACAGCCCGGGGACCAATGAAGGTTCCGTCGATGGTGTCTGTTTTCAATGGCTTCTGATTGCCAAAGAGCCAGGTTAGTTTTTCCAGATCCGGGGTAGAGAGGTTTTGCTGGGTTTGAACGGCGAAAATCTTATCCGTTGGACTACCGAAGAAAAGAATCATAGGAGCACCGAGTTAGATAAGCACACAAATTTTAGATTTATTTGGATAATATTCTAACAAATTTAGATGGAACATGGATTAGCCTCCAGTTTACCGGTTCCAGACGACCTATCCTCCATAAGCCCGATGATCGCCCGGTTACCTCAAATGACCACACATGCAGTCATAAGGGAATAGAAAAGGATCGAGATAATGGATATCAAAGCAAAAGGACCTTTTAAAAGTAGAGATTTATTCAATGGGTCAGACTTGCGATTGAGCACCATCGTAGTGAGTCCGGAATATTGGGTACTTCATCAAGCCTTGTAAAATTCCACCAGTTTTCCGTTATAACCGGCATCGGCAACCTTGTCAATCAAAGCAAGGCGATCTTCTTCTCTCATTTGTTTGAAAGATTTGGCAAGTCCTATCTTTTCACGCATCATTTCCACATGGTCAGGTCCGGTGATCAGCACGCTCACCGGCAGTGACCAGACAAAATGCAATGCCTCCTGTAGTGAAAGGATATCCGGTACCAATTTAGGATTATCCCCTCCGGTAAAATGCCGGGTCCCACCAAAAAAGCCGCCGTTGGAAAGGGTCTTCATAGCCAGTATCCCCATATTGCGATCGACCAGGGTTGGTAAAACATTGTTGATAAAACTCTTGTAGGTGGGGTCAAAACAGTTGACCGGCATCTGACAGGTTTCGAGAATATCCGTGCGTTCCAACATCCGTTGATGGGCATGAAAATCGGCGTGACCGGTAAATCCGATATAACGCGCCTTTCCGCTTTCCTTTGCTTTTCTGGCGACCTCTAGCACTCCGTTTTCAATCCGGGCGTCTACATCGGCAGGACTGGATACGGCATGGATTTGCCAGAGATCAACGTAATCGGTTTTCATTCGCCGCAGCGAATCTTCCAGATGCTGCTGAGCCAATTTCCCGTTCCTGGCCGTGGATTTTGTCATGATAAAAGCCACATCACGGTACTTTGGCACCAGGTATTTGCCGTATTTCTGCTCGGCCACTCCCGAATTATAGGATTCGGCATTGTCGAAAAAGCGTACTCCACCTTCCAAAGCAGCTTCCAGGATGGCCTGAGCCGTTTTCTCGTCCGCCCTTCCAATGTGGGCTCCACCGACCCCCAGCATCGTCACCTGCTCACCAGTCTTACCCAGCTTACGCAGTGGCAGCAGATCACCCAGGCGGTCCCTGGGGGCTGCAAAACTACCCTGGATATCATTGGTTGATATCATCATTCCCCCGGTGATGGTGGCCAGGGTTCTTAGAAACGATCTTCGGTCTTTTTTCATGACAATCCGATTATAATCGCCGCTACGGGTTCCGTCCCGGATTACTTTTAACTCCGCGGGAAGTGCTATTTTGATAAATTTAATAAAAATCCGGATTTTTATCAGTTCCTGAACCAGCGGTGGCAATGGTTTCTTTGACTGATTCATTATTGTAGGAGACAAATAAAGGGATGGATTCGCTACAGGAAAATATTAAGAAATTAGAACAATGGTTCGCCGGACACCGGGGAACGATTACCGCTTTTTCGGGCGGGATCGATTCTGCCCTGGTATTGTATCTTTCCCATCTTTTCCTGGGTGAAAGAGCCCTTGGATGTATTTCCATCTCTCCCAGTCTGAAGAGAAAAGACCATGCCGAAGCCATTGAATTTTGTGCACTCTATGGGATTCATCTGGAAATCATCGAGACGAAGGAAGTGGAGGATTTGAACTACCTTTCCAATCCTTCCAACCGCTGTTATTATTGCAAATCGCATCTCTATACAGATCTTACTGTTCTACGCGGACGGTTTCCGGATTATACCTTGTTAAATGGAACCAATAAAGAGGATTTTGGCGATTATCGTCCGGGTATCAAGGCCGCCCGGGAGCACCATATTCAATCTCCATTAGCCGATTGTGGATTGGTAAAGGCTGATGTCCGGGCTCTGGGAAAGTATTTTGGACTACCGAACTGGAACAAACCAGCCAGCCCATGTCTAAGTTCGCGGGTACCCTACGGCAATTTTATTACGCCTTTCAAACTCAGGCAGATTGAAGAGGCCGAATCCATCTTAAACCATCTGGGATTTGCCGAGGTCAGGGTGAGGCATTATGGTAAAGAAGCTAAGATCGAAGTACCTGTTGATGACATCCCGCGACTGAAAGAATGCCATGACACCATCGTTTCAGCCTTTGCCTCCATTGGATTTGAATCTTGCCGGGTGGATGAAGAAGGATTGGTATCCGGTAAGCTCAACCGTGCGCTGAATAACGTAGAAAAGGATCAATGAGTAACTTCAACATCGATTCAGATCGAAAAAAAAGGTTGGGATTTCCGGAGATCATTTATGGCGCATCCAAGCCCGTCGAAACACTGATCAATATTCTGGATCATTACCGGCAATTAGCCGAACGGGCTTTTGTGACCAAATTGCAGGCCCACAAATTACCTCCGCTGCTCGAACATTTTCCGGAAGCATTTTTTGATCCCATTTCCGGTGTATTTGCAGTCAACCGGAAAACTGAAGGACTGCGGAAAGACGAGATCGCGATTATTTCCGCCGGAACAGCGGATCAGTTTATTGTCAATGAAGCTTTGTATACCCTGGAATACCTGGGTCACCAGGCAGCCTGTATTCAGGATATTGGCGTTGCCGGATTGCACCGGCTTCTGGACAGGCTGGATGCGTTGAGAAGGTATAAAGTGCTGATCGTGGTTGCCGGATTTGAGGGGGCCCTACCCACAGTGGTCGGAGGATTATTACCTCAACCCATTATTGCGGTACCAACCAGTGTCGGCTATGGCGTTGCCACCGGTGGCAAGACTGCTCTTCGTACGATGCTTTCCAGTTGTGCCAATGGCATCACGGTTGTGAATATTGACAATGGATACGGTGCGGCTCTGGCTGCTGTCCGCATTCTTAATGTTGTTTAAACTTAGTAAACCGACCAGCAATGAATGAGTTGTATATAGAACCTTTTTCCGGCCTGTCCGGAGATATGCTGTTAAGTGCCTTTTGCGGACTGGCTGATTATTATGAGGAAATGGTTGATCTGCCAGCCAGACTGAAACTACCGGATGGAAAAGTCGTGATCGATCAGGTCAATAAAAACGGCATCGTTTGCAAGCATGTGAGCATCATTGATCAGCTTGAAAGCGGGGATCATCACCACCATCACCATCACCACCACCGGCACCTGAAAGATATTCTTCAAATCATTGATCAAGGTGACATTACCCCAAAGGCCCGGCAAATTGCCAAAGATATTTTTACCATTATCGGACAATCGGAAGCCAGGATCCATAACATGGACTTAGACAGGATTCACTTCCACGAAGTCAGCGGCGTTGACTCCATCCTGGATATTGTCGGTTGTGCCGTGTTGATCGACCGGCTCGAAATCGGTAAGACTTACTCCGAACCGGTTTGTACCGGCTTCGGGATGGTGAAGACGCAGCATGGATTGCTGCCGGTACCTGCTCCCGCCACGGCAGACATTCTCTTAAATATGCCGACGTACACCGGTGACGAAAAGGGAGAGCGGGTGACACCCACGGGAGCGGCCATCTTAAAATACCTGAATCCGGATTTTTCGGTACCGGAAATTCGTCGCGAAAAAATAGCCTATGGTCCGGGCAGGAAAGATTTTATCGCACCCAATGTCGTACGGGTTTCGCTGCTGGCATCAAAAAAAAAAGCCAGCCGCCATCCTCATTGATGATCATTGAAGCCAATATTGATGATAGTTCCCCTGAATTGCTGGGTACGGATTTTCAGGAAGAATTAATTAAAAGCGGTGGGATCGATTATTATTTTACTTCGATCCAGATGAAGAAAGGCAGGCCTGGTCAAAAATTGTCCGTTTTGGTGGCTCCGGAAAATCTGGAGCGGGTGAGCACCTATATTCTGGAGCACAGTACTTCGATCGGACTGCGGTATTACCCGGTAATGAGGACGATTCTTGAGCGAAACGATTTTGAGATGGATACTCCATATGGGAAGGTCCGGATCAAAGAAGTGACCACTCCTTCCGGAGCTAAAAGACGCAAAATTGAATTTGAATCGCTTAAAAAGTTGAAAGAATCGCATAACATTAGTATTTTAAGATTGCAGGAAGAATTATACCCGCTCTTATCAAAGCTTCAGCATCATGAAAAAAAATGAAAAACCCCTGGACCGCAGAAATTTCATTGCAAAAGCTTCGGTCGCTTCCATCGGATTGAGTGGCTTGCCATTGGGCTCCATCCGGATAAAAGATCATTCTGACAAAAAATCGCCGGCACCGGTCGCCCTGGAGTGGCGCAATAAAGTAAATGGCATGGTTTACCGACAACTGGGTCGCACGGGCCTGATGGTATCGGAAGTGGTCAATGGGGGAGATCCGGTTCGGTCGGATAATTACAAACAGGTGGAGATCGCCATTGAGCGGGGAGTGAATTACCTCGATATGGCGCCGGCCTATGGAAGTGGTGATTGTGAAACCGCTTACAGTAAAGTCATTGACAGTTCTTCCAAACGGATGAAGGTATTCATGACTACCAAGGTGAGCGGTTTTCAGGGGGTAAGGGATGAAATGTACCAGGATATTTTCAAAGGATTGCCTGCCGAAAAGCAGCAAAAAATCATGAAGCGTGCCGAAGAAATCCGGGCAGAGCGATATGTCGACAAACCGGGCTATTTTCTAGTCTATTGGCCAAGACAGGAAAGTTCCATGGATAAATGTTACATCTCCAATGCTATGGTCAAAGACTACGGGCATCTGGTGGATGGCAGCAAAGCGCATCAGGCTAAATTCAAAGCCAGTCTGGAGGGCAGCCTCAAACGTGCCAAAACGGATCATTTCGACATTTTAATGTGTCCACACGGAGGCAATAGCAAGGAAGAAGCAAGCATTCCGGAGACATTCACCACGTTCCAGGAACTTAAAAAAGAAGGGAAGGTTCGCTTTCTGGGTTTGTCCACCCATAATGATCCTGCGGGCGTCCTGAATGCGGCCGTGGAAACCGGTCAATACGATGTAGTCATGTGTGCCTATAACATCGTAAACGGTGGATATATGGAATCGGCCATTAAAAATGCCTATGAAAATGGAGTGGGCATTATCGCCATGAAAGTGGCCATGGCGGTCGCTACCCATCATAAGGCACTACAGCCGATTCCCAGTTGGCGAATTGATAAGGTAGACCACATCGTGCCGGGAAACCTGAAACCTCCGCTTAAAGCTTATCTTTGGGCGCTGCAGAATCCATATATTTCTGCGGTCATTTCCAATTTATGGGACGAGCAATTCATCGATGAAAACCTTTCTGTCGTGGGTCAGAAAGTGTCATTAAATTATGGTTGATTGATTTCGTTCCATATGCCAGCCAGGTTATTGGTAACTTTATGTTTTGATTATTTTCCCCACCATATTGCTGTGCAATTACATTCCGAATACCGGCACTACCAACCCCGTAAAAAATATTGAAGCAATTTTATTTTAAAAATCGAAAGTAATTTAAAATTTAGCAATTGATCATGGGTATAGAAAACAGGGTTTTAATGAGTATGGCCCGCGAATCGCTCACCGGAAAATGGGGTCTGGCCATCGGTACATTTCTATTGTATATGGTGATCGTGGGTTCACCCAGCGCCTCGCAAAAGACCGGTCTGCTCTCCCTGCTGATCGCCGGCCCGATGATGCTGGGCGCTGCCAACTTTGCATTGTCGATATCGCGCGGACAGGATGCCCGGGTAGAGCTGATTTTTTCCGGGTTCAAATATTTCGGCACGGCGATACTTACCTATCTCCTGATGATCCTGTTTATCATACTCTGGATGCTGTTGCTGATCGTTCCGGGTATTATTGCTGCCTTGTCCTATTCCATGACTTTTTATCTTCTGGCGGATAATCCGTCCCTGAAAGCGATGGAAGCTCTGGATCTGAGCAAAGAGATGATGGACGGTCATAAATGGCAGTTATTTTACCTCTGCCTTCGATTTTTCCTATTGGGACTGCTGTGTATACTGACCCTGGGAATTGGATTCCTGTGGCTGGTTCCCTATGCCCACGTGACGATGGCAAAATTTTATGATGAGTTAAAACGGGTCAATACTTCGACGGCACAGCAATACAGGGAAGCGGATATCGTGTGAGTTTTGGTGCCCAGGGTAAATTGCTGACCAACTAAGCCAAAAAGTACATTTTTATGGCCTCGTGGTTTTTGACTGCAATTTCTCCGCGATACTGACAAGGAAATTCATCATTGATTTCCCGGTAGGTCGATTCGGAAAGATTGATCCTACCAGCTTCGGACAAAGATTCCATACGGGAAGCAATGTTGACCGTATCACCCCAGATATCGTATTGCCATTTTTTCATACCGACAATGCCTGCTACCACCGGTCCGGTATGAATCCCAATTCTCACTTCAAAATGAATGAGGTCATCGTTTGCCGGTAATACACCATTGACCAGTTCAAGCATTTCCCTGGCTGCTTTTACGACCTGTTTGGCATGAATTTCGTCGGGTATTGGGAGACCCCCGGCACACATATAAGCATCACCGATAGTCTTGATTTTCTCGAGTCCGTATTTGGAGGTAATTCTGTCAAATTCTCTGAAATAAAAATCCAGACTCCGGATCAAATGTTCAGGTTTTACCTGCTCGGCCTGTTTTGTAAATCCTTTAAAATCAGAAAACAATACCGTTACGGAGTCAAACTTTTTAGCCTGCACTTTCCCGTTTTGTTTTAACTCTTCTGCGGTCTCCCGCGGAAGTATATTGAGTAGCAAATTTTCAGACCGGTTTTTTTCCTCTTCAATGATCCGGTTGGTGGATTTAATAAATTGATTGCGTCTGTAAAGCCCCAGAGCAAGCAGGAAAATCAGTGCAGAGGTGAGAATGCTGGCAATAATTACAATCCGTTGACTGCGCTTCTGCTGGTTTAACAAATCTACTTCAATCTGCTTTTGTGAGACTTCGTAGTTGGTGCGCAGATCAGCCATTGCCTGTACTGCTTTGATATTATTGACACTGTCGCGGTAGCGGATATGATCCTGATAGTATTGAAATGCCTCAGAGACATCACCCACTTCACCATACAGTTCGGAAAGTTTGAGATTGGCCTCACTGACCTGCTCCTTCAATCCATATTGTTGGGCAATACCGAGACTTCGTTTCAGATAGCCCATGGCTGTCTCCCTGTCGCTCCGTTCATGATAGATCTCGGCCATCGAAATAAGATAAACAGAGATCGGATAATAATCCTGCAATTCTTCCAGAATGCTGATACCGGCATTGATATTTTCCTCGGCAAGACGATGTGCTCCGGTTCTGGCGTAAACCATACCCAGATTACCCAGGCTGTATGCCTTACCAATCGGATAGTCTGTCTGATCAAAGAGCAATTCAGATTCCTGAAAATACAAAAGAGCAGTGTCATAACTCGCATGGTTGAAAAATTCATCTCCCGCATTTAAGATGAAGGAGGCAAGGGCTACGGTATCATCCGTCTGTCGTAATGTGGCAATGGCCTTTTCGTAATAAAGCCTGGCATTGGTGTGATTATTTGAGATGGAATAAATATCAGCGATAGCTCCAAAGGAACTTGCTTCACCCTTTACATAATCAGCTAGTTGAGCAGCTTCCGCACTCAGAAAATAGGCTTCCAACGCTTCTGTTAAATCTCCGAGTAATCGCTTCTTATTGCCTTTTTGGTAATAACCTCTGTGCAGATACAAATGGTCGCCCGTTTGGTTTGCCAGGGTTATCAATTCTTCCGCGTATTTCAAGGCGAGTTGGAGGTCACTTACTTCATTGAAGGATAAGTTTCTAAGTAACTCCAGCTTCGCCGAATCATGAAACGATCCTTCCTGATAAATTCCAGATAGACTATCCGCAATCTGCTGATCCTGACCAATAATCTGCTGCAAAATAAGGCAATGAAAGCCTATCAAAAAACAATAGCCTTTCATTTTGGGAAACATAATGATCCTACGGGTTTACCTGAATCTTCGGGTCATAACAAGGGGGTGTGCTACCGGACGGAGTCTTCCAACATATGGTATAATTTTCCAGGCTGCCTTTAGCAATATTAGGATTGACCGTTCCTCTGTAGTTTGAAGAGCCACCGACCGGAGCCGGATCGGGATCGAAAACATCGGTCGAACCGGGATCGTCTGTAATCGATAAAATGGACCCGACTCCGGAGTTCGGACTAATAATCCAGGTGACTGTATCTCCGGGATCGACATTGGTTTGACCGCGATCCGATAGCGTTAAAATGCCAGATACAGGGTCACCATGGGTAATGGTAATGTTGTGATTTTGTGCCATGTTCTAATTGGTTTGAGTTTAAGAAATGCGATAACTGACAATCCAATAATGAGGATTGTCACGTTATCAAACAATATAAGGTAAAATATTCAATTATTTTGAAAGGACCAGAGTTAGATTTTCTGAGGACTGATATCCGTCTAAATTTGTATTCATAGACAGGTTTTTCCGCTTTTATGACCCGCTGCTATTTGAGCTCAAGATCTTCAATTCTTTCTCTTCAGATACCAGGATATTTTAGTTATTTAACGGTTTATTGATCGACCCCCAGGGATACTAAAAAATTGCCACGGATGAATTTAACATTAAGAACCAATTACAAATATGCCATGCTGGTTCCCACCAGTATGGGAGTCCGGCTTACTCCGGAAAACAGGCAACCGGTGTATTCCAGTGACGTATTCCGGATGCACGCCACCAGCGCTGAAACCAATGTGGCCAGTATATCGTCGTTTCTGGGCCTGCCGGTCAAGGTCCTGACCACCTTCGTAAAAGACAGTCCTCTTGCAGATTACATCAGGAGCGACCTGAGAGCACGTCATATGGATTATGAAGGCCCGGAAATGGACCAGGGAGGACCCTGGGGTTACCGGCATCAGATCAACATTGCCGACAGCGGGTTTGGCCGTAGAGGACCCAGGGTGCACAATGACAGGGCAGGGGAGGTTGGCAGGACACTGAATGTAAAAGATTTTGACCTCGGGCGTATCTTCGGTGAGGAGGGAGTCCAGATCGTCCATTTATCCGGTCTGATCGGAGCGCTTTCTCCGGAGGCGAGTGCATTCTGCCTGGAGATCGCCCGGACCGCTAAAAAGCACGGGACCCTCATCTCCTTCGACCTGAATCACCGGGCTTCATTCTGGAAGATGAGGAAGGAAGAACTGAGAGCAACGTTTACCGAGATAGCATCGCTGTCCGATATCCTGGTAGGCAATGAGGAGGATTTTCAGCTTTGCCTGGGCATTCCGGGACCCGCAGCAGGCGGTGAAGGATTGCAGGCAAAAATCGAAGGTTTCAAAGAGATGATCGGGAGAGTACAGCAGACTTTCCCCAACGCTTCCGTGTTTGCAACCACCTTACGGGAAGTAGTGAGCACCAATGAACACCTCTGGGGTGCCATCATGCTGGCAGGAAGTTCCTGGCAAGTGGTCGAACCTCAAAAAATTGAGATACTTGACCGGATTGGTGGGGGTGACGGCTTTGTCGGTGGTGTGTTATACGGGATACTGAAAGGCTGGGAACCGGAGCAATGGCTGCAATTTGGCTGGGCAACCGGTGTATTGGCTACCACCTTGTATACGGACTATGCAAGGCCCACCGATGAAGAAATGGTATGGAGCATTTGGGAAGGAAATGCCAGGGTGAAAAGATAAACGGAAAATTTGCATTCAACCATCAGTCTAAGATAGAATGGCTAACAAATTAACGTTCAACTATTTAACTGCAATTGTACTATGAATAAAGTAGCATCGGATATCGGGATCATTGGTCTGGCCGTCATGGGTGAGAATCTTGCTTTGAATCTGGAGTCGAAGGGATTTACCGTTTCTGTCTATAACCGCAATATTCCGGGCATAGAGGAGGGAGTGGTCCAACGGTTTTTGGAGACGCGCGGCCGGGGAAAGAATTTTCTGGGCAGCAGCGATTTAACGGAATTCATTCGGTCGATCACCCGGCCTCGCAAGGTGCTGATGATGATCAAAGCCGGGAAACCGGTGGATGACATGATCGGGCAACTGTTACCCCTCCTCGACCCCGGCGATATTTTGATCGATGGTGGCAACACCCATTTCATGGATACCAACCGCCGGACTGCCTATCTGGAGAGCAATGGTATGTTGTATGTCGGTATGGGCGTATCCGGTGGTGAAGAAGGGGCCCTAAAAGGGCCATCGCTGATGCCAGGGGGTTCCCGGGCAGCCTGGGAACAGGTAAAACCGATGTTTCAGGAAATCTCCGCCAAAGTGCATGGAGAGGCTTGTTGTACCTGGATCGGTGAAAACGGAGCGGGGCACTTTGTGAAGATGGTGCATAACGGGATCGAGTATGGCGACATGCAATTGATCGCCGAAGTCTATCACATCATGAAAGAACTGCTGCGAATGTCGGCGGATGAAATGCATGCAGTTTTTGCTGAATGGAATCAGGGTGAGCTAAACAGCTATTTAATTGAGATAACCAGTGATATTCTTGCCTACAAAGAACATGGTGAACCACTCATCGATAAAATTCTGGACACAGCCGGTCAGAAGGGTACCGGAAAATGGACCGGTATTACGGCCCTTGATCTGGGTATGCCCCTTACCCTGATTACCGGAGCGGTTTTTGCCCGCTGTCTTTCTGCTCAGAAAGAAGAGCGGGTTGCCGCTTCCAGAGTTTTGACCGGCCCGGTCCCGTCATTTGACGGTGATCAAAAAACCTTTGTTGAAGATGTCCGGAAAGCACTCCTGGCTTCCAAAATTATCTCTTACGCACAGGGCTTTTCCCTAATGCGTGAAGCCGCCAGAGAATACGGATGGGATCTCGATTATGCGGGTATCGGCCAGGTATGGAGAGGCGGCTGCATCATCCGGTCAGTCTTATTGGATAAGATCAGGGAAGCCTATACCCTTAATCCGGATTTAGCCAATTTAATCATGGATCCCTACTTCAGCGAAAAGTTGACCGCACTGCAGCCAGGATGGAGAAAGGCTACAGCCACGGCGATTGTCAACGGTATTCCCATTCCGGCTTTTGCCGCCGCCCTCACCTATTTTGACGGCTACCGGTCCGCCTGGTTACCGGCTAACCTGCTGCAGGCCCAACGCGATTATTTCGGTGCCCACACCTATGAGAGGCTGGACAGGCCCAAAGGTGAATTTTACCACACCAACTGGACCGGCAGGGGTGGAGAGACGGCTTCAACAACCTACAATGTCTGATCTATTCCCTTTCGATCAAAATTTCCGAATGACCATGAAGAATCTCTCTTACCTGGTGCTGGGTCTGATCGTCATCCTCCCGGGTTGCCGGCCTTCCTACGATCCAGGTTCTCCGCAACATATCGCCCGGAGAACCACAGCGATCGATGACGACAGGCTGATGCACAGCGATGATTTTCAGGGAGACTGGGTATCGCATGGCCGGAACTATGCCGAAGACCGTTACAGCGCACTGGATCAGATCAACAGGTCCAATATCGACAGTCTGGGTCTTGCCTGGTCGCTGAATCTGGGCACTACCAGAGGGGTGGAGGCGACTCCTCTGGTAGTCGATGGAATCATGTTTCTGACCGGGCCATGGAGTATGGTCTATGCCGTGGATGCCAGAAACGGAAGACTGATCTGGGAATACAATCCGATGGTTCCCGGAAAGTACGGTGAAAAGGCTTGTTGCGATGTGGTAAACCGGGGTCTGGCGATGTACCGGGGAAGTCTCTATGTCGGTACCATCGATGGGAGGCTGATATCCATCGATGCTGCGACCGGCAAACCGCGCTGGGAGGTATTGACCGTTGACACCACCAAATACTATACGATCACCGGAGCCCCGCGCGTGGTGGATGGCAAGGTGGTGATCGGCAACGGAGGGGCTGAATACGGTGTGCGAGGCTATATCACTGCTTATGACGCCATGACCGGAGCGCAGGTCTGGCGATTTTACACGGTGCCGGGCGATCCTTCGAAACCATTTGAGTCACCGGCCATGGAAGCCGCGGCCGGAACCTGGACCGGTGAATGGTGGAAATTCGGCGGTGGTGGAACCGCCTGGGATGCCATGGCTTATGATCCGCAGTTAAAACTATTGTATGTCGGTACCGGCAATGGATCACCCTGGGTCAGGAAATACCGGAGTCCGGGAGGGGGAGACAACCTCTATCTGTCATCGATACTGGCCCTTGATGTTGGTAATGGCGAACTGGTCTGGCATTATCAAACCACTCCTGGTGAAACATGGGACTACACCGCCACCCAGCACATCATGCTGGCAGACCTCGGGTGGGAAGGCAGGACCCGACGCGTGTTGATGCAGGCCCCGAAAAACGGATTCTTTTATGTACTGGACCGCGAGACCGGGGAATTGTTATCCGCCGATCCCTACGTCTATGTCAACTGGGCCAGGTCTGTTGATCCTGAAACCGGTCGACCCGTAGAGAACGAGTTCAGCCGGTACGAAAACGTCAACGCGATGATCGCCCCAAACTATGAAGGAGGGCATAACTGGCATCCCATGGCCTATAATCCAGGTACCGGCCTGGTGTATATTCCTGCGCTCGACAATGCCTCGGTCTATGGCGCTGATCCGGATTGGGAAGCCCATGAATCCGGTTTTGCGGTGGGCAATGGCTGGAACGCTGCTACCGGTTATGACCCGGATAAAAGGCTGGTATCCGATACCCTGGTCAGCAAGCCATCACCCCGGGGAAAGCTGATCGCCTGGGATCCCGTCCAGAAGAAACGGATATGGGAAGTCAATCACCCCACTCCCTGGAATGCCGGCGTGCTGGCCACGGCTTCCGGATTGGTTTTTCAGGGCACCACCGATGGGCGTTTCTGTGCCTATGATGCCGGGCAAGGCACCAAATTGTGGGAAGTATCCCTGGAAATCGGGGTGATTGCCGCACCGGTAACCTATGAGGTTGATGGCATCCAGTATGTAACCATCGCCGCCGGATGGGGAGGCGGTGTCGGCCAAAAAATGAAATTCACGGAGCACCTCCATCCGGGTACCGTTTTTACTTTTGCCCTTGGCGGGCAGGCGCCCTATCCCGTTTATCCTGCTCCGGAACCCCGGGAGCTCATTGATCTGGAGGTCGAAGTGTCGGCCGAAGATCTGGCAAAGGGAGCTTCTCTCTTTACCACCTATTGCGCACTTTGTCATGCTTCGGTCGGTTCAGGAGGAGGGAATATTCCGGATCTGGGATATTCCCGCAGGGAGACCTTTCAGATTTTTCACCGCATTGTAGGTGAAGGAGCATACCTGACCAGGGGTATGCCCCATTTCGGAGAGCGGCTCAATGCAGACCAGGTAACCCTCATTAAGAATTATATTTTGGATGCCGCCCGGAAAGCAGGGAGAGGCAGAAAGGGTGAATAAGGATGAATTATTGGGTATTGAATTATTGGATATCTTGTCCCACAAGCGTCCAAAACGTTTTTCATTTAAGAAATCCGTATCGGTGATAGTCTATGGCGGTCGGCAATGGAAATGTATCCGAAAAAACTTTGCTTACCTTCGATCACCAATAAAATATGGAATGCTATTTCATTGTTCTAAGTTTCTTGATAGGTGATTGTTAAATAATATTAGGTCACTGCCGGGAGATGTTTATCTTTATTCGGAAATATTTTCAAGAAGCATGTTGGATAAAAAAACTCTCGCCCTATTGATCCCGGTTTTTCTACTCAATCTTCAGGCCGGATCGTCACAGGGTACACATCATGATCATGAATTCATTGGGCATGGGCATTCACATGATCACGGTGATGATCATTCAGTGATGTCCAGGCAGACAAAGTTAGTGACCGGCCAGGGAGATTTTATTTTTTCCTGGGATGAGACGTTAACCTCCTTTTTTCCGGAGGCAGCCAGAGAATTCGAATCTGCTATGCATGGAGGATTTAATGAGGATCCGGAAACGGGGGTTGTCTATACGGGAATTCCCGGGTATGGCCTTTGTGCCATCAGCCCTGATCTTAGGGAGTGGTCAAAGATAGGAACAGATGACCGACTTAAAGACAACATCCATGGCATCGTTTTTTTTATGCACAATGGTAAGAAACAACTTGCCGTGGCCCAGGAAGGGAAAAGAGTGCTGGTCTTAAACCTGGATGGCTCGATCGTCAGTGATATTGTAAAGCCTAGCGGATGTGAATTTGATTTCGAGGAGGCCAATAATTTCTATGCTTCTGAAGAAAGTAACTTTGGTGTGACTGACGTGACTTACCTGGATGGGGTCATCTATGCATCGACTGGATATTCCAAAGGTGATTTTATTCTAACCATCGTGGAGAAGGAGGGGACCTGGAATTGGGGTAAACTAGCCTGGGGAGGTAAAGGCGATAATCCCGGCCAATTTCAAACGGCTCATGGTGTATATGCTCATGACGGTCATATCCTGGTCGCCAACCGGGCTGCCGGACAGGTAGTCAAATTTACCAGGGAAGGTCAATTTGTGGAGATGTTTGAAGACATCCCAGAGAAAAGCCTGGTATGTAATATTTCCTATAAGGACGAGCATTATTTTTTCAATGCTCTTCAGGCGATCGGCGAGCAGAAGTCAGCCCCGATCTATGCTCATACGGGTAAAAAGTTGGTGTCCATGATCGTACCGGGGGACCTGGATATCCCGGTTTTGACCAACATTCATCACGTTTGGCCTCACTATATTAAGTCAGACGATGGCTCCATGCAATTATATCTGCTGGTGCATGGATGGAATAAGGGAAAATATGCGGTATTGAAATTGGAGCATTGAAATCTCTGCATCTGTGAATGAATTGTAATGATTTAAAAGAGTTCAATTCAAATATTCTTCATCAAGGTTTCATTGAGCTATTGAAAGATGTCTGAAAGTGTTTTTCAGGACATCGTTTTGGCAAACAGGTTGGTAATTTCCGATCGGATTGAAGGCATGCTCAACTTCTAATTCTATAGATCCCATTCCACTAAATCACTTCCATTTGTTTTTCCATCCGGGCACTCCCGAACGGACACCATTGATCAAAATTTAATTCAGCTGTTTTACCGGTCATACCGATTTGGCTAAAAGACTAAATTAGAATACATAAGGATGGTTGGATTAAATGACATTCAGTGTTAAATCTGTAAATTAACCAACAAACACTAAATCAACCATTCTTTGGCATCTCTGGCTTTCCTTGATAGATCCCATTCTATTGCAGGACCGCGATACAATCGATGGTTGGTTGTTCCTGCGGCATTGAGCATTCATATTTGTATAGGTCAAATCTATGCCTATAGTGTTTTCAACCGGCCTATGACGCGCCTGATTGGAATTACTGAATCCAGTGAAGCGGATTGGGAGCTGACTTCCCTTGGCTGGATTTTCAGTATTGCGTTGTTTATGTTGGGAGTATCCGCGGCGGTATTTGGGAAATGGCTGGAGCAGGCAGGGCCAAGAAAGGCAATGTTTGCGGCAGCAATGTGTTTTTGTGGTGGCTTCATGGTGGCTGCCATCGGTGTCCAATTGCATCAAATCTGGATCGTATATCTTGGGCATGGTGTTATCGGTGGGATGGGGTTGGGAATCGGTTATATTTCTCCTGTATCCACCTTGATTAAATGGTTTCCGGATCGCCCGGGTTTAGCCACCGGTTTGGCCATCATGGGTTTTGGTGGAGGTGCAATGCTCGCCTCACCCCTCTCCGTTAAACTGATGGATATTTACAGCACGGACGCTTCTGTGGGAGTGTCGGAAACCTTTCTGACGATGGGTGCCCTTTATTTCGTCATCATGCTTTTTGGAGTATTCACGGTGCGGATACCCAATCCCGGGTGGAAACCGGCTCATTTTAATCCAGACCCTGTCGTGAGGAAAAAACTGATCACCTCCGCGTAGGTTCATGCAGATGTCGCGATAAAAACTCCTCAATTCTGGTTCATTTTTCTGGTCCTGATGCTGAATGTGACAGCCGGAATCGGTGTCCTGGGGCAAGCGTCGGTGATGATCCAGGAGATGTTTTCAGCCGAGGTTGTTGGTCCCCAAAAAGCGATCGGCATCTCCGAAGCTGCCGGTTTCGTCGGTTTGCTGAGTTTATTCAATATGCTGGGAAGATTTTTTTGGTCATCCACTTCGGACCGCATTGGAAGAAAACTGACTTATTCGATTTTCTTTTTATTGGGGGCCCTATTGTATATTCTGGTTCCGGTATTTGGACAAATGGGCAATTCTATTTTATTTATCGCTACCTTCTGTCTGATCATGAGCATGTACGGTGGCGGCTTTGCGACGGTACCGGCCTATCTGAAGGACCTCTTTGGAGTGATGCATGTAGGGGCCATTCATGGCCGTCTATTGTTAGCCTGGTCTCTGGCGGCGATCTTCGGACCGGCTTTAATCAAATATCTCAGAGCTTATCAGATCGAGACAGTAGGTCTGCCTGCTGCTCAGGCTTATTCTTTTACCATGTATCTGATGGCAGGGTTGTTACTCCTTGGATTTCTGTTTAATTTATTGGTACCCCCGGTAAAGGAGAAATTCCATTTTGTTCAAAAATAGAGCATATGGGTCCTGGCTCTTGATAATGTACCTACGTGCTTTTTTGCGGTAGCGAAAGGATAGAGATTTTGCTCATTCCAAACATGAATAAATAATCTTCCGTCCAATAAGAAACATTTTTTTGTTGGTAACATGCTTTCAGCTAAATGAACAAATATCAAAGCACTATTTTTTATTACCAGGACCACTGGTGAACACATACTAATAATGTTTTGTATCATGGTAGGGAGAGGAGTTTGTTTCTCTAGTAGTTTCCTTTATCTTTAATCGCATGGATGATAGCATCTTACATTCGTCTATCACCGGGAGTTTTAAAAGCTTTATCATTATTAAAAATCAGAATATGAATCAAAGAAGGAAATTATTGAAGGCGCTTTCGGGTCTACCGTTATTGGGATGGTTCACCGGAGCCGGCATAGCATCCTCATTACCTGGATATAGAAAAACAGTTACCACTTACGGACATGGCCGGGATCTTTTCAGTGAATTAGGCTTACGTACCTTTATCAATGCGGCAGGTCCTTTTACCACCATGACCGGATGTCTGATGCCGGAGGAAGTGTTGGATGCCATTAAGACCACCGGTCAAAACTATGCTGACCTGAATGATTTATACGATAAGGTGGGTGAGCGTATAGCGGAACTTCTGGAGTGCGAGGCCGCCATAGTATCATCGGGCTGCTTCGGGGCAATGAGTATTGGAGTAGCCGGGGTGATGACGGGTATGGACCGGAAACTAGTGCAGCAGCTTCCCAACACAGAAGGGCTGAAAAATGAGGTGATTGTCCAGGAGTCACATGCGGGAGGTTACACCAAAGCTCTTAGCAATGTTGGGGCAAAACTAATAACCATTAAAACGGTGGATGATCTTGAACAGGCCATCAATGAAAAAACAGCCATGCTTTGGTTTCTCAACAAAGCCAATAACAAAGGGGAGATCAATGATGAGGCCTGGGTAGCTCTAGGAAAAAAGTACCAGATTCCGACCTTCAACGATTGTGCCTCCGATATTCCACCGGTCGACAATTTATTTAAATATACGAGGATGGGATTTGATTTGGTGGCATTTTCCGGTGGTAAAGGATTACGGGGTCCTCAAAGTGCAGGTTTATTGCTGGGCAGGAAAAAATATATTGATGCCGCTAAGCTCAATGCTCCTCCAAGTGTCAATGTCGGAAGGGGGATGAAAGTCAACAAGGAAGAGATAATTGGCATGCTGGTGGCTCTCGAAATTTACCTGGCCAAAGACCACGCTATGGAGTGGAAAAGGTGGGAGGAGCAAATCAGACACATCAAAAAGGCAGCTGATTCGGTGGCCGGAGTGACCTCTGAGGTCTATCTGCCGGAGATTGCAAATGAAGTTCCCACCTTGCGCATCACCTGGGACCAGCAAAAGGGAAAATCAACCTATGCAGAAGCGCGCCGTCAGCTTATAACCGGGCACCCTTCCATTGAAATCTGGCCGAGCGATGAAGATATGCAAATCACCACCTGGATGATGGAGCCAGGGCAGGAACGCATTGTAGCTCAGAGAGTGAAAGAAGTGCTGGAAAAGGCGCTGACATAGTTTTTAAAAAAAATAATCTGACAAAATGGCGATTGATCCACTGGCGGGAAAACCGGCAACGCAGAAGCCGCTTATTAACCTTCCTCAACTGATCACGGATTACTTTACCCTTCAGCCCGATCCGTCTGTACGGGAACAGCGGGTCAGTTTCGGAACTTCCGGTCACCGGGGCTCTTCTTTCAATCGATCCTTTAATGAACAGCATATTCTAGCTATCACCCAGGCCATCTGTAATTACCGTGAGAAAGAAGGGATCACCGGACCGGTGTTCATGGGCATCGATTCGCATGCCCTGTCTACTCCGGCTCAGGCGACGGCCCTGGAGGTGTTGGCTGCCAATGGTGTCATGACAATGATCGCAGCCAATGATGATTATACTCCCACTCCTGCGGTCAGCCATGCCATCCTCGCGTACAACAAAGACAGACAAACCGGGCTCGCGGATGGAATCGTCATTACGCCATCACACAATCCGCCCGAAGACGGCGGATTCAAGTACAATATGACCAATGGTGGGCCTGCAGAAGGATCGGTGACCACCTGGATTGAAAACCGGGCTAATGAGATAATGAAAGAGAGTCTCCGGGCAGTCAAACGTATTCCCCTGTCCCGGGCTTTAAAAGTATCCACAACCAGGCGATATGATTACCTCGATGCCTATACCGCCGATTTGGATCAGGTCATTGACCTTAGTTTACTGTCAGAATCGGGTGTCCAGATGGGAGTGGACCCCCTGGGTGGAGCAGGAGTCAGGTATTGGCAAAGAATTGCCGACCGGTACGATCTAAACCTTAACGTCGTTGACGAAGGAGTAGATCATACTTTCCGGTTTATGTCGTTGGACTGGGATGGAAAAATACGAATGGATCCATCATCCAGATTTGCCATGCAGCGTCTGATGCAATTGAAGGATCAATTCACGGTTGCCTTTGCCTGCGATACCGACCATGATCGCCATGGTATAGTGACCAGGACGGCAGGACTGATGCAGCCGAACCACTATCTGGCAGTGGCGATCTATTATTTATTCCAACACCGGCCAGGGTGGGCTCCGGAAACCGGTATTGGAAAAACACTGGTCAGTAGTCAGATGATTGACCGGGTAGCTAAGAAACTCGGACGTAAGTTAGTGGAAGTGCCGGTGGGGTTCAAGTGGTTTGTAGATGGACTCTATGACGGCACTCTGGGATTTGGAGGTGAGGAAAGTGCCGGAGCGTCATTCTTAGACCGGCGAGGACAGGTTTGGTCGACTGATAAAGACGGTATCATTGCCGCTTTGCTTTCAGGAGAGATCACCGCGCGAACATCCAGGGATCCCGGAGAAATATATCAGGATCTGGTCAGGGAATTTGGTGATCCGGTATACGACCGGATTGATGCACCAGCCACTCCTGAACAGAAAGACAAATTGAAAAAATTGTCGGCTGATCAGATAGCATCTTCCGAGCTGGCAGGTGAAAAGATTGTCCGGATCCTCACCAAAGCACCGGGCAACGGGGCTGATATTGGTGGATTAAAAGTAGAAACGGCCAATGGTTGGTTTGCGGCAAGACCATCCGGCACGGAAAATATCTATAAAATTTATGCGGAAAGTTTTAAAGGCGAAGAACATCTGCGAAAATTACAACAGGAAGCCCAGAAAGTAGTCGATGATGCGATAGGGTAGAAGGACCAATCAAATGGAAGTATTTTGCGCCAGTCTGGTGAAGACAAAGATATTACATATTGTACGCTGGAAGAATTTTCCAAATATCGGACCCATAGCTCAGATAATGAAGTCAGGGCTTTGAGTTGAGGAAGTCCGATTATAAAATATTACTCGTTACTCTCTGTCAGTGACTGATAGACGGCCACTTTCAGATCCTCGCGCAATTTCCAGGGAGAACCCATTAATTGGATCATGGAGACTACGGTAATTTCTTCTACAGGATCAATCCAGAAAACAGTGCCTGCCGCTCCACCCCAGTTGAATTCTCCCTCACTACCGATCACACCACTGGATGGAGTATCAAGATTCAAGGCAAAACCCAATCCAAAACCGAAGCCCGACCCCCTGTCGTTATTACTTGCATTATTGCCGGTATAGTTAATAGAAGCTTCCAGGTGGTTTTTAATCATGTATTTCACCGTCTTGGTACTTAGGATTCGGCGCCCATTCAATTCGCCGCCATTTCGGATACATTCTGAGAAAAGCATATAGTCCATAGCCGTCGACACCAATCCTCCTCCTCCGGAATAGAGGGAAACATTAAAGTAATCACTGTAAGCCGAAGGGGTGATTTCCGTGATAGTTTTTGGTTTCCTGCTGCCGGCATCAAATTGATGGTTGGGCAAGAAGCGTGATCTTTTGTTTTCGGGTACCTGAAAATGGGTATCCTGCATTCCCAGAGGTTCAAAGATGTGTTCAGCAAAATATTCATTCAGAGATTGACCGGATAATCGTTCTATAATAAGTCCCTGAAGATCTACCGCTATGGAATAATGCCATTTGGTGCCTGGTTCATATTTTAGAGGTAGTTTGCTAATCCTTTCTACAAAATCGACCAGATCTTTGGCGTTCCATAAGTCCGCCTCGGCATATTGTTTGTCCACCATGTCATTAGGATTAAAACCGTAAGAAAATCCTGCAGTATGGGTCAGCAATTGCTGGATGGTCATTTGATTTTTTACCGGAACCAAGACTCCATTATCATTTAACACTTTTAAGTCCTTCAGCTCCGGGATAAATTTGCTAACCGGATCTTTCAAATGAAATTTTCCTTGCTCGTAGAGCTGCATCAGGGCAACCGCGGTAACCGGTTTAGTCATAGAGAAGATCCGGAAGAGGTCATCTTTCTTTAAAGGCCCGGGATCATCCATTCCTCTTTTGCCAAATGCTTCATAATAGACGATTTTGCCCTTTCTGGCAACCATAGTCACTATTCCGGCCACCCGCGAGCTGTCGACATAATCCCTGGAAAGACTGCTGATCCGGGCCAGTCGCTCGCTCGACATTCCCACGGTTTCGGGACTGGAAGAAGGAATCTGGCTTTTCCCGGTTCCGGTTAAAAACAAACAAAGAAAGGCTATATACAAATTTCTCATTCGATTACTGTTGATCTTACAAGATAAGAAATGGATGTGAACTCACCATATCAAGGGCAGCTGTACATGCCGAGCACCAATGCCTCTACGTCGAGATCAATGGCCGACAAATACCGGTTGACCAATCCTACTTCACAGTCTTGCTAGAGCCAGGCGCAGGAACTCGCCTGGTGGTCCATACAAGGCGATATGTCAATGAACCCACCCTTGCATTCCCCTGGGCTCATCGACCGGTGGTAAAGAGTAAATAAATTCTAAGATTGGCCACAATATGATATCATGAAAAGAAAAATGAATTTCTTCTACATGACAACATCTTGATGTAAAAATGTTTTATGTGATTATTTGGAAGAAAATCGGCGAAGAAAAAACAGTGTGAAGTGCGACTCGCTCTCGCTGTCCCGACTCACATAG
>CAYRYD010000042.1:0-23142 GCA_964428345.1 uncultured Saprospiraceae bacterium | reverse complement strand
GAAGAAAAAACAGTGTGAAGTGCGACTCGCTCTCGCTCTCCACACTCACACTGTTTTTGTACCCGGAGCGGGACTTGAACCCGCACGACCTCAACGGTCACAGGATTTTAAGTCCTGCGTGTCTACCGATTCCACCACCCGGGCTCCGTCCGCCGTAGCAGTTTGCGAAGGCGGGCAAATATTCCAGTCACTAACTAAAAGTCGATGATGCTGTTCAGATGAACATCAGTTTCTCAATTATGGTTGCAGCAGAACTTTCCCGCTACTTGGTGTGGGTGTGTGTTTGAGTGTGGTGTGGGTGTGGTTATGGATGTCTACACTCGTATGTTCACGTGAAACTAATAAAAAATGCCAGGGTTTACCAGGCATCCTTGCGAAAATCACGACCGGCATACCTATGCGATAACCGGCTCTGTCTGAAGATGGACTAACGGAATCCGGTTTACTGGACGGTATCCGTCAGCTTTTTCAGCTTGTACTTGGCTTTAAGGATCTCGTTGCGTCTTTCTACCGAAGGTTTTGAAAAGTGCTTTCGCTCCCGCAATTCATTCATAATGCCAATACGACGATGTTTTTGCTTGTAGCGTTTGAGGGCCCGGTCAATGGTTTCACCCTCTTTTACATTAATGATGATCATACAGTTAATTAAATATGGGCTGCAAAGATAGGGTTTTCCTCGTTTTCAAACAAGAAAAATTGTGCACTTGAGGAGGCTTCTTTCTTACTGGTGCCGGGCATAATACTCCCGGAAAGATATCATCTTCTGTTGCTGCTCGTCATATAGATGATTGGAGATGCATTGCAGGCTCTCCCGGAAGCCGAGCGTCGGCACATACTTCTGAAATACGGGATTTTCCCGCGCACAGCGCTCCAGGTGGTAGTTCGGTATCTTCGAATTCAGATGGTGAATATGGTGAAAGCCAATATTGCCGGTGAGCCACTGAAAAACCCTGGGAAGCTTGTAGTATGTACTGCCCCGGATACTCGCCAGCAGATGATCCCATTGATCCTTCCAGCGCATATAAGTCTCTTCGTGCTGGTGCTGAACGTAAAAGAACCAGAAAGCTACTACTGAAAATACAAAGATGATCGAAAGCTGAACCAGAAAAAATTCCCGCCAGCCCAACAACCAACCCAGCATCACATAGATGCCGATCATGATCAGATTGTTCCAAACCTGTGAGCGCCTTACTTCTTCCCAGCCCTTAAACCGGAAGAAAGGATAGCGGTTGGATATGGTGAAATAGATGACCGGCGTCAACAGGAACAGGAAGACCGGATGACGGAAGATCCGGTAGGCCATTCGTTTCCACGGCTTGCTTTCCCTGAACTCTTCTACGGTCAGAAAGTTGATGTCGCCCACATTCCGGTGTTCCAGCTGACCGGCATGACCGTGGTGAAAATTATGCACTCTCGACCAGTATTTATAGGGCAGCGAGGTGAAGATACTGCAGGCAAATCCAATGGCATTGTTCCACTTTTTAGACTTGAGAAAGGACTGATGCCCGCAATCATGCTGGATGATGAACAGCCTGACCAGAAAAAACCCGTTGACGATGGCCAGGGCAAAGGTTATCCAGATAGACCAGCTCAATGACAGATACATCAAAATCCAGAGACCGATAAAAGGCAATAGGGTATTTAATATCTGAATGATGGCCTTGGTTGTATCCGGTTGAGAATACCGGATCACAATCTTCTGCCAGCCCTGAAGGGCATCTTTAATCTCTTTTTCCTGCATACGAACTCAATATACTGAAAATGCCATTGGAAATCAAAAGACCACCAGGATAGCATTACGAAAGATTAACAGGTTCAGATCCTAAAAAGTTGCCCGGCCTCCGGAAAGATCAAAGATGAATCCGGTATTGAAGCTGGCCTCTTTGGAGACAATCCAGCAGGATATGGCGGCTGTTTCTTCGACAGTACCCAGCCGTCCCATCGGGATTTTGTCGGTCATGTATTTCAGGGTATCCGGATGGGTGTCAAGGTTCATGGGGGTGGCAATGACTGCCGGAGCCAGGCCATTCACCGTAATGCCGGTTTTGGCATATTCCTTTCCGATGCCCTTGACCAGCCCCATGACCCCCGATTTGCTGGCAGCATAGCCACACATTCCCGGGTTGCCTTCCTTGCCGCCGATCGAACCGATCAGAAGGATCCGGCCATAATTGTGTTTCAACATGTGGGGAATACTGTATTTGGATACCAGGAAAGAACCATTCAGGTTGACGTCCACGACCCGCTGAAAGTCCCGGTAGTTGTAATCCGTAATATTGAGCGAAGTGGGGCCGGCAATTCCGGCACAGTTGACCATGATATCCAACCTGCCATGCCGGGCGGCAACCTCATCGATGGCGGTTTTCACCTGCTCTTCGTTGGTGATATCCACCTGCCAGGTCGTCACCCGCAGCCCCTCTTCCGAAAGGTGTTGCTGTGTTTTCAAAAGGTCTTCTTCCAGGATGTCAAACAAGACGACAGTACCTCCTTCGCGGACAATCCGGGTTCCGATGGCCTCACCAATGCCCCGGGCACCGCCGGTCACGATAGCTACCTGATCTCTAAACCGGTCATTCATGGGTATTTATACTTTGATGGCCCAAAATAACCTAATTGGGAAATATTCGGACAATCCTTCCGTTACCTTTTTATCCGGCCTGTTTAACTGCGAACACTCACTGCCGGAATTTCCCTGTACGAATACATTCCCAATCGTAAAATTCATTGAAGCGATGATGAAGGTAATCTTTCTGATCATTTGCCTTTTGTTAATTTTAGTGGCTGCCGGTGCCCATACTCCGTATGTCCTCTTAACACAAAACAATACTCAGTTCTATGTAAGATTTTAATGATCAACTCCTTATCACCAAGTCAGGGTATTGATAAAATCATGTTCAGCTGGCCGGTCAGGGAACCTGCCGGACATACCTTTCAGAATGGGAAATGCGACTTTTCATAAAAAATAACACCGTACAATTGATTTTTCTAAACTGAATAATTCTCTATATTTGCAGCCCGGGATTACAATCCCACTTTGCGAAAGTAGCTCAGCTGGTAGAGCACGACCTTGCCAAGGTCGGGGTCGCGGGTTCGAATCCCGTCTTTCGCTCCAGGAGGCCATTTTGTTGGATGACAAGATGGCCTCTTTTTTTTTCAAAGAAGTGCCGGCCGTGAGTGCATCACCGGCATAATTTACCGCCACCTTAAATGAAAAACGTTCTGGACACTTGTGCTATAAAAAAACCGCGATCGCCATGATCGCGGTTCTTTTTTCATATTTCCCGGTAAAAACGAGACAGGGCATTTTTCTACAATGCACTGAATGCCTGGCTCAGATCTTCCTTGATATCCTCGATGTGCTCGATGCCCACCGAAATTCGCAACTGGTTGGGCAATACTCCGGCCGCAAGCTGATCTTCATCCGACAACTGCTGGTGGGTAGTAGCCGATGGCTGAATAATCAGGGTCTTGGCATCTCCGACATTGGCCAGGTGGCTGATCAATTTCATGCTGTCGACAAATTTGGTGGCATTGGCTTTGTCACCCTTGATGGTGAAAGACAACACACCTCCATATCCGTTCTTCAGGTACTTTTTGGCATTGGCATGGGTAGCACAGGAAGGCAGGCCTGGATAACTCACTGACTCTACCTGGGGATGGGCTTCCAGCCATTTCGCCAGTTCCAGTGCATTGTCGACCATGCGCTGCACCCTTAAAGACAGCGTCTCCAGTCCCTGCAGCATCAGAAAAGAATTGAAGGGAGACATGGCAGGTCCATAGTCTCTCAGCCCTTCGACCCGGGCCCGGATAATGAAAGCGATGTTGCCAAACGGTCCGCCTGGGCCAAAAATATCCCAAAAGATCATACCGTGGTACCCTTCGGAGGGCTCGGTGAATTGTGGAAACTTGCCATTGGCCCAATTGAAATTTCCTCCGTCGACGATGACACCACCGATGGATGTGCCATGACCGCCGATCCACTTGGTGGCAGATTCCACAACGATATTCGCTCCATGCTCCAACGGACGGAACAAATAACCACAGGCTCCAAAGGTATTATCGACGATCAAAGGCAGATCATGTTTTTTGGCTACCGCACTGATGCCTTCGAAATCCGGTACGGTATAACTGGGATTCCCAATGGTTTCCACAAATATCGCTTTGGTCCTGTCGTCGATCAGTTTTTCATAATCGGCGGGTGATTCACCAGCCGTAAACCGGGCCTCGATCCCGATTCTCTTAAAAGTTACTTTAAACTGATTATAAGTACCACCATACAGATTGGATGAAGAGACAAAATTGTCACCGGCACCCATGATATTGCTGATGGCCAGAAACTGGGCGGCCTGACCGGAACTGGTAGCCAGGGCAGCCACACCGCCTTCCAGTGCTGCGACCCTCCGTTCAAAAACATCGCTGGTTGGATTCATGATCCGCGTATAGACATTGCCAAACTCCTTTAAGGCAAAGAGATTGGCGCCGTGTTCTGAATCCTTAAACGTATACGATGAGGTCTGATAAATCGGAACCGCCCGGGACCGGGTTGTAATGTCCACTTCCTCCTGACCTGCATGCACTTGCAGTGTTTCAAATCTTAATTGTGACATGGTTTTACATTTGATTTTAAAAAGTGAATGAAAGTACACAAAATTTAAAAGAAGAAAACCGATCTTGGAGCAATCTTTTGGTCAGAAAGTCAGTTTTGGCTGCCAACCAGGGATATAAAATCTCAACCTCTGCCTGTCCTGAAAGCATCCGTAGAACTGAAATCGTTCTAAGGACAAACCATTGTAAACCATTACATTTTGACCCGGCTCCTTGTCTTCATCTTTACGTCTCTATTTTGTCTGAACCTGTCGGCGCAATCATTGGATAGCCTTATCGTATCTCATCGATTTGAGAGGGGTAATCTCCGTGATCGCCTTGATGAATTTTCCCGCAGCATCGGCATCCGGATCGTGACGATGGATACGATTACGGCAATAAGCGAGGACAGATATTATCAAAATACGGCATTGGCAGCAGTCTTGTCTGATTTGCTGCGGGATACACCTTTGGGATTCCTGTTTTACCGGGATTACCTGGTCGTGATCGCCGATCGTGCGGCGCTGAATCAAAACCGACCGGTAACCTTCTATCAGGCTCTGCAGGAAAGCATCGACGCGGCAACGCTACCGGCTACCCAGCAGGAAATGGTGATCGGTAGGGTAGAAGACGTCAGCCCTTCGGGTGCCACCGTGACCGGTACGGTGACCGATGCGGATACTGACGAACCCATTGTTGGCGCAACTTTGCTGATCCAGGAAACAGGTCAGGGCACCGCTACCGATGAAAACGGTGACTATGCCCTGCAGCTCAACTCCGGCTCCTATACCCTGCTTCTTCAGTATATCGGTTATAGTGAACGCAAAATACCGGCCAGGGTGATCAGCTCCGGCAGATTGGATTTGCAACTCAATAAAGGCAGTATCCTGCTGGATGAAGTAGTCGTCGAGGCCAAGAAACGCGACGAGAATATTCAATCTGCCCAGGTGGGAGTATCCCGGATCACCATTCGCGAGATCGAAAAATTACCCAGTTTTCTGGGCGAAGTGGACCTGATCAAAGCATTGTTGCAGCAACCCGGCGTCAGCACGATTGGCGAAGGCAGCAGCGGATTTAATGTGAGAGGAGGCACCGTTGATCAGAATCTGATTTTGATCGATGAGGGAATGATCTTCAACTCCAGTCATGCTTTGGGCTTTTTTGGCGCCTTTAACCCCGATATCTTGAGCGGGGCGGTGTTGCACAAGAGTAATATCCCGGGCAAGTACGGTGGTCGTCTGGCATCCGTACTGGATGTCAACATCCGGGAAGGCAATTTTGAAAAATTACGTTTAAAAGGCGGTCTGGGCATCGTTTCGAGCCGGATTACGCTGGAAGGACCCCTGAAAAAGAACAAGACTTCGTTTCTTCTCTCAGGCAGAAGCACCTATTCTGACTGGGTGTTGCGACGTATAAAAATACCGGAAGTCCGTACGAGTTCCGCTTTTTTTTACGATGCCAATGTCAAGCTGACCCATCGCTTCAATGAACGTAATTTTATTGCTTTGAGTGCTTATTCTTCAACCGATGACTTTACCTATGCCGATCAGTTTGGATTTGACTATCAGTCCCGGATGGGTCAGTTGAGTTACCGCAGTGCGATCAGCGATCAGATCCTTTCAACCTTTAGTGCGGTGTACAGTAGCTACATCAGTAATCAATACGATTTGGAAGGTACCAACCAGTCACGTCTTCAGACCGGCAACCATTATCTCAAGCTGAAGGAAAATATCCACTATAGCCGGGAGCAACTCGAGATCGATGCCGGTATATCTATGATCAATTATGAAGTGGAGCCCGGTACGCTGCAACCAGAAGGCCCGATATCGACTGTGATACCCGGAAAGGTCCATGATGAAAAAGGCCGGGAAAGTGCCCTTTACACCGATGTCTCTTATGCACTGAGCCCCCGCTGGACGGTCTCGGGTGGTTTGCGATTTACCCTCTATCAGTTCCTTGGTCCCCGGGAGATGTTTACTTACCAGGATCCGGCAAATCCCAGCACGGAGGAGATTACCGGCACCCGGCATTTTACCGATAAGGTGATTCATCACGAATCCCTGTTGCAACCGCGATTGTCAGCCCGTTATCTCTTGAATGCCGCCAGTTCGCTCAAGGGCGGTTACTCCCGAACCAGTCAGTACATCAATCAGATCAGCAATAACGATACACCGACGCCCACCAGTCTCTGGCAACTGAGCAACCAGTATATTCCTTCCCAATTATCGCACAATTTCTCATTGGGCTACTTCCGGAATTTCCAGGAAAATATCTGGCATACCAGTCTGGAAGTGTATTACCGGGCCATTGACCGGTTGATAGACTACCGGGACTTTGCCGATCTGATTGCCAACGAGCACCTGGAAACGGAGATCGTGGATGGGGTAGGTAAGACCTATGGTGTCGAGTTGAGTCTTAAAAAGCAGGTGGGCACCCTGCATGGCTGGTTAAATTATACCTGGTCCCGGTCACTGCGAAAAATATCGGGGATCAGCAACAATCAATGGTATCCTTCCAATTTTGACAAACCCCATGATTTGTCGCTGGTGACCAATTTTCAGATCAACAAACGCAATACCATTTCGGTCAATTTCTCCTATTCAACCGGCAGGGCGATCACCATTCCGGTAGATCGTCACGGCGTGGAAAGTCAGTTTGTCGTACTCAATTTCTCGGACAGGAACGCCTTTAGGGCACCCGATTATCACCGTCTTGACGTAGCTTATACTTTGGGACAGGGCTTCAGAAAAAGCCGGAAGTTTAAAACCAGCTGGACATTTTCGGTGTATAATTTATATGCCCGGAAAAATGCCTTTTCAATTTTTGTAGTGCAGGAATCCAACGCTGATCCGAAAATCAGAAGGCTTGCCGTTTTGGGAAATGCCTTTCCTTCTTTAACCTTTAATTTTGAATTATTGTGATGAGAAATCTGATCCATGATAACCGGAAATCGCCGGCGTTATCAATACATCAAAATTTTTATTCGGCAGAAAATTCAAATGCCGGGTGGTATTACAAGCCAGGACTGAAAAAAATCGTATGACCATGTCCAGGAGTTTTTATTTACTAATGATTTTATTTTTAACGGCCTGCATCGATGATATTGCCGTTGATCTGCCCCTGAATACTTCCGGGCGTCTGGTTATCGAAGGAGTGGCAGAGCGCAGTCCGGATCTTTATCGCTTTTTTGTTCACGTATCCCGGACCAAAGATTTGCAGGGAGATCAGGTTGGCCCTCTGGAAAGGGATGTCGCTATTTTTCTGATCTACAACGGAACGGAAAAAATCAGTTTACAAAATGGAGTGGCAGATACTATTTCTATCGACAATTTTCACCGTATTTATGGAGGGTTACCTGATGATGTACGATTCAATATACAGGTGGAATCCATCGATGGAAAAATATTTACCGCGGAAGAACAGAAAATCCTGCAGGGCCCCACATCTGCAAATATCGCTTTGCAATATATTGAACGCCAGGAATTAAACGACATCGGAAACGATGTCGAAAGGGGCTATGTAAAGGTGTTGGTAAACACACCGCTGTTGAATGTAAATCAGGAAAAAGTGTCGTTACGCTGGGATGTGAGCGGAGTCTTCCGGTTTCCGGAAGTAGCATGGACAGACGATCCGTTTTTCTTTCCGAAGACCTGCTTTGTTCGGGATTTTCTACCCTTTAATGAAGTCAATGTTTTAAACAGTAATGAGATTCGGGGTGATGAAGTAGAACAGTTTGAGATAATGGAAACTCCGGCCGATTTCCGGTTTGCTTCAGGATATTATTTTACCGTCATTCAAAAAGCCATCAACACGAGGGCCGCCGAATATTGGGACCAGCTAAGAAAGAGCATCGAAAGGGAAGGTACTATTTTTGACGCACCAGTCGGAGCCATCAAATCCAACATCCGGCAAATAGAAGGTGAATCAACCGATGTGTTGGGATATTTTTATACGGCCGGTATCGATACACTACGGCATTTTGCATCCCGGGAAGAAACGGGTGGTCAATTCCATTTATGCTCCTTTCAACTGGTTTCTGAAGCGTGTTGCGATTGCCTTTTATTGGTAAACAGTTCGCTGCACAAACCCTCATACTGGATACAATGAAAGAACTGCTTTTGATTTTCTTTGGGCTATTGCTTTCCGGTTGGGTTAGATTACCGGGCCAGACTGCCATCTGCCACTTCGACCGCCCTTATTATTTACCCGGTCAATACATCCATTATGCATTGAATACCGGATTGGAAACGACCGACAGTTTTATTCTCAGTATGATCCTGCACGATGGGGACCGGATGTTAGATCAGCATTTTTTACAGGTCAAAGAGGGCAGGGGAGCGGGTTACTTTCAATTGCCATTTGAATTTAACCCGGGAATTTATTATTGTCAGGCTGATGTCTTTGCCCCCACGGCCGATGCCATCAATATTCTCACTGCCCCGGTGACGATCTTTTCCGATGATCCGCAACAGGCAGCTCTTGATTTTAAATTGGCCGAAGCACCTTCCGGTTTGGAGGATTCCGGTATTACCATTGAAATGGATCCGGTGGTTTATAGCCGACAAAATGTTTCCTGCCGCATCAGTGTAAAAGATGGTCAGGCAGGAGACTACATATCCATTGCAGTTAGAGACAAATTGCTTTATCCGGCAGGAAACCCGGTAGTTACTAAGGAAAACCAGGAGATCCAATTGCCACTCCTGAACTATATCCCGATCCGGGGAAATCGCATCATCCTAAATACCCGGCCAAATCCTAAAGCCTTCCTGTTTGCGTGTCAACCTGATGCCATGAATTTTCGTTTTAACCGGGTCAATGATGATGGAAGTTTTCTGATCAGAATGACTCCCTTTTACGGTAAAAAACCTTTTTATTTTATTGACAACGGCGGCAATGAGATTAATGTCTCGCTTTCCGCCATTGCACCGCTTGGAAAACCATCTGCCACAATCCTATTGGATGAGGATCTAAAAAAAGAGATGGGTAGCAATCTGGTCAGAAAGAAAATTTATGAGCTTTATGCTCAGTTGGAAGAAGTAGCCATTATGGATGACCTGCCGGTGCGGGAACCGGTCGTTCGACCCGATTTTGATATCGACGTTCAGGACTACGCCATCAGGGGTACGTTGAAAGACCTCTTAAAAGAAATAATCACTCCCTTTAAGTTCCGGAAAGCTAATAATGAACAGTATCAGGTAAAAGTGCTTTATGAGGTTTTGGATTTGAAATATTACTACGATTCAGAACCGCTTTTTTTTATCAACGGAGTGGCCACCCGCGATTATACTTTCATCGCCAATTTACCGCTACAGGAAATCAAGCGTTTTAAGATCTACGCCAAACTGGAGAAGATCCGCGATCTCAAACTGGTGGATATTGGAGGTGTCGGGGTACTGGAGATGGTGGATCCTCTCTACACGCTGACGGCCGACCAGCAACTTCCATCGGAAGAGATTCAGGGTATTCAGCTGCCTTACCGTTATCCGGTTGAGGCCGATATTACCAGCGAAGTCCCCCAGCTAAAGGCATTGCTTTATTGGATGCCGCGAGCCCGGCTGGATCAGCAGAGATCATACCACTTTGTTTTGCCTACCTCCGACGACATTTCCCAATTTGAGATCGAAGTGGTGCATGGACGATTGCAAAAAATCGGACGGACCGTTTTTGAAACCAGATACCAACCCGTTCAGCATTAAATCAGGCTGGATAATCGAAATGTAAATAATGAAATGATTTGGTAGACTCTGCCTATCCTTTCAACCATTGGTCGAACCAGGTAAATGCTTCCTCCTGCATAGCCCCGTCAAATTTGTGGGGTCCCGGATAAAAACTCGCGCGATAACGATCAGCGGCACCGGCTTTTTCATACACCTGAGACAGGATCTGGTCGGCATTTTTCATTTCCGGTAAAGTGTAGAGCTGATCTTCTTCATCATTGAGCACCAGGGTAGGAAGCGGTATCCGCATACCCAGGATTTCGGGAAAGTCCAGGTCATTGGCAATCAAAGGTGTATAGGTCATCCAGGTGTGGGTATACGATTTATAGAGTAGAAAGTCGTTCCAGGTAGACATGAATCCGACGCAGACGGCACATTTGATCCGGTCGTCCATTCCGGCGGAATAGACTGTACGCAAACCGCCTCCGGACAGTCCGGCACAGCCCAGATTTGCACTGTCCACATCAGGCCGGGCCGCCAGAATATCCAGTGCCCTTTGATCTTCCCACAGAAAGACCGCCGGCCAGCAGGTGCCTGCACAAAATAGTGACTTGGCCATGATATGCTCGTGATTGCCCGCCCAGTCATTATATGCTTCAATATTGACGGCCCATTCCGGGTTTTCGTCCGAAAGTCCGTTGCGTATGGAGTCCGGAACATCTGACATTCTTACCCGCCGGCTGCCAAAAGTAAAAGTGTCGGGTACCAGGACCACATAACCTCTCCTGGCAATCTCGTTAGCCCAGGCTTTTCCTCCATAGTAATGTTCCTGATGTTCGCGCATCAGGGGATGTTGATCATCTCCGGTTTTGGTGATCTTCCGCCGGCCAAAATACTTATTACCTCCATGATCATGAAAGGCCAGTATACCAGGCAGTTTTCCCCGGGCATTTTGCGGTTTTAGTAAGTAGGCTTTGGTTACCGGTCCGTAAGGAAGCTGCCAGGACAATTCTTCAATGTGTAAGCCATCGTATTGGTAAGATTTTTCGACGGTAACCTCACCGCTAAAATCCATTTGTGGCATACCAAGACATTCCAGCATCCGGGATCTCGCCTGTTCTTTCCAACTGCCGATGTCCCTGAACTGCTCATTTCTGAATGACAGTTTACGCAGACCCATACCATTGAGTTCTCTGGCCCAGGGTCCATAGCTTCCAATCAGGTTTGGTTCTGCCATAGTTGCTGCTGTTTTATCTTCCGGATAAAAGATCGATGGGCCAGCTGCCATGGGAAGAAAGGGTAATCCGGCAGAGGCAACAGACGAGGTTTGTACAAATCGTCTTCGGGAAATTTCTGATTTCATCAACCTCAATATAGAAAAATCGCATTGAGGAGGGTCTCTGACCGGAAAAAAAATTACCGTACCCGGACATTCCTGCCGGTGACAATCCAGTCAAATCCGGAACGGCTGAGGGAAACCCATCCTTCGAAATACCGGCTGCCTTCGTCAACGGTGGCTGCAAAACGGGCATTGCATTGATCTCCGGAAAAGCTAAGACCCAGGGTGACCAACTGGTCTCTCCGCACACCTTCATGGCCGGCCTCCTGCTGGGTCATAATTTTTACCGGTTTTCTGAAACCCCAAAGGTCGTCATTGGTAATGCTGAAATAATGGCGTTCTACCTCATTACTTCCGGCAGAGAGCCGGTCGTTTTTGACCAGCACCATAGCCTGGCCTTCGGACAATTCTACCTGGAACAGCGGATCAAGCTCCGGTACCTCACTGACGGCCTTGATGACGGCAATGATGTCCTCACGGGTCTGGGCCACCAGAGAAATCGAGCCGGGAATCAGGCAAAACAACAAGAGAATTAAGCGGTACACGTGGCAAGGATTTAACAACATACCGGAGATAGGACCGGTATGTTGTCTAAGAATTTAAAAAAAATCTAGTGGTTATGGCCTTCGTGGCCGTGGTCATGATCGTGATCTTCATTGACTACATATTCCATTTTGCACACCGGACAATTTCCAGGTTTATCGCTGCCGCTGCCCTTGCAATGCATCGGACACACGTAAGCGCTGGTATACTCGGGTCCGCTCTTATCAGCAGCCTCCATATTTTCCGTGGAGGACGAGTCGGATGATCCGCTGCTTCCACCACAGGATACCAGCAATACTGCGGCAAAAAACATAAACACGATTGAAAGATTTCTGATCGATCTCATATTAGTATATTGATTAACAAGAATATTGGTAGTAATAAAGTTCAAACACCGATTTTTATTGTTTTGGGATGATCTTCGATCACGAGATAGCAAGACTTAGAAATAAATCTCCTTTTTCGCCGCTTTCAGGGTATTCATCAACAGGGAGGTGACCGTCATCGGTCCTACTCCTCCCGGAACCGGAGTAATATAACTGCATTTTTCGGCTACCGCATCATAATCCACGTCACCGACCAGACGATAACCGCTTTTCCGGGTTGCATCGGGTACCCGGTTGATGCCGACATCAATTACTACAGCACCTTCCCTGATCATATCTTCTGTCACAAACCCGGGAATACCGATCGCGGCGATGACCAGATCTGCGCGGCGTAATTCTGCCGCAATGTCCCTGGTACGGCTATGGGTCATGGTCACCGTGCAATTGCCGGGATAAGCTTTTCGCGATAATAGTATACTGATGGGTGTACCCACGATATTGGAACGGCCAAGCACTACGCAATGCTTTCCTTCGGTCGGAATCTGAAAACGACTTATCATTTGCAGGATGCCATATGGAGTAGCCGGCAGATAACTGCTCATACCTTGCGCCATCCGGCCAAAATTGATGGGATGAAAGCCGTCGACATCTTTGCGGTGGTCGATAGCCAGGGTGACTTTGCTCTCATCAATGTGGGCAGGTAACGGCAGCTGAACGATGAATCCGTCAATATCGGAATGATGGTTGAGATCATGCACGATGTCCAGCAATTCACGCTCGGAAATACTGTCATCTTTCCGGATGAGTGTGCTTTCGAAACCACACTGATTGCAGGAATTCACTTTGCTTTTGACATAAGCCTGACTTGCCGGATCATCACCTACCAAGACCGCAGCGAGATGAGGCACCTTACCCCCCATTGACTTGATCTCCGCCACCTCCCGGGCAATTTCTGCTTTAATTTGTTCGGAAAGTTGCTTACCATCGAGAATCCTGACCATAATATTTTGTTTGATGCCAAAAATAGTTAATTGCTACTTTTAAGGGGTTGAAGAGTTTTCCACAATACGGGCTTGTATGCCCCATCGCAGCAATTCCCGATATACCTTCGATCACTGTTAAAAATTATAGCATCATCGTACGAAAACTGCACTTTCACACCGCTCCCGAATCCGTTGATTATCTGATTGCACTGTTGGCAGAATTACCCTTTAATGCTTTTGAGGAGGTGGATGACGGCGTAGTGACTGCACTCCCTGAGCTGAGCTGGAATGAAGATGTACGTCAGTATATCGAATCGCTCAAAGATCAGGTGCCTTTCACCTATACCGTAGAGACAGAAAAAGTCAGGAATTGGAATGCCGTCTGGGAATCAAAATTCAGGGAAATCATCATCGGTGACTTCTGCAGTATCCGGGCGCCCTTCCACCAACCTTCGGCCAGTTGCCGTCATGATATTATCATCGAACCCCGGATGGCTTTTGGAACCGGGCATCATGAGACGACCCGCCTGATGATCCGAAGCATGGAAACCCATACACTGACCGGTACGAAAGTCATGGACTTTGGGTCAGGATCGGGTATTCTGGCCATCCTGGCTGCTAAAATGGGTGCTGATGAAGTATGGGCGGTGGAAAATGATGAGCAGGCGTTTGTTAATCTGAAAGAGAATATTCTCATCAATGAAGGTGACCAGATTATTGCCCACTGCAGTGATAATCTGAGCGATTTTAAATCAGAGGGATTCGATTTTGTGCTGGCAAACATTACCCGTAATGTATTGAGCGATCACGCTCCCGAACTCGCCAGAATACTGAAGAAAAATGGTTTGCTGATTATTTCCGGTTTTCTCGGGAAGGATCGGGAAATTCTGGTGAATACCTTTCTGGCTGAAGGCCTTAAAGCCATTTCCCATCTCGATGAGAATGATTGGATTGCACAAACCTTTCAAAAGAATTAAGATGGAAAAAATTTTAACACCTGGTGCTCCGGTTCCCGGTGGCCATTACAGCCAGGCGGTGGTCCATGGCGGCTTTATTTTCATTTCCGGTCAGTTACCGGTCCGGTCTGGAACAGGAGAAAAAATTCATGGTTCCATACAGGAACAAACTTCAGTTGTCCTTGAAAATCTCCGGGCTATTGTCCACGCCGCCCATAGTGATCTTCATCATATTGTCAAGGTCACCATCTACATTGCCGGTATTGACCTCTGGGCTGGCGTAAACGAAGTGTATGCAGATTTTTTCGGCGAGCACCGTCCGGCCAGGACTATTGTTCCCGTTTCCGGCCTTCATCATGGATTTCTTGTTGAAGTGGATGCCATTGCAGCCGTAAGCAAAGAGTAGTCCGGCCGTCGCCTCCCTTCAGTTTTGGATCTCCGTAGATTCTTGACCCTAAAAATTATCGCAAGTGGAATTGTCCGGTTCTTTCTTCATTCCGGTCGGTTGCCGGTGGAGGCTGGAAAGACAGGCCGGAGATGCGTTCGTACAAAGCAGGTGTCATGTCAATGTTTAGTACGGTTAATACCTCTTTCAATTGTTGGATATTCCGGGCACCAATAATCGGAGCGGTGATGGCCGGGTGGACGGAGACCCATTTTACCGCCAGAGCAGAGGGATGACAACCTGCTTCTGCGGCAAGATCGGTAAAGGCTTCTGCCAGCTGATACATCCAGTCGTCACCATATCGTACCTGGTACATTTTATTTTCCAACAACCTCCCCGATTCAGGTTTTTGGTTTCTGCCGTATTTACCACTGAGCAACCCTCCACCCAACGGACTGTAACTGATCACTCCGATTTGCTCTGACTGCGCCATCGGCAGGATTTCCACTTCTGCCTGCCGCTTCACCAGATTATACATCGGCTGAATGCATTCGAAGCGGGACCAACCCATTTTTCCGGAAATGCCGAGTGCTTTTGCAACCTGCCAGGCCGCAAAATTACTGGCTCCCAGATAAAGTACTTTACCGCTGCAGACCAGATCATCCAGTACCCGGAGGGTTTCTTCGATCGGTGTTGTGTCATCAAAATGGTGAATAAAATAAAGATCGATGTAGTCGGTATTCAGGCGCCTGAGACTGGACTCGATTGCCCGGACGATGTGGTAACGGGAAGCTCCCGCCGCATTGAGATCCTTTCCGGTCCTGGAGTAAACTTTGGAAGTTATGATCACTTCATCCCGGCAGCCAGCGATCAGTCTGCCCAGGATTGATTCCGACCGCCCTTCGGCATAGATGTCTGCACAATCAAAGAAATTGATGCCGTGCTCCCGGCATATGTCAAACATTTCCCGGGAGGTTTCTTCGTTGGCAATACCTCCAAATGACATGGTCCCAAAGCAAAGTGAGGACACCATGACACCGGTCTTTCCCAATAGTTTATACTCCATAAAACTTTACAAGAAGATGCTGAATATAAGGAATTCAGGTCAAATCCCCCCGAATACCACCAGGACAGCTCCCCTCGACAGTTGTCAGGCTGAGCCTTTCGATGCCTGAGGGTGACGTTTCCCCTTAAGTGGTTAAACGCTTCACAATTGAGCAACGTAAAGGGAACTACCCTTCGACAGGCTCAGGGTGACATTCTTCGACGGGCTCAGGGTGACATTCTTCGACGGGCTCAGGGTGACATTCTTCGACAGGCCTCAGGGTGACTTAAGACAGTTGTCAGGCTGAGCCTGCCGAAGCCTCAGGGTGTCCTTCCGGTGGTCAGGCTGAGCCTGCCGAAGCCTCAGGAAGTGCTCTTTGTAAACCCGTAGGTATTCTGCCGGATAAATTTTTGGGGAAACTCCTCCACGCCGGGAAATCCCAGCTTGATATCCCGGCCGTCATAAGGGATATAATCGGTTCTGAAGATATAATCCCAGATCGCCAGGCTCAGTCCGAAATTTACTCCATAGCGGTGTTCTGGCGGAAGGTGGTAGGCATGATGCCAGATATGCATTTCCGGATTGTTAAAGATTTTCTTCATAAAGGGACCGAGAATCAGGCTGAATGCCAGAGAGGAACTAATGATAATCATCAGGCTACCGATCAATCCCGGATTGTCAACCAACCGGACATCAAAGAAACCTCCACTGACCACGATACCTACGAGACCCCCGACCACCGCCGCTGATACATATCCCGATACCGTTATGTTTGAATGATTGAAATGACCCACCGCCAGGGTAAAGATGTGAATGATGAAAAAATCATAAAGGCCAATCCCCAATATCGCCAGCGGAAGATATTCGATCGACCGGTATACCACATTTTCCATCCAGTGATAACGCAATTGGGCGGCAAATCCCATCTGGGCTACGGAATGATGCACCTTATGGAATTCCCATAGCCTGGGAACACGGTGCAGAAGCCGGTGAACCCACCATTGTACAAAATCCCTCACCAAAAAACCGGTGAGTAAAATCGCCCACATCGGCCATTGGCTCATCGGATTCAATTTTTGCAAATTGATTCCGCTGACTGTAAGAACGAGGTCATTCACCAGTTTGACAACCACATCGCTGGCAGCATTGTAAATGATGAGCGAGAACAGGAAAAAATTAAAGAACATGTAGAAAGCGTCGAGCCAAAAATCTTTTCTGAATTTGGGTTGATCAACCCTCCAGGGGCGAAACCACTCCAAACCAAAGAAAAAGAGCGAGACCAGGATCAGCCAGTAAAAATAATTGTGCGGCGACGGATGGGTAATCTCATGCCAAAGATAGGCAGCATAGCCTCCGTATCCATTGATAAAGACTTCCCAGTACGATTTCACTTCTGCTGATGCTTTAACCAGGCCTGATAACCGCCACCGAGGTCATAGACCCTGATGAATCCAAGCGTCTTCATCCTCTCCATAGCCACTTCACTGCGACGGCCAACGGCACAATAGACACCATACTGCGCCTCCTTATCCAATGCCTTTAGTCGCTCCTCGAAATCAGGCGCCTGGATGTCCAGATTGATCGCACCATCCAGTTTGCCATTGGCATATTCGCCGGGTGTACGTACATCCAGCAAAACCAGATCCCGATGCTCCCGGATCAATTTCTCAAAGACTTCCGGAGGAACCGTGCCAAAACCTGGAGCATCATTCTGGCTCTGGCATGCAAGGAAAATCCCGGAAACCAATAAGGTCAGGAATATTTTTTTCATGGCATACATCTTATATCGATGCAAAGTACAAATATCTGGGATTGATGCACAACCTGCTCAGTGAGCATGATCACAAAGAGCCGCGGAAAACCGGAACCTGGTGGACCTCAACTATATAAAATATTAAAAATCAAGCATTTGATTTGTTTCCTGGTATTGTCATTGACCACCGTAATAATGAATACTATGCTTCTTTGTTCCAAACTGATTGATCGTGATGTGCATCCCGCCCATAAAAGCACCGGTCAAATCATCCTGAGTCCCCCTGTTCATATGAGATTCTGGCTTAATTTTTGTGTCAGGTTGACCTGCAATGAGTATCGAAGAATTAAACAGGAAACACTACTTCAAAACGGATATGTACTACCGGGTAGGCTATGGTCTGTCATCGCGGTTATTGGCATATCGTAACGGCATTATTTACCTTCAGGTAGTTATTGGGCGCAAATGGGATAAGGACTACCATGCGACAACGCTGGAGCTCGCGCATTGCTGGAAGGCAGAACACGAAGAACTCCAGGATGCTTTAGGATGCAAGATCTTTATCATCGATGCACAGAAATACCCTTACAAACAGGATCTCCTGAAACTGAAGATCAATGTCAGCTACGATGCCCGGATGGGGATGCTTTTTTCGAGCAATGTATTGAACTAACAGGTCCCGATCAATCAGTATAATCTCGCCGGGGCATAACTCTCACCCGGCCCAGGTTATGTATTAGTATTGGACTATCCGCTGAATTTTTTCTCTTGGTTGCCTGGTACTGGTACCAGGTAAATTGGTCATTATTTACGAAAACTCCAATCCTGAAATCGCAGGTAAGTATCTGGTCACTATTGGCTGTGATTGCATGAAGTAACCTCTGTTTTAAAGCTGGCTTGATAGTCAGGGTAGAATTTTTCAAATTTAGCCCTTAAATGTCATCGCTCCAGTCTGATCATTCTTTCCGTCGAAGAATTATCCATATCGATATGGATGCTTTTTTTACTTCAGTTGAGCAAAGGGATTTTCCAGAGTTGAGGGGGAGACCGGTAGTAGTTGGCGGCGATTCCAAGCGGTCTGTGGTAGCTGCAGCCAGTTATGAAGCAAGAAAATTTGGGGTTTTTTCCGCAATGCCGATGAGCCAGGCCAGGCTTAAATGTCCGGACCTTGTGATTGTCCCTCCTCGCTTTTTAGCGTATAAGGAGATTTCCCGTCAGATCCGCCACATATTTCTGACTTATACCGACCTTGTAGAACCGCTCTCATTGGATGAAGCCTTTCTTGACGTAACGGAAAACAAGCCGCATTTGCCATCAGCCACTCTCATTGCCCGGGAAATCAAGGAGAAAGTACGGTATGAGACAGGATTGACGTGTACCGCGGGTATTTCGATCAATAAATTTCTGGCCAAAGTGGCTTCCGGTCTCAACAAACCGGATGGACTTACTACAATCCCACCCGATCAAATACCGGCTTTCCTGGATCAGCTGCCTGTTGAAAAGTTTTTTGGAGTAGGCAAGGTCACTGCAGCACGGATGCATAATATGGGCATTATCCAGGGAAGCCAGTTGAAACAACTTAGCCTGGAAACCCTGGTACGCCATTTTGGAAAGGCAGGTCATTATTATTATGGTGTATGCCGGGGTATCGATGAGCGGCCGGTGAGTCCTTCCCGGATTCGCAAATCCATCAGTGTTGAAAGAACCTTTGAAGAGGACATCTCCAACCGCGATCAGGCGCTGGACGTCATCAGAGATCTGGCCGGCGAATTGTGTCTCTCCCTGCAGAAGATGGACCTCAGGGGCAGAACCCTGCAACTCAAATGGCGTTATCCTGATTTTACAACATTGACCAGAAACCGGAGTTTTCAGACTTTTACCCGCGATCCGCAGCTAATTATTCAGACCTTCACTCAACTATTCGATGAAAATGTGGAAATTGCAGGGGGAATCAGATTGCTGGGACTCGGTATCAGCAATCTGAACAATAAGGATCTATTGCCACAGTTAACGCTTGATATTTAATGACCATCAGATATAATCAGGTTTCTGATACGATTCCTGTTGATGCTTTTTTTGAGGGAGACAATGTGGATGTATCGGAAATCATCGATGGCCTGGTGCACCAGACTTATCTGGTGAAAGTGGACACCCAACTTTTTATCCTTCAACGAATTAATACCTATGTCTTTAAGGAAGCCGATAAGGTGATTTCCAACATTCAGGTGGTTACCGCGCACTTACAACAAGATCCATCTTTCCACCTGCAGGTACCCATACTGAAGCATTCGGTCAAGGGTGATCTGGCCTTTGAAGCCACTGATGGAGGTCTTTGGCGATGCTTTTATTATATAGAAGGTCATACCCGGGAATCGCTGACTCACATCCGGGAGGCCTATGAGGTTGCCCAGGCTTTTGGCCAGTTCTCTGCTTCTTTATCCAGTCTGCCACCTGATAAGCTGCACTATACCATCATGGGTTTTCATGATCCGGTGTTTCGGCAATCCCAGTTTTCTGATGCAGTGCATGAAGGCATACCGGAGCGCCTGCTCGAATGTCAGGACGAGATCCGGAAAATTGAAGATTTCAGCTACATCGCCCGGGAGATGGCCAATCTGGATATACCTTTGAAGGTAGCTCACAACGATCCCAAACTCAGCAATGTACTTTTCAATGAGGAAGGACATCCGGTGAGCGTGATCGACCTCGATACCGTGATGCCGGGATCACCCCTGCATGATTTTGGCGACCTGGTGAGAAGTATGGCCGCATCGGTACCGGAAGATTACGAAAATACGGAGGAGGTCTTTTTAAACCTTTCGATATACAAAGCTATTGAGGAGGGTTTCCGGGATGGGGCAGGTGATACCCTGACCAAACAGGAGTCACGCCATCTTAAACTGGGGGCCGCCTATATCATTTGGGAGCAAGCGATGCGTTTTTTAAGTGATTACCTGGTGGGTGATATTTACTATCGCATCAAGAAACCCGGTCACAACCTGATCAGGGCCCGTAATCAGATCACCTTGCTCCAATCTTTTTACAGCCTGGTATACGAAAAGTAAACTACCTGCAATCATGCTGTCAGCAATCGACATTGCAACAAAGGAATCCTGTCCGGATTAGAATTAACAGCCTGATAACCCTTCTTAACATTTTCATGCGGTCTTGAGGGAAAGTTTTATCCATAAAAATCTATCAAGCCATGAAAAAGAGAATCCTTCACCTTTTGGTTGCCATAGTTTGCTTTGGCAATATTGCATCAGCCCAGTTTTATGCAGGAGCAAGAGTGGGTGGAAACATCAGTCAGATAAGTACCCCTTCTCTGATTGACATCCTTTTGCCCGAATTCCAGTATCTCCCCGGTTTCAATTTTGGTATTACGGGAGAATATGCTTTCAACGAGCATTTTTCGCTGTTATCGGAAATGAATTACCAGGAAAAGGGGTTTCGCATCCGGGAGAATATGAATGTCGATCTCTTTAAGGTGGATATCCCCCTGGGTGTCCGGGTAGATACCCGCGTACGATACCTTGATTTGCCGGTCATGGCTAAATACCGGATTGGCTCCGGTCCGGTCAAAGCCTACATTGCAGCTGGTCCCCAGATCAGCTACGCGCTTAACGGACGGATAAAAACCCGGGCGGACGCATTGTTCGAATTTGATCTCACCAATATCTCGATTAATTTTTCGAACGTCAACTATCGCAGGTTTGATGTTGGCGGAGTGGTGATGGCCGGAGTGGATATACCGGCTGGTAATGGCCTGCTGTTTCTCGACGCCCGTTACAGTCAGGGATTCAACGACTCCTTCAAATTACCCGTCATTGAGATGAATATCCGGAATCATAGTTTTGGATTTGGCATCGGCTATAAGATGGCTTTTTAGGTTAAGTACCGGTTGACAGCTCGCAGATGTGAGCTGTCAACCTATTTTTGTTCTCTCCTCAGTTGGCTGTATGTTATCGTGATTACCGGCAAAAGCCGTGAAATGGGGGTTTCTGTTTACCTTTACGGGATGCTTACCATTCATGATTACCAGTTGCACCGGCTCCTCGATTTTCCATCATTGATGGAGGCATTGAGAGAAGGTTTTCGCAGCGATATTACCGTTCCTCTTCGCCATCAACATCCGTTTGGTGATCATTCCATGCTGATCCTGATGCCGGCCTGGCAGGAAAAAGGATACCTGGGCGTCAAACTGCTGACCGTCAATCCTCTTAACCAGGGATCCGGTTTACCTTCGATTCAGGGGCTCTACCTGCTCTTCAATGCCGAAACCGGTCAACCCATTGCCCAGATCGACGCTCCGGTGTTGACCAATTACCGGACGGCGGCAGCCAGCGCCCTTGCTGCCGGATTCCTCGCCCGCCAGAATGCCCGTACTTTCCTGATGGTCGGTACCGGAAGTCTCGCTCCATATCTGGTCCGGGCACACTGCACCGGCAGACACTTTGACCGGGTTGGTATCTGGGGCCGTAATCAGGACAAAGCGGACAGACTGGCAAAGGAGCTGAAGGATGAGGTTGAAAATCTGGTGGTTGAAACGGATTTGTCGTCTGCGGTTAAAAACGCGGAAGTAATCAGTGTGGCTACGCTCAGCGAATTTCCGCTGATCAGGGGTCAGTGGTTACAGCCGGGCACCCATCTCGATCTGGTTGGCTCTTACCGGCCGGCCATGCGTGAAGCCGACGACCTCGTTATCACACGTTCGACGGTCTTTATCGATACCGTTCATGGATTGCAGGAAAGTGGTGACCTGGTGCAGCCGATTCAAAACGGTATTCTGGAGGAGACTTCACTGGGAGGGACCCTTTATGATCTTTGCCGGGGAGAGAAAAGGGGGCGTACCAGCGAAGAGCAAATCACCCTTTTCAAATCCGTCGGACATGCTTCAGAAGATCTGATGGCAGCCGTTCTTGCCTATGAAAAATATGGTTCGGTCTTTTATTAAACTCCTTTAAGCTTTGGAAGGATATCTCATCATCAGTGCGGAGATTCAGATACCGCTGTCGGAAGTGCGAATAAAAGCGGTGCGTTCCGGGGGTCCCGGTGGTCAGCACGTGAATAAGGTGGAAACGGGCATTCAGATTCAGTTTGATGTCAGCCAGTCATCCCTCCCGGAAGAACTCAGGGAAAAAATCCTGAAAACCCCGGATAAAAGGATCAGTAAAGATGGCATACTTACGCTTCGTGCCGATACCTTCCGGAGTCAGGAGAAAAATAAAGAAGAAGCCCTGCAACGATTGGTGGACTACATCAGACCATTTACCCGGAAGAAGAAAAAACGAATCCGGACCAGGCCCACCAAAGCATCGGTTGAAAAAAGAAAAGCGGACAAGATCAAAAGAAGTATGATCAAAACTCATCGAAGAAAACCTCCGGAGGCGTAATGAAATATCCAGGGCACTCCTATTTTTTCTTGAAATGCCGGTTGGCAAATTGGACGAATTGTTCCCAATCATAGGCGGTGATATCGTGACCTCCTGACCGGATATGATAGGCTACCTGGGAGCTGTTGTCCGGCTTGTCCACCTCCGGCATGTCATGGTTGCTCAGGGCGGGTAGTCC
>CAYRYD010000041.1:0-50484 GCA_964428345.1 uncultured Saprospiraceae bacterium | reverse complement strand
CAGAAAGAACTTGCAATATAGTAGCGAATATGCTACCTTTGAAATGTGAAAGCACGAGAACTAGAAAAGCTTGTAATGGAATAGGGCTGGTATGAAGTCAGAAGACAAGGCAGCCATCGGATCTACAAGCATTCTGAAATCAGGGGAATTGTGGTGATCCCCTTTCACGGCTCTAAGGACATTCCAAAAGGAACGGAAAGAAGTATATTAAAAAAGCAGGTTTGATATGAAAACACTAACAGCAATAATAGAGAGGAACGAAGATGCATTTTTCGCATACATATTGGAAATAGAAGGGTGTGTATCCGGAGGGGTAAGCTATGAAGAGGTCAAAACCAACTTACAACATATTGTAAATGAGTTCAAAGCAGAGGATGAAGTAATAAGTAAGCAGCTCAAGAAGGGCTATAAAATTAAATACGAAGTAGACCTGGAATCCGTGTTTAATTTGATACCAGAGGTAAACATCACCCAATTGGCCAAGCTAATTAAAATGAATCCAGGGTTATTAAGACAATATGTATCTGGTAGCAAAAAAGCCTCAGAAAAACAGACCAACAAAGTAATGCAAGGCATAAAACTGTTAACTGAAAAACTGAAATCATTGCAAATAACAGCAGCTTAGAAAGAGCACGCCACATAACAAGCGACAATGACGTCAGCTGGGCTATTGCAACAGCCGCCGCATGTCGCCAGACCGTTAGCGGCAAGCATTTTCAGACAGGATACAACTGAGACTTTTTGAATATGAAAGAAAAGAAATTTATTAGATGTGGACCTCATCTTCCAGTAAAAAACCTGCGTGAGACTTTGGACTATTACCGAGACACTTTGGGCTTTTGTGACGAATGGCTTTTCGGGGACAAAGACGGAGGAATAAGAAGAGATGACATGCGACTTCTTTTCGGTGAGAATCAAGAACACGTGGACTTAATAAACAACCGAACTAACCGACTACCATTGATGTGGTTTGTAGACAACATTGACAACATATTCAGTGAGTTTAAAGAGAGAAAAGTAAGAATTGCTGATACCTTGAGAGAACATCCCTACGGGCTAAGAGAGTTTGCATTCATCGACATTAATGGATATTATATAAGAGTGGCCGAAGGAACCAGTGAGGAGTAAAATGCCAGCCGCCAACAAAAACTCTATGCCAGCTGCGCGTGACCTGTTGTTCTAAAGTTTAAGCTTCTCATTTTCGTTCGGCCATAAGGCGCCGTACTGTCGACATGCCGGCAAAGACTATGGGAATTCTGTTAAAATAATCATACATTAGAAAAGCAAAATCAAATCAAACGAACAGCAGATATAACCGGCACGCTGCATACGGCTGATCTTAGGCAACATTATAGAAAACGTTCTACATCAATTAAATGACCTGCTGACATTGGGTTGTCACTTATTAGGCCTATTTTTGTGAAAAAAATTATGGAAGACCTTGAAAGGGTAGATAAATTATTCACTGACCTTGAAAGCAAAGACGGTAAAATCCGTTACAATGCTCTGCAAGAACTTATTAAGATATCAGAAAAGAAAGTTAAATGGATATACGATAAGTGGTTTGTTTTGCTTGATAAGTTATCTTCAGACAACTCATATCAAAGGAGCATAGGTATAATGCTTTTAGCCAATTTGGCAAAGAGCGATCATGAAAATCGAATAGGTGGAATTCTTGATAGATATCTTGATTTCTTTGATGATGAGAAATTTATTACTTCTCGTCAATGTATTCAAAACATTTGGAAAATTGCTATCTGCAACAAATCAAACTGTTCCCGGATTCTCACTGAATTAGAGAAAACATATTTTAAAAACATTCATTTGAAATCACACGGCAACTTAATTAAAGAAGATGTACTTTTTAGCCTTTCTAAAATCTCAAAGTATATTAATGATAATTCCATTTTGAATAAGGCCAATGAATTAATTGATAATGAAATTGACACGGCATTAATTCAATCGTTAAAAAATGCATTAAACAAATGAAATAAATACAACCGGTCGTTGCTGACCCATGCCCAGCATCCAGGAAGTTGAGTCTCACCCACCACCAATACAAAAGCTCGAAGATCTGCCCGCAAAACGCCCCCATCAGTCCGTACTGCCGACATGCTGGCAAAAACAGTGGGTATTCTGTTGAAATAGTGTTACATTAGAAGAACCAAATCGAATCATACGAACAGCAGATAAGACCGGTTTGCAATTACCATACAACAAAAAAGAACATGCATGAAATACAAAGAAATAAAAAATCAATATGTTGTTATTTCCTGCATCGATTGTTCTTTATTTGACAATTTTCTGTTCAAATCCAAATCAACCAGATAACTCTGATAACGCAATCAATCAAATCGTAATTGCAAATGACTCCATTAAAAACATTAAATATAAAAATATGATTACTCAAAAAATTACACCCTATTTGTGGGTAGAGAAAGATGCCAAAGCTGTAGCAGACTACTACTTATCCATTTTTAAAGACGGTAAACTGAAAGATTTTCGCAAATTCGATAGTGACGAAAGTGGAAATGATGCAGGCATAGAAACAGCTGTAATCGAAATAGCAGGAATGGAGTTTAGTATATTGGCAGCAGGCCCACTATTCAAATTTAATGAAGCAGTTTCATTTGTTATCAACACAAAAGACCAGGCTGAAACGGATTATTTTTGGGAAGCTCTTACTAAGAATGGTGGTGAGGAAGGCTCTTGCGGATGGTGTAAAGATAAATATGGATTATCATGGCAGGTTGTGCCAACTGAATATTTTGAATTAATACATAGCGATGACCCAATAGTAAGGGACAAAGCAATGAAGAACACATTAAAGCAGAAAAAATTGATACTTTCAGAACTTAAATGAAGTAATACCATCGTCTAATAAACATGTCACACTTTGAAGTGATAAAATTGGAACCCGCTGTGGGCAAAAAGGAATTTGCTGTTAATCGTATTTCAATAGGGTCGCATTCTTGAATTTTTCAAAAAAAGAAAATTGTGACTAAAAGAGTTCAGCCGCTAACATTGCATTGGCGTATATGTAGTGGCTACTCAAGAACAATCAACGACATATCGCTACTCAGGTTCGGTTTCGTCAGACGAATGACGCCGGGCTACAAAATAAACTATGAACATTTGTATCTTTACCAACAACAGTACCAGGAAGACGGAAAGCAGAATTCCGCCACATTGCGAAGGTTTTAACGTTAGCGGTCATTCTGAAAGACGCCAACCAATGCAAACAGAATTGATGATAATTGAAATTCAACACTTACATACCGAATAAACTCAAAGGAATATCACCATTAATTTGGGAACAGAACACAGATAGTCCCCAAAAATGGATTATGCTGCCTGAGTTTAACATTGACTTGATCTTTAATTTGGATAACCATGCCTGGACGCTGCATACCGCAGCCTATACAGGAAGTTCTCATAATCCCACCAATAATTATTGCTTTCTCTCCGGATTGCACACCAAACCTCATTATGTGGAATTTCCACATTGCCATATGTTCGGAATCCGACTCAATACCATGGCTGCGACATTGCTATTTGGTAACGCAGACATTCCTTTGAGTTGTGCGTAATGCAATCGGACAGTTTACCAACTAAAGATATGAAAGAGATAAAACTAGTTCCAGGCCTACTTATACTTTGGACATTATACAGCTGCATGTCAAATACACATCAGGCTGAAAACGAATTTCAAGGCATGTGGAAACTTGATAAAATTGAATCGTTTGACATTTTGACAAACAAGTGGATTGAAGATTCAGCAAGGATTGGGTGGAATGGCTACATACTTTATGATGGACATGGACACATGGGTGTACATATAATTCCAAAAGGGTACAAAGATATTGACACAAATATCAACATTGACAGTTTACCCCATGACGAATTAAAAGAGTTGGTTAGGTTTTATAAATCAAACTTCGTTTATTTTGCCAACTACAATCTCAATGAGTCAACAATTCAACATGACCGGATTACCGCAACAGAACCTCGAAATTGGGGAACAACTCTAATTCGCGACTTTCATTTTAAGGGCGACACATTAATTTTAACACCTAAAGAAAATATTGCCGGATTGAAATTAAGGCTCAGGTGGATTAAATTATAAAATTGGTGTGATCGCCATACGCACAACACCGGGTTTGTTTAATACCGGGTAACATAGTCGCCCTCAGTGTCAACAAGTTTATGTAAATTCGAATAGTCGGACAAATCCTCCGGATTTATCCGCCACTAAACAGACCCAAAACGTTGTAGATAGGCATGCGGACTAAGTCATACATGAAAATGAAAATGAGTTTGACCTTCTTAAGATATTCCTGGCTGACAATTATCCTAATTATTTCATTAGCGGCGAATTTATTGGGACAAGACCAAGACCTTACTAAAATTCTTTGGACAGCCAATTGGAGCAGTGATGGTAAATATATTGCTGTTGGCGGAGTAGATAAGAAAATCAGGATTTTTAGTGGAGAATCGTATAATCTTGTGAAAGTATTTGAGAACAGTACTGAAATTCACCGAATGAGTTGGCATCCTTACTCGAACCTATTAGCTATCGCGGCAGTAGGTGATGGTTCTAAACTAATTGACATCGAGAAAGATTCAATCATTTCATTCAAAGGTGACAAGGGTTTCGGATCCAGAGCAATTGCCTGGAATTATACCGGAGACTTACCTGCAAACGCGGACTATGAGGGAGAAATAACCATTTGGACAAAGTACGGACAATTAATTCGAACAATTAAGAAGGAGAATACCATAAGCAATGTCGCAATAGATTGGCATCCTCATAAGAATGAGTTCATCGTTTTAAGTGAGGCAGTCAGGATATATGATGCCGAAGGAAATCTGTTGAACAAATTCGTACATAGAAAAGAACAAGTTCTCATGCTTTGTGTAAAGTGGCACAAGACAGGAGACTATTTTGTATTGGGTGACTATGGGGACCATGATTACAACTACACACCTCTTCTTCAGTACTGGAAAGCGAATGGTACTCTCACGAAAGAGCTAAGAGCGAGTAAGGCCGAGTATAGAAACATGAGTTGGACGAAGGACGGTAAAAAATTAGCCACAGCAAGTGATGCGCTAAGGATATGGGACACGGATGGCAATCTGATTTCCGAAGTATCATCCGAAGAAAAGTTATGGGGGGTGGACTGGAGTCCTGACGGTAGTTTGATAATTACCTCAAGTCACGGTGGATCCATTAAACTGTGGGATAACAAGGGAAATGTCATAAAAAAGCTAGATACCTAAATCTCTCAAATCATGGCAACCTACAAAACCCTATATGCATTCATTGCCTGGGTACCTTCTGGTTCGCCAAATTGTATTTTAACTGTAATAGACACTACTTAATCTGACAGTCAATGGAAAATTGCTATCGCAATTTGTCAGAAAAAAACAATGGTTGTTCTTCCCAAAGAATCTTCGTATCCTTAGTGGTTGGAAAAACTGCACAAAGGGCAATTTCAGGTTATTGCCACGGGCTTCCTCAGCTTGTTCTCCCTCGTGGGCATCATGTTCTATGGACTCCCCTTCTTCTATGACTTCTGGGTAGATGATTTTGGCTGGTCACGGGCAACGATCACCTCCGGAAATGCGATCGGCAAAATCATAGACGGGCCACTCTTTGGCTTTGTTGCCGGGTGGATCATCGATCGCTTTGGTCCGCGCCGTTTAATGCTTTCCGGAATTGTCATGGGAGGAATCGCGCTCGTCGGATTAAGCTGGATGACCTCGCTCTGGCAGTTTTATCTCTTCTATCTATTTAATGCACTGGGCTATATGTGTGGTGGCCCATTACCAAACCAGGTGCTGATTGCTCGCTGGTTTGACAAAGCGCACGGAAAAGCCATGGGAATTGCATAAATTGGAATTGGAGTCGGAGGAACGCTTGTCCCGCAAATCGCCCGTGCACTTATTGAGAATTTTGGATGGCACAAAGCTTTATGATACTGGGGTTCCTCATGATCGCCATCGCCTTTCCAATGCGCTGTTCGTCAAAGAAAACCCGGAGCAAAAAGTTGAAGCAGCCAGGCAGGAACCCAAAACAGGCACCACACCTATACTGCGAAGCTGGCCTTTCTATCAACTTTATTCGTCAACAGCCACGTCCCATGAGTAATGATGATTTCTCCCAATTGCAATCACTTGATGAGAAAATCTTCCGCACTGTTGGCTTTACTGAAAAAGCGACCATTTATCAGGGTATATAAAGGGACCAACAGGTACTCTGGAAATCGCTAAAAAGGATCTGCCATCCCCGGCCCGGAAGGCCCGGCACGCGGTATACGGCTGACCGTTACTTACCACTGAATATCCATATCTGTTGCAATAAGAATTGTGAATAAATCCCTACATTTAATACAGCAAAAACCTCCAATCATGAAAAAACCAATACTTCCAATCTTTGTATATGCTATTTGTTCATTGACCATATCCTACAGCCAGGAAAAGCTGCAAATAGAAGGGGCCATCATCATCAATAACTCGGAATATCCGACACCTGTTCCTGGAACCATTCGTTTCAATTCCACTACGAATGATTTTGAAGGCTGGAATGGAATCTATTGGGCTTCTTTGACCGGAAACCAATATGAGCCTGGTGAAATGACTGATCAGGACGGAAATACCTATCCAACCATAATAATCGGTACACAGGAATGGATGGCTAAAAACCTGAGGACCACTACATTTGTAAATGGTAATGCTATTACCCTAATTGTAAATGATGCAGCCGGAGATGCTGCCTGGAATGCTGCAAATTATGGAGCATGTTGCGTCTATGACACATTCGGGACAGGCTATCAGTCATTTGATGTCAATGAATTTGGGTATTTGTATAACTGGTATGCGGTGAACGATGGCAGAGATCTCTGCCCCACTGGTTGGCATATACCTACCGATTTAGAATGGACGACTTTGATTGATTATCTCGATTCCGGCAGTGTTGATCCAAATGCAACAACACCTCAAAGCCTTGTGGCAGGAGGCCTAATGAAAGAAGCCGGCACCTCCCATTGGAACAGTCCGAACACCGCAGCTTCCAACGAAAGTGGTTTTACAGGTCTTCCGGGCGGCTACCGCGACTTCCCTGGATCATTCGACGATCTTGGAAGAACCGGCTACTGGAGGAGTTCCACTGAGTCTGGAGGTAATGCCTGGTACCGGTTCCTGGACTACTTCGTTAGTAGTGTTTACCGGAATAACCTGGATAAAAGGACGGGTCTTTCGGTGCGTTGCGTTAGTGATTGATTGACTATCTGACAATTTGATTATTTATTTTGTGCTTTCAGCAAAATTTATTTTACTTTTAGAATCAGTCGATTTTTTCCGCTCTTATAACTTTTCGGTATTGCCTCCTGATAATACTATCGGGGCAGGATTTTTTCAGAGTTTGCATACAGAATTTCCAATATATAAGGCTCCCTTATGATTTTGCTGAATATTTTTGAATTTACTGGGGATTTTTTAATATCAGCGTAGGTATATTATAGAAAAGACCGACACAAATGAAAAAAAATTGTCACTAACGATATTCTATATACTTATATATTCTGCTTCTTTTGGACAACTACCTGTTTCTGCAGACAGCCTATACACATTTATCAAATACAACTCAATTCATAGAACTACACTTGACTGGAAGCAGGTTGACAAAACATTCAACGAACAAATAAAAACAGCAAAAACGCTAAACGATACAATGAACTGCTTTGTGGCAGTTTTTAGAAGCTTAAAAGATGTCCATTCTCAAATATATCTCAACAACCAATACTACGGACATTATTCAATTTTTGACGACTCGGTCCTGGCTTGGCTCAAGCCATTAAACGACAAGGCAATTTCAGTGACTAACAAAATACATTCGGAAGTTATTTCGAAGGGAATTGGCTATTTAAGAGTTCCGACCTTTCAGGTTTTTGACCCAATTCAGATTAATAGTTTCGCTCAATCAATTGCCGACAGCATTAGCAAACTATCAACGAAAAGTAAGATAGGATTTATCATTGATCTAAGATTGAATGGCGGTGGGAATATATACCCAATGCTTTCAGGTCTAAGTCAATTTTTAGGTAACCAAACAATAGGTTTTGAAACAGATGTAAATGACAGCATTGTCCGGGCCTGGGAAATAAAAAATGGAAATTTTGTTATTGGCGGCTACCAGACTACGGATATAAAAGTAAATCAAATGTCTAACCTTACCAATCTGCCAATTGTAGTTATCATAGGTCCGGTTACTAAAAGTGCAGGCAGTATGGTTGCAATTGCCTTTAAAGGAAGACCAAATACGCTTTTTATTGGTGAGCCAACAGCAGAGGGTTATACGACCTCAAACGGTTACTTTCAATTTGCTCCAAACCTGGCTCTAAATTTTGCCACTAATTATGTAGCTGATCGATATCGAAATGTTTATAAGAAAACCGTAAATCCGGACACAACGATTAATCAAGGAGACAATTTCGACAATCTGCTAAATGACGAAAAAATTAAAACTGCCATTAAATGGTTGACAAAACAATAATATCCTTTTAACAGCGTGTCACCGAACTGGCAGTAAGGTGTAAAATTGAAGCTGAGTACTGCTATCAAACTTTTGTTCAGATTGACAGTGAAATGTTCCTGTTGTTTCGATCAGGCCAGGATCCTGATGATACAACTGGTCGGCCTTAGCATTCCACTTTGCTCAACTTCCTCATAAACGGTGCAATCGTGGGGCAATCCCAAACAAACGAGGGGGCAGAATTTGAAGGATTCACTACACTCCAGGTTTTAGGGAACTCATCGACAGACCCAAAGCAGGGACACACTACCATGAATGTACAGACCCAAAATCCACCCGCACAACGCCGGCAAACAGGCCGTAATGTGGATATGCCGGTCAAAAGACAGTGGAGACTTTATGGAAATAGTGTTACATTGTAAAGTAAAAACCGATTCGAAAGAACGGAAGAACAAATTTTGTTACATACGACTGTCCCATTGTATCAGCCTGACCATCAAAATCGCTCTGATTTATAAATAGAATTCTAACTATTTTAGAAAAAATGAAAGCAATCCAAATCTGCTCACTTACTTTGATCTGTGTTACCATGTTATATTCTTGTGCTACTATACCAAATGGTGCCGTACCAGTCAAACCCTTTGATAAAAAAAGATATCTCGGTAAATGGTACGAGATTGCCAGAAAAGATTTTAAATATGAACGGAATTTGAGCAATACTACTGCCGAATATTCTTTAAATGACAACGGAACGATAAAGGTTAACAATCAGGGATATAATACCAAAAAAGGAGAATGGACTCAAGCAATTGGTAAGGCAAAATTTGCTCGAGAAGAAAATATCGCCATGCTTAAAGTATCATTTTTTGGACCATTCTATTCCGGATACAATGTAATCGCAATTGATGATGAGTACAGGTATGCTTTGGTTGCCGGAAAAAGTCTTAAGTACTTATGGCTTTTATCTCGCGAGACTACTATGCCTGTGGAGATAAAAGATAAATATCTCCGGATCGCAGAAGGGATAGGATACAATACAACTGACCTAATTTGGGTTGAACATAACAAACAGAAATAATGCTCACCGTTCCTTTAATACCATACCGCCAATCGTTGTCCGTCAGGGTATGCAACGACTACGCAACCGAAAACATGAGTGGACGATTAAAATTTTTCAGCGACAATTGCGAACGACAAGATGCCGACTGCACTTGAAACCGTTACATTCAAGTAAAACGACACCCGGTTTATAACGAATTGGTAAGCACCCTATGCGCTTATTTCTGCAACTCTTAAAACACGCATGTCACTAATCTCGTTATTAGATTGAATCCAAATATTTTAACAAAAGGAAAAATATGGAATTTTCAGTTGGATTTATATACAATTTTGATTGGAGCTGGGGCGGTCATTAAACAGATGAAACCTTTCGATAAATGTCCATGGTCTTAGGGTCACCACCATCTGATTCAGTTGCATATCGATGATAAGGAAAATCACAATAGGAATAGGAGTGCTTGGTCTGGTACTGTTTTTACTGATCACACTCTACCATTCCGCTCTTCCCGAAAATCATGGGGTAATTGACTATAAGCTGTTTTTATCTGCTCAGGAAAAAAGACCATTGGTCGTCGCCTTTGGTGGCAGTGAAGGAGGAATGGTGTACGCTGGCGAAGAAACTCAGGATCTCAGGGACAGTATTCTTACCCTCGGTTACCATTTTCTTGCCATTGGATACTTTGGTACTCCAAATACTCCGGAGAGGCTGGATAGAATCTCCCTTGATGCCATCCATGATACGATTAAAAGTGTCAGCCACCAACCTTTGGTTGACAATGACCGAATCGCTATTTTCGGAAGCTCAAGAGGTGGAGAACTCGCACTCAACCTCGCTTCCAAATATGATGACATTGATGCCGTGATAGCAATTGTCCCATCCAATGTAAGTCTTCCCTCAAAGTTTGGCTGGGGTGAGACTTCATCCTGGACATATAAACAGGAAGAAGTGCCCTGTATTTCAGCTACCACTGAATCGATAAATCTCATTCAAAGTGGAGATTTTTTCAATGGATTTAGTACGATGCTTCAGAACTCAAAAACCAGCGCTATATCCGAAATAGAAGTCGAAAGGATCAATGCTCCTATCCTTTTTGTTTCAGCTTCCCTGGATGAGGTTTGGCCTTCCACTTTGATGTGCAATAAAATGATAGGGCGGCTTCAATCGAACAACTTTCAACATTATTATAAACACATAGCGTTGCAGGGGGGTCATGCAGAATTCTCCAGAAATCATGAACTTGTTTTCGGTTTCCTGAACCAACATTTTCCAATTGAAGGAAACCAATAACATCGTAGAAGGTCATTAAATGGAAACCACAAAGAAACAATCATAAAAACATGTACAACTTTTCATACTTCAAGGAAAAAGACAAACAAACCATTTTAAACTTCATTCATGACCATCCATTTGCCTTCCTGACAGGAAGCGATCTGTCAGGCAAGCAAACGGCAACGCAGGTACCGGTTCTCTTTGAAGAAAGAAACGGTGAATTGTATCTGCAGGGACATATTATGCGAAATACCGACCACCACAAATCCTTTGTTGAAAACCCAAACGTTCTGGTAGTATTTACGGGTCCCAGTACTTACGTTAGTGCTTCCTGGTATACCAATCCACAAATTGGTTCAACCTGGAATTATCTGAGTGTTCATATAAGCGGGCAAATGAATTTTATGTCATCGGACGAATTAATTCAGTTTATGAGAAAATTTACCCTGAAATTTGAAAAGGGAAACACTCAGTCATTGACTATTTACGACAATCTGCCTGATTCATTCTTAAGCAAAATGATGCCTGCCATTGTTGGTTTTGAGATCAAGGCAGAGAAAATCGACAATGTGTTTAAACTCAGTCAGAACAGAGATGAAAAAAGTTTCTTAAACATCATTTCAAAACTTGAAGAACAGGGTGGTGATAGTGCCTTGATTGCCCATGAAATGAAGAAGAGAACATCGGAATTATTTCCACCGGGAGTTGAGTGGGATGGTTCTAAATTTGACTCCTGATCATATGGCGAAGCTTTACCCCACATAGACACCATAGAAAGTACAGCGATAGCAATGGGAACAACTAAGTATTCACTGTATTCCTTTGTGTGTTGCGTCAATCATGGCTCTTAAATGGTTAGGGGTAGTTGGAAAAATATCGGGCTTTCAATGAGATTGATTCGGGACAATACATAAAGGGCACCTCTAAAAACCCCGTTCAATTGTCAATCGCTTATCTGCGATAAGCTATTCAAAAATAACCTGGCTTTCCCACCCACTTCGTGGTTTCGACGCTTCGAGATCCATTGGATCTCGACCGGGAATCTTCCCGGATCGCTCCTCAATTTCGTTATCCCTCAGTCACTTAGCTCCGGCTAGGCTCCTTCGCGGCTCACCCACCCACACAGTGGTTTCGTCGCTCAAAGGTCTACCAGTCCCGCCCTTGAGGTCGGGAGTTCGCTCCTCAATCTCGTTTGGTTCTTTTTGAATTTGCCTAATTTCAGAGTTATTTAGAGGTGCCCCAAAACAAATGTCGCAGATGGCGTTACCTATGAAGATCATGAAAAGAGGAGTAGGAACTGATAATTTTGTCAGTACACCTTCTGTCATATGCAAAGCATTGGCGGATCATTGTAAAAAAGCTCAGCAACTCAGACAGATAAACAGTGTTAATAAACTTTGACTATGGAACAACATAACAACACCCGGAAATCAAGTGAAAAAAGTGCGACACCGTTCGTTCAAACGTATTTTCACGGAAGTAAAGCTGATCTTAAACCCGGAGACCTCATTGAAGTTGGCTTCAACTCAAACTACGGCCAGCAGAAAAATGCGCAATACATTTTCCTGACAGCGACTTTAGACGCTGCAATCTGGGGTGCCGAACTGGCAACCGGTGAAGGACGGGAGAGAATTTACCTGGTTGAACCCACAGGCGGGATTGAAGATGACCCCGACTTGACGGATAGAAAATTTCCAGGTAACCCAACAAAATCATATCGATCGACAAAACCCTTTAGAGTGGTCGGAGAAGTTACTGTTTGGCAGGGACACCCGGCCGAACAGGTCAAAGCCATGAGGGACGCATTGGAACGACTTAAGGAACAAGGCATCAATTCCCTCAACGACTGAACCATGGATGAACAAACCTTCACTGAAAAAACGACTGCTAACAGCCGTTTACCCCAGGTAATGATGACGAGGCTATTTGCAGTACTATTGGGGTTTATCCTGCTAATCTCCGGGTTTAAAAGCGATAAATCCTCCAATAAAGAAGTCAGCCCGGAAACCATGGAGAAAATCTACCATGAAATTAAAACACCCTTTAAGTACGGTATTGTCTTTCAACATCCTGACACCACAAAAATGATTGACTCTCCCACTATTTTCAGGGATAAGGGTGTCTGGTACATGACCTACATCGTTTATGACGGCCGGGGATACGAAACATGGCTGGCATCGAGTGAAGACCTGTTACAATGGGAACCGAAGGGAAAATTGTTGTCGTTTACCGAAAACACCTGGGATGCCAATCAGAAAGCAGGATACGTTTCGCTGGTGAACACCGAATGGGGAGGTGATTATTCTGTGGAAAAATACCGGGGCAAATACTGGATGACTTACCTGGGTGGAAACAGCGCCGGATACGAAGCCGGTGTGTTAAAAACCGGTGTGGCCAGTTCCATAGTTCTGACAGAAGTCCGCGAATGGGTTACTGCTCCTGCACCTGTTTTATCACCCGAAGATGAAGATGCCCGCTGGTTTGAGAACAAGACCATTTACAAAAGTCTGGTCATACGCGACAAAAAGAAGCATACCGGGTATCCCTTCATGATGTATTACAATGCCAAAGGCGATACCGCCAACTACGAAAGCATTGGTATGGCAGTTTCTGATGACATGATTACCTGGAAACGCTGTGGAGAAAATCCGGTCATGACAAAATACAAAGGTATTTGCGGTGATGCACAGATCGCACAGATCGATGACGTTTATGTAATGTTCTATTTCGGTGCCTTCTGGAAGCCCGGCGCTTTCGAACGATTTGCCTGCTCTTTCGATCTAATCCACTGGACCGATTGGAACGGAGAGGATTTGGTAGCCCCTTCTGAGGAGTATGATAAAACGTATGCCCACAAGCCCTGGGTCATAAAATGGAATGGTGTTGTTTATCATTTTTACAATGCGGTGGGTGATCGGGGCAGGGTGATAGCCCTGGCTACATCGAAAGATTTGAAAAAATAAATGAATTTTTCTGTAGTATTTAGTTCGCCAGGTAATGAGGAGAATACAATAATTTAAATATCAAATATATCAAATATATCAAATATCATATATATATATAAAGGAAAAAGCACCCAGTTATCATTCTTACGATCAATAAAAATCAGAGTCTCACCTGGTGTTCACGAAATTCACATTTGCCAACGTATCATTTAAGTACTATCTTACAGTATTATGGAGTTCTTGCGTTTCCCTATGAAGGGGTTCGTTCAGCGAGCCGAGCCAACTTGCCTGCATCCTCATTGGACGATGCGGTTATCCTTCACTTCGGAAATTTGTAGCCGTGACAATCCTATGATTTATAATGCATAAAAGGTCATCCATTCCAAAAAATCATGAGCAATACATTTACACTATTTGCATTCCTTCTAATATCATGCTCCATAGACAAAACAGATCTAAAAACCATTGAGCAAGATTTCATGAAAAAATCAAAACTCTTCCATGAACTTTATATAACCGCAGGAGATTGTTCTGAGAGAAATGGCATGATTGACAACGACATAATCTTCTTTGAAAATGGTCAGCCATTCACCTATGAAAATATTTTGGACTATTGCTCATATATCAAAAAGAAAAATGTTTTCAACATTTTCTCTAAACAATACCTCATTCAACCATTTGTGGGTTTCGATTATGTCGACCAATTCTATGTAAATCAGGATCAAGACACGATCAGAGAGACGACCAGTCGAATTTGGCAGTTCAAATCAAACGATTGGGTCGTCACGCACATGCAAGTGAGCAGACAGACTCAATAGAGACTCAAAGCAACAGTACAAATAAGCATCATTGCTATGGCCTGTACACAAGGCGCTGGAAAACCAAAAGAGATCTGCCAATTCAAGGAAAGATATATCAAGACAAAATTCATCCATACCGTAGCAATACCTATTTTTAACTTTCACATATCAATCTCCTACCATGTCTATAACATTTATAAACCTGACGAAAACAGCCATTCTGGCTTGCTCACTGGTCTTCTCTGTATCTGCTATGGCGCAGGACGGGACCATCTATCCGCTCGAAGCCCCGGCTGAACCGAACGCTATTCCGCTTGGCACGGGCGGTGTCGATGGCCAGACTGCGCCTGAGACCTGGTTCCGCCAATGGGGCGACCCGATGGCACGCAACATCTCCAAAGCGACACTTACCCCATTTCTGCCTGCACCGGACAAGGCGAACGGTGCGGCCGTCATCGTGGCCCCCGGCGGCGGTTTCCGATGGCTGTCGATGGGCAACGAGGGCTGGGAAGTTGCGGAGGCCCTTGCGGAGCGGGGAATCGCAGCCTTTGTGCTCAAATACCGGTTACAGCCTACACCGGAGTCGCTCGATGGCTTCCGGGAATCGATGAATCGAACCTTTGCCGCTGCATCCGACACTTCCGGTGCGCGACCCCGGACAAGTCCGCCGCGTTGGGACCTGTCCAACCAGCTCGAGGATGCCGAAGCTGCCTATGCCATGATTGTCAATCGCGCCGCTGAGTGGGGTGTCGATACTACAAGATTGGGGATGATCGGTTTTTCAGCCGGCGCCGGTCTCACGATGCACAGCACGCTCAACTCCCAATCCATGAAACTGGCCTTTATCGGTCCGATCTATGGCGGTATGGGGCCGGTCGAGGTACCGGAAAACGCTCCACCCATGTTCAATGTAATCGCCACCGATGACTTTCTCTTCCGCGGTCAGTTTGGCGTGATCGAGTCCTGGTTTAAAGCAGAACGTCCTGTAGAGTTTCACCTTTACCAGACCGGCGGTCACGGATTCGGCCTGGGGAATCCAAACCGGACCAGCAATCGCTGGTTTGATGCCTTCATCCACTGGCTGGAGGTTAACGGCTTTCTCGCTGCCAAACCCGGGGAGTGATCAAGAGGATCTTACGAACGCAAGATCTAAGTGCAATCTTACCGTATCAATGGTTAGATGCGTCCTCCTATTGAAGGGTTGGTTTAACGGCCCGTCACCAAAGGTCTTAGTGATACTGCCAAATATTGAAACCCCGGGCAATACCAACAATTTTAAATGGTTAATGATTCATATGAAGTTTCTGTTGGCAATTCTGACTGGACATTTTTTAACTTCCTTTGCCTTTGGACAAAGCGATAATCCAGCCAATCGATATACAGAGGCATACAAACAGTATCTGAATGCTACTTGCCCATTGGAAATCGATAGGATTAAGCATTTTGTGTATTTCGCCCGGGATAGAGAACTAATTCAAGATCATCCACTCCTAAAGCTCCCAAGAATTGTGGGAGCACAGATCATGTATTCATGGCGACAGCTGGAACCCAGGAGGGGAGAATACGATTTTTCCATCATTCATGAAGATTTCAATTATTTACGCTCGTACGGTAAGAAGCTATTTATTCAGTTTCAGGACGTAACCTTTAACCCCAAATACAAAGCCATTCCTGACTACTTAATGACTGATGAATTTGACGGCGGTTGTATTCAATCATATAATGACAATGGTGCTGCAGAAGGTTGGATAGTCAAAAGGTGGAATACACAGGTTCAATATCGTTTTGCATTATTAATGAAAGCACTGGGAAAAGAATTTGACGGTAAAATCGAAGGCATAAATTTACAGGAAACTGCGATTGGTCCCGTTGGCAACACAGATCCTTCCTTTACATCAGAACGCTATTCAGAATGTATAAAAGAGAATATGCTGGCTCTTAAGATTGCATTCCCAAATTCAACAACGATGCAATATGCTAATTTTATGCCAGGGGAATGGCTACCAATGGAAGACAACGGGTATTTGCGTTCAATTTATCAGTACGGACAAGAAGTCGGTGTAGGATTGGGAGGGCCGGATCTGATGGTACATAGAAAAGGACAACTCAATCATACAATTGCCATGATGCATGAAAATAACTATACAGTACCCCTGGGTATTGCCATTCAAGACGGTAACTATATTGGAAAAACAGGTGCTGACCAGGACTACCAGGAACATGTAGATAATGGCACAACGGAGCGAAAAAACATTGTCCCTTTATTACATGCTTTTGCAAAAGACTTTATTCACGTCAATTATATGTTTTGGGTTCATCAGGAGCCATATTTTAGCGAGGATGTATTACCATGTCTAAGGAACGAATAGTAACTTGGATCGAGAAATTAAACTTGAATTAAACACAGGGCATCACAGTCAGTCATAGAAAACTGCGTGGATTGTAGTAAATTTGAAGGACACGACATCTGAATCACAAAAATGTTTCGAAAAATATAAACGACGTCCAATCATGTAATGAGCTATGAGCAATCTTCTGGTAGCCTTGTTGGTATTCATTAGTGTTGGCTTGTCAGCACAGGTCGATTTTCCGGCATTAAGTCCTCGGGGGAGCATTCATCAAAAGGTCGGGACTACAGCCATCTCAGTCACCTACGAAAGACCCGCCGCAAGAGGCCGCAGGATTTTCGGTGAATTGGTACCCTATGACAAATTATGGCGAACCGGAGCCGGCAATTGTACTAAGATCCAATTCGATCATGATGTCCATATCGCGAGGAAGCCAGTACGTGCCGGAACATATTCTTTATTGACGATTCCGGGTCAACAAGAATGGACGGTCATCCTGAACAGCGATACAAGCCTGTATGGAACGGCGGGGTATGACGAAAGTAAAGATGTAGTTCGCTTTCAAACCAAATCAGAAGCTACCAGCAGACACTATGAATCACTCACCATAGACATTGATGTGATACCCGACAATGCATTGTTAAATATTTCGTGGGAGAAAACCTGTATTTCCTTCGAAACAAAAACAGGAACTGACAAAGAGATCACCAGGATGGTCAATGATCAACTGCTTTCCGGAAAAATAAACGACCCCCAAACCCTGGCAATGGGCGCAGAGTATTACTACTTTCTGGGGCGGGATCTGGAAACCGGATTAGCGTTGATTAACCGTGCAATACGCATTAAAGAAAGTTCATGGTACCATTCGCTCAAGGCAGATATTCTAATAAAGAGTAAAAAATATACCGAGGCTATCGAAACGCTCAAGACAAATATGGCATACGTAAAAACGAATCCGGAAAACTGGAGTAAAGAGCAGCTGGAATATGTATTAAAAGAACAAGAGCTGCAAATGAAGGAACTCCAACGAAAAATCAAAATGTAGTATACACTCATACCTTGTCAATGCCATTTACAACATTCTCCCTGAAAGGTAAACCTAATGTGCCATCTTCGTTAATATGGCTCTTTCGACTGAAATATCTCTCCCTTTAGCCTGCACAAAAACTATCCAAATATTCTTCACAATGCGGTAAGTGATTCTAAAAACAAAAAGACACATGCTTAAATCCACTGGTTTACTATTAATGATCATCCTTTCATCTTCATCCATATTAAGCATCAGAGCACAATCCATCGAACAAGATACGTTTGTTTCTATCGGAGGTATAGAACAATGGATCACCATAAAAGGAGCGGACAAAAGCAGACATGCGATATTGTTTATTCATGGAGGGCCGGGAAGTGTACTGAGTCCATATGCAGAAGCAATTTTTAAAGCATGGAAAAAAGATTTCGTATTAATAAACTGGGATCAAAGAGGTGCAGGAAGAACATTCGGTCGCAATGCGCCCAATGAAGCAGATGATAACTTCTGGATAGAAAATCCATTATCACTGGAAACCATGGTAGAAGACGGGATTGAAGTTACCGAGTTTCTACTGGATCATCTCGGTAAACAAAAAATCATCTTAATTGGCACATCCTGGGGATCAATTATCGGCACTAAAATGGCATTAAAAAAACCAGAGCTTTTTCACGCATACATTGGTCATTCCCAGATTGTAAGTTTTAATGAAAATTTGAAATTCGCCTATCAGAAGACCTCTACACTTGCAAGAATGTCAGGTGATACAACTGCTGTCAGAGAACTCGAAAGCCTGGGAGAACCTCCATACAGTGATGCCAGAGACCTGGGCCAAATGTTACGGCATGTAAAGAAATATGAAGATCAAAATGTTACTCCAGCACCAACAGAATGGTGGGAACCGACACCGGAATATAACAATGAAACAGACAACAGAGATCGATACAATGGCGATGATTATTCTTTCCTCTATTTCGCAGGGCATGAAAAACCAGGTATCAAACCGATGGCAGAAGATGTTGATTTCAACAAGGATGGTTTGATCTTCAAAATTCCCGTTATCCTGGTACAGGGGAGAAAAGACATCCTGACCTCAAAAAAACTCAGTAAACCGTATTTTGATCTGATCAAAGCTCCCGACAAGAAATATTATGTGGTAGATGATGCAGCTCACGGCTTCAATCAATCTGTAATCGACAGGATATATCAAATTCTGCAAGAGTATATTCCGGTTAAAGCTACAACAATTGATAAAGGTCACTAACAGCTTGACCGCCTTCTTTCTAAAGTATAACGGTCAGAATTGAAAGGAAAAAATTTATAGAAAAGGTCACAACACGTATCTTAACCCTTATTAAACTCGAAGTTATCCACATGGAGGCCAAGGCCGCGGATTGAAGGGTCAATCCCGGAATATGCACTTACGGTGCTATAAGTATACGCATATGCAAATGAATCAGAAAGTTGAACGGTCCGTTCTGATAAATGCCTCCGCTTCAAAGGTCTGGGTATGTCTCACCGAACCGAATCTGATGAAAGAATGGATGGGCGAACCTGGTATGCCTCTTAAAATATCTACCAGGTGGATCGTTGGAACTCCGATCTCGATCAAAGGTTTCCATCATGTTCATTTTGAGAATAAAGGTACGGTCATGCAATTCGAACCTCAAAAGATCATCCAATACAGTCATTGGAGTTCAATTTCACATTTACCTGACTCCAAAGAAAATTATACGAACATCACATTTTTACTATCACCTGATGAAGAAAAGACCTTGTTGAAGGTGCAGATTGAAAATTTTCCAACAGCATCAATTTTTAAACATCTGGACTTCTACTGGAGAGGAACCATGAAGGTATTAAAAGACTTTGCCGAACAACCAGATATTAAAACACTACAAAACAAACCATACTGATCAAGATGAAGTTTCCACGATCTATTCTGGCAGTTGCAATGCTCAGGTAGTGGCCAGTTTATCACGAGGAATAATGTATTCGAGTAAACCGGTCAAATACTGGACATTAGATAGTTTCCAGGCATTCGCCTTCTATTTCTGAAACGTGCAGATCCCGGAAGTGTTGAAATACTTGTAGATAAGTATTAACTTACGATAATCATCGACCTCTTAGTCATATAATGAGAATACCGATGCACAGTCTTTCATTTATGATAAGCTTTCTCCTCATTGGCTCCAATTCATTGAAGGGTCAGGAGTTTGTCTTTAGCATGATCTTCTCAGACCCACTTGGTAATTCTGATACTCTGGTACTGGGATATGATGAAAATGCAACGGAGGGTCTGGATGAACATTATGGAGAGATCGACATCATCGATGTCCCCTGGGATTCTCTGTTTGAAGTCAGGGTCACGCACGAACTACGACAAATAGATGCACCACCGATAGAGAATTTTCATACGAAAAAACAAATTACCAATAAAGATTGCGAAACCATTTATCCACCCGTCATGGAAATTGACATCAAGTCAATTCATTGGCCGGTTACTGCACGATGGAGTCAAGACCTATTTATGGATTCTTGCAACAGAGGAAGCCTCCTGACCAGTGTACCTCAAGGGGGTTGGTGGGATGTTGGAAGTCCCAGTGATTTGGACAAAATTGAGTTAAAAAATGATTCAATAATCTCATTTACGGACAATGCGGATTTTACAAATGGAAAGGTCAATGATAACTATGCCTATGAAGATGCTGAGGCAGGATTAATATCCGTTTTCTGGATCGCTCTTGGCAAGGCTGAACTTGGTGTAACAACAATACCATATAAACGACATGCCAATGTACAAATCAGGCCCAATCCAGTACATGATATAATAACTATCGATGGTATTTCAGACTCGGATTTCAGTAGAATAGAATTGCATACCGTTCAAGGCAGAAAGATCCTTCAAACAAAGGAATTCAATTTTTCATTAATAGACCTGCCCACAGGAGTCTACTTTTTGTCAATAATCGATAGTAATGGTTATCGGCTACAAAAGAAAATTATGAAAAATTAGCAATCAAGGACACCTTTGGAATGACATCAGCCAGAATATCGCCACAAGCCGTCAGCTGCCGCTCAAACATTAAACAACTCTCACCTAATTTGCCGTTCGATTACTCTGTTGCATAATTGGCAATCAAGTCCCACAGGTCACCCTATCGGAGATCTGCTTCATGCCTATGTAATGCTCCACTTATAAAAACACGAACCCAATAAACAGAAGATTCAATATCTACGGCCGATCTGGATTAATCCATCAAGTCTGAACCTGTCCTGATCCCTAAAACAAACCCTGATCGCATTGACAGAGTCTCTTTTAAACCGTATCTTACAGCAGCAATGTTTGCTGACGGATTCACAATCAACCAATATGAAATCATACAACGACACAACAAAAATGACCGCTGAAATTACAACATATAACGAACGGCAAACCGAAACTGAGAAGGCAATCTGTGACTTGCTTGCCAGGACTATTGACGAAGAACTGACCGAATCGGAAAGCAAAATATGGCACGCCCACCCGGTTTGGTTTATCGATGGTAATCCAATTGTTGGATATCAAAAACTCAAGGACAGTGTCCGGTTACTTTTTTGGAGTGGACAGACTTTTGAAGAAGAAAAATTAAAGCAGGAAGGAAAATTTAAAGCGGCAGAAGTACGCTACCATTCTGCAGTCCAGATTGACCTGACTGATTTAAAGAGATGGTTAAAGAAATCCAGAGAAATTCAATGGGACTACAAAAACATCGTAAAAAGAAAGGGATATTTGGAAAGATTGAAATAACAAGGTGATTGTGATCGATAAACCTTAAAATTCAGACTATGAGCAATACAAACAAACACGATGAACGTATTGCAAAAATGACATTCGCCTCGGTATATCCGCATTATCTGACAAAAGTTGAAAAGAAAGGCAGAACCAAAGAAGAATTGCATCAGGTCATCGAGTGGCTGACGGGTTATCAGGAAAAAAAACTGCAAACACTCATTGAAGAAAAAGTGACTTTTGAAAAATTCTTTCAAGATGCTACCTTAAATCCCAATGCCCGCCTCATTACCGGTGTAATCTGCGGCTACCGGGTGGAAGACATCGAAAATCCATTGACCCAACAGGTTAGATATCTGGACAAGCTGGTAGATGAACTGGCAAAAGGGCGTGATATGAAAAAGATTCTGCGAGATACCTAAAAGTATACGACCCGCAATATTACCCATCGGCAAGTCATAAACCGCTGGTGCCCCAATCAAAAAAGAGAGATTGAAGCTTGTCATTCTCAGCCGACAGGTTCATAGCAGAACCGCACCATGATCATGAAACATACCGGTACCATCTAATGACTATTCGTTAAGCTGTGATCGGGCGGTACATCCATACCGTTCCAGATCTTCTGAGCGGACCAGGGTGCATCGGCTTTACTCCAAAATGGATCATCGGGATCCAGTCCCAAAGGCAGGAAGATGGCCGTACACAGGTACAAACTTCCGGTATTACTGTAGTAATCGGCGATGCTGGGCTGGTGTCCGTTCAAACCAATATTCAGCCAGCCGTCTTCTGTAAAAGTAGTTTCGGGATCAAGCGTTCGCCGGACGACAGCGGTCAGGGCACAACGAACCTGTTCAGGACTCAGGCTTTCCGGCAATTTTTGATGCAAAGCCATATCCGCCAAATGCTGAAAAGCTCCACCCCGATACACGATAGATCGTCCAAATGCGGGAAAAGTACCATCGATGTTGATGGAGCGCTCCTGCAGCTCGGCATATCGAACCGATATTTTATTCAGTTGCTGTATATACGTGTCGTAAAAATCCTCCTTCTCCCTGGTCGCTTCCAGTATCTGTAAAAGATAAGGCTGGATGACATAACTATTGTAATAGTCCAACACATAATCAGGGCCATCAGAAAACATGCCGTCACCAATGTACCAATGATGAAAGAATTCCCGAAGTCCATATTCTATTCGCACCGCATCGTAAGGCAGGTCGTATTTACAAAAAAATGCTTCAATCATGCCACTGAACAGTAGCCAGTTGCTATACTCCGGAATGGTAGGCCGGGAAGCTTGCAAGGCGGTCACGATTTTCTGACGGGTATCCGCATCGCAATTTTCCCACAACCAGGGGCATCGCACGAGGGCCAGAGCGAAAAAGGAAGCATCTACCAATGGCTGAAAACCGCTCCATTTCAAATAATCATTGACAGTTGGGTTGACAGCGTTGGAAATACTTTTCAATGCCCACTCCCGGTATTGACTGCGCAAGGCCACTTCCTCCGGGCTGCCGCCCTCGCCATTGAGCCAGGGAGCAATACCGCTAAGGGTCCGGGCAAACGCTTCCAGATAGGCCACCTCTTTTCCATGCTCACCACCTTTATTCGTAACGGCAACTGCCACCGGCATCTTCTTTTTCAGCTCATCGTTGGCTAAATTAAACAGTACCGGACGGGATACTCGGTCCAGATACCTGATCCACTCCAGTCTGGTATTGTGAGATTCCTGGGCGTTTACCCTATCTACCAGGGTCAGCAATATTACAACCATAACCCAGGGGAAAATCTGTTTTCTTATCATTCTGTTTAGCTTAAAAATAATCCAACTTTAACGTTCAATAACAAACCCGACAGCCCTGCTCGCGCCTGATCAAGGTACCAATTTTACCGTGGTTAGTCTATCGATCATCTGAATGAGGACTTGGAGAAACACGAGATTCACCTGCCATGGTCAGCATACTTCGCTGGATCAGTAACTTCGACCCACTTTAATAGAAGACTGGACTGCCTACCAGCCGCCCACGCCGCCGCCACCGCCACCACCGCCGGAAAATCCGCCACCGCCGCTTCCGCTTCCCTTGTCACTGGGCTTGGTTGCCGCCGCTACGACGCTTTGGGAGAAATCGCGTCCGAAATGGTCGGAAAAGTACATCATATTGGCGCTATTGTTCCAATCGGGCCGGTATTGGGCCTGTTCCAGGATATTCTTAAATTTTTCAGACCACTGGTGCTCGACTCCGAGGGCAAAGGCATATGGTAAGACCGCTTCAAAGTGCTCAGGAGTCATCTCCGGCGGATTGAGTAGTCGCAGGCGATCCTTCTCGGCCATTTCGAGATACATCTGGAAACCTTTAATCCGGGAGCGCAGCTCGAGCTTTTCTTTGCTTGGTTTTTTAATCAGGTATCCAAACAGGATCAATCCGGTAATAGCCACCGGCACAAAGACAAACAGGGATTTCAGGTTGGCGCTGTCTGCGTAAGAACTATTGATCAGCAGCAAAATGGCAATGGCAATAACGGCCAGGGTGATCAATACGGGAATAACCAGAAACCGGGAGTTATGCCCCTCGCGGATAAAGCTCCGGTGCTGGGCCGAAAGATTGCCCTCATGCGCCCGGTATGATTGTTCGATTTTACTGTCATATTTTCCGGAGATGCTGACCCGGTCATCATAAAGAAAAAGCGAATTAAGGAGTTGTTTCTCCTCTTTCGGCAATTGATCGTCACTATTGCGGATTTTGATCAGATCGTAAGTCCGCTTCTTTGAAAAAAATCCCTGCTCGACGACTTCCTCAATTTTCAAATAGCCTTTGATCGCCAGGTGGATGACTGATGCCGTAAAACTTTTGCTGTCGTGGCTTCCTCTTAAAATATAACCGATCGACGCAGCAGACAATCCGTTTGGTGCGTCCCAGAGGGGATAAGAGGCCGGAGTAGGCGGATCCTGTCCATACTTCAGCCAGGTTAAAAAATAGTATGGCAATAAAAAAACCGAAGCCAGGATCACCAGTATCAGAATACCAAACCGGTGCAGGATGCCGGGTTGGCTGATGTGACCCTTTTCGAAGCCAACCGCCACCGTAAATCCTTCACCCGGCTGAAGGCTGCGGGTGGTCCGAAAATCCAGAAACCCACCTTCATCCGTCAGGGTATATTGCTGATCTGTCTGCCCGTAGGCGCCAAGATAGGCAGCATGCTGAATTACGGTTGCCCCAACCGGTACCTTTACCCGGCAGCTGGCCTTTTCCACCTCAAAAAGCACATCGTTTCCGATGGCATTCCAGTAGATTTCATCGTATTCTTCAAAAAACCCGATCTGGTCCGGGACCCGGTATTTGATCTTGTACGAATATACTCCGGGATCAAGCAGGACATCCCGGCGGCCAAGGTACAGCATCAGATTCTGACCGGACGATTCCTGATGGTACGGTTCAGTTACCCCATTTTTCTCCACTTCCAGGATCTGGTAGCGAACCCTGACCGACTTATTATTCAAATTTCGCCGGGTAGGCAGACTCCGGGTAATACCCCGCTTGATAAGTTCACCGGCTACATAGACTTCGATAAATTCAGTGACGGTAATAGAGCGATCCTCATGTACTTCAATCTGGGTATCGTAATTGAGTATCCGCTCTGTCTGAGCTCCAAGAGGTATCCCGGATAGTATCAGGAAACACGGTAATAGAATTCGCCAGAAGCCAAAAAACGGATCAACATTCGTTTCCTTTTGCCGATGCGTCATCATGCAGATTCTCATTGAGGAGTTTTGCGCTTTATAGTCATTAACATTGGCTGAAAACAGCATTCAAATTCTCACATCCTGCTGCATCTTCAGCTGAGGATTTGGTGATGACCGAATTGGTCAGGACATGTGCCGTATCCCTCACAGTCAATGCCGGCAAAATGCTGGAAATATTTAAAATTTTATTTGAGGGGCTGCGCGTTCGCTTATATTTTCCAGTTCAAAATATTCACCCAACTGAAATCCCATCGCATTCGCGATCAGGTTGCTTGGGAATGATTCAACCATGATATTATTTTCCCGGACGGTGGCATTGTAATAACGCCGGGCTTTTTCCACGTCACCTTCAATAGCCGACAGCTCCTGTTGCAATTGGATAAAATTGGTATTGGCTTTCAGGTCCGGATAAGCTTCGCTGAGGGCAAATACATTGGCGAGGGCAGAGTTGAGCTGGTTTTCTGCTGCCGTCTGGGCTTTCACCCCTTCGGCTTTTAGTGCAGAGTTACGCGCTTCAATGACCTGGTTGAGTGTCTCCTGTTCGTGTTTGGCATAACCTTTCACAGTTTCCACCAGATTGGGTATCAAATCGTGCCGTTTTTTCAGCTGCACGTCGATACCGCTCCAGCCCTCATCCATCATCGAACGCTTACGGACAAACTTATTGTAAACTCCGACAAAGTAAAGAACGACAACAACGGCAATGATAACAATAACTAGAAATCCCATCGTAATTCGGTTTAATTGCCGTTAAAATACAAATCTTCTTCCGTCTTCGCCGGATTGTCCGGAAAATCATAGACCAGCACTGTCGAATGATCGATCGATCGCGGATATCCGGCACCAGCAACATCTTTTGTGCCGGTGATACCAATTGAATAGGGGGTAAATATCAAACCACCGGAAATCAGCTGTGACTGACTTCCGGATTCATGGCTATTGCGATGTGTTCGATATGGGTGTGATCCGTGCCGCAACAACCACCCACAACCTTCATACCGGGAAGAAGAGAATTCAGTTCGCGATACCGTTGAGCCAGCAGCCGGGCATCACCCGTATCCAGGGTGTCGGATTCATCCAGTTCGGCATGGCTCTTCATTGAAGCGTTGGCCCGGATGCCACCGATCCGGTTCTTCCAGGCTTCGGCACCCTCAAAAAGATGTTTGAAGTGGTCAGGATGCGCACAATTTACCATAAAATGGAGTGCATAGCTATCGGTAGCATCGTCCGTATTCCTGATCGCATCTTCGAGCGTTTCGCCACCGGGTAATCTTCCATCCGTCTCCACCGAGAAGGAGATGACGACCGGAATATCACAGGATTTGGCCGCCTCTACAATACCAATGGCCTCATTGGTGTAGTTGAGGGTCATGGCGGTCACCAGATCGGCATCGGCCAGTGCAAAGGTTCTGATCTGGGTTTCATGGTAGGTCCGGGCTTCGGCAGCACTCATCCGGTAGCTTGTCTGATAACCATCTCCCCTCGGTCCGATATTGCCGCTGCAGAGGAATGGCAGCGTGGATTCCCGGTCCATCAGACTTCGGATGAAGACGACGGCTTCCTTATTCACTCTCTTGAGATCATCCCGATGATATCCCAGTCGGGATCCCCAGTCCGGATTGGAGCGCCAGGTCGGCGTTTCTGCAATAAACCCGGTTTGAAACCTCCGGGCCAGTTGCAGGTACGGCTGAAAATATTCAGTTAATATTTCCCTACCCTTTTCATCATTCAGCAGTTCAAAAGCAGCAAAATGATTCAGTTGAACTCCTTTATGGAAAACCAACGTAGTCTCCATTCCACCGTCGGTTAGAAAGTAATTTGTTGGATATTTATTCAATAGATTTTTCATAGGAATTTTTTATTGTGGTCACCTCTCAAAATCCCGTCCATTGTCAATCGCCATTTTCAGAGGTATTTAGAAGCGTCTAATGATCAACGGGTTTGGTTACATCTTTAAAGAGAAGCATGTCGCCTATCCTGGCGGAAGCACCCTGGTAAAATCCGGTTTTCAGTTCAAAATCTTCCGGATTGTAAAAGGTACCGAACAGGATATCGAAAATGGGTAAATCCGAATAGTTTTTCTGGTGAATATCCATGGCATGATGGTATGTATGGCTCTCCGGCCGCTGAATGATGTAACCCAGCCATCTCGGAGTTTTGATGTTGGCATGCTGGAACATGCTTAAAAAAGTGGTGGTTAATAACATCACGGTGATGGCCTGGGGTGTCACTCCGGCAATAAGCGAGAAACATACACTGCCAAGTACCGTCCAGCCGATCATATCCAGCGGGCTGAAAAAGAATGCTCCGTAAGTGTCCAATCGTTCGGCGCTATGATGCATCTGATGAAATGAGCGCCACAGAAAAGGGAACCGGTGCAGGCAAAAATGCCAGATGTATACCCCCAATTCATAAAGCAATACCGTAAACAGACCACCACCCAACGTGCCCAGACCAGACAGGTCAAACAACCGGTAGGGTTCGAGAACAGGATCGACCCATAAAGGGAGGTAGGAAGACAAATAAAAGAAAACGCCAAAAGCCAGTAGTCCGCGAAGTTTCCAGTTTTTGATCTTTGGTAATTCCCTTCCCGGGAATCTGGCCTCCCAAAACATCAGACTTCCGTATATTGCAAGAATGATCAGGGATCCCGGGTCTAATAAGATTTCCAATGGTGTAGGCATAGTCAAATGATTTTTTAGATTAACAGATATCCCATAATGCGTAAGTTGGAGACTTACAATGTAAGCGGTAGGGACAAGTAAAACTTACCCGGTGATCCAGTTTAGGTCCGCTTCCGGTTCATAGGAACAGAAAGCTCCGGTCCTGATCGTATTCGTCAGGTGTCTGGCGAGGGTTGGGTGCGCCTCCTCCAACTTGGAAATTGCTTTTCTGATCCGCCAGGTTACTGCCGAACGTGCTTTCTCCACAGAGCTGCCGGTTTGCCGTACCTTACCTTTAAATCCCAAAGCGGAAGAAAGGTGATCGACCAAATCTTCGTATTCCCTCCGGGTCTGACTTAACCGGGCAGTATCATTGGTTTCTTCTGCCCATTGGATCTCTTCCTGCAGCTCCAGAATCCGCTGCTGGTAGGCCTTTTTTGCTTTGTCGTCGATGACCTCAAGACCAGCAGATGATACTTTGATATCCATAAACTCCGAACAGTGAAACTGCCTGCCCGGATTGGCAACCAGCTTTTGTAAATCGTAGAAGCCCTTCACTTCCGGCAGGGTTACCGACAACTCACCGTATCGGAGTCGCCAGAGACTTCCCTCTTTGATGAATTCATTGGAGGAAGTCGGATCAGTGGTCACGATCGACATTTTATCGGAGGTCTGTCCGGGCGATCCATCGCTGACATATTTCCAAAAAGGTTCCATCCTGGTCTTTTGCCGGAAAGGATTGACCTTCATCATCCACTCGACTGGTTCATTGGGTTGGAAATCCCTGCCTTTATTGATGATTCTCCGGTAAGTCTCGAGGTATCGTTGCCAGTGCAGGCGCATATTTTCATGGTCTCCCAGATGAAAATAGATGGCGGCAAAGAAAGCTTCAATATCAATCCATTTCGACCGGTGGGATCCGACGATGAGGGAGCGGGCCTTCTCATATTCGCCTAATTCCAGGAAGATAATGGCGCCAACGGGATAAATCCTTTCTTTCCCCAGCGGGTTGATTCTCAGGGTCCTTTCATAAATTCTCAACGCTTCTTCCGTAAATCCGAGAAAAAGAAAACCCGCGGCAATCTGAATCAAACTATCGGGATCGTTGGAATTGAGACTAAGGGACTTGCGCATGTAAAATTCGGCACTTTCGTAATCGCCCTCATAAAGAAATACCCTGCCCAGCACATAGGCCGCCACATAGTTCTGTTCATCCAGACTGATGGCCTTTTCCGCCCATTCCAACGCTCCGTTCTGGCTGATCTCCCACCGGTCCCATAACTGGCAACTCCATTCGTTAAAATAGGACAGGGACATACCGGAATAGGCCAGTGAAAATTCCGGGTCAATATCGATGGCTTGTTGAAAATACCGGCGGGCTTTCAGATCGTGCTCCAGCGATCCGTTCTTCAATTCGTCAATGCCGTACAACCAGCATTCGTATGCCTTCAGATCGGTCTTCTGCCGGCGTTTTATCTGGGTAAGCAGATCCAGATTCAATTGTTCCTGAAGGGCCACTACCACTTCTTTCAGCAACAGGTCCTGGATATCCAGCAATTTATCCAGCGCTCCTTCAAACCGCCTGGCCCAAATCAGATGTTGCTTCTCATTGTTGAATAACTGGGCATTCACCCGGATATGACCCTGATCGTTTCGGAAAGAGCCCTGGATGTAATAGTCATAATCAAAATCGGGAAACGAGTCGGCTTTCTGCGGTAGCGGGAACTGAAGTACCGATTGATAGGCAATGATCTGAAACTGGCGGAAAGAAGAGAGTTCCGTAATAAGATCCGTGCAAAATGATTTGCAGAAAATATGGAGATCTTCATTGACCGTAAGATTCTCAAAGGGAAATACTGCTATGGTAACGGCTGACTGATCGATATCCGTTTTCATAAGATCACGCATCTATTGAGGAAACCACAAATCCGGAACCTGATGATAACCTTCTTCATCCGGCATTTCAGCGATTCCTGCACCAGTAGCAAAGATAAGGATTGGATTGAAATGATGCCATGTGAGCCAAATGGCCATCAGTTTCCCGCAGATTCCCGGTAAACGGGCGATAGCTTCCAGACTATTACGATCATTCACACATGGGCAGGCTACCCATGATCATCCAGGTATCAATGGATTCCGGCAGATCCAAATGTAATCCGCGAAACAAGAGAAGCAGTGCAAACAAGATCATCAAGGCCGGAGTGGCCTTACGGATCAAATTACGGAGACGGAGGCTTACCATTCCCCCCGACAGGGAAATGGTAAGCATCAATGGCAGGGTACCCAAACCAAACAATGCCATATAAAAGGCTCCAGACCACACCTGGGTTTGAGTCAGTGCTCCTGCCAAAGCCATGTACACCAGACCGCAAGGCAGCAAACCATTGAGTAATCCGATGGAAAAGAAAGCGCTCCGGGTCCGGTTTCTCAGCAGATTCCCAAGCTTAACTTGTAAGTATGAATAAAACCTACGGTAAATAGTCCATTGATGGAGATACCGGCCAGCTCCCCATGAAAAAACGGCCGCCAGGAGAAATCCCACCCCGAGGATCACGGAAATACTTTGCTGAAATCCGGCCAATGCCAGTCCCTGACCAAGAAGACCCGGCAACAGACCGATGACGGCATAGGTCGAAATACGACCCCCGTTATAGATCAGGGTATTGCGAATGACCGACCAACGGCTATGATCCTGAAAAGGCAATGCCAGGGCAATCGGACCACACATACCCACGCAGTGCAGACTGCCAAATAAACCAATCGTCAATGCGGTCCACCATTCCATTTTACAGAATCAGAGGTTCTTCCCGGTAATAACTCTTTCCATCCGATTCCCAATGGACGAGAATCTTCCAGTATCCCCGAGCCAATTGACTGACTGCAACTTCCATCCGGTTTTGATCATCCAGATCAATCGTCATTGTCTGATCCCATCCATTATTCGAAGGGCGGTATAATTTGACGACCCCGGTAATGTTCTGATCTCCGGAAGGAAACCCGATCTGCACCTTTCCGTTATCCGGAATATATTGAATGGTCATTAAACCGGGTATTAGTCCGTTCTGACGGCTTTTGCGGAATTGTTCATAATTCAGATCCTGATCGTAGTAATTCTCCTGGACCATATTCACATTGGTTTGCGAAGCTTTAATGACCATGGAAATCATGATCACCACAAAACTGCTGTAAAATATCGCAATCCCATTTCCCCAATGCAGTTTCATATTTTTTTGTTTGTTCCTGTTTATATTAATCCTTGAATTTCCAACACTACACTGATAACTGATAAACTGATAACTGATAACTGATAATCATTTCGCCGGACCCATAAAATTAGTCGTTGCCACGTCGATGATTTCATCACCGGAATACACTTCGATTTTTAACCGGGTTTTCATTCCTTCCAGTTTATCGGTTTGCATTTCAATAAAAAAAGCACCTTCTGAAATGGCCTGTTTGGGAGTTGGTGGCACCTGACCCACCACTCTAATCCGGCCATCCGGATTGACAAGGCGAAATTCAATTCCTTCTATGTCTTTATTGGTTTTATTAATGATCTGATAATTGTACAAATTACTGACATGTTCATCATCTACCTGTTGATACAGCATACCGGGAGTTCTTAAAATGACCGCTTCTACTTCCGACCGGGTGGCAAACAAAAATGCCTGCAATGCTATCAGTGCCACCAACACCCCGATGTAGGCTTTAACTCTACCGGTAAAAAGAGTCTTCCGGCCAAGCTCGATACCGTTGTACGAATCGTATCGAATGAGACCCCTTTCCCTGCCAACTTTATCCATGATATCATCGCAGGCATCAATACAGGCGGTACAATTGACGCACTCCAACTGGGTACCATTGCGGATATCAATGGCGGTCGGGCACACCCGTACACAGGCTCCACAATCGATGCAGTCGCCCAGTGGTTGCACTTCGGTCTCACTTTTTGTTTTCTGAATTTTTCCCCTCGGTTCACCCCGTATCCAGTCGTAAGCTACCACGATCGAATTCTTATCCAGCATCACTCCCTGTAACCTGCCATAGGGACACACCGCAATGCAGACCTGCTCCCGCATCCGGGCAAAAACGAAATAGAAAATCGCTGAAAAAATAATCAGGGCAGTAAATCCTCCCATATGCATCGATACCGGTTCCCGGATGATTTTAAATAACTCATCGACCCCGATAATGTATGCAAGAAAGGTATTGGCAATCACAATAGCGATCGCAAAAAAGATGGCATGTTTACCCAGTTTTTTGACTATTTTTTCGGTAGTCCAGGGTGCTGCAGTAAGCCTGCGTTGCTGTTGGGCATCACCTTCAATCCAGTATTCGATCTTACGGAATACCATTTCCATAAAAATGGTCTGGGGGCAGATCCACCCGCAAAAAAGGCGGCCAAATACTACGGTAAATAAAACTATAAAGACCATGAGTGTAATCATGGCCAGGGCAAAAAGGTGCAGGTCCTGCGGCGTAAAAACAATGCCAAAAATGATGAATTTACGCTCGATAATATTAAATAGTAATAGGGGGTCACCGTTCACTTTAATAAACGGCATACCAAACAGGAGCGCCAGTAAAATAATACTTAAGTAGGTCCGTGCATTGTAGTACCGGCCTTCCGGTTTTTTAGGATATACCCAAATCCGTTTACCCGTTTTTTCATCAACGGTACCTATATGATCCCTGAAGGTTTCTGTATCCTGCATGTCAATTCTATAAAGCTTGGGAAATCATCATGGTCTCTGCTCTGCACCAATGCGATTATTTCCACACATTTCACATTCAATAAACCGGTAGTAAGGGCAACCTATTGCGCTGCTTCCGGTACGTATTTTTCACCTTCCGGGGCTTTGGCATTGGGAGGGTTGGTCCCCTGCATGGTCATGATATAGCTGGCCACCTTCTGCATATCAGCCGGCCTGAGCTGGCTACTCCAGGCGATCATCCCCTTTTCCGGCACTCCGTATTTAATGGTTCTGAAAATATCTTTGATTCCTCCTCCGTGGATCCAGTATTCATCCGTTAGATTCGGTCCGACCAATCCGGCACCACTTTCCAGGTGACATACTACGCAATTGACCTGGTAAATAAACTGACCATCAGCCAAAGCTTGTTCATCCGTTAGGGCCACCACGGTATTCTCATCGATCACATCGGCTCTACCGGCCAGCTGGGCTTCGATGGCAGCCTGAGCCACCGCCATCTCTTCCAGGTAAGCTTCTTCCGAAGATTGCCCGTACTTACTGAAATGCTGATAGCCAATGTAAAATATCCCAAATACGATACTACCATAAAACAAGGCTAACCACCAGGGTGGTAACCGGTTGTCCAGTTCTCGGATACCATCGTAATTGTGATCCAGCAGGATCTCCTTTTCCCGGGCGACCGGGACGGTTTTGGTGATCCGGTCATACCATTTTTTCCAGAATGGCACGGCAGCCGTCGTCTCCGGAACTTTCACGATCTCTTCCAGCCGCTCCTTGCCATAGATCTCTATCTCTTTGGTCCGCACAATGATATCCAGGAGTTTCATCAGGGTCGACACCGCCGCCACGGCAACTATCAGTACCGCACCACCGACGAGATAATAGCCCAGATTTTCATAGAGGCCGGCACCACCCGATGTAGCCTGAGCATGGGAAAATACCGGGGCAAAAAGTATTAGTAAAATGGAAATTGACTTTGTCATTTTATGCCTTTCATTTTTGTTTTAATAAAGGTTATTCTTCTTCGAGGGGCAGGTTCTTCATTTTTTCAATAAAGCTCCTTTTCTTCCGAAACACCGAAATGGTAACTGCAACGAAGAAGATGAAAAAGATCAACAGGGGAATAATACCCAGCCAATCTAAATTTTCAACCGATTTCAGTATATGCTTATACATGATAACTCCTTTAATTGGTGGTCACGCCCTGTTTTTTAATGTCCGTACCCAATCGCTGCAGATACGCTATCAGGGCAACAATCTCTTTCTTCTCCAGGTCAGAGACATTCACTCCGTCGCGCCGGAGATTGGCTGCAATATCGGCTGCCTGCCTTTCCAGATACCGGTTGGCATTCTGAGCGTAAGTTGCTTCGTAAGGGGTTCCCAGCTTGATCAGTGCGTTAATTTTGGCTTCGGTATCTGAAACATCGAGATCATCGGTAATCAGCCAGGGATAAGCCGGCATGATCGATCCCGGCGACATACTTTCCGGATCCAGCATATGGTTGTAGTGCCAGGAATCGGGATACTTACCACCAATCCGGTGTAAATCCGGTCCGGTACGCTTCGAACCCCAAAGGAAAGGACGGTCATAGATGAATTCTCCGGACTTGGAGAACTCTCCGTAGCGCTCGGTTTCAGACCGGAAAGGCCGGATCATCTGTGAGTGACAGCCTACGCATCCTTCCCGGATATAAATGTCACGTCCCTGGAGTTCCAGCGCAGAGTATGGTTTGACGGTCTGGATCTTGGGTACATTGGAGTCGACCCACATCATGGGAAGTATCTCAATCAAACCACCGATTGCTACGGCCACCAGGCTGAGTATGGAAAAGAGCACGGTTCTTCGCTCAAACCAGCGGTGCCAGTTCTCACCGGCATGCGGAACATGAGCCACCCTTGCAGGGGCCTCCGCGGTCTCCTCTGGCTGGAAGACACCGCTACCTACCGTCTTCATCAGATTGTACACCATAATGAAGACCCCGGTCAGATATAAGGTTCCCCCCAGGATCCTGACCGAATACATCGGGATAATCTGGGTGACGGTTTCCAGAAAATTGCCATACTGGAGAAATCCGTCCGGGGTAAATTGCTTCCACATCAACTGCTGGGTGACGCCGGCCCAATAGAGAGGGACCGCATAAAAAATGATGCCCAGGGTACCCAGCCAAAAATGCGTATTGGCAAGTTTCACAGAGTAAAGTTTGGTATTGTAGATCCGGGGTATCAACCAGTAGAGGATTCCAAAAGTGAGCATTCCATTCCAGCCCAGGGCACCGATATGCACATGTCCTATCGTCCAATCGGTATAGTGGGTGATGGCATTGAAAGCTTTGATCGACATCATCGGACCTTCGAATGTCGACATACCGTAGGCGGTGACGGCTACCACCATAAACTTAAGAATCGGATCGTTGCGCACCCGGTCCCAGGCTCCCCGCAAGGTCAACAAACCATTAAGCATACCACCCCAGGATGGAGCGATGAGCATGAGCGAAAAGACCATACCCAAAGACTGCGCCCAGTCTGGCAGTGATGTATATAACAGGTGGTGCGGTCCTGCCCAAATATAGAGGAAGATCAATGCCCAAAAGTGTATGATGGACAACCGGTAGGAGAAAACTGGCCGATTGGCTGCTTTGGGCAGGAAATAATACATCAACCCCAGATAAGGTGTAGTCAGAAAAAATGCCACCGCATTATGACCATACCACCATTGGACCAGGGCATCCTGCACTCCGGCAAAAACCGGGTAACTTTTAAACATGGTCACCGGAAGCTCCAGGTTGTTGAAAATATGCAGCATAGTGACTGTCACCCAGGTAGCAATGTAAAACCAGATGGCCACATACATGTGGTTTTCCCTGCGATTCAGAATGGTGCCAAACATATTGATGCCAAAAGCCACCCAGACGATGGCGATGGCAATGTCGATCGGCCATTCCAGTTCGGCATATTCGTGTGAACTGGTAAAGCCAAGTGGCAGGGTAATGGCCGCCGCCACGATGATGGCCTGCCAGCCCCAAAAGTGAAAGTTGCTGAGGAACTTACTGTACATCGGGGCTTTCAACAGCCGTTGCAGGGAGTAATAGACCCCCATGAAAATCCCGTTACCCACAAAAGCAAAAATGACGGCATTGGTATGCAATGGTCTCAGCCGGCCATAGGTCGTATAAGGCAAATCAAAATTCAAAGCCGGAAAAACCAGCTGCAAGGCAATGGTAAGCCCTACCAGCATGCCGATGATTCCAAAGACAACCGTGGCTATCGCAAATTTCCTGACGATGGAGTTGTCATAACTGAATTGCTCGATATTAGACATTCGATTTCTATTTTAAGTTGGTTTGTTTACTGTCGATGATAATCTCACCATTGAAAACGAGATGTTTGGTGAACATGCGGGATGTTTTCATCCTATTGATCTTTTTTCACCTTGTCGTCAAAAAGAATCCGGATGGAAGGCGTATAGTCGTCGTCATACTGGCCTGACCGTACTGCCCAGAAAAAGGCAGCCAGAAACAAAAGAGCCACAACCAGGCTAATCAGGATAAGCATAAAAATGATGGACATAGCTTCTGATTTAGAATTTTGCACGCAAAATAGACAGGGCGATAGTGCCGGAATATGACCAAGATCATACGATCCGGGTGACTTTGATCAGCAGGGATCAGATCTTTCCTACAATCATCAAGCACTTGCAAACCCGCTTCAAATCTATTCTCTCCAATACTCTCTTAATTTAATTTTAATTTCGAAAAACCACTAATCTACCCGGGAAAAACCCCATTATTTCTCAATCCGGCGATTTACCCACCGGTTTGATCTTCCAGATACCCATTCGTCTGGCAACATAACTGCTGGCCCCCATACCAAACAGAACAATCGTGATCGAACTCAGTGGCATCAAAATGGCCGCAATGACCGGCGAGAGCATTCCCCGTACCGCAAAACTCAACCCTACAATATTATAAAGCAGGGCAATGAAGTAAGCACCATAGACCACCACCAGACTGCTTCGGGCATACGCCAGAAAATCCGGTAACCGCGCGAAATGAGCAGCGTCGAGGATCGCATCGCAGGATGGTACAAAATTATTGACCTGTTCAGTGATGACTATTCCGGTGTCACTTTGCTTCAGGGCTCCGGCATCATTGAGGCCATCTCCAATCATCAGGACCTTTCCACCTTTTGCCTGAAGTGTCTTGATATAGTCCAGCTTTTGCCGGGGACTCTGATTAAACCGTAAAATTGCCTGGTTACCAAAGAGCTGCTCCAGCGATCTTCGCTCCCTGTCCTGATCTCCGGTGAGCAGTGACAATTTAAACCGGTTCCGAAAATTCCCAATGACCTCCCTTAGTCCGTTTCGATAGCGTCCGCTTTGGATAATCCGGCCCCTCATCTGGTTATCGATACGGATCCAGGTTCCTTCAGCCAGGTGGTCCGCACCACTGGCAACATATTGACGGGAACCAATCATGACCTTATGTCCATCGACTACTCCCCGGATGCCCTGACCTTCTGCTGCTTCAAATTCCGTTACTGGCAAGAGCGGAGCCTTCCGGTAGGCAACTTCGATCTGCCGGCTGACGGGATGGGAAGATTGGTTGGCCAACGAGCGTACCAGCGATTGCTCCCGGACCGACAAGGTCTCACCTTCATATTGGATAGGTGCCCCCTGACCATAGGTAATGGTCCCGGTTTTATCGAATACCACCTGGTTGATGGCTGCCAGCATCTCGACCACCTGTATGTTTTTCAGGTAGAAATGATGATTGCCCAGTATCCGCATGACATTTCCAAAAGTAAAGGGAATCGACAAGGCTACCGCACAGGGACAGGCAACGATGAGTACCGAAGTGAAAGCCTGAAAAGCGATGGAAAGGTCGCGCGGCAGCCAGTAAGCCAACGTCAGGAAAGCCACCATTAAAATGACCACGGTAAAAAAAGTGGCAACGCGGTCCGCCAGGCGACTGGTTTCTCCTTTTTCGGGTTGTTTATCAAAGATCTGATCGTTCCAGAGGGAGGTCAGATAACTCTGTGCCACTTTCTCGATCACCTCCAGTTTGATGGTGCCACCGAGTTGCCGGCCACCGGCAAAGATCTTTTCTCCGGAAACTACCTGCACCGGGGTCGATTCACCGGTCACAAAGCTGTAGTCGATCTCTCCCAGACCATTCAACAAAATAGCGTCAGCTGGAATCAGCTCACCATGCCTGATCAGGAGATGGTCACCCTTTTCGAGCTGATCCAGGGTTAGCACGAGCTCCTGATCACCCCTCAAAACGGTGGTAGCCATCGGAAAATACGAGCGGTAATCACGGTCGAATGAAATGGTATGATAAGCCTTTTGCTGAAACCATTTACCGATCAGGAGGAAAAATATCAACCCGGCGAGAGAATCCAGGTATCCGGCGCCGGTATGCGTAAGGATCTCATAAACGCTGCGTCCAAACAAAGCCAGAATGCCCAGCGACACCGGCACATCGATGTTAAGATGACGTTGTCTTAGTCCTTGCCAGGCCGACCGCAGATAGTCGAAACCACTGTAGAGTACGACGGGTACCGCCAGGAAAATGTTTAAATAGCCGAAAAAGCGGACAAAGTCGGATTCCACTCCGGCATCCAGGCCCAGATATTCTGGAAAACTCAGTAGCATGATGTTGCCAAAAGCAAATCCGGCAAGGCCAATCTTATAGTACAGTTTTTTCTCGACAGCACTCACTTTAGGCTGATCCAGACGATCGTAGGTGAGGACCGGAGCATAGCCCAGAGTGGCCAGCAACTCAACGACTTTTCGAAGGGAGGTCGTTCCCTCTTCATAGATGATCTTTACTTCCTTCCTGAGAAAATTAACCCGCGACTGCAAGATGCCATGATCGATCCGGCTGAGGTTTTCCAGGAGCCAGAGGCAGGATGAACAATGGATCTGCGGCAGGTGAAAATGTACCCGCGACTGGCGGCCGTCTGTAAAATCCAAAATCTTCTCCCGGACATCCTGATTATCCAGGTGGCTGTAACGCTCCATGGAGCGCCGCTTGAAACTGATACCCGATGCCTGGTTTAGCTGATAATACTCACAGAGATCGTTTTCTTTCAGAATGGAATAAACTACCTTACATCCTTCGCAGCAGAAAGATTTATCATCATGCAAGATAGCATGGGAACCGCAATCCTCACCACAATGATAACAGGCAGTTTCAACGGCATAGATCGTATCTCCGGGCATAAGGACGAAAATAGAAAGTTGGGATCCAAATTCCAAGTGAGCCTTATTCGCTGGCAATGTGATTTAAGTCATTGTACCATCCCGTATCAACAGAGATCTTTCCAGCCAGTCCATCCAAACCAATCAAAGACCGATGACCAGTTTTCGAATCCGGCCAAAGTTTGAAGTCTTCGTTGAAACACCTTCACAGGAAATTGTTGTTCTTCTACAGCAAGGCCTCGAACTGGCCGGTCATCCGTTCGATTCGGTCGAATTTCCCGGGCATTTTATCATTCGAACCAGGAAAGAGAACCAACATTATTGGTCGCCACAGGTCGATCTGACGTTCGAAGATCAGGAAAACGGTTGCCTGATCCGGGGGCGTTACGGACCCCATCCCAATGTATGGACGCTTTTTGTGCTGCTCTATCTCGCAATCGGCATCCTGGCTCTCTTTGTGTCTATCCTCGGATTTACCCGGATCAATCTCGGGCTGGAAGCCAGAATTTTATGGCTACTTCCCATTCTCGGGGTTATGGCGCTTGGCATGTATCTGGTGAGTCAGATCGGTCAAAAACTGGGAGCCGCCGAGACGTTTGACATTCATCATTTCATAGAACATTGCCTGTCTATGAAAATTGATATTGTATAGAAAACAAGGTGATCTCCCGAAACCGGTGGATATAAATCCCATTCCAAACAACTAAAAACGATAGGATCTATGTTAATTTGTTGAACTCGAGATCCTGGTGTCTTTAAGTCTCCAAGGGGTCATGACCCCTTGGAGATCTTTCATTGGCAGTATCTGGCAACTCGTTGCCTTTCCCAGTTGAGAACATTCATGTTTAAGGTCAGATTTTTATATTCTTTAAACTTCGGTACCTGCAAAATCCCTCCATAGATGCCCCAGGCCTGTGCCGTGTGATCATCCGACATGATGAAAAGGATGTTAGGTGTGGGTTGATCGCCATTTCCGGACAGACATCCAGCTAGATAAAATGACAGGACCATGAGACATGGAAGACTGCGCGTAGTCATTCTGAATTGTTTTTCACATAATAATATATTTAGTGAAAAATGTCATACACACTACCTGGCTTTTGTCTTAAGTGTTTTTGAAAATTTTTATAACTTAGTTTGAGATCGCGTTTGAGTTTATCAATCCCGATACCATGAAACGAGTCATTTTGAGTGCAAAACTTCGTCTCGTTGCAGGAATCCTCACAGGCGTTCTTGGCGTTGGCACACTTTTGCTTGCCCAGGAGATGAGTGGACTCGAGATCATCAGAACTCTGGAACATCCGAACTATTCCATTTCTGCCCTGGATTGCTACTTTAAAAATGGTCAACAGCTTATAGCATACAGCAATGCAAGTGGGGGTTCTGGTGGAGATACTCTGGTGATTTACGACTTTGCCGCGGATGCAGTAATCAATGAATTGCCCGGTATTGGATGGAAATATGACATTCGGTTTATTGATGAAAATCAGTTATTGTTTCTGAACAACAATTCTTTTTACCGATTAGTCAATTTCTCTGCTCCCACGATGACACTGTTACAGGATGACGTAATTACTTTCAGGATATCTGAAAACAAAGAGTTGGTTGCGACCTTGCGTTTTGGAGCGAACAACTATTGGATCGAAATCGATTCCTACAATAGCGTAACCGGCACTCTTACTAATTTGGAAATGTATACCATCACAGATATTCCAGACCCCGAATATGCTAAACTTTGTTTTTCGGCCGATGGAAGTTATCTCGCCCTGAACGGCGGATATGAAATGAATTATGTCTATCTCATAAATAGAAATACGCAAAACCTTGTACAAATACCCACTCCGGATAATGAGGGGACATACTCGCCTGTATTCTATACACAGGACGGAAATCGGTGGCTGGCAGTGGGCGGGGGCTATGCAAACGGAGGCATCGAAGTGATTGATGTCGATGCACTCGAGGTCAGCGCCTCCATTCAGGTGTTTCCTCATTACAACTATACACTCGCCTTCGATCAGAATGATGAATACCTGGTGTGTGGGGGATATGATGGCATTATCAAACTCTTTCGCGCAGAGGGCATGACATTTAATGAGATACAGATGTACCCTGTTGACGCGATATCACATCTACTGTTTACGCAGGACAATCAATATGTCATATCTGCTCATGGCAGCGGTAGCGTCGCCAGTGTGAATATCCACCAGATACTGAGTGAGCCCTTGGCCGTCAGCCAGATCCATCCTACCTTACTCCGCCTCTACCCAAATCCTGTCAAGACATTATTACACCTTCAGGATACAGATGGTGGCAGACTTTCTATCTACGATCTCAAGGGCAGCGAAGTCATGCGGATGCGACTGACGGGGTCGACTGCAGATGTCCGGTCTCTGGCCCCGGGGATATATCATCTTCAACTGCTTGATCCACATGGCTTGAAACCCGGATTGTTTGTAAAAGAGTGACTCTCGAAACAGGACATCGGTTTACCCTATTGCAAACATGATTCGTCAATCTGTGAGCAGTGACCCCGCCGTTCCCGGCGTTTTCTGACACAATCGCTCCTATACTTACATTCTTCCTTCTGCTCCATTACACATTCCATCTGACAATTCCATGCACACCGCCGCCGGGTTTCCCTCAGCAATGCCCGGCAAGAAAGCATGTACGCTGATCTCAGAACTCAGTGATATCCAACCACCTCAAACCACATCCAACAACATCAAACCACTTCCAACAATGTCCAAAAATATCCAAACAACATCCAACCACTTCCAACCACTTCCAACCATATCAAACAACATCCAACCACTTCAACCACATCACTTCTCCATCCTGTAAGCCACCACCTGATTTTTGAGAAAAGTCGGCACCAGTAACATCTGTTGTTCGATTATATAGTCGATATCGGCGGCATTGATTTCTGCGTCCCTGGTATCCAGCAGTTGGATGCGCTTCCAGCCGGGGGTAAGGTAAAAGATCTCACCCCGCCAGGAAGAAGCGAGGTAGTCGCCATCACCGGCAGGGACGATGCCATCACCATGCCCGATACTATCTACTAAAACCGTGATTTGTCCGGTCTCCAGGTCAAACGCCTTCAACTCGCTGCTGATGGTGGTGATCATCAATAACCGTCCCGATTCCGCATAGAGGCCATTCGGGCGACCAAAATCACCCTCAAACAAGAGCGTCACCCTGCCATCCTTCAGCATAAAAACCTTATTGCTGTCGGATCCCGAAATATAAACCACCCCGTTACCGACCGTTACATCATTTAATGTCGGATTTCCTTCAATAAAATATTTGTTGACAATGGCACCGGTTTCCAGATTGATTTCGACCACTTCATCAATATCGGCCACATAAAGGTGATCATTTAAAATGCCCATCCCTTTGGGACCATTCAGACCGCTCACCCATTGCAATTCAAGAATATTACCTTTCGTGTCCAGTCTCGAAATAAACCCATTGCCGTCTTTCTCCCAGGGATTCAGATTGACGTTGGCCACATAAATAACGTCGCGCGATTTATCGTACAATACCGATTCCGGCGTACGCAAAGTCGTATCGGTAGCCCAAAGCCTGCTCAGGGTTGGGATTTTTTCTGCCATCACATCCGGGGCGGATTGTTGTGGTTTACAGGAGAAAAAAAATAACATTATGACCAGAAGCGCAATCAGGGGAATCTTCATGGAATTTATTTTTTTAAAAAAAAATTAATAGTCTGCCTTCAACCGCCGAACCAGTTCAAAACAATTAAACAATTTAAACAATTAAACATGAAATTTACACTTTTGGCAGGCTCCAGGGTTTACGATATTCGGGTATGATGTATTTATTAGCGGCTTTATTATTGCGAAACTGATTTTTCGCTTCATCCCATTGCAGATGATACGTTTTACTCCGCACGGCAATATTGGCCATGTGGGCCGCGACCGCCACTGCCCGGCCTGCTTCGACCGGACAGGCGGGTTCTTCCCTGGATTTAATACAGGCGATGAAATTAGCCGGATGTCTTTCATGACCATGCTGGCCCTGCAGGGGACCTACCTTTTCCATCCGGGGCGCTTTGGCAGTTCCGTCCCATTCAGGAAAGACCTCCCACTTTGCCCGGTCGGCGACCAGGGTTCCGTTTTCCCCGATGAAAGCCACTCCGTAATTTCGATCGTAAGGGCCGACCTGTTTCCCGGAGTTGTGCTCCCACTGGATCAGATAATTATCATAGCTAAAAAGAGCGGTCAGCTGATCGTGGGTTTCCCGCGAACGGTCCGGCAGGTCGTATTGAAAACCCTGAGCCACCACCGTATCAGGCGGCCGTTTCAGGTCTCTTGCCCAAAGGGCCATATCCAGGAGATGGACACCCCAGTCGGTCATCAGGCCACCACCGTAGTCCCAGAAAAAGCGCCAGCTGCCATGAAAGCGGGCCGGGTTGAAGGGGCGTGAGGCTGCGGGCCCCAGAAACAGATCATAGTTGACCCCGGCAGGAGCTGCGGCATCGGGCTGTTTCAACGGACCCAGCCCATAGTTAAAATTGCCCCAGATATCGACTTTCTGCACCTTGCCCAGTTTACCCGTTTTTAGAAAATCCATCACCTGATTCCAGACCTCACTGCTGCGTTGCTGTTGCCCCACCTGCACGACGCGGTTGTACCGGCGGGCGGCCCGGACCATCAGGTTGCATTCCTCAATGCTGTTGGCCATGGGCTTTTCAACATACACGTCCTTGCCCATTTCGCAGGCATAGATAGTTGGAAGGCAGTGCCAGTGGTCGGGGGTACCGATGATGACTGCGTCGATATCCTTTTGCGCCAGCAAGTCCCGGAAGTCTTCGTACAGCGCTGGTTTCCGGCCGTGCTGTGCTTCGATTTCTCCGGCTCTTTTCTGCAAAACATTCTGATCGATATCGCACATGGCTACACAATTCACTCCGGCCACTTTCAGATGCTGTTGCAAAACGGAAAAACCACGGCTGTTACAGCCGATCAGACCGAGGTTTACCTGGTCACTTGGCGGGATATGTCTGTGGCGGTGGGGCAGGATAAAAGGAAACCCTGAAAGTGCTGCAGTTGAAACCATCAGCTGGCGGGATTGCCTGATAAACCTTCTTCGACTTATATGCATATGCTTATTTGTTCTTTATTAGTGACATGCTGATCATAAAGTATCCCCGTCCATGGCACTATGGGAGCCAATCACTATGTCTTATGATAAAATAATAGGGTTTAATCTACCAAAAATATTTGATCGGGGGATTACACGAATAAAATTTCTCTGAGTTTGATTAAGGGGAATATTATTACGAATGAATGAATTAAGTACCGGGAACCTACACGAAAAATATAAATGTCCGAATTAATCTCAAAGCTGTCAGGAGCCAGCAGGATAGTTTTTACCCAGGAATGTGCTTAAAACAAAAACGCTTTTCATTAAAAATATCATCAGTATATATTTAAGCTTTTTGTTCATTTTTTTGTGCCCTAAACTTATCGGGAATTACATTTATACTATGAGTACGGAAAATCTGGAGCTTTATGAAAAACCCCTGACGAATGTCTGGGTGTGATTATGCAAATCAGTGGTAAAAACTTTGACCTGATCTGTCAGGTGGCTCTGCATGAGCTCAAAGGGGAATATGCGGATGCAGCCAGAGGATATTAAACCTATCTGGACAACACGGGTCTTAATGACAAACGGTTCAGTAGCGCTCTTAGCAAAGTCTACCGCTTGAGCAATCAGGTAGATAAGGCCCAAACCCTCATGGACCGCCTTCTCCTAAATGATCCTTCACAACCCGTCTTTCTTCCGGAGAGTGCCCATATTGCACTGGCCAAAGGTCAGCAAGAAAAGGCTAAAGAGTTCTTAAACAAGACTTTAGGGCACTTCTAATAACCGTATGGTCGAAAAATTGATACCTGGACGAACAAGGAATCCTTAAATCACACATTGTTTTCGTGAAATGCTGACATTTCTGTCAGGATCTGAGTCAGGAACCCGATTTTTTTGCGTCAGAAACGATCAACATTTTAATCCCGTCTCTCTCGGATGCTGCACCTTTGACCTCAACCATCTCACCTGCCAGGTCCTTCAAGATTTCAATCTTTTCTTTGTCTTCACCGGTAGCCAGCAGCAAAACAGTCCCGTCATCTGTGAGCAGGCCCATTGGTTGACCACTCTTTACACATGATTTGGCACACGCTGCATGACCCGCACCTTTAGCACCACTTTTGATGTAGCAAGAGAGATCCAGAACTTCTCCCTTCACAGTTTGCTCGTCCTGTGCGAAACCTGATACAGACCAGAGTAAACAGAGGCAGGAAACTACACCTACTAAAATTGACTTTCTCATAACACATTTGATTTAGTACCCCTTAATATACTCAAATTAGTTATACCAAGGATGAGTTTTTTTGCAGGTCTCATGTCTTTGGTTTAATTTGGAGTTCTGAAAGATATTTGCTACCGCAACTAATGGTTAAGTTTTGAATTGTCTTAAGTGGTCAAAATTCCAGTCAGAGAATTGCATAAGAGATCCTTCATGATTGTGCGGAAATGTGGTCTGTCTGATGTACCGGGTAGCCCATTTTCGTTGACACCGATACTGGCAGATACGACAGGTGCGATTTCCCGTAAGCTGTGGAAGGCGGTGCTACCTAATCATCCGACCTATCGGCGTGTGTCAAAGACAACCAGGTGCCGGCATACGGAGCAACAAAGATACTTCAACATCTGAGTGGGAGGAGATCAGCAAGTTTTTCCTTTTGGGCAATTACATGAACTGATGGGTAAAAGATGATTTTAAATTACCAGGAATTTATATCTTTGCGACCGCTTACGAAAGAAGCAATCGAGAATAGTACGGGGGCTCCCCGAAAACTACGGACGGGCAGGCAGTCCGGTTAGCGTATCCCGTTTAAGCGGGAGGGTCATAAAAAGGAAACATAGTTCGGGGTGTAGCGCAGTCCGGTTAGCGTACCTGCTTTGGGAGCAGGGGGTCGTAGGTTCGAATCCTACCACCCCGACAAACTTTGCAAAGGTCGCCATCGGTAGATGGCGGCCTTTTTTATTTCACCAGACCGATGAAAGCTTGCTTTCAGGAGGGATGGTTGAAATAAAAAAGGTGAGCCGAAGGCGAAACCTTTGCAAAGGTTGAGCATCTCCCCTATTTAAGGATCATGGAATAATCCTACCACCCCGACAAACTTTGCAAAGGTCGCCATCGGTAGATGGCGGCCTTTTTTTATTGCACCAGACCGATGAAAGCTTGCTTTCAGGAGGGATGGTTGAAATAAAAAAAGCGAGCCGGCAGCGAGTCCTTTGCAAGGTTTGAGCATCTCCCCTATTTAAGGATCATGGAATAATCCTACCACCCCGACTTGATTATCAAGGTGTTATGAGATACAATCCAGAATGGGAGAAGGAACGATTGAGTTGGAGCAGCAACAACGCTGCCGGTGCCTTACTTTCGCCCTTAAAACTTTCTTTAGCTGGCTATCGCAACCTCGAAACAGGAGGGCTCTTCAATATTGGTTCCTTTGGCTACTATTGGTCTAGCACTATAAGTGGCACAGGCGCTCGTCTTCTGTTTTTCGAAAGTGACGGTGCCGACCTAATTGGTTACAACCGTGCTCATGGGTATTCGGTTCGCTGCATTAAGGAGTAATTGCACCCCACTCGTATGTTGTAGATAGTTAGTTCTCCACCGGTATAGCATCGAACTAGAGACTTCATGAGATAGACATGCCATACAGCTCTGTATCTCTTTGAATTTGGAGCTTTTCTTCAGCTGTCCACTTTCTCCTTCTTTGTTTCATATTTCTCAAATTTAGTCATTCCCTTGTTTTGAGAAATCTTATTCCAGTTTTAGAGGGGGCTAGAAGGAAACCTTCCTCTAGAAACTTCTTTTTCACTCGGTCTATCGTTCGCATCCGACCTTAAGAACCTGGCTAATTTGCTCATTAGTTATCTTATCTGCATTCCTCCCTTCATCACAGTTCAAAAGTATATAAGCCGTTCGGAATGTCTGTGAACTGTGACGTCATAAGTCATCCCGTTCATTTTTTGTAAGTGCAATCCTATTTAACCATAACCAATAGTTTTGGTTAAATATGAATAGAAATTATAATACGCCATTTCATCTGTGACATACACTAGGTTTTAATGTGCAGATACCCATGAGGTCTCGATGCTCCAAGGCCCTGCACAATATCCGGCCGTTACATAATTCAAGATATGTTACATCAGTCCTTATCATAAGCGATGGTTACATATCTCCCCTACTCTGTTACATCAGAATTTGTCTGGTTTCCCTTTTCAATTGACCTTTAGATCCAATCAAGCCGGACAAATCGATGGCTTAAAAAAACAGAAAATGAGTCCTTCAGATTTTAAGTTACCCATACCGATAGCAGTTATTCTAATCCTGCTTTTCGTCACGAAGGAAGTATTGACGAAACGACCTCTCGAGTTATCCACGGGAATTGGTATTCCAGCGTTAATTCATGTAGGACTTCGCTATCAAGTCGGACAAACAAAAATTGGAACCAATATCGGATCGTTGCCAGGGTTCCGGCAGAGACCACTATCAGCAACGGCTGATGTATACTATCATTCTGGAAGAAATGCAAAACTAATGGATGGATCTACCTGGTTTGTGAACTTCGGGCTAATTATATTCGCGACGATGGGAAGTATGTGTTTGAGAAATATGTATATGAAATGGCAACTTGGCCGGGAAATCCACAATTCTCAGACTGCAAACTTGGACATAGGCGCAGGTTTTACCTATGAATTATCCCATACATCAAAAATTAAGGAATCCTCATGTGGGTGGCTCTCCGGAATATTATCGATGCCGGATCTAATTCCATCCATTAGTTTGAAATTCAATTTTAAATTGTAAGACAATGCAACACTCATATCTAAAGTTTAATCTGGTCGGCCCGATATTATCCGCACTACTGCTTACAAATGTTCAATTAATGGCTCAGGGTCTTTTTCAAACTATTCGTGGATCGGTGGTTGACAAAATCAATAAACAACCATTAATTGGAGCTACCGTAGAACTGGGAACTGTGGCGGTAGTGTCAGATCTGGATGGACAATTCCTGTTGGAAAGCATCCCTGTAGGACGTTATAAGATTGTTTGTCGGTATCTTGGATACGCAACCCAGATCCTCGATGATGTGCTGGTGAACTCTATAAAAGAAGTGGTACTTGACTTTCAGCTTGAAGAAACCCCATTTCAGGCGGGAGAAGTAATAATACTGGCCTCCAAGCATCCGCACGAACCTCTGAATGCATTATCGATGGTGAGCACCAGGGCATTCTCCTCAGAAGAGACTCAACGTTATCCTGCAAGCGCCAATGATCCCGGTAGAATGGCGGTAGGTTTCCCGGGAGTAAAGCCAGCGAGGGATAATCGAAACGATCTGGTTATCCGGGGAAATCCTCCATTTGGTTTGTTATGGAGGGTTGAAGGCGTGGACATTCCCAATCCCAATCATTTTGCCAGAATCGGATCATCTGGTGGAGGCATTACCATTTTTAGCATCAGCATGCTCGACCATTCTGATTTTTCCTCAGGAGGTTTTGCCGCAAATTATGGTAATGCCATTTCGGGGGTTTTCGATATCAATTTTAGAAAAGGAAATATGGAAAACAGAGAACATACCTTTAGAGCAGGAATGTTGGGATTAGATTTTTCTACTGAAGGTCCGATCAGAAAAGGGAGCAGTTCGTATCTGGTAAACTACCGCTATTCAACCCTGGGTATCCTGGATGCTTTGGATATCCATCTGGTCGATGAACGGGAATCCAATACCTTTCAAGACTTATCATTTAAGACAAGCTTCAAAAGTCGCAACAAGAAACACAATTTATCAATTTGGGGCATGGGAGGATTAAGCAAAGAATTCGAGGATGTGGTTTCTGGAATCGAAAATTGGAAGACCTATAGTGATTATTATACCCGAAAATTTGATACCGATATGGGAGTTATCGGATTGAACTACCAATATCTCATCGATGACAAGTCCTATCTTAAATTGAGCTTAGCCGCCATGGGTCAACAAATCATCTGGAGGAATGATACACTTAATCAGAATCTTATTCCAACAGCTGTTAACGATGAAATCTATAATAACGATAAACTTACATTAAATAGCACCTATACTCGTAAACTATCTCCAGCTTTAACTCTTCAGAGTGGAGTTTTAGCTAGTCAACTAATTTATAATCTCAAAAGGATAAAATATCTTCCAAGGACCAGGCAATTACTGAATGAAGACGGCCATTCATTCCTTTTTCAACATTTTGCCAATCTTGCTATAAATCCGAACTCGAGATGGAAGTTGAATCTTGGAATTCACTCGATCCACTTCAGCCTGAATAATACCGGATCAATCGAACCCCGGCTAGGAACTGAATATTATTTTTCTGAAAATTGTTCCATTGCACTTGGATACGGTAAGTACAGTGTCTTTCTACCAATAGGTCACTATCTTGCCAGAATTACGACTGAATTGGGTGTCATCGAACAGCCAAATTTATCGCTTAGTCCCATCATATCGCATCAGTTAATTACTACACTGAATTATCATTTCACGAATTACAAATTGAAAATAGAACCGTATTACCAGAAATTAAAAAATATACCCGTAGATCAAGATATACGGAGTACTTATTCACTAATTAATGAAATCGATGGGTACTCTTCTCAGGCATTGACTGGAAAAGGCTCTGCGACAAACATAGGAGTCGACCTCACCCTTGAAAAATACTTTACCAATCAAGGCTTTTTTATCTTCAGTACTTCTCTTTCTGACTCAAAATATACCAGCCTGGATGGCACCAGCCATAATACCCGATTTAATAGTAACTTTTTTTCAAGCTTTATGGGTGCTAAGGAAATAAATCTAAACTCACACTCTATTTTACAGATTGGCACCAGAATCCTCTATGGACTAGGAGGTTATGTAAGTCCGATTCTTTCACTAGACCGGAATCCCTCTGATCCTTCCTTACCCTTACTGGATGAAAGCCAGCCCTTCACTGAAAGGGTCAAATCATATTTTCGCCCCGATATAAGAATTTCACTACGAAATGATAGTTCGCATTCATCATGGAGCCTCTCACTCGATATTCAAAATGTGGCTTCGATAAAAAACATCGATGTGATTGATCGAACCTTCGATCCAAAGCGGATAAGATGGGGATTCAGGGACCAGGCAGGGATGGTGCCTATACTCAGCTTTCAAATCGATTTTAGCTGATCGACCAAGATTCTACATTAGTTCAGCTTTATCTTTTTTTAGCGCTTCGAGACTTCCTTCCATCACTTTTAAGCTTCTGAGAAATGTACTGTATATTTCGGTGAAACTGTGCCACCGATTTCGATGAAATAGTGCCACTGG
>CAYRYD010000040.1:0-50792 GCA_964428345.1 uncultured Saprospiraceae bacterium | reverse complement strand
AAAAATCGGTTTTTGGGATGGCCTCTCTCCGCTCTGTGGAGGGGGGCTTTTTTTTTGCTCCGTCCGCCGAAGCATTGGCGAAGGAGGATTGCAGATTTCAGATTGCTGATTGGTGATCTGGGAGGTTTTTCGCCAATACAAAATCAACCGTCACCCTGAGCCTGCCGAAGGGTAGCTCCATACCTGCGCATCGGAGTACGTTTCAGTTTAAACTGGACCGCAATGAAACGATTAAACAGTAACAGTTAAACAGTCAAACAATTAAACCCTCACCCTCACCCTGAGCCTGCCGAAGGGGGTTATGGTCGTTCTGCAAGGAGGGTTGTACTATCCAGTGTTGAATCGTCATCGTTTAATTGTTAAACTGGTTCGATAGTGAGTAGTTATGTGGTATCCTGGTTGAATCTATCCTTCAATGCGCGTGAGTGGTTTTCTCCAGCACACTGCAAAGTCCCCTTTCAGGGGATTTAGGGGTCTTGAGGGTGGTTAATTGTTGAATCGTATCGTTAAAAGTTCAACAATAACAATTAAAACCCTCAACCGTCACCCTGAGCCTGCCGAAGGGGGTTATGGTCGTTCTGCAAGGAGGGTTGTACTATCCAGTGTTGAATCGTCATCGTTTAATTGTTAAACTGGTTCGATAGTGAGTAGTTATGTGGTATCCTGGTTGAATCTATCCTTCAATGCGCGTGAGTGGTTTTCTCCAGCACACTGCAAAGTCCCCTTTCAGGGGATTTAGGGGTCTTGAGGGTGTTTAATTGTTGAATCGTATCGTTAAAAGTTCAACAATAACAATTAAAAACCCCTCACCGTCACCCTGAGCCTGCCGAAGGGCTGAGCCTGCCGAAAGCCGGAACCCCGCCAGGGGTTCAACGTGAATAACCCCGGATACCATCCGGGGTCTCACCACCCTGAGCCTGCCGAAGGGCTGATCCTGGCGAAAGGGCCAGAACCCCGCCAGGGGTTCAACGTGAATAACTCTGGATACCATCCGGGAGCCAAGAAATTTAATGACACCCCTATACCCCGACTCATTTTTTGGTATGATAATTGTTTCTAATGTTTATAACGAATTCGAACACCTATGAATCTTTGGGTATTTCTGGCACTACCGGTAGCAGCTAAGCTGATCCGAAATTATTTGATCCGAAGAAAGATCATTACCTAGTCAGAACTCACAGCACTTTCATTCCGGTAACAAGGAAATCCGGAAAAATATCGTAGGGGTTCACGTCCGGCAAATCAGGAATCATCATTCTATTGATATATCGAATGAAGCAGTTATAAAGATTGTAGACTTGGTTTTAGATGAAAGCAGTCAATGAGCGAATTGACTGCTTTTTTTTTATCCACCAAAGGTTGGGGATCATCTCATCAAATCCTGCATCAATCCGTTGAGTAGATTGCCCTATTCGCAGGCAAAACCCCTTTCTAAGTTCTTGTGCAATGAATGGCAATATGTTAAAATCCGGATGATTTAGTGACATTGTTATGTATAATCAGCTAGAAATCAGGCACCAATATATCCGAAATAAAATATTGATTCCCTTTGATCTCTTGACATTATATATTATTAATATTTATAATATATATTTGTAGGATAACTGCTGGTTGAGGATTGACTCAACCGAGACCGATCAGATCAGAGATAACCTTTCTTACCCCTGCCGGATCACATTGAGCATTCTTGATGGGGTTCAGTGTATTCATTATTATCTAAAACTAAGGTCTCATGAAAACGTGTACAACCCGTTTGACAGGGGATTACTCTGTCAACCCATTTCCCCGCCACTTTGAGTGGATTCTGCTTTTAGTAGGTTTTTTCCTCCTGACTTCCCTTGTTTCAGCACAGACTCCCTGCACCCCTGCGCTGGATTGCACCAATCGTATCGTCAGTTGTGCTGATCCCGCTGCCGATCCCACTACCCCCAGGGATGATCTGGGCTATCTTCCGGCTTTTACCAATGCTTGTTCCTTTAGTGCCAGTGATTTAATCTTCACTCCGTGGCCGGTAGCCATCAATGATTGCGACAGCATTTATACCAAAGTGATCTACCGGATGTGGGGAGTACCGGGTTATCCCAGTCTTTGCACGGATACAACCTACGTGCTGAGGGTAGATATTCTCAGCGATTCGTTGATCTGTCCGGATGGCCGCGATACCATTTTATGCGGCATTGACCCGAATCCCCTGGACAGCCTGGAACTCAGGGCACCGCTCTATGCCATACCCGGAATAGATACCTTTGCATTGATACCGAATGGGCCTGCATGTGGGGTTTTTGTCAGTGTTCAGGAAGATCCCTGGCCCTCCTGCGGGAATACCGGTACAGTAATCAGGACCTGGACTTTACATGATGAATGCAGTAATGAAGTCATTTGCTCTGATACCATTGTGATCATTGATACGGTTCCCCCGTCAGTCAGCTTCGACACCAGCAAATTGGACCTGGTAGAGCATGAAATCAATGGCATAACCAAAGAATATCTGACCGATACGATCGGCATGGCACCATCGGGTTGTGTCGGTCATGGGCTCGCACCTTATGCGACCGTCTCGGATAATTGCAGTGATATCGGCGATGTGACTGTCTCCGTCAGCGGAGTGAACAGTCTTGCCTATTTTCATTATGCTGGCGATGAGGTGATCACCTTACCACTTTGGAATATTCCCGGTGAGCGTGAGATCCTGGTCTACCAATCGGTTGATGCTTGCCACAACACCCGGTTGGATACGGTAATACTCATCATTTCCGACCAGACTCCGGCCACTGCAGTATGCCACGATGCGGTCAACCTCTCACTGGTCAATGTCAACCAGTTTACTTATATGAAAGCCGCGAGCATGGATGCCGAAAGCTATGATAATTGTGCTGTCTATCTGATCCTGGCCCGGCGTACAGACTGGATGACCGCCTGTGGATACCAGGAGGGTGAACCTTCGGAAATCGGTGACTATTATCAGCACTATGCCGATTGGGTGGAAATGGATCCGGGGATTTGCCAGGATGTATTTGAATTTGGCTTTGCTCCTGAAGTTCCTTTCTGTTGTGAGGATGTTGGAAGTGATATCATGGTCGAATTGATGATTATCGACCTCAACTGTAATGTCGATCGATGCTGGGGAATAGTCCACGTAGAAGACAAGCTTCCACCTATTGTAGTGGAACCGCTACCCGACATCACGATCACCTGCAACGCCTATACCGAGTTTTACCAGGATATGTTTGAGGCTGAGGACCTGGATGCTATCCGCGAAGCTTTCGGAAAATACGTGTTTGACCCGGCTGACCAGGATACTTTTGCAGTGCATAACATTTTGTGTGGCGATCCTGAAAACCCGGTCAATGTGGTCTATAACGATGGTTTGTTGAATGATAACTGCAACAGCAATTTGTCCGAAAGATTCACCCTTCATCAGGTGGGATGTGGAAACGGTTACATACAGCGAGAGTTTACGTCCATCGTTTCCAATGATCATGGTATGCAGGAGGTCATTATTGCAACGCAGAAGATTTATATTGAAAGATGTCCGATGGACCTGATGAATATCACCCTGCCATTGGAAGATACGGTAGTATATAGCTGCGGAATTACCTACGGCCTGGATGGAAAAGTAGCCATTGAAACTCCCGGCCCCATCGTACCCACTGATTTTTCGGATTGCAGCCAGTATGGAGTCGGTTACTATGACAAGGTTTTTGAGATCGTTACCGGAGTAGGTTGCTATAAGGTATTGCGTACCTGGTGTGTGGTCGACTGGTGTGAAGTAAACACCGGAGGTGACTGGGCATCGATGGCCCAACAACCCGGTACCCTGACCTTCCTGCAGTACATCAAAGTGATCGATACGGTTCCTCCTGACATTCAGGAAATCTCCATGGTAGCTGATATCGAAACGGTAAACTGTTTTGGGTTGCTTAGCGCCCAGATCGATGCCTCCGATCTCTGTGGTACCCCAAATGTCAAATGGGAGCTCCGCACCCAGGCGGGAGCCCTGGTGGTCCAGGGAACCGGACAAATTGCCGAACCGGAAGATTCATTGCCTCCCGGTGCCTATTCGCTGATCTGGACGGCTACCGACCCATGTGGTAATGTCTCTAAACTCACGTCTAACTTTACGATAAGCAGCGGTGCTTTGCCTGGTGTTGTTGCCAGAAGTTCCCTGACCACTACCCTCACTCCGATGGATGGAGATAATGATGGCGCTGTTGATTTCGGTATGTCGGAGATCTGGGCTGAAGAATTTAACAGCAGTAGCTCTCCGGCTTGTGGTGGTGATCCGGGCAACCTCCTGTTTCTTATCGCCCGGGGTTTTGCCGATGAGAATTCACCGGTACCGCCACACGATTCCACCAGCCTGCAGTTTACCTGCGCTGACTTTGTCGCCGATCCAACGGTGATCCCCGTGCAGTTTTGGGTAAAAGATACCGTCTCCGGGGAGGCAGATTTTGCCAACGTATTTGTCATGCTTTATGATAATAATAACATCTGCCAGATAGTGCAGCAACCTCCACAGACAGGGGCTCTCGTGTCGGGGCAGATCATTACCGAGACCCAGGAGCAAATAGCCAATGTTCAGGTTAAAGTGGCAAACAATACGACCGAAACCATAGTGATGACCGGAGTTGCCGGATTGTATGAGGTCGACCTGCCGATTGTAGACCGGACGATGATCGTGCCGGCCAAGAATACCGATCATGCAAATGGTATTTCAACAGCTGACCTGATCAAAGTACAGAAACACATCCTCGGCATAAAACCGCTGACCAGTCCTTACAAACTGATCGCCGCTGATGCCAACCGTGATCAGAAGATCAATCCAATCGACCTGATCCAGATGCGCAAACTGTTACTGGGCAAGATTCAGGAATTTCCCCAGAATACTTCCTGGCGTTTTGTGGATGCCGGATACCGCTTTGCCCGGCCTGAAAAAGCACTGGAAACTGATTTTCCGGAGTATATCGAAGTCTATGCTACTTCGGGCAGGGAAGCCCCCAAGAATTTTATCGGGATTAAAATCGGCGATCTGGATGACAACGTCTTTACTTCCAGAGCCGCGGGAAGAAGTGCATACAAGGTGATTTTTTCACTGGCCGACAAAACGTATCGTCCCGGTGAAGTCATCCGGGTTCCGGTCTACTCTAACGATGATTGGATAGTGGAAGGGATGCAACTGCAATTTCAGGTAGATCCGGCTCAGTTACGTCTGATGGGTATCGAAAACGGTCAAATGACCATTGATGGAGAAGAAACGCAGCTGAATTTCGCCGGAGACCGTTTGGCAATCAGTACCGTTCAGATGGGGGGTGCCTATCTGGAAAGGCAACAGCCCCTGTTTTATCTGCACCTGGAGACAACAGGCAGCGGGAAACTTTCGGATGCGTTGACACTCGCTAAAACCGGACTTTATCCGGAAGCCTACCTGACAAACGAAGAGGTCACCGGCATTGCCCTTACTTTTTCAGATGAGCTCACCACCGGTCTGCTGATGCAAAACCGGCCCAATCCATTCAGGTCCGAAACGGTGATCGAATTCTGGATGCCTGATGCCAGTGAGGCCCGGTTACGGATCATGGACCCCGCGGGTAAGGTGCTGAAAGAGTATCGTCAGTATTTCGATCAGGGCTTTCAGCAGGTAACCGTTGACCGGTCCGAATTGACACCGGGTGTACTATACTATGAACTGCAGACCCATACCGGCAGAGAGACCAAAAGAATGATTCTGATTGAATAAGGGGCTTTTTGAGCCGCTAACGAAATAAGCTTTTGGGAAAATTCGGATCCCTTTCCGGTCATTACGGAAGGGGATCCTTTTATCTTTGACGGGTGGCTCGAATATTAGCGATTGATTACGGAACCGTGAAAACCGGCCTGGCAGTGACCGATCCCCTGCAGATCATCGTGAGCGGATTGGATACCGTCGCTACCCGGGAACTTTTGACGTTTCTTAAGACTTATTGCACGAAAGAAGGAGTGGAGAAAATTGTCATTGGTTATCCACGGCATCCGGATGGTCAGCCGGCACAGTTGGTACCGGAAATCGAAAAACTGGCCCGTCAGCTGGAAAAACAATTTCCGGACATTGAAGTGGTATTTCATGATGAATCACTAACTTCAAAGCAGGCCAGGGAAATCATTTTGCTGACCCATAAAAGGAAAAAAAGACGCGACAAGAAACTCGTAGATAAAGTCAGTGCTATTTTAATATTACAAGATTATTTAAAGCATTATTAAGAGATATGATCCTTCCGATTTATGCCTACGGTACCAAGATTTTGAAGAAGCGGGCGGAAGATATCAAGCCAGCCTATGACGGCCTGCCGGAATTAATTCAGAATATGTGGGAAACCATGTACAATGCTCGTGGAGTCGGACTGGCAGCACCGCAAATAGGACGGGCCATCCGGTTGTTTGTGGTGGATACCACCCAGCTCAAAGAAGAAGAGAAGGATCATGTCGGTATCAAAAGGGTTTTTATCAATGCCCACAAGGTTGAATTGGGACGGGATCTCTTCACCTATGAAGAAGGATGCCTGAGTATTCCTGAGGTGAGGGGAGATGTTGACCGTCCAAAGAGCATCACATTGCGCTATATGACCGAAAATTTTGAGGAAAAGACCGAGACCTTCACCGGCATCGAGGCCCGGGTTATCCAGCACGAATATGATCATATCGAGGGTCTGTTGTTTGTCGAATTCCTTAAACCGGTAAAAAAACGGCTGATCAAACGCAAGCTGGAACAAATCAAAAAAGGGATTGTCGATGCGGAATACCCGATGCGTTTCGTCTGACCCTATTTACGCCCAAAATCCGCCGGTATCTCGCCCCATTTTTCGGTATCCCATTTCAGAACCGGATTTTCATATTGGTTCTTGTCAAGCCAATTCTCCGCCCGCTCAATAAGGTCAAATAGTTTTGTATTTTTTGCAGTCCTTGCCAATGTGGTTTTCGCTTTCCGGTTTCTCAACCAGGCCAGAGCAGTCCTCGAATCGGAGTAGATAGGCAGATGTTTATTTCCCTTTTTTTGAAGCAGAGCCAGCGCATGGACCAGAGCCAGGAATTCTCCGATATTGTTGGTCCCATCGGCAAAGGGTCCCTGCCGGAAAATTTCCTGTCTACTCCGGGTGTCAACTCCCCGGTACTCCAATATTCCTGGATTGCCGCTGCAGGCTGCGTCTACCGAAATACTTTTCCATATGATCCCTTTCCGGGAAGGATCAGTTTTGTCGGGACTTGGTCTAGGTTCTTTTTCGGGTCCCAATGCCAATGCCTCCTCAGCTTCGGCCAGGGTTTTGTAACTTTTATACCTGGCCTGAGGGAAGCCCTTGATCTGGGCCTGGCAGGCTTCCCAGGTTCGATAGACACCCGGTTTAGCCCCCACCCAAACCACATAATATTTACTTCCTTTTGCCATGTTTCTCTATCTTAATGATTAAAAGCGAATACGAATCTATTATTTTAGTATCGCATGGACCACACCCAGGAACTTATCTTAAAGATCGCGCTTACGCACCTGCCGAATGTTGGCGCCGTTCTGGCTAGAAATCTCGTAAGCTTTGCCGGAGGTGTTGAAGCAGTGTTCAGGCAACGTAAATCCGATTTGTTGAAGATCCCGGGAATCGGAGTCAGAACCGCCGAAGATATTGTACGTAAACGGAGTTTCGATCAGGCAGAGAAAGAACTGGCATTTATTGAAAAAAATCAGATCAAAGTCCTTTTTTATCTGGATGATGATTACCCGGTCCGGTTAAAACGGATAAAGGATGCTCCCACTGTCTTATACTACAAAGGCACAGCCGACCTGAACAGCCTGCGGATTCTTTCCATCGTCGGCACCCGCCGGCCTACCCATTACGGTATCGCCCAGTGTGAGCGCCTTGTGGAGTATCTGCGTAACCGCGACGTTTTGATTGTCAGTGGCCTGGCTTACGGCATTGATATCGTGTCTCACCGGAAAGCGCTGGAAGTGCATATGCCCACGGTCGGAGTCATGGGTAACGGACTGGACAGGATTTATCCGGCGGTACATCGCAAGACTGCCCATGAAATGGTGGATAAAGGTGGCCTGCTCACCGAATTTAGCAGTGGCACTAAACCAGACCGGGAGAATTTTCCCATGCGAAACCGCATCATCGCCGGTTTATGTGATGCTTTGATCGTGGTGGAGTCGGATGTCAAGGGAGGTTCCATGATCACGGCAGAGATGGCCAATACCTATCACAAAGATGTCTTTGCTTTACCAGGCCGGATTGGAGATCAATGGAGCCGGGGATGCAATTATCTGATTAAAACCAACCGGGCGGGATTGATTGATGGTCCGGAAGACCTGGTGAGTCTTCTTCAGTGGAAAGATAATCAGCGTACCGCGGAGGTACAAAGATCACTGTTTGTGGATCTTACTACCGAACAACGGGTGGTTTATGATCTGATTGACGATCAGGTACCAGTCAGCATTGACCGCTTGTTTAAGGAGTCGGCACTCACCGCCAGCGAACTGGCTGCCACGTTACTGCATCTGGAGTTTCAGGGATTGATCAGGACTTTACCGGGGAAACAGTATATCCGAATTTGATCCGTAATATGGTCAGAGGTGTCTCTCTGCATGATAGGAAGATCTGACTAATGGTCCGCTTTCAACAAAATCAAATCCACGGTTCAGGCCTTCTTCCCGGTACCAGGCAAACTGATCCGGATGGATAAATTCCTCAACGGCCAAATGCATCCTGGTCGGCTGAAGGTACTGACCCAGGGTCAGCACATCGCACCGGTTTTCACGTAGATCATCCATGGCTCGCAGTACCTCCTCAGGGGTTTCACCGAGACCCAGCATGATCCCGGATTTAGTCCTTTTGCCGTATTCCCTGGTTTTCCGGATCTGAAGCAGACTTCTTTCGTATTTGGCCTGTGGCCGCACTTTTCGATATAGTCTTTCGACCGTTTCCATGTTGTGCGACACAACTTCCTGACCACCGCTGATCATCCGTTCCAATGCTGCCCAGTGCGCTTTGACATCCGGAATCAACGTCTCGATGGTAGTAGCCGGTGATGAGGTCTTCACTGCCCGGACCGTCTGATACCAGATCTCGGCGCCGCGATCTTCCAGTTCGTCCCGGTTTACGGAGGTGATCACTGCGTGCTTCACCTGCATCAGCCGTATCGCTTCTGCTACCCGTGCGGGTTCATCAGTATCGTATTCGGTCGGTCGGCCTGTTTTTACGGCGCAGAAAGAGCATGACCGGGTACACACATTACCCAGGATCATAAAGGTGGCTGTGCCCGCTCCCCAGCATTCACCCATATTCGGACAATGTCCGCTTTGGCAAATAGTGTGTAACGAGTACTGATCAACCAACTGCCTCACCCGCCGGTAATTTTCGCCGGTGGGAAGCTTTACCCTGAGCCAGGTAGGACGCCGGTGTCTGTTTTGATCTACAACCGGTAGTTCAATCATTTTGATGTCATTCTGTCGATCCGGATTTAAGATCGCTTTCCAAACTGTAAAGTTAAGTAAACATTGAGGAAGTATGGTTTGTTTTCCTCGGTGAGCATCAGGGGGACTTTACTCAGGAACACATCTCCCATCAGACCGACTTCGATGGCTTTGACCAGATTATCCTGATTGCCCCAGGAGAAATTGGCACCAAACTTACCATGTATGCCGGGTTTGAGTTTTATTTCATCAAGACCATACTTGAATTCAGCGCCACCATAGATCAGGGTCTCGTCGAGAAAGGCTTCCCGGTTTTCTTCGGAATATTTCTCTTCTACGATTTTATCTATGCCGCCCCCGTCGCTGCTTCTTTTCAATTTCAGATAGTAGGGTTTGAGCATACCGATGGTAAAGCCGTACTCGTAATTCATCCCGACGATCACACTTTTGCGACGGGCCTTTTCGGAAAAATAGCGTTTCATACCTACTCCGGCGCGAAAGGCATACAAACGGTTGATTTTACCGTAGATAAAAGGACGGGAAGCCTGATTGAAGCTGCCGGTTCCAAAAAACCGGAAATTCTGAGAGTATTCCTTGGCGTTTTTCAATGATCCCAGATCGAAGTAATAATACCGGGTTTTATACCAGGTCTCAATATCACCCACGGTATAACCCAATGATAACCCATTGGAGTGTATCCGTGCATGAAAAACCCGCTCTGTCTCATAAACCAGTGATTCTTCTCCAATGGGTTTAGGCAGGATGGTATATTGTCCAAAAACAAATCCTGAGGTTAGGCAGGCGATGATCAGGAAAGGTAGCGTTCTCAATCTCTGTAAGCGTTTATTCAGCTCCGACATAATATACAGCTATTGCACTAATTTTGCAATTACGAAGCCAAATTATTAACCGGGCTGTCTAATGATACCTCTAAGGGAAACAACGGCAAACGGTAAGTGGTTTTAAGGTTCCGGATAATTTATGCATTCGGCCTCCGGCAGTTTTAATTAAAACCTATATTTACACCAATCTTGCAATCATTGATGGAAGACTATGCCTAACGTCATCACAGAGTATAACAGCATTGCCGGTAAGTTTATCGCTGAATTACGGGATGTCAAAGTTCAGAATGACCGGCTCCGCTTTCGAAAGAATGTAGAACGTCTGGGTCAGATCTTCGGTTATGAGATCAGTAAGACCCTGCAATATAAAGAAAAGGAGATCGAGACACCCCTGGGTATTGCAGGAATGATGTTGCCGGATGAGCGTATCGTGATTGCAAGCATACTCAGGGCAGGCCTTCCCCTGCACCATGGATTGCTGAGCTATTTTGACGACGCCGACAATGCTTTCATTTCGGCTTACCGTAAGCATCATAAGGATGGTACTTTTGAAATAAACCTGGAGTACGTTACCTGTCCCGATCTGGAGGATTCTGTATTGATACTGACCGACCCGATGATGGCAACCGGTGCGTCGTTTGCCGCCGCCCTGGATGTCCTGGAACGGCATGGTCACGCCAAGGAGATCCATCTGGTCACTATTATTGCCTCAAGCTACGGTATAAACTATATTAAGCGTACCCATCCGCGTTGTAAGATATGGGCAGGTGCCATTGATGAAGAATTGACTGCCAAATCATACATCGTGCCGGGATTGGGTGATGCGGGCGATTTATTATATGGGGCAAAACTCCAGGACTAGATGCTGGGTATTTCACCAATCACGATCCTTGCGATCATCGCCCTGTATTTTGTCTTTCTAATGGTTATTTCCTATCTGACCTCCGCAAATTCGAAGAACGAAGACTTTTTTATTGGAAGCCGGAAATCACCGTGGTTTGTCGTTGCTTTTGGAATGATCGGTGCCAGTCTGTCCGGAGTCACTTTTATTTCCGTTCCGGGATGGGTGACCGATAGCCAGTTTTCCTATATGCAGACTGTGATGGGGTATCTGCTCGGGTATGTAGTCATTGCTTTTGTCTTGATGCCAATGTATTACCGGCTCCAGCTTACCTCAATTTACACCTATCTGGACCAGCGTTTTGGAGTCCGGTCGTATAAGACCGGCGCTGCCTATTTCCTGCTGTCACGGACGGTCGGATCGGCATTCCGTTTGTACCTGGTCGTGATTGTACTCCAGCGGTTTCTGATGGACAGTCTGGGAATCCCCTTTGCCGTGACCATCCTGATCACGATTTTCTTAATCTGGATTTACACAAATCAGGGAGGGATCAAAACCATCATCTGGACCGATACCATGCAGACCGCTGCAATGTTGATAGCGGTAACCGCGACGATCTACCTGATTGGTGATGCTCTCGGGCTCTCTTTAAAGGAAGTTTTTAGAACAGTGAAGGAAAGTGACTATTCCAAAGTCTGGTTTTTTGAGGAAGGGTGGTCTGATTCCCGGAATTTTTTCAAGCAATTTTTCGGCGGAATGTTTATCGCGATTGTGATGACAGGTCTGGATCAGGATATGATGCAGAAAAACCTTAGCTGTAAGAATATTGGCGATGCTCAGAAAAATATGATGACATTTAGTTTCATCCTGATCTTCGCCAATCTGTTGTTTTTATCCTTGGGAGCCATCCTCTATATTTATGCCGGTCAGCACGGCATCGAGATCCCGACCCGGATGGTTGGCAGTGAAGCCAAAGTAGCAACCGACCTGATGTACCCTACGCTGGCCCTCGAATACCTTCATCCGGTGGTTGGAGTCTCTTTCCTGATCGGACTGATTGCTGCCGCTTACTCCAGTGCCGATTCAGCCCTGACTGCTCTGACGACCTCCTTTTGCATTGATTTCCTGGATTTCAATAAATCGATTGCTCCCGAAGAAAGTAAAAGAAGGACCAGGCGTCTCGTCCACATCGGATTCTCCTTTCTGTTGTTTCTGGTGATCATGGTCTTCTATTATATCAATGATGAGGCCGTGATTGCCGCCTTGTTCAAACTCGCCGGGTACACTTATGGTCCACTTTTGGGTCTATATGCTTTTGGTTTCTTTGTCAACCGGGGAGTCAATGACCGGAAAGTACCATTGATCTGTATCTTGTCGCCGGTCATCACCTATTTTCTGGATACCTATAGCACTACCCTGCTCTGGGGTTATAGATTTAGTTTCGAGATATTAATCCTCAACGGTCTGCTCACATTTATTGGCATATGGATGGTATCCGGCAAGTCAGCCAAACCGGGCCTCAACCTTCTTTCCCGTTGGCATATTTGATTCTGATTTAACATGGAAAAAATTACTGAACAACCATCCCTGTACGATCACCTGGAAGAAATGAGCGTGTTGGAGCTCCTCACATCGATCAATACTGAAGACCAGAAGGTAGCCCTCGCCGTCCAAAAGGCCATACCCCAGATTGAAGCCCTGGTTACCCACCTGGTACCCAGGATGCGTTCTGGTGGAAGGCTCTTTTATATGGGTGCCGGTACCAGCGGCCGTTTGGGGGTATTGGATGCATCAGAGTGTCCGCCTACTTATGGAGTACCTCCTGAGTGGGTAATCGGAGTGATAGCCGGCGGTGACAATGCTCTTCGACGGAGTGTCGAACACGCCGAAGATGATGTAGACCAGGCCATCAAAGACCTGGATACGTATCTCGTGGGCCCGGACGATGTCGTCATAGGCATCGCTTCTTCCGGTACCACTCCTTATGTGGTCCATGGTCTGAAGGATTGCCGGGAGCGGGGAATCACGACCGGTTGCATCACCTGCAATCCAGGTGCTCCCATCCTGGATCATGCTGACTTCCCGATTTTATGCGTGGTTGGTCCGGAGTTTGTGACTGGAAGTACCCGGATGAAGTCAGGTACCGCCCAGAAAATGATCCTCAATATGATCAGTACTTCCAGCATGATCAAACTGGGGCGGGTCAAAGGCAACCGGATGGTCGATATGGCACTCGCCAATGATAAACTGATCGACCGGGGCACCCGGATGCTGATAGCTCAGTTTGATATCGCTTATGATGAAGCCAAAGCTCTTCTATTGAAGACGGGCAGCGTGCGTGCTGCGGCTAATGAATTGCTCTCAACTTCGGATTAGAAAGTCGAATCGGAAAACCAGTCCGATTGATTCCGCATTTTTTCGGTCCTGGTTTTGTCAAAGGTGTCCCTGTCCAGAAAGTAATCGCCTTCCCCCTCGAGATAAGCGTCATCTTCAGGTGTGAACCTGGTCTCGTCCATTTCCAGCTCATTTCTGAAAAGGTAGGCCACGGTAATACCGGCAATCGCCCCGATCAGATGGCTCTCCCAGGATATCCCGGGCTGGTTGGGGAGGATCCCCAGAAACATTCCGCTATACAGCATCAGGATGATCAATGCCAGTACTATGGATTTCAGATTTCTCCGGAAAATCCCATTCCAGAAAATAAAGGAAATCAGGCCATATACCACGCCACTCGCACCTATGTGCAGTACCGGACGGCCAAACAGCCATACTCCAAATCCGGTCAGCAGGTAAATCAAGAGGATGGCTTTACCGGCCACCCTGCGGTAAAAAAACAGGATCATGGCCAGACCGACAAATAAAGGCACTGAATTGTTGATCAGGTGCATGATGTCGTGACTATGGATAAACGGTGAGGTGAAAATACCCTTGATCCCGACTTCATGTCGGGGATATACCCCCAACCAGCCAAGATTCAGACTGGTAATCATCTGAAAACCCTGAATGATCCACAGAATCAGTAAGATAATGGTGGGAACCCTGATGCTCTGGTAGATGCTGGACTGGCGCAAGGATGACATCAATGACCTAAATATCTTCTTTCGACCAATTTAATAAACTCCCGGGCCCGTTCCGATTTTTCTTCATTCAGCCAGTCGTAGCGGTCGATAATGTACCGGGTCAGATACGACCGGGCCTCGTCAAAACTATACTTGCTGTTCAGAATGTCGATGGTTTCCTGAAATTTCTGTTGATCTCCGGCAAACAGATCGGTGACGACGAGCAAACGGTCGTTAATGCTGAAAGCCCGGTTCAGATCGGCTACCGGGGACCGGGATAATTTATCGGAAAGATCTTTTGCCTGTCTTGCATCAAACAGGCTTTCATATTTAACTGGCACCGGAATTTCACTCAGAAATGCCTGTGGAACTGGTGAGGTATTCCGGTCTTCTGATCCTGGCGACCTGGTTTCCGGCTGGATGTGTTCACCTTTTCCATTGGGAAGATAAGGTTCCCCCGGCACCAGGGTCTCTGCCGGTTCAGGCACTCTGAAGGGATTTGGAATGTCCGGCATCGATGATTCGGACTCTTCCTTCACCGGAAGAGAAGTGATCGTGGAGGGTCTGGAAGCCTCTGGTGAATGTGGTGTAGTTGCAATGACTTTAGGCATGGGTGCCGGCTCGATCTCCGGAGCCGTTCGTTTGGTCTGGATGGCCATCCCGGTGAGCGGCAGGGCATCGGTAAGATCGTAAAGTTCCCGCAGATAGTCCTTTACAAGGTCTTTTTCGAGTCGGCTGATAGAGCCTTCATCTCCGATAATCGATTGAATCTTGCTGATCAGTGTCTGGATCTTTGAGTATGCCATTCCTGGTTGTTTTGTTCATAACGTAATTATCATGGGGCTTATGGTATCTTTATATGACAAATATGCAGATTCATGTTTCTGGAGCCGCATTTTAAGGGTCAGCGTAGCGGATGGATTGAAGTGATCTGTGGGTCCATGTTTTCCGGCAAGACTGAAGAGCTGATCCGCCGCCTCAAGAGGGCAAAGTTGGCTGACCAGGAGGTCCGGGTATTCAAATCCCAGACCGATGTCCGTTATTCGGAAGAAAGAGTGGTTTCCCATGATGAAAATTATATGATGTCTAGCGCGGTGGACCATTCGCGGTCTATCCTGGCTATTGAAGACACCGTACAGGTAGTGGGTATCGATGAAGCCCAGTTTTTTGATCTGGGACTGACCGATGTCTGCCAGAATCTGGCCCTGCGTGGAGTGCGGGTAATTGTGGCCGGACTGGATATGGATTACCTGGGCAAACCTTTTGGCCCCATGCCTTATTTGCTGGCGGTGTCGGAATACATCACCAAAGTGCACGCCATCTGCAGTCATTGCGGAAATCTGGCAACCCATTCCTACCGGCTTTCACCCGGTGATCATCAGATTCTGTTGGGCGAAAAAGAGCACTATGAAGCCCGCTGCCGGGTTTGTTACGCCATGGGCAATATCCTGGATCTGAGGGTTAAAAAGCAAAAGAGCGATGATGCAATATCCGAAAAGGGAGATATTGATTTTCCGGATGAAACCGGTTGACCAGTCGGTGGAAGGCACCAGCATCGGGAGTAATTAATCCCGATTAAATTAAGGTCAGGCATCCATGAATCTTTTAACTATTCGTAACTTTGCCGCTTCTTTTCCTGGCTTAAGTTTAACGCATGTATTCAAAGAAGATAAATGCCGCATTGATTTCGGTTTTTCATAAGGAAGGACTTGACCGGATCATCAAAAAACTGAATGAACTTGGGGTGACCATATACAGTACGGGTGGTACCCAAAAGTATATTGAGGATTTGGGGGTGGCGGTGCATACGGTGGAAGAGTTGACCAGTTACCCATCCATTTTAAGCGGACGAGTAAAAACCCTTCATCCCAAAGTCTTTGGCGGCATATTGGCCAGAAGGGAAGATCAGCATCTCAGCCAGCTGGAGAATTATGACATACCCGAAATTGATCTGGTTCTGGTTGACTTATACCCCTTTGAAGAAACGCTTCGAAACTCCAGGGTGGAAGATGAAATCATCGAAAAGATTGATATCGGGGGTATTTCCCTCATTCGGGCTGCTGCCAAGAATTTTCGCGATGTGGTTGTGGTGGCTTCAAAGGACGAGTATGTACTACTCGAGGACCTGCTGGAAGAAAAGCAGGGTTACAGCGATCTGGATGACCGCCGGGAGTTTGCCCGGAGATCTTTTAAGGTATCTTCAAATTATGATACCGCCATTTTCAATTACTTCAATGAGGGTTCGGATGACCTGGTCTTTAAGAAAAGTGAACATCGCCATCTGACATTGCGTTACGGTGAGAATCCGCATCAGAAAGGAGTCTTTTATGGTGATTTGGATGAAATCTTTGATAAGATTGGTGGGAAAGAGTTGTCCTACAACAACCTTGTTGATATTGATGCTGCCGTCTGGCTCATGCGGGAGTTTCGGGATGGAGACCCGGCTTTCGCCATCCTCAAGCACACCAACCCCTGTGGGGTAGCGGTCAGGTCGACCCTGACACAGGCCTGGCAGGATGCCCTCGCCTGTGATCCTGTCTCGGCATTTGGGGGTATTCTGATTGCCAACCGTCCTGTCGATGCTGTCACTGCCGGCCAGATAGATCAGATTTTTTACGAGGTACTGATTGCGCCGGATTTTGATCCGGAGGCTCTGGAGATGTTAACCAGGAAGAAAAAAAGAATTTTACTCCGGATGAAGCAATATCCGGAGCAGACAACCATATATAAAAGTCTGCTCAACGGAACGATTGCTCAGGATCAGGACCTCCATTCAGAAACTGTGGACGACCTGACCAAAGTGACCAAAGCCAGCGCCAGTGACCAGGAGATCGAAGATTTGCTTTTTGCGATCCGGTGTGCCAAACATCTTAAGTCAAACACGATTGTGCTGGCAAAAAATCAACAAATGATCGGGATGGGATGCGGTCAGACATCCAGGGTAGATGCGCTCAAACAGGCGGTGATTAAAGCTAAAGCCTTTGGGTTTGACCTGCAGGGAGCGGTGATGGCTTCCGATGCATTCTTCCCCTTTCCAGACTGCGTTGAGATTGCCAATCAGGCTGGAATCAGGTCTGTCATTCAACCCGGAGGTTCCGTCAAGGATCAGGAAAGCATCGATTACTGCGATCAGCATGACATGGTGATGTTTACTACCGGAATCCGGCATTTCAAGCACTGATCGGGGGTTCATGGATCGTAGGCTGGCTGTTGACATCGGCAATACAAGAATAAAAATCGCTGTATTTAGTGGTAAGAACCTGATCCATTCAGGTTTTGTAGAGCGATTGACCGTCCCGGCACTCGAAAAAATTATCGATGAGCAGCAGGTAGCATACGTCATAATATCGAGTGTCCGGCATCTTACCAGGAGAATGGTCCGGTTCATCGAAAAAAATGATCGTGTTTATTTATTGTCTGTTCTGATGGCATTGCCGTTTAGCATAGAGTACTCAACGCCACAGACGCTGGGTCTTGACCGGTTGGCATCGGTAGCCGGAGCCTGGTCTCTGTTTCCCGGTCAGAACAGTATGGTCATCGATGCCGGCACCTGCATTAAATATGAGATCATAACCGAAAAAGGTATCTATAAAGGGGGGAACATTGCTCCGGGCTTGCATATGCGTTTAAAAGCCATGCATTTATTGACCGGCAAACTGCCACATGTGCCACCTTACGAACGTTATGAAGCCATAGGAACCGATACAGTTACCGCCCTTCAGGTGGGAGCTTGTACCGGCGCTATTCATGAAATGGAAGGTTTTATTGCCGATTATAAGAGAATCTTTGGCAAACTTAACATTCTCTTAACCGGGGGTGATCGTCTATTCTTTGTTAATAAGTTGAAAACTAAGATATTTGAAGCCCCCAATTTGGTGCTTCAGGGTCTTATCGAAATTCTTGACTACAATGCGCAACAACAGCGGTAAAATTATCTTCTTCCTACTACTAGGGACCCTATGGCAATTTTGCGCGCTTGCTCAAAATAATGTAAACTCTCCTTATTCACGATATGGATTGGGTGATCTGTTATCCGATGACTTTGCATCCGTGCGGGCTATGGGAGGGATATCTGCGGCTTTTGCCGACCCTTATTTCACCAATCTCGTTAATCCGGCGTCGCTGGCAGCTTTGCAGGCTACTTCCTTCGAATTGGGTTTTGATGCCTACCATTCGAATCTCACTGCGGTAGAAACCGATCAGAAGGCTGGTTATTGGGGTGGAAATCTCAACTACTTTTCGCTGGCTTTTCCAGTCATTAATCCGGTAAACCGGCTGTTGGATCGCCGGAGCCAGGACTTCAACTGGGGGATGGCCATTTCCTTGCTACCCTTTACCAGGGTCAATCATTTTTCCAGCATCGAGAACACCCTGGTAGACATAGGCAGGATTCGGGAAGAAAACGAAGGGTCGGGCGGACTGAATAAGATTACATGGAGTCATGGAGTGAAGTACAAACAATGGTACGGTGGTATTGCTGTCGGTTACCTGTTTGGTGATATCAAAACAGAACAGGCGGTGATTTACCGCGATTTACCTTTGGCTTTCGATAATTATTACCGCAATGATGCCAGCTACCGGGGATTTCTTCTCAAAGGAGGATTGCAATATGAAATTGATCTCTCGAAGGGCAAAGGAGCTGAAAACAGCCGCGATATCAAATTGCTGACGGTAGGTATTTCCACCAATGCCAAAACCCGTTTTCGGACCCTGTCCAATGATTTCAGGGCCCTTAAAGGCATCACCTATCAGGGTCTTTCCGACGAATTTCCGGATGAAGAAACCGATACCGTCTTTTATCAGGATGACGTCGAGAATTTTGGCAAACTGGCCGGTGACCTGTCAGCCGGAATTGTTTATCACCGGGGTACCCGGTGGTTGGTCGGCGCAAACATTAACTGGTTTAACGGGAAAGGATACGAAAACGATTTAAGCGACTATACTTACAACAGCGCGTTTCAGGTGGGTTTGGGCATGCAATATGTCCCGGATGCTACTTCGTACAATTCCTATTTTCGAAGGGTCATGTACCGCGGCGGACTTCGCTTTGGTACCGATCCGAGATCAATCAATGACAGTCAAATCAAACAATTTTCCATAAATACAGGGATTGGATTGCCTGTTGTTGTGTCAAGACAATTATCATTTATTAACTTAGGGCTGAATTATCACCGGCTAGGTGGTAATATTCCAATTAAAGAAGGTTTATTCGGATTTAACGTTGGAGTGACGCTCAACAATAATTTGTGGTTTCTAAAAAGAAAATTTGACTAATCATGGTTTCAAGGATGTTCTTATTGCTTTTGGTTTTTGCAGTGGCCTCGCTGGGTAATCAAACCTATGGTCAATGCGAAAACTGGAATAATTCTCCCGAGAAGGAGCAAGCTGAAAACGCCCACACCAATTATCGTTCAGCTTTGAAAATGAATGATTTCGCTTTAGCCTATACCGAATGGCAGAAAGCCTACGATCTGGCTCCGGCAGCCGATGGGTTAAGGGATTTTCATTATACCGACGGCATCAAGATTTATAAGCATCAAATGAAGGAGGCAAAAGATGATGCCCGTAAAAAGGAACTGATTGCCGAAATTCTCAAATTATATGACCAGGTCGCTTATTGCTACGAAAACGGTGGAATTAAGTTGAGCAATTGCGATGAGAAATGTCATAAGCAACGTGCGGGCCAACTTTTAGGTAGAAAGGGTTTTGATATGTTTTATGAGTTCAACTCACCCTATGTGGAAAACCTGGAGGCCTTTCAGCAATCACTCGATAAAGCTGGGAATGAAGTGGAATACATCATCTTCGAACCAATGGCTAATATTGTAGTCTATCAATATCAACAAAAGAAAATGACCGCCGAAGAAGTGAGAGCCATTCACGAAAGACTGGTGGAGGCTGCGGATTATGGTATAGCGAACAGTAAGGACTACAGTCAGTATTTTGAATCGGCCAAGGCCCGGATGCTGGCCAAATTTGCCGAAATTGAAAGCGAAATATTCGACTGCGAGTATTTCAAATCGAAACTGGAACCAATGTACAACGAAAAACCGGATGATCCGGATGTCGTCAAATACGTCTATAACAAACTGGTACAAGAAGGATGTTCCAAGGAAGATGCTTTCCTGCAGAAATTACAGACTACTTACGAGACCTATGCAGTGGAAGAGAATGCCCGGTTACAAGCCGAATTTGAAGCCAATAATCCGGGAGTCCTTGCCAATCGGCTCTACAAGGAAGGTGATTTTGAGAATGCTGCCATAAAATATCGGGAAGCACTGGAAAGCGAAGAAGATCCGGACAAACGGGCTCAGTATTACTTTAGCATCGCTTCCATTGAATTCAGAAAACTCAACAAATGGCAGGAAGCCCGGGCCAATGCCCTGAGAGCTGCCGAGCTGAGGTCCAACTGGGGGCTACCTTATATGCTGATTGGCGATATCTATGCGCAGGCTGCCAAATCTTGCGGAGGTGATGCCTGGGGTCAGCGCATTGTGATTCTGGCGGCTCTTGACAAATACATCTATGCCCGTTCCATAGACTCCTCGGTATCCGAAGATGCCGACCGCAAGATTGCCATTTACAATGGTAACCGGCCCAGTAAGGATGATGCATTCATGCGCGGACATAAAGAAGGAGATGTCCTGAGCACCGGTTGCTGGATCGGCGAGCAAACCAAACTTCGGGTTCAATAGTACGACTTGCAAATAAATCCACTATTTTAGTGGATCATGATAAAAGCTTCGTGAATTAAATCAACGGAGCTTTTTTGTTTTAAATACCAGCAAGTCATGAAGAATGTGGCAGTACTCCTGTTTGTTAGTTTCCTAATGCTTTCCATTGGTTGCAGCCCAAAAGTAGCGCAACAGGTTACCACAGTTTCCCCTCCGGTAGAGAAAAAACCGGCAGGTCCCTGTGGTACGTTTAAAGATGCTCACGATGAGGAGACTGCCCTCAATGCCCATGTCATCTACCGGGATTTCCTAAAACAGGAAAATTTTGCGGAAGCCCTTCCTTATTGGCGGATTGCTTACCGGCTTGCTCCGGCTGCTGATGGCCAGCGAAATACCCATTTTGCCGACGGCATTAGGTTCTATGAGCATTTTTTATCCAGGACTGATAATGAGGCCAGACAGCAGACATTGATCGATAGTATATTTTTAATGTATGACCACATTGAAGAATGTTATGGTGAAGTAGGTTATGTGTCTGGTCGCAAGGCGTTTGACCTTTATTATAAGTACAAGGACCGGGCAGCCGAGGATGAAATATACCGCCTCTTTAAACGGTCGATGGATGCCGATGGAAAGGACGCCCAGTTTTTTATCCTGAATCCGTTTACCGACCTTCTGGTCAGACGTTATTTTGATAAAAAGATCGACTTACCGGAGGCACAAAAATACGATGGCCTGATCCGAAACCGGTTGCAACTCGGCCTGGAAAGCGGTGAGAATAAGGAACAATGGCAGATCATTAACGAATACGTGCCTCAACGGCTTGAAGCATTTGAAGGGGTAAAGGGTTTTTATGATTGCGATTACTACGCGGACAAGTATTGGGCAGTTTATGAGGCTGACTCTACCAATTGCGAGGTAATAGGTGAAGTCTACGGACGCCTCAGGTGGGGTGGTTGCGATACCAGTGCCATCGAACTGGAAATGTTGGTAGAAGCCGGTCGCCGTCATTGCATTACAGAAGCGGCTCCCTCCGAAGCACAACTGGCTTACCGAGCCCTCCGGGAAGGGAATTACGAAGAAGCCATCAACCGTTTTCAGGAAGCAGCCAACAGTACCGATGATCAGGAGAAGAAGGCCAACTATCTTCTGTTGATGGCAAAGATTTACTACCGGGATCTTAAGAATTTTCCACTGGCACGGAAGTTTGCCCTGGAAGCGGCTGCCCAGCGACCTAACTGGGGGGAACCTTACCTGGTGATCGGCCGGTTATATGCTTCGAGCGGCCCTCTCTGCGGACCAGGCCGTGGCTGGGATAGCCAGATCGTCGTTTGGCCAGCCATTGATAAATGGAATTATGCCAAACGCATCGACCCTTCGGTAGCAGAAGAGGCTAATAAATGGATCAATACCTATGCCCGCTATATGCCATCTAAAGAAGATATCTTTCAGCGGACACTTCAGGAGGGACAATCGTTCAGAGTAGGCTGCTGGATTCAGGAGAATACGACGATCCGGGCTGCCAAAGACTGACCTGATGCCCGGAAACTATATCCATGGGTTTATCTTTCTGGTTACGCTTTTTGTGTTGTCATGTCATGAGGGTAGAAAACCGGTCGATCAGACGGATAGCCCTTCGATTCTGGTGGTCTCTGAAGAAGAACTGGTCATCCGTTGCGCCCCCTGGTTTATTGACAGTCCGGAGCAACCCGGTGAAATTCAGCATAATGAATTGATCAACCTGATCATCGATCGTCACTGGGATCTTCAGATGTCTGAAAGCGGATTGTTTTTTCACATTATTCGTCTGGGAGAGGGTCCACCGGTTTCCTGGGGAGATCGCCTGGCTGTTCACTACACCGTTTACGACACCAATCTTCATACATTGGACTCCTCTCATAAACGAAGGGCTCCTTTTGAGTTTTACCTGGGTAATGTGATCCAGGGTTGGAATGAAGGTTTGCCCTTGATTCGAACCGGAGGCCGGATATTGCTCCTCATCCCGGCTTACAAAGCATATGGCGAAGAGGGATTGGACGATCTGATTCCGCCGGGAAGCCATCTGCTATTTGACATCGAAATCCTGCGAAAAATCGGGGAAGACTGATTGCAGGACTGACTACTTGTCGAAGTGGGCAATAATCTGGTCAGCCAGCTCCTTTCCGATATTGGATTGGGCTTCATTGGTTGCCGCTCCGATGTGGGGGCTCAAAGACATTTTCGGATGGGTGAGCAGGGCAGGATTGGGGGTGGGTTCATTGTCAAAGACATCCAGGGCCGCTCCGCCAACCTTACCGGAATTCAGGGCTTCCAGCAGGGCCTGTTCATCAATAATGCCACCCCTGGCGGTATTTATCAGAATCACATAATCCTTCATACGGGCAATTTCGTCAGCACCGATCAGGGCTTTATCACCGCTGAATGGTACATGGACGGTGATAACGTCACTTTCAGTCAGCATAGTGTCCATATCAACCGTATCGAGTTTGACCGATAGCGAGGCATGCTCCATCTCAAACAGCTGGATACTGATAGTAGCTTCATTGACATATAAATCGACCGGAAGTACTTTCATCCCGAGTCCCAGAGCGATTCTTGCCGTTTCCTGACCAATTCGGCCAAAACCAAGTATGCCGAGCGTCTTACCTTTGAGCTCCATCCCGCTACCGTAATTGTTCTTGAGGGCTTTAAAATCCGTACCTCCCCTCACCGGCATCTCCCGGTTGGCGCTGTGCAAATAGCGGACCAGAGACAACATGTGACCAAAGGCCAGTTCAGCTACCGAACGACTGGAAGCGGCAGGTGTATTGATCACCTTAATCCCTTTTGACCTGGCGTATTCGACATCAATATTATCGAGACCAACTCCACCCCGGGCAATGATTTTCAGATTAGGGCAGACATCGATCAGTTCTTTTCTGATTTTCGTAGCGCTCCGGACAATCACCACATCATAGTCGGGCAGGACCTTGGGTAAATCAACCTGCGCAACTTTGGTAGTGTTCACTTCAAATCCTGCATCTTCCAATAATAATTGTCCATCGGCTTCGATGCCATCATTTGCCAGTATTTTGATCATCTCGATAATTTTGCCGCAAATAAAAGACTTTTTTTCGTACCGGATGGTATCCCATCTTCGATCTTTAAGTCGCATGACCGGGCAGTCCTCTGCCCAAATAGATAACTCTGCCGGTGCTTTATTGAATCAGAGGTAGTTAGTTTCGGGCGTTCTGGCAGGCTTCCAGTTCTTTTTCCAGGCGGTGCATTTCCTTCTCGAAATATTCTGCATCTTTCTTGTACTTCGAGATTTGGTTCTTTAGTCTGAAAATTTCTTCTTCATCCGTGGTAATTTCTGTGTTCTCGCGGGAACCGAAAATCCCTTTCAGGTTGGAAATACCGTCCTGGCCCGTAAAATACGAGGCAGCCAGATAAGCCAGTGGCGCCAGGATAACCAAAACCAGAAAGAATCTGGCACACCCGGTAGTTTTATATTTACTCATGTTTATTAATTTCTCTTCAAACTAAATTTATTAATAACATTTCATCTGATATAATCTACTAATGGCATGTTGGTTCAGATAAGGATCAGAAAAACAGGTTTTTAGCTGATGCTGCTCCAATCCTGCCGGTCATTGTGGTATTTTTCAAGATAGGCTCTCATGCTTTGGTGATACGGCAATTGCAGGTCGGGATCCTTTCCGATGATACGGGAAGCGATTTCCCGGGACGTTTTCAGGATATCGTTGTCGCGGACAATATTGGCAATTTTAAACACCGGCAATCCGCTTTGCTGGGTACCCTGGAGGCTACCAGGACCCCGGAGCCGGAGATCCACCTCTGCGATCTCAAAACCATCGTTGGTGCTTACCATCGTCTGCAGCCGTTCTTTGGCCTCATGGGTCAGCTTAAAGCTGCTCATCAGTATGCAGTATGACTGATCGGCACCCCGGCCCACCCGGCCCCGCAACTGGTGTAGCTGAGACAAACCAAAACGCTCACTATTTTCTATAATCATTACCGAGGCGTTAGGTACATTGACTCCCACCTCAATGACTGTCGTTGCCACCATGATCTGGGTGACACCCTCCTTAAAGCGGTTCATCTCAAAGTCTTTCTCTTCTGGTTTCATCCTGCCATGTACTACCGAAATCTGATAATCTTGCGGAGGAAAATCAACCAGCAACCTTTCATAGCCCCGGTTCAGATCTTCCAGATCCAGCTTTTCTGATTCATCGATCAGGGGAAAGACAACGTAGATCTGTCGTCCTTTATTGATCTCCTTTTTCATGAATCTGATGACTTCAGGCCGGTGATACTCTGTTTTATGCAGGGTTTTGACCGGCTTACGACCTGGTGGCAGTTCGTCAATAACCGAAACATCGAGATCTCCATAAAGGGTCATATGCAGCGTACGGGGTATCGGAGTAGCAGTCATAATCAGTATGTGGGGATGAAAGTCCTTTCCCTTTTCCCATAATTTTGCCCGTTGGGCTACTCCGAAACGATGCTGTTCATCAATGATGGCAAGGCCAAGACTCTTAAATCGTACTCCTTCTTCGATCAGGGCATGAGTGCCCACCAGGATATGCACTTCACCATACCTGGTCAGTCTCAGCAGGTCATTTCTGGACTTACCCTTGACCGATCCACTGAGAAAACCAATCCGCAGATTCATTTGAGCGGTGAGTTCCCGGAGGGAATCATAGTGTTGCTGAGCCAGTATTTCTGTTGGTGCCATCAGGCAAGCCTGAAATCCGTTGTCAATGGCCATCAACATGGTCATCAGGGCGACGACGGTTTTTCCGCTGCCTACGTCACCTTGCAGCAACCGGTTCATCTGCCGGCCGCTTTTCAGATCCTGACGGATTTCCTTGAGTACCCGCTTTTGGGCGTCGGTCAGATCAAAGGGCAGCTTTTCTTTGAAAAACTGATTGAAGGCATTGCCAATCACCGCAAAAACATGCCCGTCATTTTGTTGCTTGTTTCGATGATAGTGTCGTACCAGAGTTAGCTGCATGAAGAAAAATTCCTCAAATTTCAAGCGTTTCTCTGCCTGCAACAGTGCCGCGTTGGTTTTTGGAAAGTGAATGTCACGCATCGCCTCAAAGTAGTTGGGAAACCGCAGTTTTTCGATGAGATAATGGGGAAGATGCTCCGCCAGATCGGCGGGAGACAATGATTCAAAGAGCTTCTGCATTACCTTGCGACGACCACGACTGTCCAGTCCCGATGCACTAAGGGCTTCGGTACTTCGATAAACCGGAACAAACGAGGCTTGCTCTTCAGATCCGGTCAGGGTGCCCGATATATCGATTTCCGGATGGGGAATACTCCGGCGCCGACCAAAAACATTGACCCTTCCATAGACCACGTAGGTTTTCTGGAGGGGTAAATTTTCCTGAATCCATTTAATGCTGCGAAACCAGACCAGCTCCAGGGTGCCGGTTTCGTCGCGCAGGGTACCGACCAGGCGTTTTTTTCGGGGCTGACCAATGAGTGCCAGATGGGTCAGGACTCCCCTTACCTGGACCACTTCATTATTGGTCGCAATATCTTTAATCCTGGTAAATCGGGTCCGGTCTTCGTAGCGCATCGGATAATCGGTCAGCAGATCCCGGACGGTGTTAATGCCCAATTCTTTCTTTAAAAGTTCACTCTTGATGGGACCGACTCCCCGGATGTACGTTAACCCCTGATCTAAAAATGGAACAAACATTACCGCAATTTCGTATTTATAAGGCAAGTCAGAAAACGTCAAAGACAGAAATGATTATTACCCTTTACTTAAATTTATAATTTCAATCATATCAAGGAACGGCAATGGATAGCAAAAGACAATTACAGGTAGCAGAACTGGTCAAGAGAAATTTCAGCATGGTTTTACAGCAGGAGGGCAACTATATTTATGATGATGCATTGGTAACCGTCACTAATGTGAAGGTCTCCCCTGATCTCAGTTTGGCAAAAATTTATCTAAGTGTCTACAATACTGATAATAAACAGGCGGTCTTACTGAAACTTGAGGATCAGCACCACCGGCTAAAGCAGGTATTCAGCCAGCGAATCAAAAAACACATCCGGCGAATTCCGGAGTTTGCATTATACATTGACGAAACATTGGATGAGATGTATCGCATTGATGCCTTGTTTGACCGGCTGGCTATTTCGCGGCCGGATGATGAAGAACAGGAATAGCCTTAATCAGACATTGACCATGGGCTCAATATTGATATTGAGGGCCAGTGCTTTAGCAATCTCAATCCGGGTCCCATTGGTTTCCAGTGTCAGTCCGTTGTCTTTCTTGGATACTATTCGGATAGGAGCGCCCGGCAACAAACCCAGTTTCCAGAGGTCGGCAGAGATCAGCTGGTTGGGTTGATTTGGGGAGATCACGGCTTCAAAGTCTTCGTTTCCTTGCCAAAGTGACTGGATGGGTATCCGGCCTCCGGAAGGGATGGGTGAACCATGTGGATCTCTGGTGGGATAACCGAGCTCCCTATCCACTTCATCGAGAATCTCATCGGTGAGTAGATGTTCGTATTTTTCAGCTTCTTCATGAATTTGTTCTTCCTTCAGGCCAATTTGATCGACCAGGTAGGTCTCCCAAAGACGATGAGCCCGGATCAGTCGGGTAGCTTCAGCCAAACCGGTTTCGCTGAGAGAAATGCTCTGATCACTGACCGATAAAAAACCTTTTTTCGTGAGGATACGCAATAATTTTTTCAACTGACTTTTCTCAATATCCATCCGGCCAAGTAGTTGAGCGATGTTTAGAGAACCGTTTTTCTGCAATGAAAATGCTTGTTTGAGAATATCCTCCATTCGAATCCTAAGTTTGAGCTCTTTGGCTCTGAACTGTTTGAAGATAAGACCTTTGCCAGGAGAAAACAAAGCAGTGAGCAGGTAGATCACGGTGGCCACTATGGCCATGGCCGGTCCGGGGGTGGTATCAAAAACAATAGCGAGAATCAATCCTGTGGCGGCACTGAGCAGTCCGATCATAGCCGAGATCGCGACTACCTGTTTAAGCCGGTTGCTGATCAGCAGGGCAGTCGAAGCGGGTGTGATCAGCATCGCCACTACCAGGATTACCCCCACGCTGCGAAGGGATGCCACCACCGAAAAGGAAAGAAGCAGCATGATAAAATAATGGATTAACCGGGTGGAGATCCCCATTGTCCGGGCGATCACCGGTTGAAAAGTGCTGATGAAAAGATATCGGTAAAAAAGGATGACACTGATGATCACATATATAGTGATGCCCAAGGTTAAATACAAATCTTCATCCGATACTCCTAAAACATTTCCGAAAAGGAAATCTTTGAGGTCGAGATGGACCCCTTGTTCCTTGCTGATCCAGGAAATGCCTATGACCCCTGCCGAAAACATGGCCGTAAAGACAATACCAATAGCCGCATCGTTTTTGGTGGCTACCTTTTGTTGGATCCAGGTGATAAAGACTGCCGCCAACAAACCGGCAACTACACTACCGGCAAAAAATCCCAGTGTGGAATAACCAAAGATCATGAATGCCACGACGATACCAGGCAAAATGGCATGTGAGAGGGCATCACCAATCAAGGCCATATTTCGCAAGACAATAAAACAACCCAGGATTCCACACATCACTCCAACCATTGCGGAAGCCAGCAGCGCACGCACCGCCCAGGGTTGGGAAAAGGTTTCAAGCAATTCCATGGCAGGCATTTATTTGAAGTTAAATATACTAAAAAAATATTTTAGTCATGACTAAAATACTGAAAAGCGATTCCTTCTTTCAATGCATAGGTAGAAATTCCAATCCTTCGGAAAGAGCCCAGTGCTAATACTTTTCGAAGCAATAGCAGGGCCACCACAATCATATCGACCCGGGAGGCTGGGATACGGGAATCCCTGGCCCGTTCTTCCTCATTGAGGAGCACGATCTCCTGGATCATTTGATGGACGATCTGGTCATCGACTTCATGGTAACGATCATCGGGGTCCCGGCCGATCATGGTTCCCAGCACATCAAAAGTGCCGGAAGCACCCACAATGACAGAAGGCCGGTATCTGGCAAGCATTTCCTTCAAGTCCCGCAATTGATCATCCAGAAATTCATCCAGGGCCTCTTGGTCAGCTTGTGAAATGGGTTCGCTTCTATGAAAATTGCGGTATAACACGGCAACCCCTACCGGATAGCTGACCGACCAGTGAATCTGGTCTTTGTCGGCAATAATGAATTCGACGCTACCCCCACCAATATCCATGATCAGTACAGGATCTACCGGATCGAACCATACCTGTGATACACCCAGATAAATGAGCCGGGCTTCTTCCTGGCCATCGATAAGCTGTACTTCAACATTGGTGGTTGTTTTGATCATCCGGAGGTAATCGGGTGCATTGGTTGCCGTGCGTAAGGCGGCAGTTCCAATTGCTGTGATCTCATGCGTCTGAAGTTCCCTGATCAGCCGGTTAAACTCGCCCAGTGCCTGAATTCCTCGCTCCATAGCGGCTTCTGAGAGCCGGTCGATACCATCGAGGGCCAGTTTAACGTAAATCCGCTTTTTCAGGATCTCCTCAAACCGGCCGTCCGTTCTTTCCTCAACGATCAGGAGATGAAAGGTGTTGGTACCCAGATCGAGGATGGCTATTCTTCTCATAATCCACCTAAAAAAGGTAAACAGCACGTAGCGTCAGGAAATAGCCCCGGTACCGTGTCAGACCGGGATGTTTTCTTTCGTCGCGCAATAAATTGATGGAATGCGTGTATCGAATGGAAAAACCCAGGTGCTGACTGCTATAGACCGTTGCTCCGGCGATAAAAGACAGGTCCGTCTGACTTAATCCTTCAATCCGGGCATTTCCACCTGTATCCTTTACTTTCTCCCGGACAATCCGACCCAGTGAAGCTCCTGCCTCAAAATGCATCTTGTAGTAGTCCTCCTTAAACCAGTCTTTGAATGAGATGAGCACCGGGATCTCCACGTAATTGATCGAAATGGTAAAGGGATCTCCAAACCTGCTCCCGGTCCGGCTACCCCGTTCGCTGTACAACAATTCTGTGCTCCAGGCCATTTTTTCAGTTATATCGCTTACTACTTTAAGGCCCAGGTGTAATCCCACTTTATTAAAACCGGCAATAAAGTCACCGTTAATCTGCGAAGCGTTCGCTCCAAAAACTACTCCTGCCCGGAAGGTCTGGGCATATACTGCTGAAGCCATGAGGATCAGAAATGCACCGGAATATATACCCTTTTTTATCATCTGTCAAAAGTACTTTTTCTTTGATACTTCAATATCTTTGAAGTCAGATCCAACGATGAAGCTGGAAAAACGAATGAGTAAATATACGAAGGCCACCCTGCAGAAACTGGAATCCATCTTCGAACAGATTGGGTATAAGGTACGTTACGAAAAAGGCAATTTCAAGTCGGGGTATTGTATCGTAGAGGATCGGAAAATAGCCGTCATTAACAAGTTTTATGATCTGGAAGGAAGAATCCACACGATGATCGATATTTTGGCCAATCTGGACACCGATACGGCATCTCTTGATGAATCATCCCAAAAATTTCTCAACCGGTTGCTGCTCAAAACAGCGAATAATTGATTTGCGTTGAAACTGGTGCTGACTGGTACAGGTACTTCACAGGGAATTCCGGTGATTGCATGCCGTTGTGAGGTCTGTACATCGACAGCTCCCGAAGATCGAAGACTCCGCACTGCCGCTTTTCTCGAGAAGGATGGCACCCATGTGGCTATTGACGCAGGTCCCGACTTCCGGCAACAGATGCTTAACCTGCAAATCAACCATCTGGATGCGCTCATTATTACCCATGAGCACAATGATCATGTAGCTGGCCTCGACGATATCCGGCCATTCAATTTTATTCAGGGCAAACCGCTGCAAGTCTTTGCCCTGCCTCGCGTTGCCCGTCAAATCAAATACCGGTTTGCCTACATCTTCGATGATAACCCTTATCCGGGAGTACCCAGTATCCGGCTCACCGAAATCCAACCCCATCAAATGCTGACCATTGCCAACCTGAAAATCATGCCCTTTCTGGTAACCCATGGCGATATGGATGTACTCGCACTGCGGACGGAAAATCTGGTTTACATCACCGATGCCAATGCCATTCCGGAAGCCAGCACGCTGATCATCCAGGGTGCCGAAACGATGGTGATCAATGCGCTGCACCACCGGAGGCATCATGCTCACTTTAGCCTGGATCAGGCCGTTGAACAAATCAGGCGATTCGGAATCAGAACGGCTTACCTTACCCATATCAGTCATCAGATGGGAAGGCACCATAACATTAACAAAACCCTGCCACCAGGCATTTTCCTGGGTTTTGATGGACAAATCATCAGAAATTAATCCATTCTGGGGTAAGCCAGTTGATTTTAACGAAAGATTTCACGATCATTGATGGTCCATGCACTTACATTATACCAGGTATCATTGGGCATACTTTATCCTGACTGGGTTGTTGACCCTTTCAACGGATGTCATTGGCCAGCAGGCTCCTCAATATACCATGAACATGCTGGACAAATACCGAAACAACCCTGCATACGGAGGAATGGATGCGTCGTTGAGCATCACCGGTGCCTTGAAGTCGCAGTGGGAGAGTCTGCCGGGAGCTCCCAAGTTTCAGCACATTACAGCTCATATGCCATTATACATTGCCAATGGAGGTGTCGGTATACAGTTTTATCATGATGAAATCGGAGCTGAGGAAAGTCTGGGTTTTCAAGTTTCCTACAACTATGTCCATGAGGCTTCTTTTGGAATTATCTCGGCCGGAATCAGTGCCGGCATTATCCAGAAAAAGATCGATGGGAGCCGGTTAAGAACACCGGATGGCTTTTATGAAGGATTTACCATCATTCACAATGATCCCATCCTTTCGAATACTCAGGGTACCGGCTACGGACCCGGAACGGCCGTGGGGCTCTATTTTGCCAATGATTTCCTCGAAGCAGGGGTGGCCGTAGATCAGGTCCTGGGGCAGAGCATTGTTTTAAACAATGCCGAAGAGACCTCCTTTCAGCTGAAACGGTCGACCTCTGCATTTCTGGAGTACACCTATTACGTAAATGAAGCGCTGCAGATCTATCCGTCAGTCTTTGTCAAATCGGATGGAGTACAAACCCAGTTGGATGTCGGTGCCCGGTTTGACTATCAGGAGATCTATTTCGGAGGTCTGACTTTCAGAGGCTATAGTCGTCAGACGATTGATGCTCTTGCTGTTTTTGTCGGTGCCCGCGTCAGCCCTCATTTAAGTCTGGGTTACGCTTATGATATCACCTTATCCCGGCTACGTACGTATAGTGAAGGAACCCACGAGATTGTGGTACATTACAATTTGGGAAAGCCAATTGGCGTTGGTAGACCAGAGCGAGTTATCTATAACCCAAGATATTAGTGATAAAAATAACCTGCTGAAAATTGATCAACCTGAAAAATATTGGCAAGGTTCTTGACGTTAGCTCCTCTGTATGAGGCCCACATTGAAAGTCAAATTTCATTAATTTGAATATTTTTGAAATCAATTTCATTTAAACACTAATAAGAGAAACTGCAAACAGGTTTAAGTAATGGAAAGAATAGCTGTAAGTTTTTTTAGTTTATTGGTGCTTTCAATTTTCGTATCCTCATGCGGAAGCAACAAGTCCGGAGGTGATTTGATTGGAGTGCAGGACCGGCCGAAGTGGCGGGCCGATGTGCCGTTTGGCATGGTGTATATCAAATCCGGAACCTTTCAATTGGGTAGTGGAGATGAAGATGTAAGCCGATACTACATCAGACGTCCAAAGAGCATTTCGATCAATGGCTTCTATATGGACGAGACGGAGATTACCAACAATGAATACCGACAGTTTGTCTACTGGGTAAGGGATTCAATCGCTCACACCATTCTCGGTGATTTCATTACTGACGACTATGGAAATGAACGGATTGACTGGGATCTTGAGCTGGACTACAGCGATGAAGCGCTGGAAGACCTCTTCTACCAGGGCGATAATATGCTGAGTGGAAAACGCGAACTGGATGCCGGACAACTGGTTTACAACTATGAGTGGATCGATATGAAGGCTGCTGCTAAAGACCAGGGCAGATCCCCCAGGAATTCATTCATCCGAAGGGAAAAATCCAAAATCTATCCTGACACGTTATGCTGGATCCGGGATTTTGCCTATTCCTATAATGATCCCATTGCCAAGAATTATTTTTCACATCCAGCGTATGATGATTATCCGGTAGTTGGAGTTGACTGGAATCAGGCCAATGCTTTCTGTCATTGGAGAAGTTTGATCTGGAATGCCAATAAAGAAAATTCTTTTGGTGATGAATTCAGGTTACCGACAGAGGCTGAATGGGAATATGCAGCCAGGGGAGGTCACGAACATGCGATGTATCCCTGGGGCGATCCCTACGTAAGAAATGCCAAAGGTTGTTTATTGGCAAACTTCAAACCGGGTCGGGGTAACTATCCGGAAGACGGAGGTCAGTATACGGTCAAAGCCGATGCTTACTACCCTAACGACTATGGCCTTTATAATATGGCCGGTAACGTGTCGGAGTGGACCAGCAGTGCCTTTATTGAGAATGCTTACTCCTTTATTCACGATATGAACCCGGATATCCAATACCATGCTTTGGAAGATGATCCGGACAGCTTCAAGCGAAAAGTGATCAGGGGCGGATCCTGGAAAGACATAGCCTATTTCCTGCAGGTAAGCACCCGTCACTGGGAGTTTCAGGATACGACCAAATCTTATTTGGGATTTCGTTGTGTACTTCCATTCCAGGGTAGATCGATCAACGACTTTAAGTAAGTACCCAAGACACGCATAAAGATAACCTCTATATAGAAGAATGATGCCCGCATTCAATCTTGATTGGACATCGTTCTTCTGTATACCAGGATATCCCACTACTCTAAAACACTCGTTCTTCACAAGAAAACCTTCCCGCTCAAATACACTAATTTGAATACTATTTACGTAATAGATATTGGTTTTCTTTTATTCATTAATCTTTTAAAACGGTTTTTACGATGGCTTTCTATAAAAATAATTGGTTTAAGTACCTAAAGAACCTCATTATTGGCGTCGGTGCGTCTCTGGTGATGATCGGTGCACTTGGCAAGATCAACAGCGAACCCTGGGGTGGGATAGCGATCACCATCGGTCTGGTCACCGAAGCATTCCTCTTCCTTATCTTAGGACTATTACCCCCGGAAAAGGATTACTACTGGGATAAATTGTATCCGGGTCTGGGTGATTACTCAGCTAATCTGCAGCCTATATCAGGCATAGCTTCCAATGGATCTTCCAGTCTGAGACAACTTGATGGAGAGAAAGTAGAAGCTCAGCTGACCGGAATGCTTGATGAGCTCAGAGGTATGTCGAAGAGCCTGGGATCACTTAGAGCATTGCAGGAAGTTGACTTCAGTAGCACGGCCCAACAGGTCAAAACCATGAACAACTTCTACACCAAATTGAATGAGGCTATGGCCGAACTCTCGGATACGGTCGACGACACTAAAGAGTACAGAGATCACATTACTTCTCTGAACAGGAATCTGGGTACTCTCAACGTCGTCTATGGCAATATGCTTCATGCCATGACCAACCCGGTTGGAAGAAATGTATAATCTTTCCCGTTCAGCATCTATTTTTTTAGTGAACTAACTTAAATAATCTAAAATATGTCAATTCCTAAGGAGCCGCGTCAGCTGATGATTAACATCATGTACCTGGTGTTGACAGCTCTGTTGGCCTTAAATGTCTCAGCTGAGATTTTTAATGCCTTCAAAGTGGTGGACAAAGGGCTTACGGCATCCAACCAATCCCTGGATGAATCCAATAGTAAGCTTCCAGATATCATCAAGGAACGCTCAAAAAAGAAAAAGGAACTGGAGGTCTACGCAGAAAGGGTAGAACCGGCCAGACAACTAAGTAAGGAACTTTCCGAGTATATTGATCAGATGGTTGATTATATGATTGACCAATCCGGAGACAAAAATGGTGTTGCAGACGCCGGAGACTACGTCGATGTTCAGGGAGTGACCGAGCTGAAGGGTATGAAAGATAAAGACATTACTACGAGACTTCTGGTCGATGAAGGCAAAGGAGCGGAACTGAAAGCGAAAATTCAGGAAATGAGAGGTAAGTTCTTAGAGCTCATCGATGAAGAAGACCGGCCAGCCTTTGAACAGGAAATGGCGCTGGTGATTGATGATGAGACCTGGAGACACGGTAAGAAGAAGAAGAATCTTTCCTGGGAATCATTCAACTTTCGCCAGATGCCCTTGGCCGCAACCTTGCCGATTTTCAGCAAATTTAAAAACGATGCCAAATCAACCGAGGCCGCTGTGCTCAATTACCTCATGGGTAAGGTCGGTGGTGAAGATGTAGTATTTGATAAATACACCGTCGTCTCTGCTCCGAAGAAATCATACGTCATCAAGGGAGAAACCTATGAGACCGAGATTTTCCTGAGTGCAGCTACAGGCGGTTCTTCCAATACCGGAATCTCTGTCCGGGTCAATGGTTCACCAGTGAGCGTAGATTCAGAGGGTGTGGCCAAATGGAGTGCACCTGCCAGTGGCGTCGGTATCAAGCGTTATACGGCTGACATCACGGTAACCAACCCAGTCACCGGCGAGGCAAATAACTACAAGAAAGAGTTTGAATTTGAAGTTGGTGAAAGATCGGTGTCCGTATCACCAACCAAAATGAACGTCTTTTACATTGGTGTTGACAACCCGGTCGAGATCTCTGCCGCAGGTATATCCAGTAACGACATGCAGGTAAGTATGAGCGGCCCCGGTGGGGGTACGATCAAACGGGCCAGCGATGGAACCTATGTCGTTAACGTAACTCAACAAACCAGAGCCGGTGAATTTGCCAAGATCAACGTTTCTGCTCCTGGTATTGCCGTGTCAAAGGATTTCCGTGTAAAGCGAATTCCGGATCCGGTTCCTACCCTGAGTGGGAAAGTTGGCGGAACACTGGGAAATGGTGAATTCAGAGCCCAGCAGGCTTTGATCCCTACTTTGGAAGGATTCGATTTTGATGCCCGCTGTAACATCGTGGGTTTTCAGATCATCCGTTCTGCAAAACGGGAAGATCCAGAGATCAATCCCAACAAGGGAGGTAAGTTTGACGACAGAACCAGGCAATTGGTCAACAAGGCTAAACCTGGCGATATCTATGTTTTTGATAACATAAAATGTTCGTGCCCTGGTGATGCAGCCAATCGTACCTTACCATCCAGCGTGTACAAAATACAGTAATACAACTTTTTAATATTAAAGAGCATGAAAACTGCAAAATTCTTAAGTCTTCTGTTCAGCCTGTTTGCCACTAACTTGACTTTTGGCCAGATTGCAGAAGAGATCGTTACCGAATCTTCTGAACCTGAAGTGGAAGAGGTATTGATCACTCCACTGGATGATATCGTAGAGAAACGGATTATGCACGAGCGTTTCATCCTTCCATACGAACCCATTCGTGAAGCCGATTTGTTTTGGGAGAAACGCATTTGGAGAGTATTGGATGTGAGGGAAAAAATGAATCGACCATTCATTTATCCGGAGGCACCTTTCTTTACTATTCTCGTAGACGGGGTCGAATCCGGTAATATTGTTCCCTATGGTGATGAAAAATTTACCGGAAAGTTAACATCCGAAGATCTCACCAACCTGCTCTTTAGTATTGATACAACCTTCGTAACCAACCCGGATACCTACGAAGATGAAATGACTATTGTTCAGAATGAGATCAATCACAATGACATTAAGCGTTTCAGAATAAAGGAGATCTGGTTTTTTGACGAAGAAAGCAGTACCCTTAAAGTAAGGATTCTGGGTATTGCTCCGGTCAAGGATGTCTTTGACGAAAATACCGGCGAATTCTTGTTTGAACAGCCATTGTTTTGGGTGTATTATCCGGACAGCCGGGAGTACCTTGCCCGTCATAAAGTATTTATACCCGGCAATGATGCCAACCCGCTTTCCTGGGAAGACTTTTTCGAAATGCGACCATTTTCCAGTTACATTTACAAAGAGTCTAACGTAGATGGTTTCCGGTTACAGGATTATCCATCGCTGGCGGGTAGCGACCTTAACAGTGGTATTCAGAGGCTGTTGGAATCGGAGAAAATTAAAGCTTCAATCTTCAATTTCGAACACGATCTATGGAGCTATTGATCGGATAAACTAATAATTGAAAATTTTGAAAATGTGCTGTCAGATTCTGTCAGCACATTTTTTTTACCGGTTAAAAATCCGCCGGTATACCAGAATAATGCCTCCCACAATGTGCCTCACCAGTGGTACTCTGAATACCTCCATCAGTAAGATGACATATACGATTGAATATTCAATAAAGACCACCCACAGGTTTTCATGGTAGGGATGGTAGCTGTAGTTGATGTAGGTGCCCATGATCAGTGCCGACCAGAAAATTGGATAACGGTATGGGGTAAATATACTGAGCACTATGGGTATGCCAAGATACCAGGGATGGACTGTGGTGCTGAGAAACAAATAAGCACTGAATGCCAGTAATAATACCCGGAAAACATGCTGCATCTTTCGTGGCCTTTCCAGTAAAGCCAGAGATACGATGATGATGATGGCAATGAGGGATAGAACAGGTCCTGCCGTCTGGATGATATTAAAGCCACTGAACTGAAAACCAATCCACCTCACGAGATAATAGATGCTCGCGTTAAATTCAAATTTCTGCAGATAAAGGCCAATACTGCTGCCCAGGTGGATGAAGAGATCCTTATTTAAAAAAGGTAAGAATAGGAAGATCAGGGTGGTCATGAGTAAGCCGAGACCGACCAATAGTTTTGTACGCCTGAAACGCCGGATAAAAAAGGGTAAAAACATCAACGGTAGTAGTTTCACTCCAATGGCCATAGCCATCGAGAGACTGAACATTTTACTGCGTTGGCGCATATAAAACCACAATGCCATCGTCAAAAAGGTGATCATGACCGCTTCAAAGTGCAGATTGCCGGCAAATTCAATAATGATCAAAGGGTTAAGGGCATAAAGCAATACCTTCTGTTGTGGTATGTGCAATAATTTCAACAATTTGAGAAGGAAATAAATCGTAATGATCTCGGCAATCAGGAAAATAGCTTTCATCAGGACAGAAGACCAGTAAACACTCCCAAAACCCAACCTTGCGCAAAGAGCAAAAATATATTGGCAAACCGGCGGATATACCGAATAGTAATCCGGTGAATTCAAATGCGGAAACAAGAGGTGGTAAATACTTTCTTCATCACCCTGCTGATCAAACCACTCCTGCGGAGTATACAGGTAAGGATTGATACCTTCATTGATTAAATGACCGTCCCATAAAAACCGGTAAATATCATCGGAAAGATTGGGGAAGGCAAAAATGAGTATCAGACGCAAAAAAATGGCAACAAAGACAAAATAGAGTATATCGTGATGCGTCTTGAACAACCGGTAAGTGCTGAGATAAAGCAAAAATAGAGGACCATAGAACAGGACAATGAGATAGAAATCACTTTGTTCGGGCAGGTATCCCAGACAACCAACCAGCAACACCCAGACAATCGTGACAATGTATTTCAACACGGTGGTTATTTAATACTCACATGCTTGACGGAAAGGTAAAAAATGGCTCCGTAGCCAGCTGCTAATAATATATGAAATATGACCAATGAAAGGTCATTGATTTCAAAGCCCAGGAACACGGCATAGATAAAATAAAGGCTCAGAAGTCCCTCAATGATCGTAGTCCACTTGAGTTTGGCACTTTGGTAAGCCGTCTTTTTAAAACTGTCGGTCAGACTCCGGATATTGAATTTGGGAGTACGAACAAATTCTGATTTTCTTCCTATGTATCCCTGAAAGACAGCAATGGTATTGTGAAGGGATAGTCCCATAGACATGGACAAGAAAACCGGAAACATGAAAAGGAACCTAAGAATGTCACGCCAGAAAGACCGGTGAGGATTGGTAAAACGGTTAGTGACATTGGCCACATAATAAAGAATGATGATAGACAGCGTTCCGATGAAAAAAATAGAAAATATACCGGCACGCAGTTGCAGACCTTTCAGGGCCACTAAAAGCGGAACACTGAGAACTCCGAGGATAAATACAAAGACAAATAATGTACTGCCCAGGAGGTAGAAGGTGCTGTGAATTTTTTTTCCGACCGGCAAGCCTGAACGCCAGATGGCGGGAAGCATCTTTTTAGCGGTCTCTGCCCCTCCTTTCATCCAGCGATACTGCTGTGACTTAAATCCGTTCATCTCTACCGGCAATTCAGCTGGTGACCCCACTTCTTCCAGATATTCGATTTTCCACCCCTTAAGTTGTGCCCGGATACTTAGATCCAGATCTTCAGTGAGCGTATCATCAGACCAGCCACCGGCATCTTCAATAGCTTTTTTACGCCAGATACCGGCAGTGCCGTTAAATTGCAGCATCTGGTCGGCGGCTTTTCTACCTTGTTGCTCTATGGTAAAATGCACATTGAGCTGTAGGGCCTGTAGCCGGGTAATCAGGGAGTAATCTTCGTTGATATGCTCCCAGCGGGTTTGTACAACTCCCACCCTTGGATCGTCAAAGTATGGTAGTGTACGGATCAGAAAGTCGGATCCCGGTAAAAAGTCAGCGTCAAAAATGACGATAAAATCACCGGTTACCGAAGGCATGGCTTCTTTAAGGGCACCGGCTTTGAAACCCTTCCGGTTTGGCCTTCTAAGGTGGCTGATGTCAAAACCTTTCCTTTGGTATTCGGATACTTTTTTGACCACCAATTGTACCGTATCATCGGTCGAATCATCGAGTACCTGGATTTGTAACCGGTCACGGGGATAGTCAAACCGGCAGATGGCATCGAGGAGTCGCTCGATGACATACCGTTCGTTGTAAACCGGCAACTGAACAGTCACTCTGGGTGGCACCTGGCGGGTTAAGCGGGGCCGGCTGGTCGATCCGGCAGACTGATCATGGTGTGATCGGGTGTAATGGTATAGCAGGTGAAACTGGAGGAGACAGTAGATCGTTATATATATCAATGCCAGGGAATAAATGACCAATATCAGGTAATACAATATTGTCATGCCTTTACTTCCATAATTTAAAGATGGTTCCAAGGATTTTATAACCGGCCAGAATCGTTCCCTTAACCGTTCCTGAGACTTTGGAAACTCCTACCCGCCTGCGGTAACTTACCGGCACCTCTTCACATCTGAACCGGTGTTTAGCCGCCTTAACCTGCATCTCAACCGTCCATCCAAAGTCCGGATCCTGCATCTCCAACTCCAGAAGTTTTGGATAACTGATCGCCCTGAAGGGTCCGAGATCGGTGAAATGATAGCTGTATAGCAGCCGGATCAAGGTGGTTGATAACCAATTGCCGAAAATCTGCTGAGGCATCATCGAACCGGTCTCCCGGTTGCCCAGTGCCCGTGATCCGATAACCAGATCGACCTTCCGCTCCCGGAAAGGCGCAATCAGTGACGGCATCTCTTCGGGATGGTCAGAGTAATCAGCGTCGAGAAAAACCACAATATCCGGAGGGTGGGTTTTGCTCCTAAGATATTCAATTCCCTTTAGACAGGCACTGCCATAACCCTTTCGTGACTGATGCAGAACCGTTGCGCCTCCCCTGGCAGCCACAACTGCTGTCTGGTCAGTACTGGCATTGTCACACACAATCACCTCTCTCACCAGCGACCAGGGAATATCCCGGAGAACCAAAGAAATAGACGCCTCTTCGTTGTATGCCGGAATGATCACGTCGATCACTTCATTTTTCATAAGCTGCAAAGGTATGTATTTCCTTAAGTTGCTTCGATTGGTGAATCACTCTGCTGAAATAAAGGATGATGGTGTACGTTTAAGAAGCCAGAAGTTTACCTTTGTTCCGTAAAATTTCCAAGGTGCTTACAGATTTTCACCGTCTGACCAAATATTTTGGTTTTATTGGTTGCTGCATGATCTTATTATTGTCGATGATTACATCCTGTACTAAGGAGGAATTCATCACCGACTCTGGGGCAAAGCTGAATTTTTCAACCGATTCATTAACCTTTGACACCGTTTTTACTTCCCGGGGCAGTGCCACCCGGTTTATCAGGATCTATAATCCTCATTCCAAGTTTATCCGGATAAGCCGGATCTGGCTCGGGGAGGAATCCAACAGTTTTTTCCGGCTGAATGTAGACGGGATCGCCGGTAATGAGGCTGTACAGGTTGAGATACCGCCCAAAGACAGTATTTATGTATTTGTTGAGGTGACAGTTGATCCCGATCAACCGGTGTCAGAAAGTCCGTTTGTCATCAATGACCGGATCAATTTCGAAACAAACGGAAACCTCCAATCGGTCGTTTTGGAGGCCTGGGGACAAAATGCCAATTACCTCCCAGATCGTTTTTCTGCCGGTCGCCAGAATCTGTACACTTGTAATTTCAATCAATGGGTATGGGATGACCCGAAGCCCTATGTACTTTATGGCATCCTGGTCATCGATAGCTGTACACTGGTCATGCCCCCGGGTACCCGGGTGTATATACACGGTGGGTTTGGCAGGACTACCGATGGTGCCCCCTACAATGATGGGGTGCTGTATTTCTTTCGCAATGGTCGTCTCCAGATAGATGGTACGGTCGATAACCCCGTGGTCATTCAGGGTGACAGGCTGGAAAGTGATTTTTCGGAAGCCCCCGGTCAGTGGGGCCGAATCCAGCTCGGACCACTCAGCCAGGGTCACCAGATCAACCATGCAGATATCAGAAATGGTATCATCGGCGTTCTGGTCGATTCACTGGCCGAACTGACGATAAAAAATACCCGGATCTACAACACGACATCCAGCGCTCTGGCCGGTTATAGCGCCCGGATTGTGGCTGAAAATTGCCTCTTTCATTCCAGTGGAGGAAACAACGTAACTTTCGTATTGGGAGGCAACTATAGTTTTTCTTATTGCACGCTGGCTAACTACGGAACCTCGACCGAGTCGCTGAGTGCTTCCAACTTTACCTGCCTTGACGGAAATATCCCCTGTGAGTATCCGGTAGCAGCTCCTCTAAATATGACTTTTCGTAATTCCATCATATACGGTAGCAGCCGGGATGTGATATCCCTGGTCGATGGGGTTGGTGCTCAGGATCCCAGCTTTTTTCGTTACCGTTTTCTCAATTGCATCGTCCGGGTGGATGAACTGCTGGACCAGGGAGCACATCCCGATTTCTTTGAATTCTGCAATCCTTGCATCAATGGTGACCAGGCTTCTCCGGTTTTTGTGAATCCGGATGAGAACGACTATCACCTCGACAGTCTCTCCATCGCCATTGAACAGGCAAAACCGGTGATTAACATTACCCGTGACATTGAAGGTAATGACCGTGACTCGGACCGTCCGGATGCCGGCTGTTTTGAGCGGACCAATTAACCGGTTCGTTCCCCGATTCTGACACGGGCTAGCAGGAACATACCCAAAACAAAATAAGCGCCCAGCAAAAGGACACTATTGCGCATGCCACCGCTGATCTGATCGATCAGGCCGAAACTGAAAGTACCAAAAACAATAGCTACCTTTTCCAGGATCTCATAAAAGCTGAAATAGGAGGTTAGGTCTTCCCGGTGGTCGATGATTAATTTCGAATAGGTCGACCGGCTCATCGATTGAATACCTCCCATTACCAGGCCGACCAGGGCAGCCACCAGATAAAACTGCAATTTTTGGTTGACAAAGTAGGCCAGCACGCAGATGATGGTCCAGATTCCCAACATAGTCATGAGGGATGCTTTGTTTCCCCTTAGTTTGGAAATGAAGGCAAAGAAATAGGCCCCTCCAATCGCTACGATCTGTAATATCAGCACCACCATGATCAACTCTGAACTGCCAAAACTCAGCTCTTTTTCGGCAAAGGTTGCCGCCAGATAAAGTATTGTCTGAACTCCCGCGCTATAGCAAAAAAAAGACCACAGGAAGCGTTTCAGGTTTTTTTGGGGCTTAAGAGCCTGCCATACCTGGCTGATCTCCCGGATACCTTTTCGCAGGATATCTTTACCAAAACGGGTGGATTGTTCGCCGGGCAACCGCTTGAATGCAATCTGGGCAAATCCCAGCCACCAGATACCGACCATCAGAAAGGCCAGCCTGACCGCCAGCGAATCTCCTCCCGTTATTCCGAAAAAAGCAGGATTGAGAATGATCCACAGGTTGATCATCAGTAAAATGACACTACCTATATATCCGAAGGCAAATCCCCGGGCACTGACCCGGTCATAGTGATCGGGTGAAGCAATAACCGGCAAATATGAATTGTAAAATACTTTACCCCCATCAAAACCAATGGTTGCCATTACAAAAAATGCCAAAGCCATTCCTACCTGAGGCATTCCCTTGAATAGAAAAAGGCCGGCACAGGACACCGATCCAATGGTGGTAAACACTTTTAGAAAAAATAGTCGCCGGCCGCTGTAATCGGCGATGCCGGAGAGGATAGGTAACATACATGCTATCACCAGATAGGCCAGGGAAATGGAGAAGGCGTACAGCGAACTGTTGCTGATCTGGGTTCCCAGGACGTTGAGGTAATCATCGGTGACCCGGATATAATAATTCGGAAATATAGCAACGGCAATCACCAATGCATAAGATGAATTTGCCCAGTCAAAAAAAGCCCAGCCATTGATGGTCTTTCTATCATTTAATATGGGCACTTTCGTCTTGTTTTTATGTCAGGTCAAGATAGTCGAAATATCCTAATGATAGTGTTATCTTGTCAGTGACCCGATATCCAGAAGTTAGCTGTACCTTGCCACTTCAAATCGGCCAGGATCTCTGTCTTTATGGATTGTGTAAAACCTTGTGGTCACCGGTATTCAACTCCAGATTATTTGTTGGTATGCGCATTCTGATTCTGTCAAGAAATCCCTCACTTTACTCTACCCAGAGCCTGATGAGAGCCTGTTACCGGAGAGGCCATTATGCCCGGGTCGTTGATCACTTGCTTTGTGACCTCATCGTCGAAAAAGATCGTCTGGCCGTTTATTACCAGGGTATGGAACTAGAGCCGTTTGATGCTGTTATACCCAGGGTAGGCAGTTCAGTCACCCTCTATGGTACCAACGTGATGCGGCAGCTTGAAATGATGGGTACCTTTTCCGTAACCAAAGCCGACTCGATGCTGAAGGCGCGCAACAAATGGCTTTGTTACCAGGTGCTTGCATCGGAAGGTATTCCTGTGCCCAAATCACTTTTACCAAATTTTGCCCAGCTGGATGAACAGTTGATCCGCTCCAACTTTACGGAACCCCTGATTGTTAAACTCCTTGAAAGCACGCACGGACTGGGCGTCATCCTTTCTGAATCCTTTGGTAATGCTTCGGGTACCATCGAAGCTTTCAACAGGTTGCGGGAAAGCGTTCTGGTGCAGGAATATATCCGGGAAGCAAGGGGTACTGATATCAGAGTGCTGGTAGTAGACGATAAGATCGTCGCTGTGATGAAACGGCAGGCCCGGGAAGGAGAATTTCGTTCAAATCTGCACCGGGGAGCAACGGCCCAGGTGGAAAAATTGACCGATGAGGAAAAGGAAATGGCAGTAAAGGCCTGCCGGTTGATGGACCTGGATGTGGCAGGCGTCGATATTTTACGTTCAAAAAACGGGCCCATGGTTCTGGAGATTAATTCTTCGCCGGGTCTGGAAGGAATCGAGACCATCACCGGTATCGATGTATCGGGTCATATTGTAAAATTTATTGAAAGACAGATCCGAAAAAGAGACAAATACCTGATGAGGAAAGCATAGCAATGATGGGTCATGGTATAACGATCAATAATATCTGCATTAAACCAGGAGATTCTCAGACCATCAGCCTTTACGTAGGCAGACTGCCCTCGGGTGCCCGGATTTCAGTGAAAGCCAACGTCTTTTCCAGTGAAAATCAAGGCCCGAATGTCCTGCTTCTGGCTGGACTGCATGGCGACGAAATCAATGGGGTGGAGATCCTTCGTCAATCGATCGCCAGCGGGTTGTTCAACAGGCTGATCCGGGGTAACCTGATCGTTATTCCCATTCTGAACATCTACGGGTTTGTCAATTTCTCCCGGGTAGTGCCGGATGGCAAGGATGTCAATCGCAGCTTTCCCGGCAGTATGTCCGGATCCCTGGCTGCCAGGATGGCGCGGATTCTCACTAAGAAAGTCTTACCGGTTATCGATTTCGGGATTGATTTTCATACTGGTGGTGACAACCGGTTTAATTTTCCTCAGGTTCGCTATAACCGGAAGGATAAGCGTTCCCGTGAATTGGCAGAGGCCTTTAGTGCTCCCTGTTTGATCGAGAAGGCAGTGTTGTCCAGGTCACTACGAAAAACGGGTAAAGACCTCAGCAAACCGATTATCGTTTTTGAAGGAGGTGAAGCACTGAGACTTGATGGATTCGTTATTGAAACGGCACTCAGGGGTCTGAAACGATTATTGATTAGTGAAGGACTGATCAAAGGCGATCTCACACCAGCCGATTATCTTCGCTTCACCAGATCCAGTTGGATTCGGGCCAAACAGGCTGGTATTTTTATTTGGTCAAAAAGTTCTGGTCAACACGTTACCAAAGGCGAGACTATCGGGAGCATATACGACCCTGGTGGCGCCATTCGAATGGCAGTGACAGCCAACCGGAAAGGTTTTATTCTAGGGCATAACAATACTCCGGTGGTTCATCAGGGTGATGCTTTATTTAATATCGGATTCAATGATTAATAAAGGGTTGTTTAACTGGTCCTGGTTGTTGGTTACCTGGATGATTCCGGTGTCCGGGATATGTCAGCCAACGGCCAATAGTCGGGTCATGACCATCGCTGAAATTGCCGGAGATCCCTGCCTTCGGACAGCGGCATTGAGTCTGGTGGTTTTGGATCTCGACAGCGACAGCATCGTGGAGCAGATTTCCGCGAATAGGGCCCTGCCGCCGGCCTCGACCCTGAAGATACTGACGACCGCAGCAGCTCTCCGGGTCTTGGGTCCCGATTTCCGGTTTAATACCCTGTTGGGATATACCGGCAAGGTGCAAAACGATACACTGAAGGGTGATTTGATCATCTGGGGCCTGGGAGATCCGACCCTCGGATCAGCACATTTTAGTGATAACGGCTTTGAGAAAACCCTGGAACGGATCGGGACATGGATTTCCGCTGAAGGGATCAGACACATTACCGGCCGGGTAGTGGCTGATGCCAGCTATCATGAGATTGCGGCAATACCCCGTACCTGGCCTTATCAGGATATGGGTAATTACTATGGAGCATTCTGTACCGGTTTAAATTTTCACGATAACCAGTATTTTCTGGATTTTTTTCAGAAATCAGTGCCTGGATTGGCCGTTGATCAGCTACGGATCCGTCCGGAAGTACCGGGTCTGCAACATAAATCATATGTGACGACCGGAAGCCCGGGAAGTGGCGACCAGGCCTATATTATGGGAGCCCCTTTTCAGCTCAATCGCTACGTGCAGGGGACCATTCCACCAGGTCGATCTGTTTTTACGATCCGGGGATCGCTGCCGGATCCGGCACTTTTTTGTGCCGATCAGGTGAGAAGGCATCTGGAGAGGTCGGGGACAACGATCAGTCAACCTTCCATCGCAGTGTACACGACCCCGGCAGAGACTGACCACTGGGTGGATACCCTTCATTCTCCCTCACTAAAACAAATAGTCGACATTACGAACCAGAAAAGTGTGAATCTGTTTGCGGAGGGCATCGGATTGCAGTTGAGTCGTTTCCTGCCTAAGAAGGAACATCCCCTGATCAACTATTGGGCAGGACGGGGCGTTAATATGGAGGGCTGCCGTTTTTCGGATTACTCTGGTCTTGCCCCCGACAATGCATTGACAGGGAGCGCTATGGTGCAGGTTTTGAGGGATCTTTACCATGACGACCGGCTTTGGCCGGTATTTTTTGAGAGTCTGGCAGTGATGGGAGAATCCGGCACCTTACACCATATGATGAAAAACACACCCGCACGTGCTAAAATTTATGCAAAAAGTGGCTTGATCAATGGAGTCCGGAATTTTGCTGGCTATTTGCAGTCATCCTCTGGTCAATGGTACGCTTTCAGTCTGATGACCTTTAATCCTGATTGCGAGGCGCAACAAGTCAGAAAGAAATTAGAACAATTGTTGGAGACCCTGTATCTTTCGTTGCTTTAAAATATCAGTACCCCGATGAAGCTGTTGCTGCAAAGCCTGTATCTCGCCCTTCTGCTGCTGATCAGCGGAGCATGTAAGAACGGAAAGTTCTCCGACGATGGTCAGGGCGGCTCAGCAGATGAGATTCATACCTGGGGTCAGGATATTGATTTTGAAGACAAAGTCTCCGTTTTTGAAGATGAAAACCGGGATATCTGGCAGAAACCAGACCGGGTCCTTGATATACTGGGACCGTTGGATGACAAGGTCGTAGTCGATCTCGGAGCGGGTACCGGCTACTTTGCTTTCCGCATGGTACCTAATGCCAAAAAGGTGATCGCCGTTGATATTGATCAGGATTTTGTCGATTTTATGGAAAAGAAACGCGAACTGCTGCCGGCTGATTTACGGGAGAAATTTGAAGTGCGCCTGGCCAGATCTGATAATCCGGAACTGAAGAAGAATGAAGCCGATGCCGTACTGATCGTTAATACCTATGCTTACCTGCCTAACCGGGTTGAATATTTCCGGAATCTTCAGCAAATCCTAAAGCCTGATGCGAAGATGGTGATTATCGAGTTCAAAATGAAGCATATACCCAACGGACCACCTGATGAAGAGAAAGTCAGCATTTCGACGGTGGAAGACGAACTAAAGGAAGCCGGCTTTAAGGAAATTGATGTTGATGACCAAGCCCTTGATTATCAATATATTGTTACCGCACGGGCTTGATCCGGATCCGGTCAAAACCCGGATTTTCCATTCCGGTAATGTTTAAGCCTGGTTATACAATACGTGTTGCTGATGATCAGTTTTTTATCTTTACAATTTATATAGTTTAGCTATCAACAATAATGGCAGTAGATGTAATCCTTGGTCTTCAGTGGGGAGATGAAGGGAAAGGTAAAATTGTGGATTTTCTGGCTCCCAACTATCACATTATATGCAGGTTTCAGGGGGGACCCAATGCCGGCCACACCCTGAAATTTGAAGGAAAAAAGCATGTTTTACATACCATTCCATCTGGTATTTTCCGTCCTGACCTCATCAATATCATCGGCAATGGAGTAGTGATTGATCCGGTGACCCTGGCTAAGGAATTAACAGCCGTGAAAGATGCCGGTATCGTCATTGACCGGAATTTACTGGTTGCCCGGAAGGCCCATCTCATCCTTCCTACCCACCGGCTGCTGGATCAGGCTTCGGAGGCTTACAAAGGGAAAGCTAAAATCGGTTCGACGCTCCGGGGTATTGGCCCGACCTATATGGATAAAACCGGAAGAAACGGCCTGCGGGTTGGTGACATTGAATCATCCGGCTTTAAATCCAAATACGATGCCCTGAAAGAAAAACATCTTGGACTGTTGAAAATCTATCCCAAGCTGGATTTTGATCTGGACCATGAAGAAACCATCTGGATGGAGAAACTGGAAGCCCTCCGGGAGTTACCCTTCATCGACGCCGAATATTATGTCAACCACGCGCTAAGCAAGGGTCAGCGGATTCTGGCGGAGGGAGCTCAGGGCAGTATGCTTGATATTGACTTTGGTACCTATCCTTATGTTACCTCATCCAACACGATAACCGCCGGAGCCTGCACCGGCCTTGGCATCGCACCAAAGAATATCGGGGAGGTTATTGGTATTACCAAGGCCTACTGTACCCGGGTCGGGAGCGGCCCTTTCCCCTCTGAACTATTTGACGATGACGGAAAGAAATTGGCAGAAGTTGGGATGGAGTTCGGGGCAACCACCGGCCGGCCACGCCGCTGCGGATGGCTCGATGTTCCGCAACTGAAGTATACAATCATGATCAATGGTGTAACTCAACTGGTCATGACCAAGATTGATGTGCTGGATGGGTTCGAACAGATTAAAATAGCCCGGTCTTATAGCCTGAAAGGGATTGAAACCACGGTGCTGCCCTTTGATATCTGTGAATCTGATATTACTCCTGTCTGGAAATCCTACCAGGGCTGGAATACCTCGCTTGAAGGGATCGACACCTATACCGAGCTTCCTCAACTGACCAGAAGCTATATTGAGGACCTTGAAACACAGCTTGGAGTTGGCTTTAGCATGATCAGCACCGGTCCGGAAAGATCCAAATTAATCACCAGATAATGCGGTGAAAGCTCAGGAGTGGGATTTCTTGTATTCGCAGTCACCGAGACAATGACCATACAGATTGAGCGCGTGATCGGTGATCTCAAACTGGAGAATTTCACCCATGGTATCTTTGATCTGCTGGATGCGGGGATCACAAAATTCCAGTACTTTACCGCAGTCCTTGCAGATGAGGTGGTCATGTTGCCGGTAACCAAATGATTTTTCGTACTGGGTCAGATTTTTCCCAAACTGGTGTTTCTTAATCAGATCACAACTTACCAATAGCTCCAGGGTATTATATACCGTTGCCCGGCTGACCCGGTAATTTTGGTTTTTCATGTGGATATAAAGGGCCTCTGCATCAAAGTGATCGGTCCTGCTGTAGATCTCCTTGAGGATGGCATAACGCTCGGGGGTTTTCCGGAGCCCTTGCTTTTCCAGGTGCAGGCTAAAGATTTCCTTGACTTGACTGATAGCCGGAGTAGTCGATTTATGTTCTGTCATCATCAATCAATTCTGATTACGGTAGAAACACCCTTGAGTGATTTCAGGGCCCGGATCACTAAGTTCAGCTGATTGGTGTTGGCAACCACCAGACTGATTTTGCCTTCATAATAACCTTCATCACCTGCCATAGAAAAAGACCGGATATTCATACCCAGTTTTGAAGAGATTTCACCGGTTACCCGCTCAATCACCCCGGGGCCGTCGTCGATACCGGTGATTACCAGGTTGGCGATAAATTCGGTAGCTCCCTGATTTGACCATTCGGCATTAAGGGTGCGATAGCCAAAGTTTGTCATCATATTTTCCGCATTTGGACAGGACGTGCGATGGATTTTTACGCCGCTGTTCGTTCCGACAAAGGCAAAAATGTCATCGCCCATTACCGGATTGCAGCAGGTGGCAAACGAATAATCATATTGTTCTCCCGGCTCACCGTTGATGCTAATGAGGTGTTTTACCGTAGCCTTGCGTTTCCGGACTTTCCTGGTGGGTTCTTCGACCGGTTCCATCCTCTTGATTTTTGGCACATCAAAAAGAATTCGGCCGTGTTCGGTCTTATAATCCTTTAAGTCGGAAAGGTTGATGTATCCGTTGTAGATGGATGCAAACAAATCCATCCGGTTTCTGAAACCGTAATGTTTGGCAATGTTGTCGGCGTTGATCTCCACTTCAAGTTTCAGGTGACTCAACTTTCGCTCCAGCATTTCCTTACCCATCTCGGCCAGCTTGCGGAGATCTTCGCGAAGCGCCGATTTTATTTTCGATTTCGCTCGTCCGGTTACCACCATCTTCAGCCAGTCTTCACTGGGCTTTTGGTTTTTACTGGTCGTCACCTGGACCTGGTCGCCATTATCCAGTTCATAACCCATTGGCACCAGCCGGTTGTTGACTTTGATGGCGGTGCAGTGATATCCAACGTCGGTGTGGATGCTGAAAGCAAAATCCAGAGCGGTTGCTCCCTTGGGAAGAATCTTCATGTCACCCTTCGGTGTATACACAAAGACCTCTTCGCTGAAGAGATTACTTTTAAAATCAGTGACAAACTCCAGGGCATCCTTATCCACATCTTCCATGAGATCCCTGATATTATCCAGCCAGGCATCATAAAGATCCTGTTGATTTTT
>CAYRYD010000039.1:0-50833 GCA_964428345.1 uncultured Saprospiraceae bacterium | reverse complement strand
TTTAATATATGATATTTCTTTAATATGTTCCCTTCATAACCTCCCGAACTATTGAGGTAGAATATAGCAATTTTAAAATCGATGGTTGACAGTAGAAAGGTAATACGAAATCAGCACCCTTTTCTTTTAAATCAACCAGGAAAAAATAAGTCTGGCTATCATAAAATAGATGCTTATGCTGAGTATATCCTGGATGATGGTAGCCAGGGGACCTGAACCAAAAGCAGGATCTTTTCCCAGGCGTTGTAATAACCAGGGTAGTATCAAACCGATGGAAGTAGCTACCAAACTGGCAAGAATGATGGTAGCGCTTACAACCATGGAAATGTCCAGCTCGTAACCAATAACCAGAAGCATGGGCAGACAGGCTGATCCCAAAATAAGACCTATAAGCGATCCGGTTATAATCTCTCTTTGAAGGATTTTCGAAAAAGTGGTTTGACTGAGAGACATGCCACGGATAACAATGGTTTCAGTCTGTGTGCCGATGGCATCTGCGAGGTAGACAATTCCCGGGATAAAAAATGTTAATTTGATGTTTTGGTTGAGGACTTGTTCATAATTAGCCATGATCATGGTGGCCAGTAATGAACCGGCAAGACCGACCAGCAGCCAGGGAAGACGATGCTTGACCCTTCTGGCAGGAGCTTCGTCGCTGGCGGTTTTTACCCGGTCATCCTCTTTACCGACTCCGGCGATGCGATGCAGGTCCGTTATATGTTCGTCCCGCAATATTTCGATGATGGTACGGGGAGAAAGGATACCTCTAAAAATCCCATTCTCATTAATTACAGGTATGGAATGTACCTCCTTAAAGAGGGCGTGGTTGGCGGCATGACCGGGTGATTGATCGATACGAATCGATTTGCAGGGCTTCATAAGTTCAGCGGCCTTTTTATCCGGGCTGCTTCGAAGCAGTGAATTGAGGGAAATTTGGCCTTTTAGCCGGTTGGCTTCGTCAACAATAAATATATTCTGGATGGTTTCGTAATCATTCAATTTCAGATCATCCATAATGCTACCTGCAGAATCCTGTGCCCCGGCCAGGGGAACCCGATTGGTCAGGTAGTCACTCAATGCCACTTTCATTTTCATCGTTATTTTAAAATTAAAAGAACAATTTTCATAAACAACAAAAAAATGAGCAATTTTTTCGGGTGTCTCAGCGAAATAAAGACTGAAATCATTTATTTCAGAAGATTATCCCTGATTTCCATCCAACGTCTGGTTGCCTTAACACTGCTTCCTCCTTTTCGGGCAAAGGCATAATGTTGCCAGGCTTTGTGTGGTTTTTCAGGTATTATGTGATCATGCTGAACTTTACCAGCCAGATGATTAAAGGCTTCCTGAAAACGGTGATCATTACGGGCGGCATCGTAAAATGACAAGACATAAACATAATAGAAAATATTGTATCGAAGGAACGGATACTCGATCTGAAGAAATCTTGATCCGATCCCAAAAAGACAAGGACCCAGTGGTTGCCTGATTAACCAGTGTTTAAGCAGGAATGCAACACCCCGGTTTAACGAATCCAATTCCTGAGTGTTATCCCGGAACCGGAAGGCATCCAATACGTACAATGTGGTACCCGGATTGCTTGCATCTGTCTGTGGCGATTTTCCCAATTTTACGGTGTTGCATCTCCAGCCACCATCATTCCATTGGGTATCTGAAAGCCATCGGTAGCTTTTCTCCAGTCTTGCATCATTTTTCATTCCAATACGTCCCAAAGCAGCCAGGATACGGGCGGTCATACAGGGTAGCCTTGCACTGACCGGAGCATACTTAAAGCTGCCCTCAGGAGATTGATAGGTCATGACAAAATCCGTCGCATCTATTAGTTGGGGATATTGATGTAAGGATGCACCCAGTTCTCCCAGAACAGACAATGTATCAATGGTTGAAAATCCGAAGGGTGCATGGATATCCCTGTCTTCTCTTGACCAAAACGGACCACCGTTCTCATTTTGTGCTGCCAGAATTAGCTGGATATCATTCATGATGATGTTAATTTACTTTAATTTTTTGTACGGAAGTGATGTCTGAAGCAGGTATCTGGATAATTTATGAAATCTATGCCAGTAATATGTTGCCTGGAAATAAATCAGGATTTCTTCCTTTTACCGGTATGTATTTTGACATATATTTATATGTTATTGAAATAATCCCTTCCAATATACCTGACTATTTTTTAAAGCAGACTGGGAAGTCCCCTTTCAGGGGATTTAGGGGTCCTGATGCGTTTTATTGTTTTACGGGAAATGGAACTATATGTTATTGAAATAATCCCTTCCAATATACCTGACTATTTTTTAAAGCAGACTGGGAAGTCCCCTTTCAGGGGATTTAGGGGTCTTGAGGTGTTTAATGTTTAACTGTTTGATTTTTTAACTGTTTGTTCCGGTGAACCAGGTATTTCATGATTTTACTCTCACATCGCTTTGAAGGGAGGGTTGTATCTCTGGAGGGTTGGAAAACCTTCGTTGGTTTGCTGTCCCCCTTCCAATGTTGCACGAGTGTTTTTTTTAAAGCAGACTGGGAAGTCCCCTTTCAGGGGATTTAGGGGTCTTGATCGTTTTATGGTTTGAATTGTTTAGTTGTTATTATTGAACTGTAACTTTGGTTGGATTAATTTCATAAAAGATTACAAATACTTGTGAATTTCCTGACATGCGTCATCAGCCGGTTGGAAACCGTTTTTAAAATAATAACATGTAACGAATGATTATCGAAATGAACGGGCATAATGTCGATGCAGTGACGGAAATGGCCGTTGCCTTATGGCCTGATTGCCATTTTAGCGAAGAGAGAAGATATTTTGTCGATATGCTCCATTCTACCCGGGAGAAAGTGTTTCTCTGGCAAATGGATCCCGGTGTTTATGCGGGTTTTATTTATCTGGCGCTGCGTACCTTTGCCGAGGGAGCCACGACCAGTCCCGTTGGTTATATCGAAGGTATTTATATTAAACCTCCATATCGTCACTCGGGTATCGGAAGGTCGCTGGTGGATGCCGGTGAAGCATGGTCCAGGGAACAGGGATGCCGGGAGATGGCCTCCGATGCCGACCAAAGTAATGAAGGAAGTCAACAGTTTCATCTCGCCGTAGGTTTTTCAGAGGTTAGCAGGATTGTCTGCTATCGTAAGGAGTTGTAACTGACAGACCTCCATTCAGCCTGATTTGGAAAATTTCCGATCAGATCACGGATGGAGTTTCGTGCACTGTCGTATTTTAATGACATACTCGAATGCTGATGGAAAAAATGATAAACCGGATTGCCGATGGTCGCACTGACTTGGTATTTGACCTGATCCGGCAGGGCTTCCCAGCCAATTCCAGTGATGGTCAGGGCATACCGGTTATTAGATGGTGTGCCTACTACGGGGATGTAAGCGCCATCAAATTCTTACTCTCCAATGGGGAATCACTCGTTTCCCTCGGGGACAACTACGATTTGAACGGGGCTGCATTTCACGGACATTGGCAACTTACTCAGTTTCTTATGGAGAACGGTGCGGATGCACGGAGCACATTGACGGCTACCGCTGAATCACCACTGCACAGCAGCCTTTGTCATGCCAATCGACCGGTCACCGACCTGATTGTCGAACTGTTGCTGGCATATGGCGCTGATCCCAATGGTACCACCATTCCAGCGGTGGCTACCGGAGCCTTTATGCGGGATACCTATACCTGTGGCGAAACTCCCCTGCACCGGGCAGCTGCCTTCGGTAGCGAAAGAACCATCAAAATGTTACTGGAAGCCGGAGCGGACAAAACCATGAAGGATGCTCACGGCAATTCCCCCCTAAGCTGGGCAAGCTGGCATTTACGTCCGGCAAAAATCCTGAGTTTGCTCACCTACGGCAGTCATCGGATTCACCCACTTCACCTGGAAAGAAATCAATCCGATCATGGCGCTGGCTGGGGTGGGGGCATGTATTTGAACCTGCTGGGGAAGGTTCATTATTAAATTTTCCGGCAACTGATCACCGATGACCGGGAGAAAGAACCGGGAGTAGGAGGCAGTAAAATTCAACGACCTTTTCAGGTATCTTTTGCCAGTCGTTCAACGGAAACTGCCGGCTGAATTTCAGGAACCCGGATGTATCTATCAATGGCCGGTGGATTTCTGAAAGCGGCTCGTAATTGTCGCTGCCATAATGGTATTCCCAGGGTGTTTTACCCACTCCATAATAGATGCCCTGACCCAACAACTGATCATACTCTTGTTTGATCCGGTCCCTGAAATGTGACAGATAGTCCCCCTGCAAATGGAGGGTGGCACTGAAAAAATGACCCCACCAGAACATCGTACGGAAGGCAAAGATCGAGTCGCGCGAGAAATCGGCCGGGTAATCCAGGATAAGATAGGGGAGCTGCCGGTAATTTTCTCCCCGCGATATTTTTCCACCCATGAGCGGGATGCCATCGACGGGAAGCCGGGAAGCCTCTTTCCTCAGCCTGTCCTGGATGCCGGCAAACATTTCCGTCATCTTTTGGATGATCCCTGCCTTGGTCAACAGGAAGTGCGTGTCCTGCATCAGTTGAACTTCACTGGTCGAAAAATTCATCTGCAATAGTCTTTTACAGGAGGTCAAGGTACTGATTTGTTTGATGACCGGTAAGGCCTTGATGGATAATCAGATCTTCCAACGCATGACTTCCCTGAAACTTACTATATTTGTTATTACGTATTAAATAAATACTTAATATAAAACACTCGTGAGAAATTCTTGCCACACTTTCCGGCTTGCACTTTGGTCGGGCAGTTTCCTGTTTGCATCCCTGGTCGGCGCCCAGTCCGGGCTGCGATTATGGTACGATGAACCTGCCGCTTATTTTGAGGAAACCCTCATGCTGGGCAACGGTAAAATGGGTGCTTCAGTTTTCGGGGGTACCGAGATCGACTCGATTTATCTGAACGATATCACGCTGTGGTCTGGTGAGCCCGTCAATCCGCGAATGAACCCGGAGGCTCACCTGGTCATTCCTTTGATCCGGGAAGCGCTCAAGGCAGGAAATTATCCGTTGGCGGATTCACTGCAACATCGGGTTCAGGGCGCCTTTTCCCAATCGTATGCCCCTTTGGGCACCCTCAAATTTCATTTTTACCACCAGGATTCCATAACCAATTACAACCGTGACCTTGACATCAGCCAGGCGGTGTCAACAGTGACCTATGCTGCAGGGCCTGTCAAATTTCGCAGGGAGTACCTGGTATCTCAACCCGACCAGGTGATGATCATCCGGCTCTCGGCTTCTGATCCGGGTGCCCTGAATTTTGATCTTTCATTTAATAGTCTGTTGAGGTACCGCATGGATCAGAATTACCAACGGATGGAAATATCCGGATATGCCCCGTTGCATGCAGAACCCAGCTATCGGGGAGACTTACCCAATGCCGTGGTTTTTGAGGAAGGACGAGGTACCCGTTTTACCACTTTTATCAAGATATTGAAGGAAGACGGTGATATTGTTCAGACCGCATCGGGGATAGGTTTGCGAAATGCCAGCCGCGCTTCGGTGATGGTATCCATTGCCACCAGTTTCAACGGCTTTGACAAGGATCCGGCTACGGCTGGTCTGGACGACCGGGCGCTGGCTAAGGATCAGTTTCAAAAAGCTGAGGAGAAATCGTACCGTCAACTGAAATCGGATCATATCCGGGACTATCAGTCGTTCTTCAATCGTGTGCATTTCCAGCTGGGAAAATCTTCTTTTCCGGATCAGCCAACTGACGAACGGTTGCGACGATATGCTTCCGGTGCTGAGGATCAGGATCTGGAAGTGCTCTATTTCCAGTTTGGCCGTTATTTGCTGATCAGCAGCTCGCGTACCCAGGGCGTACCTGCAAATCTGCAGGGCATTTGGAATCCCTACCTGCGTCCACCGTGGAGCAGCAATTATACCGTCAATATCAATCTTCAGGAAAATTATTGGCCAGCAGAGGTTACTGCCCTGCCTGAAATGCACTGGCCGCTTCTTTCTTTTATTGGTCATCTGGCTAGCACCGGAGCGGTCACGGCTGAAACTTTTTATGGATCCGGCGGCTGGACTACAGCTCATAATTCCGATATCTGGGCGATGACCAATCCTGTCGGCAATTTTGGGGAGGGAGACCCCGTGTGGGCTAACTGGAACATGGGAGGGGCCTGGTTGAGTACCCATCTCTGGGAACATTTTAATTTCAACCGGGACACAGCCTTTCTACGTGAGTATGCCTACCCCCTGATGCGGGGAGCAGCCCGGTTTTGTCTCGACTGGCTGGTTGAAGACGAAAAGGGGTATTTCATTACTTCACCATCGACTTCCCCGGAAAACCTTTATCGCACCCCCGAAGGGTATGTGGGAGCTACCCTGGCCGGGGCCACCGCCGATCTGGCGATGATCCGGGAATGCTTTGGTCAGTGTATCGAGGCATCGTCCATTCTCAGGACCGATGAAGCTTTCAGAAATGGCCTGATCTATGCCCTTAATAAATTGCATCCTTACCAGACCGGGAAGAAAGGTAATCTTCAGGAATGGTATCAAGATTGGGAAGATCATGAACCCAGTCACCGGCATCAGACTCATCTTTTTGGCTTATATCCGGGACATCACCTGTCACCCGATGCCACCCCGGAACTGGCTCAGGCGGCCCGGAGGACTCTTGAACTCCGGGGTGACGAATCGACGGGATGGTCTAAGGGCTGGCGCATAAACCTTTGGGCCCGGCTTCTCGACGGTGATCACGCCTACCGGATGTATCGCACGTTGCTGAATTTTGTCGAACCGGATGGGAAAGTGAATTATTCCCAGGGAGGAGGCACTTATCCAAATTTGTGGGATGCGCATCCTCCCTTTCAGATCGACGGTAACTTCGGGGGGACGGCCGGGGTGGCCGAAATGCTCCTTCAATCCAATTTGTCAGAGATTCACCTTTTACCGGCCCTGCCGGCAGCCTGGCCGGAAGGATCTATTGGCGGCCTGCGGGCCAGGGGTGGTTTTGAAGTAGGTATGGAGTGGGCTGAAGGCCGATTGGCTGTTGTCGAAATCTATGCACCAAAGGGAGGGAGTACCCACCTTAACTACGAGAATCAGCGGATGGAGATTTCGTTGAAACCAGGTGAACGCAGCCGGTTCAGATGGCAGTGAGGTCGCCATCGTTAGATGTGGATCGGATACCTTGTCTTATCTTCACCCGGAGAATCGAATACCATTCTGAACAAAACCCTGAGCGATGACTGGAAAGACCCGGTTGGGTGAAGTAGCATCCGTCTTTTTCAAATTGGGATGTATAGCCTTCGGTGGTCCGGCAGCCCATATTGCCATGATGGAAGAAGAGGTAGTCCGAAGACGGCGATGGATGGATCATGAGCATTTTCTTGACCTGGTCGGTGCCACCAATCTGATTCCCGGACCAAATTCCACCGAAATGACGATGCACTGCGGATATGAGAGGGCTGGTTTACCGGGGTTAATGGTCGCCGGAGCCTGTTTTATTTTGCCAGCGGTTGTGATCACTGGAGTAATTGCCTGGCTCTATGTGACCTATGGCCAACTACCGGCTGTACAACCGTTCCTTTGGGGTATCAAGCCGGTCGTCCTGGTCATTCTTTTTACCGCTATAATGAAGTTGGGACAGAAAGCCGTTAAATCGTGGGAGTTGGGATTGCTGGGACTGCTGGTTGTCATTGCCAGCCTGTCAGGCCTCCATGAAATTATCGCCTTGTTGCTGGCTGGTCTTGCCGGTGGATTCTATTTCTGGATTCGTTCTTCCGGGGTCAGAGGAAGCTATTTCATCTTGCCTCTGCTCTTAGTGAACAGGGTAGAAGAGATGGCTGAATTATCGACCGCAAAAATATTCTGGATCTTCTTGAAAATTGGTGCTATCCTCTATGGCAGCGGTTACGTATTATTTGCTTACCTGGATGCTGAACTGGTAGGCCGGGGATGGCTTTCCTATCCTCAGTTGATGGATGCGGTCGCCGTTGGTCAGATGACTCCTGGTCCTGTCTTGTCGACTGCTACCTTTATCGGATATCAACTGGCTGGCACTCCGGGAGCGATGGCAGCAACGGCGGGCATTTTCCTGCCCTCATTTTTACTGGTTTTCCTGCTGAATCCCCTGGTGCCAAAAATGAGACAATCCAGAACCTTTGGCTTTTTTCTGGATTCGGTCAATGTAGCTGCAGTCGCGGTAATGGTGGCTGTATTATTCGAAATGGCAGGAGAGATATTACCGGATTGGCAAGCTTTGATGATCATCGGAATCAGTTGCTTATTTACTTATGGTCCTCTCAAAATAAATACATTATGGCTTGTTATGCTGGGTGCCGCGTTGGGTTATATGTTGCAGTTAACCGGCTAGTGCCGCAAAGTCCATTACCAGATCGTTTTTTTATTTGAAAAGGGACAATAAGGGACAAATGAAATAGGAGGAGTAAACCTTCAACAGATTTACTCCTCCCTGGTTTATTTGAGGATTATTCCGGATTATTGTTTGATTTCCAAACTCACCGGTACGGGGTTTCTGATAATATCTAAGACAGGTGATGTCTTTTGTACGTGTTCGAAAAGCTCCCTGATCTGCGCTTCGGAAGCGTCGGCATCAATATTCATCTTCAATTGGATGTTGGAATAACCCGGTCTGACCGAGTCGGAGAGTCCAAGAAAACCCTGCAGATCCAGATCTCCCTCCAGGTCAAAGGAAAGCGCCTTGATCGGAATGCCTTTGACAGCTGCGTTGTAGACCACGCCGACGATCAGGCAGGAGGCCAGGGCATGTAATACTGATTCAACAGCGTTTGGACCATGATTTTCACCGAGAAGGATGGCTGGTTCATCACCCTCCAGTACAAAGGCAGACTGACGGCTTTGGTCTTCCATTTTTGCTCCGTAGAACTCCTTAATCCTGGTCTGAGAATGACCGCCCCGGATCCAGTTGGTGGTTGATTTAAATTTAAAACGGGCAATTTCAGGATCGCCCTGAATGTGTTGTACCGTATTGACTAATTGTTCCAGATTGACACCATTCAGAGTGTTTGGAAAATCCTGATTTTCCTGTGGCTGAGCTTTAACCAGGAGGCAGAGTATACTGCAGAGTAATAAGAGAGTTACTTTTTTCATTTGACTTTAAAAATTTTTTATTTGATTATTGAAATATTGACGTTTCGACAATATCAGTGGTAGTTAAGCCGACCTGCATATTCATTCACTGAGACTTTATGGAAGCATTTGGGGAAACATTACCGGGTATCTGATTTTTTTTATCTCGATTATACACCTGGATTAGCAGGACTTTGAATGACAGACTAAAGTCCGGATCCGTTAAAACCGCTTTTCCGACGGTTGAACGGGACATTATCCGCATCTGCCAGCTCGTAAGCTGAACAGGAGAGTAATCCAATCATTTAGGTTGGTGGCATGGTTTAAGCATTGACCGGTACCAAATTCTTCTTACTTTACAGGATACTAATTCCGCGAGAGCATAGATTCACGATGAAATTTCTTTATTACCCTCTTTTGCTGGTCCTATTTTCCTGCAACCCGGACAGAGGGAATCAAAAAATCAGGGAAGAACCATCTCTGGTCACCGGGCAGGGAGCTGATATTTACAAGATGCATTGTGCCGGTTGTCATGGTTCCGATCTGCAGGGTAACAATGCTCCGGGACTGATACTGACAGATTGGAAATACGGAAAGACAAAAAGTCTGATGGTGCGTAATGTAACCTTTGGAATTCCGGGTACGGAGATGGCGGCATTCCGGCATATGTTGTCCGGTGATGAGATCGATATGGTTGTAGATTATATCCGGAGTAGGCAAAATATGCCACCAACTGCCGAACCGGTGCTACCCACGGAGCTCATCACCGAAGACTACCGGATTGAAGTAGAGGAAGTGGTCGAAGAAGGATTAGAGACCCCCTGGGCCATTGAATTTGTCGATGCCGAAAATGCCTTGATCAGTGAAAAACCCGGGTCCCTACGCTGGCTCAGGAAGCGTACGCTCGATGCCAGACCCATTGAGGGTACCCCACTTACGCACCTGGGCAGCTCTACCGGTGGATATATGGATATCGCCCTGGATCCGGACTATAGCGAAAATGGATGGGTGTATTTGGCTTTCAGTCACTGCCGGTCCGGCTACACTGACCCAGACGCTCCGGCTACCACCAGGATTGTCCGGGGTAAAATAGAGGATTATCAGTGGACAAATGAGGAAATATTGTTTGAAGTACCCGATTCGCTCTGGGTTTCAGGAGGTAACCGGTGGGGATGCCGTTTCTTATTTGATCGTAAGGGCCGTCTCCTTTTTACCATTGGAGATATGGCGAAGGACATTGATTCCCAGAATCCGGGCAAGGCCACGGGCAAAGTCTTCCGTATCAATTCCGATGGCAGCATTCCTGCAGACAATCCTTTCCGGGGCAGGGCCGGTGCTCTGGAGGCTATCTTTACAATTGGCAACCGGAATGTGCAGGGTCTGGACATACATCCACAGACTGGCGATATCTGGGCATCCGAGCACGGACCGATGGGTGGAGACGAATTAAACATCCTTAAACCGGGAGCCAATTATGGCTGGCCGCTGATCACCTATGGGGTCGACTACGATGGGTCGACAGTCTCAGAGCAGACGGCCGCTGAAGGGATGGAACAACCGGTTCATTTCTGGACACCTTCCATCGGCATCTGTCCGGTGGCATTTGTCGACAGCGATATGTTCCCTGCCTGGCAAAACAATCTCCTGGTGGGGGCACTGGCTTTTGAACAAATCATTCGCTGCGAGATACGGGAAGACAGGATAGCCCATCAGGAGATTATCTTTCAGTCGGCTGGCCGGGTCAGGGATATCCGGATGGCTCCCGACCAATCCATTTATGTGGTGCTGAACCGGCCCGATAAGATTCTAAGACTGACTACCCGAAATCTGTGAAAATCAGATACTTTAGACACCATGCCTTCACAGGCAGACTCGTGTCCGGGTTTACTGCGACAGGGTTATCCCTAAACTTACCGTTTGGTATCTTGTCGCAGGTATCTTTCCCATCAAACCCTATTGATAATCCGCTAATTCTCGAATAACAATGAATGGGATCTTTATAAGCTCGAAGAAGCCCAGGCTATCCTTCTGGCAAATCTGGAATATGAGCTTCGGTTTCCTGGGTATCCAATTCGGATTTGCCCTTCAGAATGCCAATGTAAGCCGGATTTTTGAAACCTTGGGAGCTTCCCAGGATGAATTGCCCGTTTTATGGCTGGCAGCACCGGTGACCGGCTTACTGGTTCAGCCGGTAGTGGGTTATTACAGCGACCGTACCTGGCATTCCCGGTGGGGCAGGAGACGTCCTTTTTTTGCGGTTGGAGCGATATTGGCCACGATGGCCCTTTTCCTGATGCCTAATTCCATCGCTCTGTGGATGGCCGTGATCATGCTATGGCTGTTGGATGCTTCGATCAACATCAGCATGGAGCCTTTCCGGGCCTTCGTCGGCGATATGTTGCCCGATGATCAGCGTACCCGCGGATTTGCCATGCAGAGTTTTTTTATCGGAATGGGTGCAATCGTCGCTTCGGCATTACCTTATATATTCAACAATTGGTTTGGTGTCAGCAATGTGGCACCCGAGGGGGGTATCCCCGATTCGGTACGCTGGTCCTTTTATGTCGGAGGAATTGCCTATTTCACTGCGGTGATGTGGACAGTGTTCAACAGCCACGAATATCCACCCGATGATTTGGAAAAATTGAAACAGGAGAATGCCGGCCGCAGTATCTATGGGGGGTTGGTCGAATCGTTTCGGGGTATCCTGGATATGCCAGGGACAATGGTCCAACTGGCGATGGTGCAATTCTTTTCCTGGTTTGCCCTCTTTTCCTTATGGATATACACGACCTCTGCGGTTACCAGTCATATATATGGCACCTCAGACCCCACCTCACCGGCCTATAATGAAGGAGCCGACTGGGTAGGGATTTGTTTTGCCGTCTACAATGGGATCGCTGCCCTGGTGGCCTTTATCCTGCCAATGGTAGCCTACCGCACCAGCCGTCGATTGACCCACCTGATCGCCTTATTTTGTGGGGGCTTGGGATTGATTTCCATCTATTTTTTAAGCAACCCCATGTTATTACTGATCTCCATGACTGGCGTCGGTATTGCCTGGGCAAGCATCCTTTCGCTGCCTTATGCCATGTTGTCCAGTGCCTTACCCGCTTCCCGGATGGGATATTTTATGGGTATATTCAATTTTTTTATTGTCATCCCCCAGATTGTAGCCGCTGGCATTCTCGGTTTTATCATCAAATCATTTTTTAACAATGTACCGATCTATGCGCTGATTATCGGAGGGGTATCCATGTTTCTCGCCGGACTGCTTTGTCTGTTGGTCGACGACCGGGGTCGATAGCCGGAAGGCCGGAGAAAACATCATGGATACCACACCCTTGTAAGCTGAAGATTGAAGCCTTGTCATTGTTGATCACCAATTTCCTCTATCCAGGCGTTGACGAAATTACGGGCGGTTTCCACGACTTCTTTTCCGGCCCGGTAACCCATTTTCCAGCGTTTGCTTTTAGCTTCATAAACCGGATTGACGAATTTCTTTTTTCCTTTCTCTTCTCTCAATTCGGCGTTAAAATCAATGGATTCCGTTTCTGTCATAAACATTTGCAGTCTTTGCCGGATAAAAGGCAGATGGTTTTCCGGGTATTTCTGATTCCATTCGTTAATTTGCTGCTGGTGGGTTCGTTCGTTTATTTCCAACATTGAAGCGTAATTGAGCCGGTACGCAGCGATGTATTCATTTTCCGGATTTTCAGCCTCTTTTAATTGTTTTTGAGTTTCTGCAAGGACACCTTCGAAAATGGACCTGACCGAATCATCCGCTTTGGCGATACTTTCTTCCAGATCACTGACGCTCTTTTTCAATCGATCGATCATATCACGCTGCATTTGCTCCGGAGTGGAGAACTCGGATTTTTCCGGTTTATGTTGCTCCCGCATGGTCCGATAGCTTTCCATGAATGCCGGTCCATCGACATATCTTTTAACGTACTCCAGGAGATCCCGGGTGACGCCTGCCCGGTCGCCGGTGACGATGTTACGGGCTTGTTGCACTCCCTGCTGATCCAGGAATCCTCCCAGCAGACTTTGGGTGATTTTGACATCAGCATCCGGTTGACTGATACCCAGCTGATGCAGGAAATCCTTCCCGGGTTCTGCCGGAATAAAAGCTAAAAAAATCAATGGAAATAAGATCAGGCTGATGCCTGACAGGAACAATTGTCGAAATAATTTCAGTGGAGAATTGGTACTGTTTTTCATGGTTGCTATTTTTCAGGAATGAATAATATGTCGATTTACCGGCTCCGGATGTCCAGCTGAAGACCGGTGCGGAAACTGAGATTGGATTCGAGAAAAGGATTGCCGGCTACCCAACCCCGGGTTTTACCTTCCAGGTCAATATAAAAATTAAAGTTGGGTGTAATTTTACCGTCCGCTCTGATTCCCAGCAAGCCTCCTGCTACCCCCCTGGTGGCATAAAAGCTTTCTTTTTCTGGTTGTACCCAGGCCATTGCCCTTGTCGTGATCTCCAATTTTTTGTTGATCAGCCTGATCGGTATATTCATGCGTTCCAACTCAATGGCCACATAACGGTGATTTTGATTTTGATAGTTGTGCAATCCTACCAGCCATTGCTTCCCCCGGCTGTCCAGATAAATATCCAGTGATAAGTCGTATCCGAACGAAGTAAGCATGTGCCTCACTGCAAAGTTAAACCAGGTATGTTCATTTATACGGATGCGGTTAATTCCGATCAATGCGGGCGAAATGTAATTGAGGTACTGCATTTTACCCATTTTTATCAGATAGTCATCCTCTTCTTCAGTCAGATCGCTTCGTTTGATGATCCGGTCGATGCCATTTCCCAACGGATGTACCCCCCGGTCCTGATAAGGTTCATCCGGTCTGAACATATCATAAACCCAGGCTGTAAAGTCCCAACCGACAAAATCCCTACCGGCAATTGTACTGCCATTTGCATTCATACTGTCGATGGTCTGGTCATAATCATCTCTTTTAAACTGATTGACATAGTTGATCGCAGCATTGCTCAAAAGGATATTCATGGCGACATTGGGATACTGGGTTTTCCGGAAAAAATTATCCTTTTGCATATTTCTAAGGAGTAGATATTGCGATTCGATACCCGATTCAAAACTCCTGACCAAACCAACCGGGTCAATCTGTTTAAACCGGATAAGATCGGCATCAAAAACTTCACTGACCGACCCTCCTGCATCCTCATTGTTTTTGGTAAAACGGTAATATGTGTCGTTATGGCTGGCAATGCCATGTAGCGATAATCCGGTACGGTGAAATTCTTCATGAAGCCAGACCGGAGATAAAATCATGATTTGATAGGCGAGGGCGTAATCAATTACACCCGCAGACACGTTGGCCACCACTCGATTGAGCAGCCTTTTCCCCCGGGTTGCGGGTGGGATCAGTTGGTTCCAGATTATGTTTTGAAAATAGTAATTGGTATAATGGAGATCCCTGCTCAGTGCCATGGCCTGGTACATGGACAGATTTTCGTAGCTTCTCAGATAATCAGCTGCCTTTGGGTTTACCGCCAGATCGGAGGTCTGATCGGCTCGTTTATGCCCTGCCGCGATACCGGAATATTTTATAAAGGGATAATCAAAAAAGGGAAAATCCAGCAACCATCTTTCGGTTATCTGATTTGTTGAGTCACTCTGACCAAAGAGCAGGGAATACGATGTAAGTAAGATAATAATAAACGGTACAGATATTTTTTTCATCGTTGATTTTTCAAGTCAATTGATTTCATGGACTAAATCTCTTTCCTATCGGCCAGCATCCCAAGTATTACAGGATTGAATCAGCAGAAAAGTGGTATGAATTGAGGTTCGTTCTCCCGTTTCGTGCGGGGAGATAAGTCCCATCTTTTTTGAGCCTTCCGGTCATTTAATGGTACATCATCGGATAATTGCAGTTCATGTGCCGTTTTACGCAACTGGGACTGCTTTGACTTTTCAACGGGCAATGAGCACCTGTATCTTCGATCCGGATTTTGACTCCCAAAGGATTTGAAATCGTTACTCCGGTGAGTGGAGTGTTTAATTACTTTTTCATCAATTTCAAAAAATCATTTGTTATGCGCTACTCCCTTTTGTTTATCATGCTGTTGATGCTGGGTACCCTGAAATTTGGTTCCTGCACGCACAGCAACGCCACAGTTGAACCCTTCAGCGGGATCGTTACCACGGATTCGGTAGAAATGGTCAAACGGGGCGAATATCTGGTTAGCATCATCGGTTGTGATGATTGCCATTCTCCCAAACGTTTTGGTCCCAACGGCCCCGAGATTATTCCTGAACTGCGTCTTTCCGGGTTTCCACATGATGGAACGTTACCTCCGCTCGATGTATCCGAAGTCGAGAAAGGCTGGGCGCTCTTTGCTCCTGACCTGACCAGTGCCGTGGGACCCTGGGGCATTTCTTATGCTGCCAATATTACCAGCGACCCCACTGGCATCGGTCTTTGGAAGGAGGATAATTTCATCCGGGCTATCCGGGAAGGAAAATTCAAAGGGATGGAAGGCAGCCGGCCATTGCTTCCTCCAATGCCCTGGTTTGTATACCGGAATATGAGCGACGAAGACCTGAAATCAATTTTCGCATACCTAAAAACGATACCACCCGTCAAGAATATCGTGCCGGATCACCAACCGATAGCTGAATTGAATTAATGGCCTCTGGAGGGATTGTTCATAGCTGAGAGCGAATAACCATAAGATTGTTGGTCAGATTACACCGCATTGCGGAACAACCCTGGCATAAAGATGTTGTTTTGTGATTAAAAGGATGATTCCGGTCCTTCTGGCAGGGCCGGGCTTCCTTTTTTAACAGTGACGAATCCGGATAACTAAAAGGGTAACACGGCTGAGATTACTACAGTACTTCTGGAAGACTGTGGCCAATTTATCCGGGATTTTACGCAATTGACCCCTGATAGAGTCAACTCATTCACAAACCGGTTAAAGAGGTTTTCGAAAAACGGTAAATTGAATGCCGTAATGCAATTGAATCTACCTACATACAGCAGCAAGGATTATCATGTCCTTACCCTGGTGGTGCTTCCCGTCACCGGGTTGATCAATTACATCATTTTAGGTTCGTCGTACTACAGTGGTTGGCCGGTATTTCTAACAGCTTCGGTCATCAGCATGGCTGTGATCAGTCTGTATTTTACCGGATGTGGCTGGTGGGCAGTGCGCTTGAAGCACCGTTTTTCCCGTGAATCGGAAGTGGGCCGGAAATTATTTTTCATGATATCGACCTATCTGGTGGCTACCGGTTTGGTTCTATTACTGTTATTCCGGTTGTTTGAATGGATTCCGTTTTTTCATTTCCGGTTTGATCAGGACCGTTTTGTCTGGGCCTATGCCGGTATCGGCTTCATGAATGTTTTTCTCAGTTTCCTTTTTGAAGGAATCTCTAATTATGAAGACTGGAGATCCAACCTCGAGCAGACGGAACAAATTCAGAAGGCCTTTCAGCAGAGTCAGTTGCACGGATTGAAGAGTCAGGTCAATCCCCATTTTCTGTTTAACAGTCTCAACTCTCTATCGAGCCTGATCGAAGATGACCATGAACGCGCCGAACAGTTTCTGGATGAAATGAGCAAGGTGTACCGGTATATGCTGCGTAATGACGAAGATCAACTGGTAACGGTACGGACTGAGCTTCAGTTTCTTGCATCCTACCTCTATCTGCTGCAGGTCAGATTTGGCAATGCCTTGCAGGTGCATATAAACCTGAATGAAGAGGTCCGGGACCAATACCTTCCCCCCCTGACCCTGCAGGTTTTAATTGAAGATGCATTCAACCAGAATACGGTCAGTAAGCAGCACCCTCTGGATATTGAGATGTTCTCCGATACCCGTAATGTCTTATATGTCCGAAACCGCATTAATCCCAAAATGATGAAAGACAGCAATCATGATCAGGAGACAGGGCTGGATCATCTGATCGTCAAATACCGGTTAATGGATCAGGAAGATATCCGGGTGGAAGAAGCCGAAGGTTACCGCACAGTTCGACTTCCCTTGTTTGAGGTACCAAAAACCGTTGTACTATGAAGGAGAAGGAGTGGATGAAAATCAGCAAACTTCAGTGGTACAGCTTCATGGCGATTATGCCTCTCATGGCGGTCATCCTGAATCACATCATGTTCCGGCAGGCGATATTTCAGGATTACCGGATCTGGCTCTTTTCCTTTCCGTTGATGTGTCTTCTGGGTTTCGTGTCCTGGAGAATCGGACTGTTAGCCGGCAACTGGTTAAAGTCTAAATTCCGGGATCTCCGGCAGACTAAAATCCGGATTATTTATCAGGCGATACTGATACTTCCCTTTATTTCCGTTTGTATTTTATTGCTTTTCCGGATGTATGACGCGCTGAACTTCCTGGGATACCAATGGACCTGGGAGTCGGTAAGAATCGGGTGGCTTGTAGGAGTAAGCCTGATTTTTCTGGTCGAGACGCTTTATGAAGCCGATTATGCCCTTTTTCGTTATAAGGAGAGTGTGGAAGAACGAAATCGCCTGGAGCAAATAGCAGTCTATCAGGAATTTGACACCCTGAAGAACCTGGTCAATCCTCATTTTCTATTTAATTGTTTTAATACGCTGTCATCGCTGATCTCCGAAGACCGGGTGAAGGCCGGGCAATTTCTCAATGAACTGAGTAAGGTTTACCGTTATTTGCTGCGTAATAATCGGGAAACCCTGAGTACCGTAGAAAGTGAAATCAATTTTATCCGGTCTTACTATCAGCTGTTAAAGACCCGTTACGGAGAAGCCCTCGAGCTCAACATTGATGTTAATCCGGGATATGGCAAGTATTTGCTGCCTTCCCTGTCCCTTCAGTTGCTGGTAGAAAATGCTGTAAAGCATAATATTGTTTCTTCTGAACGTCCTCTGGTGATCGATATTTTTACGACAGAAGGTAACCGCCTGATCGTGAACAATAATCTGCAGAGAAAAATAAACAATGTGATGAGTAACCGGGTTGGGCTGAATAATATCCGGTCAAAGTATCAACTCTTACATCAGCAGGGTTTTCAATTAATCGAAGACGGAAAAAATTTTACGGTGGTATTACCGCTGATCTGGAATAAACAACTTACTTCCAAAGATACATTGGTCAGCGAATTTAAAAAATGAAGCACAATGAAAATATTGATTGTCGAAGATGAAGATCTGGCAGTAAAGAAATTGGAAAAAACCATCCGGACGGTTGACCCCGAAATTGAAATTATGGGTGTCACTGAAAGCATTCAATCGAGTGTGGAGTGGTTGCAGAATCACGACCAGCCGGATTTGATTTTTATGGATATCGAACTGGCAGATGGACAGAGCTTCGAGATTTTTAACATGACAGAAGTCAAAAGTCCGGTCATTTTTGTCACTTCGTATGATGAATATGCGCTGAAAGCTTTTAAGGTCAACAGCGTTGATTATCTTTTAAAGCCCATCCAGAAAGATGAGCTGGAAATGGCTTTAAATAAATATCGAAAGTTGACTGTAAATAATCCATATAGTCTTAATGTTGAAAGTCTGGTAAAAGAACTCCAGTCAAAATTGCAACCGAAGGAATACCGCACCCGGTTTCTGGTAAAACATCTTCAGAAGTTGGTCTCTGTTGAAGTCAATGACATTGCCTACTTCTACAGCGACGGGCGACTCAATTTTTTCAAGACTCTGGATAATAAACGTTATCTGGTGGATTATCTCATGGATGAACTGGAACAGATGCTGGATCCCAGGCGGTACTTTCGCATTAACCGCTCTTTTTTTGTTTCCATTGACAGTATTGAAAAAATAGAGGATTACTTCGGATTCCGGCTGATCCTTCAGTTGAAACCAACTATTGATAAGGAGGTCATTGTCAGCCGTGAGAAGGTCAGCGATTTTAAAAAATGGATGGGAAAATGATTTTTGGGCATCTCCAGAAACCTCTGAAAGATCTGAAATCAGGTAATTCAAAAAGAATCAAACGAGACGTATTTCTTGAATCACTTTGACCGGGGTTTTAGGGGCGTCTGCCAGGCATTTAATCCAGCGGGATCTTTACCTGGATCAAAGCTTTCGAACTCAGCGTTTTCATTTTTAATTCGGCATGGATCTCCTCCATCAGGGTTTTCAAGTCCTGCCTGAACAGAAGATTATTAAGCTCCTGAAGGTCTGTCCGGGTGGTATCAAATTCGATATCAAAATCCAGGTTGTTTTTTTCCCAACCGAGATGGATATGACAATGATCTCCCCCGGTTTTCAGGAGGTTGTCGACCAGGTTTTTAAAGAGACGTAATATGATCTGGCGAATCCTCATGTCCAGGGATAAAGTGACCACTTTGTCGTCGATCAGGAGGTCAATATCTGCCTGGTCACGACTTCGGAGTTTTTCAACATACTCCTCCATTCTTTCCACAATTCGGATCATGCTGTCATTTTCCGGTGCGACGGTCCACAGGATATCGTCCATCGAATGCATCATGTCTTGAGATTTTGCATTGATTTGTTCGAGATATTCCATAGCCTTTGCAGGATCTTTGCCGGCTTTCAATCGTGCCATTTCACTGAGGATGTTGATATTGTTAAGGGCGACATGGATTTCATTATGCAGATTATTGGCAATGCCGGTACGCATTTGATGGATGGCTTCTTTTCGCCGGATCCGTTCCTTGTCGAAAAAGTAAAGAATGGTCATTACACCGAGGAAGAGGATGCTATAGAACCACCATGCTTTCCAGAAAGGTGGAGTGACAGAAACCGGTATTTCCCTGATGTTCCCTTCTTTGCCTTCCGTATCTTCGGCCTTTAACAACAGCCGGTAATTGCCGGGTGGGAGGTAGGAATACACCGCCGTGTGTGTGGTTGCTCTTCTCCAATCCTCGTCCAGGCCTTCCATCTTGTAAAAGACAGGGTAAGGATTGGTAAACTGCAAAGTGGAAAATTCAAATTCCAGGGCATTTTCCTTGTAGCGGAGTTCAATCCCATCCCTCCGGAGCAGGGAATCGACCAGAATCGCCTGGTTGTCGACGCGAATGGCGGAGATGGTTACCTCCGGTATCTGTTCAGTATTAAACCGGATGCTGCCGGGATCAAAAGCAATGAATTTTTCGGAAGCACCAAAAACCAGCCGTCCGTCGGGCAGTTGGCAGGATGATGCCAGGGTGAAGACTTCATCTTCCAGTCCATCCTGGCGATTGAAACGCAGTATGATTTTGTTGTTCATACTCACCCTGTACAAACCACTGGTTGTAGTCACCCAGAGATATCCCTGGCGATCTTTTTCCATTGCCGTCAGATAACCCGACATCAGACCAGAGTGCATAAAATCTGAAAGTGTTTCTCTTTGCCGGTTAAAAAGATGCAGGGAGCGGGAAGTGGCAATCACCATCAGGCTGTCATTGTATTCGAGTATGGAGGCACACCCTTCTTCAGGAAGTTGCAAACCCGGTTTTTTTGCATCTTTATGCAAATAGGTAATCACCCGGTCGGTTTCGGGATCAATGGCATAGGCACCTGCTGAGCTGGTGGCGATCCAGACTATTCCGTGGGCGTCGATCGTGATCTTATTGACATTGGTACGGGGAATGATATTGTATTTTTCCAGACCGTCTCCAAACCGGATTTTTCCCTTTTGAGCATTCCACCGGTAGACACCCACCCCATGCATGCCCAGCCACAAGTTGCCTTTTTTATCCTCGGCAATTTGCCGGATGGTGTTTTGTGGTAAAAGGGATGTCTCTTTAGGATGTATTTCTCCCAATGCCTCATTGAATTGCCAGATACCGGCTGGCTGGGTAGACATCCAGATCGTGTTATCCCGCAGTGACCGGTACATACTCCAGATGCTGAGTTCATTGTCGTCGCTGATACCCTTGATATGGAGGGGTATTTCGTTCCAGAGGCTGTCGTAGCGGTACAAACCATCTCCCCAATAGGCAACCAGAGTTGTCTGATCATTCAAGGGCATGTATGAAGTTGGACTACCGAGTCCACGACGTTGCTTAAGTCGGTTTATATGGCTGATATTGGTGAAATACTCCTCGTCCGGATTGAAACGAAACACACCGTTGTTATTGGTGCCGACCCAGATATTTTGTTGATGATCTTCATGGAGGGAGGTCACAGACCCAAAGGAGATGCTGCGATCGCTGGTATATCCGTTGTGTACGACTTCAAACTGACAATCGGCTTCATGATACCGGGCGAATACATTCACTCCTCCAACCCAGATCGTGCTGTCCCGGGTTTCAAAGAAACGGTGTGTTTCCAGATAGCTCTGGATCTGATCATGCAGGGCAAAGTCTTTCATGACCAGTTGCAGAGTGACCAGATCAAAGCATCCAATCAGAGGAGTGACCCCGGGCCATGATTGAAACCACAGTCTGCCCTTTTGATCGCAATAGAGATTATATGGTGTCTTGACATATTGGAGTTGAGCAACCGGATTTTCCTCCAGGAAATTGCCTGGGTGATTCCACTGCCCCTGAATAGTATAGTAACGGAACAATCCCTTGCCATAAAAACTGATCCAGTAATCTCCGGTACCTTTTTGCTGGGCCAGGCTTTCTATCCGTAAATGCTCTTTTTGGTCGGATCTGAAACGGATTATCCTGAATTCGTGCTTTTCCTCATCCCAGCGATATAGTTCTTTACGCTTGTGCAGCAGAAAGACATTTCCCCAGGAATCGGTGTAAAGTTCTTTTGCCAGGGCAGGATACGTATTGTCGGGATCGGCAATGACCACAGCCTCTCTAAAAACAAACTTTCGGGTATCAAAAATACCGGCCCTGCCATCTTCCAGCAGTACCCAAAGACGAGCCTGGTTATCCAGCAACAGCTGTGATACGGGATTGGAAGGAATCGATAAGGGATTGTCCGGCTGATGACGAAATGAAACAAACCGGTATCCATCATAGCGCTGTATGCCGTCGATACTGCCGATCCAGATAAAGCCCTGATCGTCCTGGGTTACGGAATTGACCTGATTGGAAAGCAGACCGTTGGTAGTAGAAAGGTGGGTAAATGAAAGATGGATTTCCTGGGCACTAACGAAGCTGTACAGCCATAAAAATGCCATTAACCCCTGGTACCTCCTCAACACTGATATTATTTTCATGCTAAAATTAGTCAAAGACGTTTAGATCTTTTGGCAGTTTATCCTTCCCTTTCATCATTTCATCCATCTTTTTATCCAACTGATTGTTCGGTGGGTAATATGATTTTATCTTCGTAGGCTCATGGGAGAAGGAGAAGGGATGCCAGTAAGTACGTGTTTTTAGTTTCTGGAAACCAATCAAGCACAGGTTCCTTCGGATTCCATTTAGTGAGTTAAAAATGTCCGGTATGCAAAAATTCATTATCCTGTATCTGGCAATACTGATATCATTTGTCAGTACTTCGAATGCCTGGTCCCAGGCCGATGTGCCTATAGGACCAACCGGAGAAGCCAATCTTGCTTACCGATGGGGTAAGATTGCCCTGCAGGCTACGGCCAACGATACGGAAAAATTCAATCCACGGCCTACCATTACCTCCCGGTATCTGGGACTGATCTTCGTGGCTGTTTTTGATGCCTGGTCCCGTTATGATACCACGGCAATTCCGGTATACCTTTCTAAAGTCGATCGCCGGCCGGTCGCCGAACACTCGCTTCGTAACAAGGAAATCGCTATCAGTTATGCTGCATACCGGGCTATGACTGAATATTACTATTCCGATAGTCTGCTGTTTCGCAATTTCATGAAGGAATTGGGACTGGACCCGGAAAACAGTACATTGGATCCGTCTACACCAGAAGGTATTGGTAATCTGGCGGCCAGAGCCGTGATTGAGACCCGCAGAAAAGACGGGTCAAACCAGTATGGAGAAGAGCCGGGCTCAAGTGGAATGCCATATTATAATTACGTGGGCTATGAACCCGTGAATACAGTAGACGAGAATATCGATCCCAACCGCTGGCAACCCAAGTACTTCTCGGATGGGAAGGGTGGAAAGTTTGCTCCGGCATGCCTGACACCATTCTGGGACCGGGTCCGCCCGGTAGCGCTGCAGTCCGGTGATCAGTTCCGGCCCGGACCACCGCCCATGATCGGTTCCAAACAATTGGAAAGGGAGGTTAAAGAGGTCATTGATATGCAGGCCAATCTAACCGGTGAACAGAAAGCCCTGGTGGAATTTATGCGCGACGGTCCCAAATCCGTACAACAGGCAGGGCATTGGTTGATTTTTGCTCAGGACGTATCCCGTCGCGACAACCATACTCTGGATGAAGATGTGAAAATGTATTTCCTCAACCAGGTGACGGCCATGGATGCATTTATTGCCAGTTGGGATTCGAAAATGTATTATGATTATGCCCGGCCTTATGCCCTGGTCCACCAATATTACCAGGACCAGGTGATCAGGGCCTGGGGAGGACCTGATCGGGGAATGGTCACCATGCAGGGAGAGGAATGGCGGCCGTATTCACCGGAAACATTTTTATGTCCGCCTTTCCCCAGCTATGTGTCCGGTCACAGTACTATCAGTGGAGCCTGTGCCGAAGCGCTCCGGCTTTATACCGGGAGTGACTACTTCGGTGAAAAAGTAAAGTTGGTACCTGGTGCCCTGACCGAACCGGAAAACCTGGGTGATACGGTCGTACTCGAATTTCCAACCTTCACCGAAACCGCGAATATGGCCGGTATATCCCGGGTACTGGGTGGTTATCACATCCAGGCTGACAATGTAGCCGGACTCCAGTTGGGCAGGGATGTTGCCCATGAAGTATGGAAGTTTTATCAGAAACACCTGGGGCATGAGGCTGGATCCGGAGGGATGGCAAACGATCCGGACAAGTAATAGCGGGAAGACCGACTGGTTGCTTTAACAGAGTCTTCTATCCAACCGGATGACCTCCGGCAAGCCCATTCATTTTTGTCGGTTAACGGAAATTTTTCTATCTTTCCGCAAATTGGTGTTTTAATTACTTAAAGTAATTCAGTCCATTGCAGCATATTCACTGTCATTTTCTGGTGATTAGAATTCTGGTGACCGGCGTTCTGATGTCGTTCATCATTAGCCATGGTCTGTCAGGTTATTACCTGTTAAGCCAATCCGCTGATCTGGTACAATTCGTGGATACCACAGATGAGCACGAGGAAGAAAAGGAAGAGAAATCGGTGGAAAAACATCCCGAATTCAGGGTCGATTTCGAACTTTATTCGATTATCCAGGCAGGTCTCCGGTCACTCAACCAGGATTTATTCCTGGGAGATCTGCACCTGGGTCACATTACCGAAACCCCAACCCCCCCTCCTGAAGACCGGATAAGTTAGTACGCCTCAGGCCTGAGGTATCTATCCCTTGCAGGAACTAATTTTTTTCGGATCAAACTGGTCTTTCATTGTTGGTTGTCAACCGCAGATTTAGCACGATAACAATCGAGTGTCACCGGCAATTCAGAGACCAGCTCTAAAACCAGAAACATTCATGGAAACAATAATTAATGTGGATAATTCACTGGCCCAAACCAGTGAAACCCAGTCGATCATAACACCACCTATTGCCCTGGAAATGTTGAAGCAGGGCAATCAGCGATTTCTAAATGGCGAAAAACTGCAGCGAAATTTTGTCCGGCAGATCCGGAAGACCTCCAACGGTCAGTTTCCTTATGCAGTGATTTTAAGCTGCATCGATTCCCGTGTTCCAACCGAGGTCATTTTTGATCAGGGTATCGGCGATCTTTTCAATGCACGGATAGCGGGCAACTTCCTCAATCCCGATATTCTGGGTTGTCTGGAATTTGCCTGTAAACTGGCCGGTGCCAGATTGATCGTGGTGATGGGACATACCTCTTGCGGAGCTATTAAAGCTGCCTGCGATCAGGCTCAACTGGGTCACATCACCCAGATGTTGGATAAAATCAAACCGGCTGTTCAGGCTACCAGATCCGAGCAGGATGAGGATACATCCGGTAAGAACCTGGATTACGTCAACCGGGTGGCCCTGAAAAATGTTCAATTGGTCATCGAAAAGATTCACACTGAAAGCGAGATCCTTCATGAAATGTACCAGAATCAGGAAATCGATATTGTAGGTTCGATGTACGATGTTACATCAGGAACGGTTACTTTTTATAACGATATCTGGCACGCACCACAACATCAGATTATCAACTGATTATTTGTCGAGGATTTCAGGCAAATACCCACGGGGTTTTTTCCTATTTATCAAAGACGTAATTTTAATCAACGTTATACAGCTCAAACACAAAATTTTCGGAAGTAAATAAACTCAGTTTTTTTAAGTAAAAATCAGTAACAGGATAAATGAAGAAGATAATCGATCTGGATTTTTCCCACTTTAAAGGCGATCTTTTTGGCGGCATTACTGCCGGTATTGTTGCCCTTCCCCTCGCCCTGGCCTTTGGTCTTCAGTCGGGAATGGGCGCCGCGGCGGGGTTGTACGGAGCTATATTTATCAGTTTTTTTGCCGCTCTGTTCGGGGGTACCAGTACACAGATATCGGGACCCACCGCACCCATGACCGCGGTCAGCATGGTCATCGTAGCCGGCATTGTAGCGGCCAATGAAGGAGATATGAGCAGGGCGTTACCCTCAATCCTAATAGTCTTTTTGTTGGCGGGATTAATCCAGATTGGTTTGGGATTTGTCAAAGTCGGTCAGTATATCCGGTATATTCCTTATCCGGTCGTGTCCGGGTTCATGACCGGTATCGGGGTAATCATCATCATTACCCAGCTGCTTCCGGTATTGGGTTATTATCCCAAGGATGATTCAGATTATGTCGAAGGATTTATCCCCAAAGCAGAGGAGGTACTGCTCGACCGGATCCTGCAGGAAGAGGCCGCCGAAGACATCCTGGTACTGGAGGACTTCAAGGAGACGGTTCGCCGGGCTGGAGAAATAAGTCAGGAAAGTATTACCATGGAAGCGTCAACCCTGGCGGCCAATAATGCTGCCGGTGTGATTGGCTCATTGAAAGTATTGGGCCGGGCGGTTTCCCGGATCAATTCCATCGATCTGATCCTGGCGTTGCTCACGATTTTCATTATCTATGGTTTTAAACGGATCACGACTGCGATACCCAGTACACTCGTGGCCCTGATCGTTGTATCGGCCGGTGCATATCTGCTGATACCCGATTATCGTACAATTGGAGTCATACCCAGTGGCTTTCCGGAGCTCAAACTGGATATTTTTCAGAATTTCAACTTCCTGGACATCAGTCCCTACATTTTTACCGCTGCTTCCCTGGCAGCCTTGGGGGCTATCGACTCCCTGCTGACCTCTGTCGTCGCCGACAATATGACCAAGACCAAGCACAATCCCAATCGCGAACTGGTCGGTCAGGGCATCGGAAATTCAATCGCTGCACTTTTTGGGGGACTACCTGGTGCCGGAGCGACTATCCGAACGGTTGTTAACATCAATTCCGGTGGAAAGACCCGCTTGTCAGGTATGTTTGCCGGTGTTTTGTTATTGGTGGTCTTAATGTCACTGGGGCCACTGGCTTCCCAGATCCCGGCAGCGGTCCTCGCAGGCATTCTGGTGACGGTTGGTATCGGGGTCATGGATTATAAGGGATTGCGGCATATGGGTCAATGGCCCCGGAGCGAGGTCGTCGTCATGTTGATGGTTTTGGTCTTGACCGTCTTTGTCGGTCTCATTGAGGCGGTGGTCATCGGTTTAATCCTGTCGTCTATCCTGTTCATGAAAACCATTGCCGATGTGGTAGATCACCGCACAAAATCGGCTCCACTGCTGGAATTTTCCATGGAGATACCCTGGAGGGACGAGGAAGACATCATTCGTAAAAGTGGCAACCGGATCTATATCAAACATTTGGATGGTCCCCTGTTTTTTGGTTTTGCTTCCCGGTTTCAGGAGATGATCAAAGCGCTGCCGGAAATTGAAGTAGTGGTGATCCGGATGGATAAGGTTCCATTTGTCGATCAATCGGGTTTGTACGCCCTTGAAGATGCGATCATGGACCTTCACGCCCTCGGTATTAAAGTCGTGTTTACCGATTTGCACGGACAGCCCCGGGATATGTTCGAACGGTTTAATATTTATGGAAAACTGGTCGAAGAAGAACTTTTCTTCCCGGATTTCCGGAGTTGTGCCCAATGGTTGGAAGGATATTTAAAGGAAAGGAATTTGCATAAAAGCCTGGTCTGAAGCGCCACCGTATCGAAAACACACGCTCTGATTTATAAAGGATTCTGACCCGGTATTTGGGGAGTGTTGCGAAGGCAGTCAGACACCGGATCGTCCTTTGTACGATGTCGAATTTGAACGTCATACCCAAATTTGACCGGAATTCGTTTGTTTCCCAGGCCGCACTTTCTTATGTTCGCCTATCATTATGCGGACTGGTCATCCGTGCCTCGATCTCCTCTGCTCAGGTCGATAATCAGGTATTGGGTAAACTAATTGAAGGATTTCGAAAGGATGACGGATTGTACAATCAGGATCGTTTTAGCTGGCTTTGGCCTGCTGTTTAATGTCATTTTACTGCAGGCCCAGCCGGATCAGGTAGCCACGCTGACAGGAAGAGTGTTGGATGAAGCCCATCGAAATCCCCTGGATTATGCTACGGTCAGTGTGATGCATGCCAATGACTCAACCCTGGTCACCGGTACCATCACCGACGAGAAAGGCCGCTATTCGCTGGAGCTTCCCTATGGATTGTATTATCTGATCGTCGAATTTATCGGATATGAGCCGCTTCAAACCCCGGTGATCTCCCTGGATGCGAGCCGGAGTAGGGTAGAACTCGACGATATTCTTTTACGGACTGCCGCCCAGAACCTCGATGAGGTGGTGGTACAGGCGGAAAAAAGTACCATGGAGATCGCCCTGGATAAAAAAGTGTTCAATGTCGGAAAAGACCTGGGCAATGCAGGTGGCACCGCGATCGATATTCTGGGAAATATCCCATCAGTGTTGGTCGATGGTGAAGGCAATGTCAAATTACGGGGCAGCAGCAATGTGCGCATCCTGGTCGATGGCAAACCCTCCGGAATGGTCAGCTTCCGGGGAAGTGCCGGTCTGCAGCAGCTCCAGTCGAATCAGATCGAAAAAGTAGAGGTGATCACCAATCCATCAGCCCGTTATGAAGCCGAGGGAATGGCCGGGATTATCAACATTGTTTTGAAGAAGGAGCGCCGCCAGGGTCTCAACGGATCTTTTGAATTACTGACCGGTTACCGGCCCAACTTTGGGGTAGGGACCATCATGAATTACCGGAAAGATCGATTTAATTTTTTCCTGAATTACAGCCTTGCCTACCGGGTACCGTATAATGCCGGAAATCTGTATCAGGAAGTGTATACCGGTGATAGTACCCTGATTTCTTTCCAGGATTCCGAAAGCCGGACCAAAACTTTCGCCAACACCGTCCGCGTAGGGACGGATTATTTCTTTGACGAGCAGAATATCCTGACCGCGTCCTATCAATACCGCCGCACCGATGTCAATCGGATCCGGGATCTGGTGTACCGGGACTATATCAACAGTACCGGTAATCCGACGGCGGTGACGATGCGACAACAAGACGAAGACGAACACGAGCCTTATTCCGAGCTGGCCATCACTTACAAGAAGAGTTATCCGCGAAAAGGTCAGGAGTTGCTGTTTGACGCCCGCTATCTGACCTATGATGAAAAATCGGATCAGATCTTTACCCAGATCAGTTCCCTTGCTGACGGATCACCCAATCCCGCTGGTAATCTGTTGCAAAATTCATTCAACGACGAATTTGAGAAGCAATACATCTTTCAGCTGGATTATGTGCATCCCATTGGTCGCGAAGGAAAATTCGAACTGGGATGGCGCAGCGGTATACGCGATATGAAAAACGATTATGTCGTATCGGAAGCCGATGCAACCGGCGTTTTTATGCCATTACCAGGGCTGGACAATATTTTTATTTATGAAGAAAATATTCATGGATTTTATGGTATTGTCGGCAATAAATCCAAAAAGATCAGTTATCAGGCCGGGATTCGGGGAGAGATCACCGATGTCACGACGATCCTGCAGGAGACTAACGAAGCCAATCCCCGGAAGTACACCAATTTTTTTCCGAGTGTACATTTTACCTACAATCTGACACCCACCCATGCGTTGCAATTAAGTTACAGCCGGCGTATTCGCAGGCCGGTTTACAATGACTTGAGCCCATATGTGACGTTTTCCGACCAGCGTAATTTCTTTTCCGGCAATCCGGATCTGGATCCCGAATTTGCCAATGCATACGACCTGGGTTATATTCACTATTTCGAAAAGGGATCGGTCAGTTCTTCCTTATATTACCGGCATACCATCGATAAGATCTTCCGGATCCGGCGGGTCGACGATGCCGGCTTTTCCACCTACCGGCCGGAAAACCTGGCTACCGAAGACGCCTATGGGTTGGAGTTTATCGCAGGCCTGACCCCTTATAAATGGTGGAAAGCGGACTGGAATATCAACTTTTTCAAGGCGGTGACCGATGGTTCCAACCTGGATGAAGAGTTTAAGGCCGACACCTGGAGCTGGTTTACCCGGCTTACTTCCCGGTTTAATATCGCCACAGGATCAGATCTGCAGGTCCGGATCAACTATGAGGCGCCACAGGAGCTTCCGCAGGGCCGTAGCCGTTCGCGTACTTTTGCCGACCTGTCATTCAGCAGGGATCTTTGGGGTGAAAAGGGTACCCTGACCCTCAATGCCATCGATGTCTTTAATTCCCGCTTTATGCGTACGGTGACCGAAGGATCCAATTTTTACACGGATGCGGAGTCCGGCCGGGGCTCGCGGCAGATCAATCTGACTTTAATGTTCCGGCTTAACCAGGCACGTGCGACCGCAAAGAGATTGTTGGATGGGTAGGTGGCAGTTGACAGTTTACAGTTTGGAGGGGCGAATTTATTCGCCCTGGTAATAAACACAATTTTGCAGATTACAGTTGACAATTCACAGTTTACAGTTGTAGAATGTAACCAAAATACCACAAAACCAAAATACCACAAAACCAATTCAACCTACCCTTCGACAGGCTCAGGGTGACATTCTGCTATAAAACCAGTTTACAGTATATACAGTATACAGTTTATAGTTGGAGGGGCGAATTTATTCGCCCTGGTACTAAACTCAATTTTTGCAGTTGACAGTTTATAGTTTATAGTTTATAGTTGGAGGGGCGAATTTATTCGCCCGAGTACTAAACGCAATTTGTAGTTTGCAGTTTACAATTCACATTTTACAATTGGCAGAATACCACATTACCAAAACACCATAAAACCAAGGAGCATTTTTGCCTCTCGCAGAGATCGGGGAGATCGCAAGGTTTATTATATGAAAATCGTGATATAGTGAGGCAGTGTACTGACGATTAAAGTTGACAGTTTGGAGGGGCGAATTTATTGCCCTGGTACTAAACGCAATTTGTAGTTGACCAAATACAACACTTATTCAACCTACCCTTCGACAGGCTCAGGGTGACATTCTGCCATAACACCAAAACACCATAACACCATAACACCTACAGATACTTTATTGTAAAATCCAGTATCATCTGTTTAAACCGGTTGTACGGAGGTGTAAGTATTTCGAGCGGACCGGGAAAAAGCTGATGGTATACCGCCCGGGCATTGGAGAACGATTCAAAACCATGCCAGCCGTGACCTTTACCGATGCCGCTGAAATTGCTGCCACCAAAGGGAAGGTTATTATTATAAAAATGAATGCCCGAGTGATTGATGCAGGTGCCTCCCGTACGGGTACCGTAAAGAAACTGCCGGATGTTTCTCCGGTTGCGGCTGTAGATATAAATGGCCAGTGGTTTTTCGCGGGCATTGATCCGGTCAATCAATTCGGCCATATCCCGGTAAGTCTCGACAGGTAGTATCGGACCAAAAATCTCCTCCTGCATGATCAGCGTATGGTCCGGTGTGCCGGTCAGGACAGTAGGGGAGATGTATCGTTCCTGTTTGTCGGTTTGTCCTCCGCTCTGAATTTTTGCTCCGCTTTTTACGGCATCTTTCAATAGATCGTTGACCCGGTTGAAGTGGTGATCATTGACTAGACGTGCATACGACGGTTCGTCAAGGGCATTGTCACCGAAAAACTGCCGGAGATAATTTTGCACCGACCGGATAAACCGGTCTTTGACATTTTCGTGCACATATACGTGGTCGGGGGCGATGCAGATCTGACCGTTGTTGACGCATTTTGCCCACATAATTCTCCGGGCGGCCTGATCGATATCGGCGCTTTCATCGACAATGGTCGGTGATTTTCCTCCCAGTTCGAGCGTCACGGAAGCCAGGTGTCTGGCGGCCGCTTCCATGACGATTTTACCCACCTTACTGGAACCGGTAAAAAATATATGATTGAACGGGAGGGACAGCAATTTTTTGGATGTTTCGATGCCACCCGGCAGCAGGACTACTTCGTTTTCCGGAAAGACCTCCCCGATGATCTTTTGCATCACATAGGCGGCATTCGGGGTCTGTTCGGAAGGTTTTAGCATGACCGCGTTGCCGGCAGCGATCGCCGTGATCAGCGGACCAAAGGTGAGGGTGACCGGAAAATTCCAGGGAGAAATGATCAAGACCACCCCTTTGGGTTCGTAATGGATATGCGATCGGGAACCCAGCAGCGAAATGGGCGAGGATACCGGTTGTTTTCCCATCCATCGGCTCAGACGCCTTTTTACATGCCTGATTTCGCTGGTTACCGGATAGATTTCAGTAAGGTCTACCTCAAAAGGATGCTTCCGGAAATCCTGGTAGAGGGCATCCCGGATATCGGCACGGTATTTAAGGATCGTCCGGTGTAGCCGTTTTAATTTTTCGATCCGTTGCCTGGCAGTGGTTTTTGCCAGATCATACTGATGAGTTTTCTGAGCTTCAAAGAGTTCTTCGATCCTGACCATATGTTCCGTGGATACAGCCGGTGTTGTGTCGTTCATCGCTTAAATTATCCTGCCTTTCAGACTGCAAAGATAGGGTAAAACCGGAAGGCAATTCCTGAGCCGGCTAAATCCTATCTTTGGGTAAAAGATAAAAGAATTTGACTCTTCCCGCCACCGACCGACACCGGATCATTCTGATCGACACCCGAGGCATTGCACTTACACCCGGAATGCATCTGGCGTGGAGCGATACCAACCTGCCGCCATCGGCTTTTACAGTACACCCCCGTGCTGCTTTTCCCTGGAAAGTCCTGTTGAAAAGCTATGACCGCGACAGGCAGCATCTCGTGGTGCTAGTGACAGACTATTATCCGGCTGATGCGGAGGCGTTTGCCGCTCAACAACTGAAGCAACCGGTCAAATCGCTGGAATTTGAGCTGCTCGACTGGTATTATCTGGCAGGTTTTCTGGCCGCCTTTAAGAAAGCAGCCTTGCAGCCGTTTATTTCCGACAGTCAGGAGGTATACCTTCCGGATCAAAACGAGCGGCGTTATCGGTATCAGCTCCGGGTACCTTTCAGGGACATGCGATTTATAGCGGGAGCCGTCTGTTTTACCGCCGGTTTGCCGGCTTTGAGCGAACCAGTAGAGATCGAAGTTGCCAATCCCCACATTGTTCCGGAATTTGAATTTATCCGGAGTTATTTCGCCAATGCGCTTGGTACGAGAAAGCTCGAGGTCCGGGTGGATCTCACCTTATGTGGAGACCGGATTCAACATTTGTCCGGACATTCGAAGCAGATCGAAGAGATCGACGACAAAATGGTATCGACATTGAAGAATTCCCGGGTGCTGGGATTGAGCAAGCCACCAAAGGTCGTCGTCGTCGACAAGCACCTGTTTAATGCCGATGAGATCTTTGATCAGTATTATGATGAGCCGGACCCCAATCTGTTTCACCAAAATGCTCACGACATTATCAGGGATCTCACAGCACAGGGCGTCGTGCGTAATCGCAAACAACTGGAATACCTGGCCGGCCGGAAGCAACGAAGCGATCAGAAGATCCTGATGACCCTGGCTCCCCATTTCGGATTTATGTTTATCACCTCCGGTCAGCAGGAAAATCATTTTATCTGGGAGCTGATCAATTCCCATGCGACCTATGTCTGGAGCTTTCCCGGTACAAAATCCTTCGAATCTCCATTGAAAAAAGTCGAACAGATCATCGGGATGATCCGCGAACAGGGCCGGGAGCAATACAAAAGCTACTACCAGACGGACCTGGCTGCCCTCCCATACCGGTTTAATACGGTAGTGCATCGCCATGCCGGAAGCGGGATCACCGATCCTTTTCCCGGCTGGAAGCACCGGCTCGAAGAGTTGATTCAGTAAACGTTGGATGCTATGTGCCGGTTACTCAGGGTCACCTGGCTGCCAACGTCAAGCCAGTCTGAAAGCTGTATAGAATGCGAATAATTAAAGATCGCTTTCAAGTTAGATTAAGTTGATTGACCGGTGAAAGATTTCCGGTGCAGTTCGCGATTCCGGTATAATTTTGCTCAGGATATGGTTTGGATATATGGCATCAACCCAATACAGAGATGAAGAAACCTGGAAATATGAAACCCTGATTTCCGGTCTCTTGGAGGAGCAGTTTGGCCTGGTAGACGGTTTTATTCCAGCCGGAGTGGTGGCGGGATTACGTCAAAATCTCATGTCACTGCTGGAAGAGGGCAGCATGCACCCTGCTGGAGTTGGCAGGCATTGCACTTATCAGCAGAATCTCAAGGTACGGGGAGACCTGATATGCTGGTTGGAAAAAGATACCAAAGACCCTTTCGAGCGGGCCTTTTTTGCCCAGGTAGCCGGATTTGTCGATTATCTCAACACCACCTGCTACACCGGCATCAACGATTTTGAATTCCACTATGCCTGGTATGAGGAAGGCAGCTTTTACAAACGGCACCTCGATCAGTTTAAAACGGACTATGGCCGTAAATTTTCCCTGGTGACATACCTGAATGAAGCCTGGGAGGAAACCAATGGTGGTAAACTGACCCTTTATCCGGACAACCGCGAAGTGTCAGTCTATCCCTTTGGAGGGCGCACGGTTTTTTTCCACAGTGACAAGCTCGAGCATGAGGTCCGGCCGGCCACCAGGCCCCGGATCAGCATCGCCGGATGGCTGAAAAGAATGTAGGTATTGTGGTATTATGGTATTGTGGTATTGTGGTATTATGGTATTGTGGTATTGTGGTATTGTGGTTTTTTAGTTGCATTCTGGTATTCTAAAACAGCACTGTAAACTGTAAACTGGTTTTATAGTAGAATGTCACCCTGAGCCTGTCGAAGGGAGGTTGAAATGGTTTTGTGGTGTTTTGGTATTGTGGTATTGTGGTTGCATTCTGGTATTGTAAAACAGCACTGTAAACTGAAAACTGAAAACTGTAAACAAACCCGCAAAGATGATACAGAAAATCGGAGGATATAAAAATTAACAGCAAGACAACCCGACCGCAAAAGCTACAATCACGATAAAAATGATAGTGACAAATTTCAAATGAAAAAGATACCTATCCGACATTTAAAAGATTCGTTTTTTGAAGAGCGGTTTTCTATACGGGAATTAGAATCTTTGACTCATGAAAAAGATTTAGTGCATGATTTGCATCGGCACGACTTTTATTTTATCCTTTTCATTAAAAATGGTAATGGAGAACACGAAATAGATTTTATAAAATATGCTGTAAAGGATTTTTCTGTTTTCTTTATTCGTCCGGGCCAGGTGCATCAATTAAAATTGCAGAAAGGCACGAGCGGTTTTATGATTCAGTTTACTTCCGACTTCTATGCCCCAAAAGAAGTTCCGGCCTTACAGGTTTTACGAAAAGTAAGCAACAAGAATCACTGTCAATTATCAGAAACCAGAATTGAACAAATTTACTTATTGCTAAATTCTATTTTTCAAGAATTTACTCAAAAACAAGAACGATACACAGAGGTAATTAAATCCTATCTGAATATTTTATTTATTACTTTAGCAAGGCAAAGCCCACATCCACACAAGATTCCCGACGAAGCCAAACTCTATGCTCAAGAGCGTTTGGATGAATTGCAGGACTTATTGGAGAAAAACATTCATGTTAAAAAGCAAGTAAGCGAGTATGCCGAAATGCTTGCTATGTCCACTTATCAACTGAATGCAATTACTAAAAGCACGCTGCGGAAAACAGCTTCTGAACTTATCAATGAGCACATTATTTTAGAAGCGAAGCGGATGCTCATAGGAACAGTCAATCAAGTAAATCAAGTCGCCGAAATACTGGGTTACCATGACCCTTCTTATTTTATACGCTTTTTCAAAAAACAAACAGGGCTTACTCCCGAAGTGTTTCGCCAGAATTTTAAATAAGTCCTACTCAACTTAAAACCTATCCTATAAGTCAGGCTATCTGCGTAGATACTTTTGCGGTGTTAATTTATTAATCACTTCAAAAAGTATTTACATGAAAAAGATGCATTTCTTCATCATTTTAATGAGTGTTTCATTTAGCTCGAAAACCCTTCAAGCCCAGGACACAAAGGGTAATTTCGAGCTTAAAACAGTTACTGCAGAAGAAATGATTGGCGACAAACGACAATTTTTTCAACTGCTGGTGAACAGGGTTTTTGTAGAAAAGAAAAACATAGGCTTGTTGTCCATTTCATCATACGCTGCCGACTACGATGACAAACCAGGCAACAATGAGTTTCAAAACACAACACTTATATATCATCACTTATTCAAAGGAATCGGCATCAATTCTGGTGCAGGATTTACTTCAATGGAAGGTTTGAAGAACTTTGTGGGCTTGCAATATATGTATCAGAGCCTAAGGTTTTCATTGATATATATGCCCAGTTATAATTTTATCAATAGCCACAAGATTTCCAATTTTGCACTCATTGAATATAAGCCATATGTCAGTAAATATTGGTCTGTTTATTGTCGTTTACAGTTGCACTACAATCAGGATTTAGAAAATGGAAATCATTTCCGAAGTTATGCCTATATCCGTTTGGGTTTAACGTTTAAATATTTCAGTTTTGGCCTGGCACACAATTTTGATCGCTATGGTGCCGATAAGAATACCAAAACCAATTATGGCATATTTCTAAAATTGACTTTGTAGAACTTCAAAATAGTCCTATTGAATTCACCAAAACTCCTGTAAGGTAGCAGTAAAGTCAATGTAATTTTACATTATAAATAATAGATAATGAATACGAATAAGAGAATTATCATAGTCGGAGTAACAGGTACTATGGGACAGTTTTTAGCCGATTTGCTGGAAAAGGAAAATCACGAAATCATAAGAGCAAGCAGAACATCTACCGATATACAGGTAGATACCACGTCCACGCGATCAATTCAACAAATGTATCAGAAGGTGGGTGCATTTGACGCACTAATTTCAACTGCGGGGAGCACCTTTGTTGGACCGTGGGAGAAACTCAATGACCAAACTTTCAGAACAGGAGTTGAAGGTAAGATGATGGGTCAGATTAACCTGGTGTTAATTGGCCAGCACTATATCAATCCAAAGGGTTCCTTCACTTTGATATCTGGTGCATTGACATACGAACCCCAATTGAATTTTGCTAACGCATCTGCTGCTAATGGTGCCGTAGAAGGATTTGTGAGAGCGGCAGCCATTGAATTGAAAAATGGTATTCGCATCAATGCTGTAAGTCCTACGGTTATTGAAAATTCCCCTAAATATTTTCCGTATTTCCCAGGCGAAATTCCTACAACGATGAAGCAATTGGAGTATGGATTCAGGAAAAGTTTGTTTGGAACTGTAACGGGACAAATTTTAAAACCATAAAGTGATTAAAATGACTTCGAAAGCTAAAATTGTGCAGGCTGTCAGGATATGGATAGTTATTTATCCTTCTCTTCTACTCTTTAATATGTTGTTTGGAAGTCATATATCTCACCTTCCTTTGTTTATAAGGCAATTGGTGTTAATGGTTGTGTTGGTTCCGTGGATGGTTTTTGTGGGCCTGCCATTCGTGAACAGGATGCATCATATATTATTGAAGAATGGAAATCCATAGCAGAAGGGCCTTTATTAAGCAGACGGGAATTGCGGCAACCTCTTTTGTAGTACCTATATGTTACCACCTAATTTTAGATAGAGAAGAAATGAAAGATAAGAACCATTTTGATGTGATTATTATAGGAGGCAGTTATTCAGGACTTGCTGCAGCAATGGCTTTAGGCAGGGCTTTGAGAAAAGTACTGATTGTTGATAGTGGCAAACCCTGTAATAGGCAAACCCCGCATTCACATAACTTTTTGACCCAGGACGGACAAACACCAATGGAAATTGCCAGACTTGCAAAACAGCGGGTTTCAAGGTATACCACGGTAGATTTCTTGAATGATTTGGCAACCAACGGAAGGAGATTAGAAAACGGCTTTGAAATACAAACATTATCGGGAGCTATATTCACTGCAGCAAAATTGATTTTTGCAGCGGGTATTAAGGACAGAATACCCAATATAGAAGGATTTGCTGAATGTTGGGGTATCTCCGTATTACATTGTCCATATTGCCACGGATACGAGGTGCGAAATCAAAGAACTGGAATTCTGGGTAATGGTGAATTTGGATTTGAATTTTCTAAGCTCATTTCAAATTGGACTGATGATTTGACATTATTTACAAATGGACATGCAACCTTGACTACCGAACAAAGAACAACTCTTGAAAGACATCACATTGAAATAGTAGAAGGGGACGTGGAGGAATTCGAACACCTAAACGGTCAGCTTCAAGGCATCATTTTCAGGGACGGCTCGAGGAAATCAGTTAATGTCTTGTACACACGAGTTCCCTTTGAGCAACATTGCCCAATACCTGAGCAATTGGGTTGCGAACTGATTGAAGACATGTACATTAAAATTGACAGCTCCCACAGAACCACGATGGAAGGCATTTTTGCCTGTGGCGATAACGTATCCCGTATGCGGACAGTAGCAAACGCAGTTGCAATGGGAACAACAACCGGAATGATGGTCAACAAAGAACTTATAGAAGAGAAATTCAATACTAAAAAATAGGCAGATGAACATAAATATTTCAAACACGAATGATTTTGCATCATTGGAGAATGGTAGGATACCTTTACCTCGAAAGACAGCATTTTGGGCTGGTTTTTTTTACTTACTCACCTTTGTATCTATTCCAACATTTTTTCTGTATGAACCGATACTTGGTCCAGATGACATACTGAGTAATGCCAATGACCATAGAGTGGTACTTGGTGGAATATTGGAAATTATTGTCGCACTAAGTGGTATTATTACAGCTGTTATTCTATATGCTGTATTAAAGAAGCAGAACCAGACTCTTTCTATGGGATTGATCACATCAAGAATTGTCGAGGCAGGTACTATCTTTGTGGGGGTTACATTTATATTGGGAGCGGTTACCGTTCGTCAACAGCATGCTGACCCCACATCTATACAGACATTGGTGACAATGTACGACCGCATTTTCGTTTTGGGACAAGGTTTTATGCCTGCAATCAATGATTTACTGTTGGGGGTGTTGTTATTCCAGTCACGCTTGGTTCCCCGGTGGCTGGCAGTTATTGGTATTTTAGGAGCATTCCCATTGTTTGCAGGCTATTTTTCTATTATGTTTGGTGTCATTGGGCGCACCTCACCACTGGCAGGTGCATCTGCCCTGATGGTCGCATTTTTTGAATTTACATTGGGGATCTATCTTTTGATGAAGGGAATAAGGAAATCGTAAGGGATAACTTATTGGTATTGTGGTATTTTGGTTTTGTGGTATTTTGGCTGCATTCTGCAACTGTAAACTGTGAACTGTGAACTGTCAACTGAAAACTGTAAACTGGTTTTATGGCAGAATGTCACCCTGTGCCTGCCGAAGGGTATCTTCTTGGTATTCTGGTATTTTGGTGTTCTGGTATTGTGGTCCCTCCAAACTGTCAAGTAAACTGTCAACTGATAACTGTCAACTGAAAACTGTTAACTGGTTTTATGGCAGAATGTCATTTTTTGTGGTATTTTGGTTGCATTCTGCAAATGTAAACTGTGACCTGTCAACTGATAACTGTGAACTGACAACTGATAACTGTAAACTGTAAATGGCGAAATCAGAGAATAAGACCATACCCACTCCGAAAGCGGTCGATGATTTTTTAAATGCGGTCAGCGATCCGGTAAGGAGGGAAGAATCGTTGCGTATAAAAACGATGCTACAGGAGGTCACCGGTGAAAAACCGGTGATGTGGGGTGACAGCATCGTCGGTTTCGGTCAGTATCATTATAAATATGACAGTGGCAGGGAAGGCGATTATCTGAAGATCGGATTTTCACCGCGAAAACAATCGCTTACCATGTATATCATGCCAGGTTTTGAACGCTATGATGACCTGATGCAGAAACTGGGGAAATACAAGACCGGAAAGTCCTGCCTGTACATCAAAAAACTGACGGATATCGACTGGCCGGTTCTGGAGGAGTTGTGCCGGTTGTCATACCGGTATATGACGGAAAAATACGGATAAACAGGAAAATGCTACCAGGATCAGTATACTCCCGGATAGATAGTAGGAGAGAAGGTCAGGGGAGCGAGAGTGGTAAAAAATGAATAGGAAAATTAAATATATCTGTAAGGCCAGTACTCCTATCTGAGTTGATACAACGATGAATTGTAGATATGTCCGCGACCTTTTACAGAGTCAAAAGTCGGATAATAGAGTGCCGACAATGCGCCGTTTGGGTATCTTGACTGATTCTGTCAAAGGAATATTTGCGTATTTGAGCATATACAATAGCTGTTGTTTCTCCAGAATTCTTAAATAAGGTTCTTAGATCATCAAAAAAATCATTAGCTTTAGACGAGAGCATGTTTTGTTTGTTTGTTTCAACTATAAGGTACTCAATTTGAGTGACTTATAGATAATAAACACATGCTCTTTTTTTATTATTTTTCAAGTACCGAAACTTGAATCACCTTATCTTTAGCCAGCTGATATGGAATATGACCCGTGGACTTCAACTTTTACATACCAAAGAAACTAAAGGGAATCGCCTCATTGATTTGGGAGTTGAGAACGGACATTCCTCAAAACTGGGTCTTCCTTCCTGAGCATAACATCGACCTCGCTTTCAACCTTAGTCTACCCTGGCACATCCACAGCGATTACTATAAGTCCCGGTCTTTTAATCCGACCAAGGAGTTTTGCTTTTTGGCCGGTTTGCATACCAAACCACTTACTGTTGCTTTTACCCATTGCCACGTTTTCGGAATTCGGTTGAATACCATCGCGGCCAGTCTTTTATTTGGTCTGCCGTGTAAGGAATTGAAAAACTGGGCGGTGGAAGGCAATCTCCTTTTTAAGGACAAGATGAATTACATGCAAGACAAGGTCTGTAGCATGCCCGATTTTAATCAACGTGCTATGTGGTTGGAGGAATTCATTTACTCATGCATTTCCTACACGCCTGACCTGAGTCTTGCCATGAAGATTTCCTCCGTCGTCGATGATATTTCCATGAATAAGCTGGAAGGCAAGTTCAAAAAAGTAGAAGACTACACCGGCTACTCCAGGATGCATACGTTGCGAATCTTCAAGAAATGGCTTGGCACTTCGCCGTCAGAAGCTCTTGCCTTTCGAAGGTTTGAACATTCGCTTCAGGAAATTCACAACTCTTCCGAAAGCCTTACTCAGATTGGGCTAAACTGCGGTTTTTACGACCAGGCTCACTTTATCCGCGTTTTCAAACAATTCGCCCAGATGACACCAAGCCAATACCTTTCCCAAAAGAGCGACATGGTGGGTCAGTTTGCCCCCTGATTCTGGGGCAAAGGACGACAAGTGTCGTATCGGTATCGGGCTTTCATAGAGCCACCCTTAGGTTACATATGTACAATCGCAAGCATTTCCGATTTCCCAATTTTGTCTCATTATTGATTTTTCATAAGGGCTGTTTAATTCCGCTTTAAATAGCGATGTAATTACCCACTAATACCAAATTTAAAAATGAGTGCCATTAAAACGACCTCGATTGACCCAATGAACAGATCCGCGTTACAGCGATTTATATCGCTGGAGAGAAACTTACTGAAAAAATACCCACTCTATGTTTCTGAAATCGACTCTGACGTAGCTAAAACACTGGCCAGGAAGACTATCATGTCCCAGAAATTGGAAATGAAACTCTTCGTGGTATCAAATTCGGGGCAGGATGTTGGGCGATGTGCCGCCATCATCAACAACCGGTTTCAAGCAGAGAAGCAAGATGGAGCCGGATTCATCGGCTACTTTGCAGCTGAAGAAAATTGTGAAGATGAAGTAGCTATAATGATGTATGAGGCGGAGAAATGGCTTAGATCAAAAGGTGTAAAAAAGGTGATTGCACCAGCAAATGGAGGTGCGCCAGGCAGCATGGGAATTATGATATCAAGCTTTGAGGAAGAACCCATGTTCCCCATGCCCTGGACACCACCTTATTACCCTGCCTATTTTGATCGTCTTAAATATGAACCAACTTACCCGCTTTGGTTTTATGAAATTGATTTTGCCAATGAAAAATATAAGGCAGCAAAAGAGCGCTATGCCAACTATGATAAGGCCGTGATCCGCTCCATTTCTAAGAAGAATTGGAATGCAGATATTAAATTACTTACGGATTTACTCAATGAGACTTTTGTCAACGAGTGGGAATTTACCTCCATGAGTTATGATGAAATTCTGGAGTTTTTTGGTGCCATGAAAATGATTTTGGCTCCAAGACAAATTATGTTTGCTGAGGTCGGTGGAAAACCTGAAGGTTTTTGCTTTGCGATGCCTGATTTGACGACCCTGTTTCGATCATTTCATGGCAAACTGGGTTTAGGGGCTATTTTTAAACTTCTCACACGGGCGAAAAAATACAAAAGGGCAGGGCTATTCGGCATTGGAATTACGAATGAGCATAAAGGCAAAGGGCTGACTAAGGCATTGGCATTGAAATTATACGAATACCACGAAGAATTAGGCCTGAAAAGCAGTTTGTACTATCCTGTAAATGAGGAAAATATCCTTTCGAGAAGATTTGCTGAGTCTTTAGGCGGAAAAGGGCAGTATAGGTATCAGATTTATGATAAGAGTATAGTTTAATATGCTCAATCTTCAAGTCATATTTCTAATGGGCACCTCTAAATACCTCTGAAATTAGGCAAATCCAAAAGGAACCATGCGAGATTGAGGAGCGACCTCCCGGTCTCAATGGAGGGAGCAAAGGTCTGGTAGACATTTGAGCGACGAAGCCACGAAGTGGGTGGGAAGGCCAGGTTATTTTTGAATAGCTATCGCAGATAAGCGATTGACAATTGAACGGGTTTTTAGAGGTACACTAATGTTACATTCGTACAATTATTGAAGCTTGAAAGCCCTGATTTTTGTGGAATTAAGAAATAAAAAAATAATCGATGAGTAATAAGAAGACAATTGTAGTATGTGGTGCCACGGGAAAGCAAGGAGGAGCCGTTTTAAATGCACTTCTTAAAAGTGGAAATTGGAATGTAATCGCCTTTTCCAGGGACATCAACGGCAAGAAAGCAGAAGAAATTAAGAAGAAGGGTGTTACGGTGCTGCAGGCTGATTTGGCCGATAAGGCATCTCTGAGCAACGCTTTTAAAGGAGCATATGGCGTGTACGGCGTCACGATGCCGCTGTCTCCCAAAGGCAGGATTGACACAGAATTGGAGTGGAAGCAAGGCAAAAGCATCGTGGAGGCCTGCATTCAAAACAACATCCAGCATCTGGTTTTGAGTACGGTTTTGTACGTGGAAGATGGACAGGAAAATACCCTGGCCTATGTAAAGCGAAAACTGGACATTGAAAATCTTGTTATTGAGAAAGACATTCCCTATACCTTCCTTTGCCCCGGATCCTTTATGGATGATTTTGGAAGCGAATACATGCCCGTAAAGAATAATGTCATCACCGGTATGGCCGCCAACGAAGCCAGGTTGCCTCACATCGCCAGTTCTGACATAGGGAAATTTGCCGCCCTGGCTTTCGAAGATCCGGATAAGTTCAAAAGCCAAAAGTTAAACATCATCGGAGATTTTATATCTGGAAATGAATTGGCCGAAATCGCTACCGGTCTTTCGAAAAGTAAGACCTATAAGCACAAACCGGTTCCACTCTTTTTGATGTACTTGTTTGCCAGAACATGGATCCCATTACGCAAACATTTTGAGAAATGGGGTCAGGCTCCCTATCCCGAAGCCATACTGAAAGCTGTGAAGCAAACCCGGGAATTGCTCCCGGAAACGCTGACTTTTAAGCAATACCTGGTGAAGCAAGGATGGGATGAGAAGCTGTAAAAATAACATCGCAGATGCCACTGCAAAAGATGATTATACCGGCATATCTTCCGATGTGGATGAGTCTTCATCCCGCGCCTTGAACGCTGGCACCAGGCTCAAGCCGCTGCTGAGGCCTATCCTGTAAAGCATGCTGGCATAAAATCCGTAAGGTCACTCTGCATACCCAGCGGCACCCATCTCCAGGGCAGTGGTATGGAAGTACGGTACATCCACGAACTGCCCGGGGCGCAAGGACATCAAGACCACCCTTCCGTACACCCACGTGACCAACAGGTCACTGCCGGCGATCGAAAGTCCACCGGATCAGCTGAAGCTTGGAAAACGGGTTTGACAAAGAAATATGCAGATATGAGGAGTTATGGCCAATTAAACCGGAATTCCGTAACTTTGGGTGAATAGTGGTAAGATGACTGATTACAAGAAATATATCTCCATAAATACTGAAGTTCGATTCGGAAGGCCCATTTTAACCGGAACAAGAATAGCTGTTTATGATGTGCTTAACTGGTTAGCAAGTGGAATGAGTCAGGAGGAAATCCTTTCTGACTATCCTGAATTGAAAAAAGAGCATATTCTCGCCTGTCTTTCATACGCTGCAGACAGGGAGCATAACATTAGAGTGGCCTGATGAAGCTGCTTTTCGATCAAAACATCTCCTTTCGTATTTTAAATGCTCTTGAAACTGAATTTCCCGGATCTGTCAAGGTAAAATCAGCCGGACTGGAAGATAAAACTGACCTGTAAATCTGGACTTTTGCAAAAGGCAAAGGGTTCACGATTGTGACTTTTTATGTTGATTTTGCAGATATCCTAAGTCTGAAAGGTTTTCCTCCCAAAATTATCTGGCTCCGGATATTCGATCAACGGACTTCAGTGGTTATAGACAAACTCAAGGAGAAAAAATCGGAAATCAAAGAATTTATTCCGAACCCTGATTTCGGAGTTCTGGAAGTAAAATAACAAAACTGGCCCTAACAACAGCTAATCGCAAGCGGGTGTGCGTGCAAGGCGAAAATTTTGTAGTTTCAATTCATTGAATCGGGGTAGGAGGTGAAGGCGTTTGAAACCCCGCTTGCTCTTATCCCTGAAAGTTATTACCAGACGGTTTTGTGGTTTTGTGGTTTTGTGGTTTTGTGGTATTATGGTATTTTGGTTACTTTCTGCAACTGTAAACTGTCAACTGTCAACTGTCAACTGTAAACTGGTATTGTGGTATTGTGGTGTTGCGGTATTTTGCTGTTTTGGCAAGGGCTGCTATTGTGTGCACCTGGAGCGGCGATTTTAATCGCCGTAGCACAAATTGTGTTTAGTACCAGGGCGAATAAATTCGCCCCTCCAAACTGTAAACTGTCAACTGTCAACTGGAAAAATACGGCTGATCTGACAGAAAGCTTTAGAACCGGCATATTGCTGAATAGGAAGCAAAAGAAATGGAGACCGGACTGGATATTAAGAAACTGGAGCAATCTCCACTGTATTCCGAAGAACTGGGCATTGACCTTTCTACCGGCAATGCCGGAGAATTGTTCAAATGGTTTCTGGCAAGTATTTTATACGGAAAAAGAATTTCTCAGACCATCGCCCGTCAAACCTGGCGGTCATTTGAAAAATACGATTTGCTCACCCCCGCCAAAATCCGGAATGCCGGCTGGACATTCCTGGTCAATCCTGTTTTGCGGGAAGGGGGCTATGTGCGCTACGATGAAAGTACCGCATCCACGTTGCTACGCATTGGTGAAACCTTGAAGAGTGCGTACCATGATGACCTGTTGGAGTTGTACCGGGCATCGGCAGACCCCGGGGATTTGGAACGGCGCCTGGATGCATTTTATGGGATAGGACCGGTGACCGTCAATATTTTCCTTAGGGAATTGCGGCCGTACTGGTCAAAATGTGATCCCGCACCATTGCCGGTCGTAGAAAAGCTGGCCCACCGGGCCGGGATCGATCTGGGAAAATACCAGCGTAAGAGTATGCGGTTTGTCCGCCTGGAAGCCGGTCTGATCCGTCACCGGAAAATCATACTGGGAAAGAAGAAACCCGGCCATTAAAAATCATTGAGAAAAAAACTATATTCGTAAAATCAATACTTTAGGGGGCACTTCTAAATACCTCTGAAATTAGGCAAATTCAAAAAGAACCAAGCGAGACGAGGCATCCCGAGGGAGCCTAGCCAGAGCTAAGTGACTGAGGGATAACGAAGTATCGTGCAGGTTATTTTTGAATAGCTTATCGCAGATAAGCGATTGACAATTGAACGGGGTTTTTAGAGGTGCCCTAAACAGACCTGATCTTTACAACCATGCCCGGGCATTCTGTTGAAGTCAAAGAGATCCGTCACCAGAGGGAAGCAAATGAGCCAGATGGCAAGGTATATATCCATATAAAGGATCAGGCTGACTGGACTACTGTGGTACACCAGGACCGGTATCCCATCGTCAGCGGCCACGGAAAGGTCGGGAAAGACCGGGTGTTGACGATGGGTATCTGGATGGCTGAGGGCGCAGGAAGAAAATCCGGAGTCAATCGTAAGTTGACACCGAATACATTTAGACACTGTTTTGCCACCCAATTCCTGGAAAGTGGCATCCAGAAGCTGCCGGGGCATAAGGACATCAAGACCACCCTGGTGTACACCCACATCAATACCCGATCACGATCGGCTATTGAAAGTCCGCTGGATCAATTGAAATTGGGAAACCGGTTTGTCAAAACCCGCAATGATGATACAGAAAATAGGCAGGTATAATGAAGTTACTCACAATTACTTTATAATTTCTAAATCTTCAATGGGAACTGAAACAATAATTTGGGAAGGTATTACGATCACCGATTGGATAAAGGCTATTGGTGTCTTACTTGGAATTCCAGTTGCAGTGTGGGGTATAATTAGCCTATTTCGAAAGGATAAAAAACATGGAGAAAAGTTGAACAGGTTGGAAATGCTGGTGGCGACTCAAGAAGGGATAAATCAATCTTTAACCGAACAGTTAGGAGAACTTAAGGCGCAAACTGAAATATTACACAATAGAAACTTATACCAAATTGATCACAATAAGATGACGGAACGCCAATTAGATCTTGAATTGCAAAAGTATCAAGATGAAAGTGTGGTCAGATTTGAAGACTTGAGAGAATACGTCATTGAAGTATTAAAGGGTTTAGAGGGGCCGATTAATAACCAGGTTAGGGGATTTGATGTTGCACTAGGAGCCTTATCAAAGAGAGTAAACCTTGGTTTTGAAATCATTGTCGATCCTTCACTTAGGATTACGAACCTAAAAAATATAAACAACCAAGATCTTTACAAGATATTTGTTCAGAAAAATGCACTAAATAGGGATCAGAAGATCTCTTCATTTCTAAAGCTGGAGAAATCTGTAGCACTAATAGAATACGTAAAGAAGGAGCTTAGGAAGGATGTAACATTGATATTCAAAGTGTATAGAAAACATGAAGATGAATGGGGAGATAAGGTACAAAAAATAAGATCTTGTTATGAGTCACTTCTCATTGAAAATTTGAGGGACCAAAGATCCGCGGATTCAGATCCATTTGTGGCGGGTCTTGATTCGATATTTGCGAATTGGTTAGAAAACGCCGAAAAAGTGAATATTAGAGACTTATACTATTTAAGAGTCAATCTTATTGAACCTGTAAAGATGTTGTGTAATCGACATATAATTGATCCAAGAACTAAAGATATAATTTCTTTGTGCACCGAAGCTGAAGTTTCATTCGTTAATATGGACACCCTTCGGAATAGATTATTTGATGTCATTTCAAATTATAGGGCGCAATTAGTAGCTGCGTGGAATAATATTGAATTTTCGAACAGCAGTCTCAAAATTATAAGCGATGAATAGAATTCACAGATGATACCATTAATTTTCTTCGTTTAACCGCAATATTGAAGTAAGGTTATTGAAAAACTGAAAATGTTGAATACAATTTCCAATTATCTTAAGAAACTCGCAACATTTATAAATGGCAATGGTATCATATCCTCTTTGGTCGCATCAATTCTATTTACTGGTTTAGTATTTTTAATCTCTAGGGATAGGAGTATTTTGACTTATGATGTCAGAGCTAATATTAAACTTTTTGAAAGTGATGACAACGAGTCATTTATTATACTGAGAAGGGACTCGTCTGAAGTAGAGAAAGATATCTATTTTATAGAGGTTGATATTTGGAATCAGGGGAACAAGGGAATTAACAGTGCCGATGTAAAACAAGCAATCTCTTTAAGCCTGACGGGCGACATTGAGCTATTACCAGATCCAATCCTATTAGAAACTCACCCAGAAGTTACTGATGCAAGGATAAGATATGACTCCCTAGGAGTAGATATTTTGGTGTCTTTTCATTATTTGGAAAGAGGGAATGGTATTAAGCTTAAAGCTTACTATGCTTCCGGTTCGAGTGAACCTTCCCAAGTAAATTGTAGTGGATATATCGCCGGTGGAGGAATTATAAAGAATTTTGATAAGACCTTTTCGCAGACCTATGCAATTTGGATTTGGATCATGATGTTGATCATTACAATCGTATTTGCTTATTACGTGAGTGGTATTATATTTAGAAATCTTACCAAATTCGTTGATAGTGTGATTGATTTTAAGAAATATCGACTTTGGAATTATTTATTGTATGGATTGATATCGATTCCTATTGGATACTTTGTTTTGATAAAATACATCAATAAAATACCAATGTGGATTAAAGAGTTTTTAGAATATTATTTTAACCCTCAGTCACCATTTACGTGAATATTGGAAAATATATGAGAAGCCAAAGTGGATCAACTGTGAGTAACATTGTGCAGCCCAGCATGGCCGGCTATCGCTTGGCCACGACCGGCTGCATGAGACCGTTAGGTGGCATTAAACATGAATCTATGATTGATAAAACAGATTTTATTACTGGTGTAAGCTATACTGTTGCTGCTGGATTAATTCTAAGTTTGTTAAACTTAATATCTACTTGGATTGCAAATTCATTAACTGGAATGAAATATTCCTTTTTTTGGAAAAACAAACTGAAATCTTTCGAAAACATAACGAAAACTTTCAGTTTTGAAGAATTGAAAAGAAGATTAAGGATAGTAATTATAGATGATGAGGACATATTCCCACTCACATTATTTAAGGAAAATGGTTATACAGTAGAAAAATGGGATAAAGTTGAAGACTATGCCAAACTTGAATCAGGATTCTATGATATAATAATATTAGACATACTTGGTGTTGGCGGCCATATTTCAGACGAAGATGGATTTGGTGTATTAGAGAGTTTAAAGAATTACAACCCATCACAAATAATAATAGCCTATTCAGCACATAGTTATGACTTATCGAAACAAAAGTTTTGGGAGATGGCTGATGAATCTATACAGAAGCCATCTCAGTTCTTAAAAATGAAGGAAGTTATTGATAATGTGATTACAACGAAATTTAATCCAAAAAGATATCTAGAGGTATTGGACAAAACTCTGAGCGTGTATAATATCCGTAAAAAGGAAAAGATTAAATATCAGCATGATTATATTAAGACATTGGAACAGAATAAGAATCCAGATTGGAGTAAATTGCTTGAATTTACAGATAATGAAATATTGAAGAGGAAAATCAAAACGATATCGAAATCTATAATTAAGAACTTTACAGATTATGGATCATAATATCATCTTGAAAGCAAGCAGATTTCCTTTTGTATATAATGGTGTGTTTTACGATTCAATCCTATTAAAACAAAACAAAACATGTCTATCGAATTGTGAAAAAAAAGATTGTATTGATTTCTATCATTCGTCTTTTGCGTCTTCTACATATAATTGTTACAAAAATTTTGATTGTATTTTAATTATTTCTGAAAGTGGAGATAAAGTAATGATTAATGGAGTCATAATAGATGATCAAAAAGATGTGCATAATAATAGATTTAGATCAAAATATAGAATATCTTCGAAAGAGACCAATTTTCTTATTGGTCAGATGGAGCTTTTAATGAAAGTAGAATTATCTGAGATAGATAGTTTAAATCCACAATTTTCAATTTTGCATGACATTAAGACTACATATGGAATAATTTTAAGTCAAGTAGAACTATTAATTAATAAACAGGAGGGTAGGTCATTTGAAAAAAAAATTAGAAACTGTGAGCAAGAACTTTCTGACTTATACGATGCAATTGGTCTTGCAAATTCACAACTGGGAATGATAGATGTGCTTGTAAATCCTTCTAAAATCACACATGGGCTTAAGAGAAATATCAACTTGTTTCAGTTGTTTGAACGAGTTTCAAGATTATTCAGAGCGAAAGCCAATAAAAAGAATTTAACAATAAATTGGTTCTCTCAAGAGACTGTTCCAAACTCAAACTACTATGATGCAATAGAATTCATTCCTATCGTTTTATTAGATAATGCGATAAAGTATTCAAATAGGGATAAAGCAATCAAAGTGTATTTTAATGTATCATCAGAATCTCTAAAAATAACATGCTCTTCATTTGGTGAGTATGTTCATCCAGATGATAGAAAACATATTTTTGGTAAATTTAAAAGAGGTAGAAATGCTTCAAAATATTCATCTGAGGGGATTGGAATAGGTCTTTGGATATTGAACCAAATTGTAATCGCACATGAAGGTACATTGGTTTATGAATTTGAGGGTACTGGTACTACGGGAGCAAATAATTTTATCATAGAATTGAAAACGCCACCTAACATGCTTGACTACGCCAGCCGCCTTTCTAGGGCGGCCGTCGGGTATGCTTGGAAGCTATAGTTGGGTGCAAGTGTAGAAAGACAACGACCCGAGAGAAAGTAACTGGCATAAACAGAAAAAGTTAAACCATTTTGACAAATGACCAAAGACATAGAAGTGATATAATAAACGGACAGCATCTAAACCGACACTCTGACAGATCCTATGTTTTTTGTTTGGCTCCCAACACACTTTTTTTACAAACAATTTTGGGCCAGCCCGCAAATTGAACATTTGGTTTTGCCCGAGACACGAGCCAATCCTTTACAAACACCAAAGAGCGTCTTTTTAACCAACTCACCGACAATAATTCGTATTTTGACCAAATTTTATGTAGTAAGAAGAAATGAGTAAAAGGAGTTTCTCGGAAAGAGATATATGCACCAAGTTCATCACTCCTGCGATTGAAAAATCAGGTTGGGATAAACTGACACAGCTACTTGAAGAAGTGTCGTTCACTGACGGCAAGATCTATGTGAGGGGGAAAATGACTGCAAGAGGTGCAAGAAAACGTGCTGACTACATTCTATACTACAAACCAAACATTCCGGTTGCCATTATTGAAGCAAAAGATAACAAATATTCTGTTCGCGCTGGAATTCAGCAGTAAGCATCCGAACAACTACACTGTTGAGGGGTGCTAGGTGTAAGGACAACCTG
>CAYRYD010000038.1:30027-53097 GCA_964428345.1 uncultured Saprospiraceae bacterium | reverse complement strand
TAGCTCGTCGGGCTCATAACCCGAAGGTCGTAGGTTCAAGTCCTGCCTCCGCTACAGATAGCCTGATAATCGATTGATTGTCGGGCTTTTTTTATGACCTAAAAGACCCAGGAGTATGGCCCTGACATATGTTCTGTTTTCGCCCTCCATTAATCGCTTGTACGTCGGGTCTACGCATGATTTGGAAGCCAGGCTGCATAAGCATAATTCCGGATACGAAAGATATACCCGGAGAGGAACGCCCTGGATTCTCCTCTGGGCTGCTACAAAGCCATCCAAGAGTGAAGCTATGCAATTGGAAAACAAATTGAAGAATCTGAACCGGCAGAGGCTGCTTGCATTGCTGCTGAAATATGAAATTGATCTGAGGGTAGATCCGTCCTACATAGAGAATATTCAGAAGGGTTCAAGACAAGACGACGCTTTGTAAGCGTGTCAAGACGACGCTTTTTAAGCGTGTCTTGATGCCGGCTGACAACGCCGGCATCCTGCCTCCGCTACAGATAGCCTGATAATCGATTGATTATCGGGCTTTTTTTATGACCTACCTCAAAATCTTGAGCGTAAAGGAAAGTGTGAAATAGAATCACGATATTCGGTAATCAAAAACTGTCTGGATTATGAACTTTTCAATACTTAGGTTATTCTGTCTGATTTCTTGTACTGCTATGAGCCTGGTGGTAAGTGCCCAGTCTGGTCTGCCCGGAGCCTGGGAGAGGATGGAAGGTGAAACGAGGGCAGTCAGTATCATCACTGACAACTATTTTTCGGTAGCCTATTACCGGCCTGATGCGTTTGTAGGTACACTCGGGGGTAGGTGGGAGAAGGTAGGAAACAACCGGATCCGCCTGGTCTTTGAATTCGACACACAGGATGCCGCCAATGTGGGGACGGAGGTTGAAATAGCCCTTTCGGTATCGGGCGACAAAATGATGGCCAATGGTGACAGCTGGACCAGGATTGATGACGGTTCTCCCGGCGCTCTGCACGATGCCTGGCTGATGACCGGCCGAAAACAGGGTGGCACCGGTGAAATGCAGACCCGGCAGATCGGCCCCCGAAAAACAATGAAGATCCTGTCAGGTACCCGGTTTCAATGGATCGCCTATAATAATGATACCAAAGAGTTTTCCGGCACGGGTGGAGGTACCTATACGACCATCGATGGCAAGTACACAGAAAATATTGAGTTTTTCTCCCGCGACAATACCCGGGTTGGTGCCTCGCTGCCTTTCGACTATCAGCTTGTAGACGGAGCCTGGCATCATTCAGGTAAAAGCAGCCGGGGAGACCCTATGTATGAAGTATGGAGCCGGAGATCGACTTTAGAATAGTGCGGAGTTGGAAAGCCCGGCAATCTGAAATCAGCAATCAGAAATCAGAAATCTGAAATCCGAAATCAGCAATCTGAAATCCGAAATCCCCATCTATCCGTCTTCCCCGATATTGAGGATCTTGATTTCCACCCGCTGATTTTTTCGCCTTCCTTCCGCTGTTTGATTTGAATACAGGGGTTGCCTTTTACCATATCCCCGGTAGTATACCCTTTCACCGGCTACTCCGCGTTGTACGATATATTCGGCTACCGATTTGGCTCGGCTGGTGGAGAGCTTGTCGCAAAACTCATCCGGAGGGATATTGTTGGTATGTCCTTCTATCCGAATGACTACACCGGGATTGTCTTTCAGGAATTCATATACTTCATCCAGGATCGGCTCGGCAGATTCATTGATGTTGACACTGTCTGCATCAAACTGCAGCATTTGCATCTGCACTACCTGACCACTTCTCAGTCTGCTCAAAGATAATTGGGGTAAAATCTTTTGTTTCGTTTCGAAGGTTACCACCGATGCGCAGCCGTTGGCATCGGTCACAGTCACCTGGTGTTCTCCCAATGCCAGATTTTCTGTCTTTTCGCCGGTATGCTGGTTGTCCCATAGATAGGTATAACTACCACTACCTCCGGTCACTTTGACCTGGGCTTTTCCGTCTTTACTGGCTTCATCCGTGACTCCCCGTTGCTCGATAATCTCTGCGGTTAGTGTTTCGGGTTCGAGAATGTCGATGCTTGCGGTGGCACTATTGCCGGCTACATCCGTCACGGTAACCGCATAATTACCCCCGGACAACGTCCCGGCTTTGTCACCCGTAAGTGAGGCATCACTCCAGGTGAAAGTATACGGACTCTTACCCCCTCTGACCAGGGCTTCAATGGCAGCATCCTTATCGCCGTTGCATTTCAGGTCGTTGGTCAGATTAAGTACTACCGACATGGCTGAAATATTCTCAGTTATTTCGATGGTCGCGGTACTCTTACATCCCGCTTCATCGCTCACCGTCACAGAATGATTCCCGGGTGCCAGGGCATTGGCTTCACGGGTTGTTTCTCCATTGCTCCAGGCATAGCTATACCGTCCTGTACCACCAGTGGCCCGGACCGAAGCACGTCCGTCACTGTTATTGGCAGTAGCTGCGGCATGCACTGAAGCTTCGATTTTCAGAGGAATAATAGCAGCAATATTGACGGATGCCCTGGCGGATGCACCCTGGCTATCGGTCACGGTCAGATGATAGACTCCACCCTCCAGTCGGGAAGCGGTTTCACCAGACAGGCCTGCATCGCTCCATTGGAAAGTATATGGTCCAACACCTCCGCTCACTATTGCCTTCAGACTGTTTCCGCCGTCGCCGGCACATTTACTTTTACCGGATTGCTCCAGGGAAACTGCCAGTTCTGCAATTTCCCGGGTAATATCTACGGTTGCAGTGGCGGTGCAGCCATTCTGGTCGGTTACTGTTACGGTATGGGTTCCTGCAGTGAGGTTTTGAGCTCTGGCCTTTGATTCGCCATTATCCCACTGATATTTTAGCCTGCCGCTGCTGCCGTTTACCTCGACGATACCAGATCCTTTATTTCCATCGAGGTCGGCTGCCTTGAGCTGGGTAGCAGTTACCTGCAGTAATTCTACCTCAGTCAGGTGAATCGAAGACTGTACCGAATTTTTTTCTGCATCGTTGACGGTGACTGCATAGGTACCTGGTTTAAGGCTGGTTGCCGTGGTTCCGCTGATATTCGGATCACTCCATTCGATATTGTAAGGTTCGACTCCGCCGCTGACATTCAGCTGGACGGTTTGTTCATTGCTTTGGGCACAGGGCACACTCTCCTGACGCACGAGGCTGGCTGTCAAAGCAGCAGTTTCCCGGGAGATCTCTACAGTGGCTGTCGTGGTACAACCGTTCTGGTCGGTTACGGTTACCATATGTGATCCGGCCGTCAGGTCGGCGGCACGGGCACTGGTCTCACCATTATCCCATTGATATTTTAGTCTGCCGGTGCTGCCGGTTACCTGCACCATACCAGAACCCTTACTACCATCCGGGTCCGCCGCTCTTACCTGAGAGGCGGTAGCCTGCATGATCTCGATTTCGCTGAGGTTGATGGAGGCTTGCACGGTATTTTTGGCAGCATCGGTTACCGTTGCAAAGTAGGTGCCTGGTTTGAGGCCGGTCGCCGAAGTACCACTGATAGCCGGATCACTCCAGGCAATACTGTAAGGTTCGATGCCTCCGTTGATATTCAGTTGAACCGCATGAACATTATTTTGGGCACAGGGGTCTTCGCCGGCTCTTTCGATATTCGCAACCAGGGCTGCTGCATCACGGGTTATTTGGACCGTCGCTTCTGCTTTACAACCATTTGCATCGGTCACCGTGACCTGGTGGGTGCCGGATTCGAGTCGTTGGGCACTGGGTCCATTTTCACCATTGTCCCACAGATAGGTGTATTTGGGATTTCCACCTTCAACCTCCGCAGTTGCGCTACCCCGGTTTTCGTCCGTATGCGGTCTGCTTTGTACTGCAGAAAGTTTAAGCCTGGTGTCTGGTACTACTCCTTCCGCTGTTTTTGTCTGACCCCGGCTATCGCTGACGGTGACCGTATAGGTGCCTACCCCGAGATTTTTGGGATTCTCACCGGAGAGCCCCTGATCCCACTGATACGTATAGGGAGGTTGTCCTCCTTTAATCTTAACGGTTAATGCAGCGTCGTTGACCTGAGGATCACATGATAGCTCTTTTTCCAGGAGGCAGGTGACCGTCATCGCCGATTCCTTTTCAATCACAAACAGGCCTTTATCCTGGGTGCCAACCCAAACGGCACCTTCGGGATCAACAGCCAGACAGTTTACATCGTTGCTGGTAAAGTAGTCAGCGCCATCAAATACTTTATACCGGTTATTTTCAATATCGAATACGGTGAGGTATTCCGAAGCAATCCATAATTTACCATCCCGGTCAAAAGCTATATCCCGGATCGGACCCCGGACCTGTTGAGGGTCAATCTCTACCGTACTCCATTCATCTTTTTCATTGACCACCCAGATCAGATCTTCGGCCAGCAGCCACACTTCTTTGCCCCGGTTGGCTACTGCCTGAAAACGGAAATAACGCTCCTCCAAACCCCATCGGCCATCCCTGCCGACCACTACTCCCTCATCGGTCCCCATAAAATGCCGGTCATCTTCACCGTCGACATAGATCATATTGATTGAATTGGAACGGAGTTTAGGCATCCGTTTAGCCATTTCATTGATCCATTTTAATTTCGGTTGTGTGCGGAAAAGGAAGATTCCGGATTCGGCCGTGCCGATCCACAAATGATCCTGTATCTCGTTGTAAAAAGCGGCGGTGATACGGTTTGAGCCGGTAATGATGCCTCCGAGCTGATCATTGATTTCCCCTTTCAACCAGCGAAGGTCTTTATTACCGTTGGGAAATTGCAGCAGCGATTCTTCGGCGCTGCCCAACACGACGGGAGTAGCCAGATTCGCAGCATGTACCTGCCAGATTCCTTCTGAATTACTGACCCATTTTTCGCCCTCAGAGTCGATGTAGACATTATATACGGGAGCATCCGGATTGATAGCTGAAGCCCGTTCAACCCGCATCGGTTCGTCCTGTGCGGTGATCAAAGAAGCGGTAAGGAATAAAGCAACACTCAGCGTAATATTCCGAATCATTGAAAAACGATTTTTTGAGTATACTGCCCGTTTATCCATGGCATTGACATATTCATTTTTGCAGATCAACAATAATAACGCCAAGGCAGCAAATGTTCGTGCCAAGATACAATATCCGTCAAAAGGTGAAAGCCTCCTTAAAGTATGACAGAGCGGGCTTACGAGTTATCCTGACGGGCAAAAACTTTGCGTAGCAGCTCGGATGACCGCTGGTTAACGTCGGTGCGGATGCCTTCTTCTTTTTTCTCGATGAGGCTAAACAAGCCGAATAATGACCGGTTGGTCACATGATCATCCAGATCGGGATTGGTTTTTTTGACCAGCGGCAGTCGGTTATAGGCTGTCACCGCATCCTTCCAGAGACTACGGGCATTGACTTCATCAAGGGCAGCAGCAATCACTGGCCGGAATTCATCATATAGCTGTTGCTGGGTGGTGCGTTCGAGATAGCGGGTTGCGGCATCTTTTTCACCCATGAGTATGTTGGTTACGTCTTTGAAAGTCAGATTCCTGATTGCTGACAGAAAGATAGGCTTGGCCTTGCTGGCTGCCAGTTCTGCCGCCCGGTTCATTCGTTCGATCAGCTTGGTTTCGAAATCTCCAAAACCCGGCAGACGTGAAATCTTGCTGACGATTTCCTGCGCTTCTTCCGGTAAAGCGATCTTATACACCGATTTATAAAAGCCATCTTCAGCCGAAAGGAAATCAACAGCTTCACCGGTACCCAGGTTGAGGGCTTCTTTCAATCCCATGCCCATTTCATCGTCGGAGAGGCCTTCGCCGGTGATGGCCTTTTTGGCTTTATTGACCAGGTCTCCTAACTTCTGGGCGTGAATCACCGGGGTTACCAACAGGAAGGCGAGGATCATGGCGTAATATTTCATCTGTTCTTTTTTGCGTACCCTCATTTAACGCCAGACCCCGGAGGCTAGTTTGATTTAGCTCTCTTTTCTTTCCATTTCCCGGTCCGGTTGACTGGTATTTAACCTTTCTTTAGCTTTTGACCATTTGCTTCTCATGTTCGAGGAGCCATTTTTTTCTCCAGATGCCACCACCATAGCCGGTGAGAGAACCATCCGATCCAATCACCCGGTGGCAGGGTATAAGAATGGCGATGCGGTTGTCACCATTGGCTCTCGCCACGGCTCTTACCGCCTGAGGTTGACCACAGGCCTGAGCCTGCTCTGCATAAGAGCGGGTCACTCCGGGAGGAATCTCCCTCAATTGATTCCAGACTTTTTGTTGAAATGCTGTTCCTGGAGAAATCAGAGGTACATCAAAATGGTGGCGCTGTCCGGTAAAGTACTCCTCCAGTTGCCTGGTCAGGGTATGCAAATGATCGTTGAGGCCCGGTACAAATTCCGCCCGTAAGTTCTTTTTCAATTTCCTGATCTGGGTTTCCAGCATTCTCCGGTCGGTAAATTCCAGCAGGCATATGCCGTCACCGGTCGCACCGGCCATCATAGGACCCAGGGGTGTAGGAATGCGAGTGACGTTGATGATCTGCCTTTGATCACTCTGACTGGGTGAGAATCCCAGTGATTTTTTGAAGGCATCCGTAAATCCGCTCAACGATTCATAACCGGAATCATAGGCTGTGTCCGTGATTTTATCTCCTTGCTGCAATCGGCCGAAAGCTTGATTCATGCGCACAAACCGCTGGTAAGCGTGGAAGGTCATCCCGTGATTTTTTAAGAACCAGCGCCGAACTTTTACGGGATCGAGATTTTTCCGGCGAAGATGATAATCTCGGATGTTTTCGGCTGGCGCGTTGTGAATCTCCTGGAGCAGGCTTCTCACCCATTGCGGATGATCACCTGGTGTCTCCATTGGCTTGCAGATTTTACACGCCCGGTATCCATGGTCCAAAGCTTCTTTGGTCGTCTGAAAATATTCGGTATTTGTTTTCCGTGGTTTTCGGGCAGAACAGGTAGGACGGCAGAAAATTCCGGTGGTCTTGACCCCAACATAAAAAATTCCTTCGTAAGCGGAGTCTTTCTTAAGCAGTGCCTGATACATTTCATCGACTTCTGGTAAGTGAGCTTGCATTTTAGTCTAATATTTAAATGAAGCTGCAATTTGCAATCCCTTTTTAATAAGGTCAACCGTAAAATGAACAACTATTTTTCAACGCTGATTTCCAGAGAATTGATGTGACTGAAACCTGAAAGGTATCAGCAATCTCTCAGCTCTGAAGCTTGACTCTTAACAAGTACATGTCGGCGGTGATGTACAAATTATCCTCGCCATCATCGAATGCGCAATTAGCGGTTGCTTCGCCCGTTTTTATTTTTCCAAGAACCTTTCCCGACTCGTCAAATATCCAGACTCCTCCGGGACCGGTAGCAAATACGGCTCCTGAACTATGAACTTTCAGACCATCGGGCAATCCTTTTTCCTTACCGGCTAATGGTGTGGCATCATAAAACACCCGTGCATTCGTCAACTGATCTCCTTCCATTGTATAGGCCATCCAAATCGCTTTTTGCGGATCACTGACAGCTACATAAAGTGTCTTTTCGTCTGGTGAAAGGGCAATGCCGTTAGGACGGCTGAGGCTGTCCAGTAGTAATTCAGCCTGATTCGTCCCGGCTTTTACGCGGTATACTCCCTGAAACGGGATTTCTTTGGCGGGATCATTGACATTCCCTTCGAGGCCATAAGGGGGGTCTGTAAAATAGAGATCACCCGATTGGCTAAAGCAGGCGTCGTTTGGGCTATTAAACCGCTTACCTTCATAATGACTGACAATGGTTTCAAATTGCGGTTGAGGATTTTTAAGATCGCTTGCCAGCCGGGCCATTCGCCGATCGCCGTGCTGACATAAAACCAGTCTGCCCTCGGCATCCAGGAGAAGACCATTGGACCCGGGTTCGCCAACCCTTGCGACTTCGCCGGTGTAACCCGCTGGTTTGAGAAAGAGGGAAGTTCCTTCCCCTTCCTTCCATTTAAAGATCGAATTTTGGGGGATATCACTAAATAACAACATATTTTCTGAAGGGACCCAGACCGGGCCTTCCGTCCATTCATAACCCTCCGAAAGTACTTCAATGGTGGAAGCAGCCGGGATCACTCTATCCAGAGTAGGGTCCAGCCTTTCGATATTGCCAAAAACCGGTTTAGTCATCGCCTCTTCACCGGAAGTACCTTCCTTGGTGGGGCCGGATTGACAGGCCCAGACCTGAATGATCAGCAGACTGACAGATAAAATTCTCATGATCTGTTTTGATTTTTCTGAAAGTTACCGAATTGCTCAGAATTGTTTGCCGGGTTGAAATAAAAAAAGGAGCTCTGCTGACAGAACTCCTTTTTTGCCATATGAAAGCGAAGACATTACTGTCTGATCACTGCCAGACGGGTTATCGCCTGATAGGGATATTTCTCATAGTCGCGGTGCACACCGTATTGGTAAAGATACTTGCCCAGATCTTCGACACTTTCCTTAATGGTCAGACTTTTAATCCGGTTGTTGCGGTCACGGTATTCCAATACCAGGTAAATTGAGTAATTCGGAATAAATACAGACTGTGGATAGAACCCTAGTTTCTTATTGTTGTAGTCTCCGGGTGCCTTGGCAGCATATTGCCCATCGAAGTATTGATATTTGGTAAATACGATGTAGCCTCCTGATTTGTACTTGTTGTACCAATCCTTATATTTATAGGCGTCGGCTTTTCCATAATTATTACCGTCATTTCCTTTTTTGCGTATTTCAAAGTACTTGACGTAATCCCAGGCATTGTTTTTATTCTGAACATTCCACTTGTTGAAATGGGTTCTCAGATCGAATATTTTACCACTGCAGGTATATTCTTCATCCTTTCCGTTTTTTGACCGGTAAACCCAGTATACTTCGTAATTATCCGGGCATTGGAGGCTCCAGAAGTGGTACTTGATATCTTTTGGATAATATTTTTTGCCGGGAGCATATCCCACAAAACTTTGGCTGTAATTTCGCTCTTTCCAGACTACACAATGGCCTTTACTCAGGATATCTTTATAATCACCGTAGTTATTATTATTGTGTTTGTCATTTTGGGCGGTCTGGTCATAGTCGCCTTCGCAGTAAAAGACAGCCTTCGAAATATTTTTCCAGCCCCCCTGATAACCGTATTTCAGATTACCCCATTTTTTCATTTCATAGCGGAGATCCTTTATATCGCCACACAGGACCTTTTCTCCTTTTTTACCATCCTTATAATAGAAATATAGTTTTACACAGCAGTTGGATTTCCAGGAGTAATAATTCCAGTTGGAACAATTGTCATATTCACCGGCTTGCAGTGTTTTTTTACTGCCTTTGTAATTGTTGGAAGAATAGCAGGTCCATCCGGTGTTGTAGTTGTCTGCCTGTACCTCGGGGGAAACATATATTCCCACCATTAATGCTAAGAATAAAATTTGAAGCGTTTTCATGATTTTTGGTGTTATTTACCAGGTTAATGAATAAATTAATTGCGTTTAATAAGACAAAAGTAGAGGGACAGAAAGCCGCGATCCTCACCCATCCGGGTGATTTTAAAATTTTAGGAAAATCTTAAGAAATCGCTACTGGAGGTTTGTGGATGTTCGGATATCCATCAGAAAGTTGATCGAGCGGCTTTAGCGTAGAAGGATGAAGTCTCCTTTGATCTGGCGTTCATACCCTTGTCTGAACCTTATCCGCATCAAATACATGTATACCTGAGGAGCAATGGCCTGGCTCATGATATCAGAAAAGTCCGTTATCTCCTCATTGCTCGGAAAATGGCTTGCTGTAAAGATTTTAACTCCCCTGCGGTCAAAAATCTCCAATGATACAATTTCCTCTATGAGGTTATGTACATCATACACCTGGAAGCCGTCATTGACCCCATCCTGATTGGGCGTAAAGGCATTGGGGATATAGTACAATTTTTGTTCGCTGACCGTTACCTGTACTTCATCGCTGAATTTACAACCATCCGGATCGGTTACCTCAAAAAGATACTTGCCTGACGCTTCCGGATTGATGGTCCAGACCGTGCATTGCTGACAAAGTATGCCTTCTTTCGACCTCCAGTGGTATTGCAGTTGACCTGCATTACCGGCAATCGTGGCTGACAGCCGCAGCTCCTGTCCCCGCTTGATCTCAACGTCTTCCATAACCCGGATGAAATCAGCAGGTGTCACGTGAAATGTTTCCTCGTACTCACAGCCCTCCGCATCGGTGACTTGTAAAGTATGTGATCCCCCTTCAAGGCTTCCTTCTGAAGAAGGGTCCCATGATTGCCCATCGAGATAAAAGAGGTAAGGTGGCTTTCCTCCGGTTACGGAACCAATCTCGAGCCGGGTTACTCCGGCCGTACAAAGTGATTGTTTCAGGTTGTAGGACACACCGCGGATCTCATTGACCCCAATATCGATCGTATCCCGGACAAAACAGTAATCATCTACTACTTCTACCCAGTAACTCCCGGGCGAAAGGTTCATCACTCTGGCGCTATCACCCATATCAGGATGAGACCAGCGATAAGTCACTTCCCCTTTTTCGAAAGTAGTGGTGACCTCGATTTTTCCATTATTCGTCGTACATCCTGCCGCCTGTGCGTTGACACTAATTTGTAACAAACATGTTTCAGAAGACAGGATTTCAACCGAGTCTGTCTTAATGCATGCATTGGCATCGGAGATAGTAAAGCCATAGAGGCCGGGCAGGAGATTTCCGATCCGGTCACCCTGCCGGCCATTATTCCACTCAATATGATAATCGGGAGTACCTCCAAATATCGTCAGCTGAATAGATCCGTCCCCTGTTCCGGCCACCGACTGATGACTGACTTCAGCTTCGAAAGTGATGGAATCGGGCTGGGTAACGGTAAATGGCCAGATATGCGAACATTGATCTTCATCGGTAATGGTAACCTGATAATATCCGGCAGGCAGGTTTTCGACCACGTTTGACCGGATGGTGGTATCGTGCGACCACCGGATATCAACCGGGAAAGCGAGGGTGGTAATATCGAGCCTGGCCCTTCCGGTGGAGTCTCCGTGACATCCAACGGGTCTCACACCGACATTGCTAACCAGGGTACAGTTGGCGGGATTGATCATCGTCGACCGGACATCCCGGCAACCGTGGGAATCCTCGAGGGTGATGATGTATGTACCAGGTTTGAGGTTGCCGGCACTATCCACGTTGTGACCTGAGTTCCAATAATAAAAGTAGGGTGAGGTTCCTCCGATGGGTGTAATGGCAATAATACCGTCTTTGGCGCCGGGTCTGGTTTCGTCTTTGGCATCGAAGGCAATCCGGAGCTCTTCCGGTGAGGTTATTTCAAAAGGTAGTTCCAATTGACAGCCATCTGCATCAACAACCGTCACCTGATAGTGGCCTGCTGACAGACCTTCGGCTGCAAGAAGGTGCAGGGAGGTGTCGTGTTCCCAGATTGCGTTAAAAGGAGCCTTACCGCTGATTACCGATATTTGAGCGCTGCCGTCTTCATCCCCTTCACAAGACACGGATTGGGTCTCGACCATGGCCTGCAGGTCACAATCGATCTGCATCAGTTGGAAGGACTCCATCTGTTGACATCCCCGGCTATCCGTCACGGTCAACGTATAGGTACCGGTATCCAGAAAAGACAGGTCGGGTCCTGTTTCGCCGTTCGACCAGGTCCACTGATAGGGTGCAGTACCTCCGGTTACCATTGTCGAAATGCTTCCCTTGGGGTCGGGATGATGAATCCCTGCATCAATCCGCAGTATAGAGGGTGCATTAATAACGGCAGATTGCTCAGCCAGGCAACCACCGGCACCGGTCACAGTAAGCGCATAGGCACCGGCGGAAAGTCCCGAAATCACCGGGCCATTTATATCGGGATCGTGATTCCAGACAAAAGTGTAGGGCTCATTCCCTCCATTTACCTTCGCCTCGATACTTCCGTCAGCAAATCCGGAACAACTTACATCGGTTGGCCGCAAGTCTATCTCCAGGCTGCAGTCGGTCTCATCGATACTGACCCAGGTAATATGTTCACATCCCTGTGCATCGGTGGTAGTGACCGAATAATCGCCGTGCAACTGGCCCTCCTGGATTTTGTCGGTCGATCCGTTGCTCCAATGATATTTGTATGGAGCAGTTCCTCCACTGGTCACTGCCGTGATAGTCACGGTATTGGATCCCGGTTGTGCAATGGTGGTGAGTTCGGTGATCAGTATATCGGGTTCGCTGATCTCCAGCCAGGAAACAACCCGGCAACCAGCAGCATCTTCTACAGTCACAGAATAGGTCCCGGCAACAATATTACTCAGTTCAGGTTGATTCAGCGTACTGTCGTGCGACCATTGATAAGTCAGGGGAAGGATGCCCTCCATGGCAGATACTTTAAGGTGGCCACCGGCAGTACCAAAACATCGGTTGTCTTCTTTGGTCAGGCTGACATCCAACTGACAATCGCCGGCTGGTACCGTAATCTCACCGGACTGACTGCAGCCATTTTCATCACTCACCGTTACCCTATACGTGCCCGGTGCAAGGCCGGTAACACTGGAGGTCATATGGCCATTGCTCCACTGATAGTGATATGGAGGTGTACCACCCCTTGCCGATACCTCTGCTGAGCCATCCCGGGCATTCAGATAGGATTCCGGATCGCTGGTGAGTCGGAGGTGGAGGAGGGTTGGATCTTCTAGTATGACGACCACGGTTGAAAGGCAGGATTTTTGATCTTTGACCAGCAGGGTATACTCACCGGACGTAAGTTCTGACAAATCCTCGTGATCATCAAAATCGCCGGATCCATCCAGGCTCCAGTCGTAGAGATAAGGGCCCTGTCCGCCGCTGACCGTTAAGGTGATCTGTCCGTCGGTCGCGCCGGCACACCGTGGGTCAATTTTTTGAAATTCGACCTGTGGAGGAGACCCTATCACTATTTCCCCCGTGACTTCACTGGCACATTGATTGGATAAGGGCATAAAGGTGAGGGTGACTGTACCGGATAATCCGGAGGGATCAAATAGATTTTGGTGAACACCCATTCCTGACCAGTTGCCCAGAATATTGTCCTGGAAGTTCGGCAGATCAACAGGGGTATCACCCTGGCAGATGTCCGGCAATGGTTCCAACCGGGGAGTTTTCAGAGGAAAGACTTCCAGCTCCCGGGTGGCATCGCGGGCGCATTGTCCGGGGTCTGCTTCAAACAACAGTGTGATCTCTCCGGTCACCCGACCGGGATAAAAGTGGTTTTCAGTGACGCCAGGACCTGACCACGAACCATGGATATTATCCTGGGTGGATGACAAAGGGATTGGATTTTCATTTTCACAGAAATTTCCGACCGGCTGCAGTACTGGGGTCCGGGCCTGATTGACCAGTATGGAAGTCTGAGCCGGTTCTGCACAAAAATCAACTCCCGGAGTGAAGGTGAGAACGCCGGCTCCGGAGAGATTTTCGGGGTTAAGCCGGTTGCCGGCAACTCCCACTCCCGACCAGTTACCCTCGATTCCATCCTGACTGGCCGGAAGGTCGAAGGGCGGATCGGTGGAGCAAATCGGCCCGAAGTCTGCAAGCACAGGTTTTACCGGCGACTCAACCTCGATCATTGTGGTATTGGATTTGGCGCACTGATCAATATCGGGTGAAAATGTGAGAATGTATGAACCCTCCAGATCGGTTGGGTCAAACAGGTTGCCTGTCACTCCAGGTCCGGACCAGGTACCTGTGATGCCATCCTGATTTTCTAATAGGGCCAGGGGAGAGTGCGACTGACACCATGCCGGAGGGACATCCAGCTCCGGTACCGGTGGATCGGTCAGGGGTTCGGTAACCAGCAAACCGGTAAGTACAACCTGACATCCGGGAGCAACCGCATCGGATACGGTGACCGAGTAATGACCAGCGGGCAGATTGCCGGGGTTGTCTGTATCACTGATTTCGACCGGGCCGGACCATTGGTGAACGTAACTTCCCGATCCACCGCTCGTATTCAGGGCAATACTCCCGGTAGAAGAACCTTTGCAATGGGCAGGGGTGATATCGATACTGTTGATGACAGGCTGTTCACCTTCGGGAATAATTGCCATCGAAGTAAGGAAACAACCTGGGTCGTCGATGACCCTGACCATAACCTCATAAGTGTCTGCAGAGAGTCCATTAAAAATCGGTGAAGTCAGGAAAGGACCAGAAGACCCATTGATGGAATATGCCAATCCACTGCCGTCTGCTGAAATTTCTATGCTTCCATCATTACTGTCACAAAAGCTTGGAGCTGTCAGATTTACCTGCAACGATCCGGAAAGGTACCCATGACTCCCAAGGTGGGAAAGATCTCCGGAAGGAAATTCAATCCATTCTGAACCCAGGGTTGGGAAAGAACAACCGGCATCAGAAGGATCACTGGAAACGCCATCTGTTATACATCCCTTTCTTACCAGGACTATATTTTTGGTACTTTTTCCTCCACTCGTCCATTCTGAACCCGGATCGCAACCGATGTTGCCAAAGATATCGATGGGAATCATGTTTTTTTCCAGGATGATTGCGTCATTCCCATTGTGGCCGGTGGCACCCATACTTTGGAATAGACCAGAGTAGGGAGAATCAAATGTACAAACCACATGAGTACCTTTCGGGGGAATAATTCCTGTAAGATTGCTTTTGGTGTTTGGATCTTTTCCGTCAGATCCTATTCTTATCCGGTATGTTCCTGTCAAAGTTACAGGATGATTAGTCGGGTTAAATATCTCTATGCATTTTGTCGAACTGCTTTCCACATACTCCGAAATAAACAGATCGGTCTGGGCACGGACTTCCGGTATGCCCGTGATCAGGCCGGACAGCACGGCAAAGATGGCTATGCAGGTGGGATGTAAGTTTCTGGTCATAGCAATGTCATCTAATTTCGGATATTAATTTCTAATTCTCCACATCCCGGGGGCTCTTTCTGATGGGTTCTGTCAAAATTTTTTCCGTCCAACATTCAGGAGCCTGCCTTCCAATTTAAACCCTTATTTTTGCAGCTTCAAAAAAATGATCACAAACCTCTCAGGTATATGCACCTAAGCGAACAGGAACTCATACGACGGGATAATCTGCAGAAGATCCGTGATCTTGGGATTGACCCTTATCCGCCTGTTGATTTTCCAGTGACTGCCCTGGCAGCGGATATCAAAGCCAACTATAAGGAAGGTGACGATAGCTACCGGGATGTAAGCCTGGCAGGCCGCCTGATGATGAAGCGGATTATGGGTAAGGCTTCATTCGCCGAATTGCAGGACAGTTCGGGCAGGATCCAACTCTACATATCCCGTGATGATATTTGTCCCGGCGACAATAAAGACCTCTACAACACCGTCTTCAAGAAACTCCTGGATATCGGTGATTTTATAGGTGTCAGGGGGTATGTTTTCAAGACTCAGGTAGGAGAGATATCGGTGCATGTCACGGAGTTGATCCTTTTGAGCAAGTCGGTCAAACCACTGCCCATTGTCAAGACAAAAGTCGATGAACAAACTGGCGAAACCATCACCTACGATGCCTTCACCGACCCGGAACAGCGCTATCGCCAGCGGTATGTCGATCTGGTGGTTAATCCGCAACACAAGGAAATCTTTATCACCCGCGCCCGGATTATCCGGGAAATGCGTTGGTTTTTTGACGACAAGGGCTGGCTGGAAGTCGAGACTCCAGTCCTGCAACCGGTGCATGGGGGGGCTGCTGCCCGGCCATTTAAGACCCATCACCATACGCTCGATATGGAGCTTTACCTGAGGATTGCCAATGAGTTATACCTCAAGAGGCTAATGGTTGGTGGCTACGATGGCGTGTATGAGATTGGCAAGATGTTTCGAAATGAGGGAATGGACCGGAGTCATAATCCGGAATTCACTTCCATGGAAATTTATGTGGCCTATAAGGACTACCATTGGATGATGGAAATGGTCGAACAACTCCTCCATTACATAGTGAGGGAGGTCTTAGGGTCATCGATAGCCACGGTGGGAGACCGGAAGATTGACTTTACCCCGCCTTTCCGGCGCTTGAGCATGTTTGATGCGATCCGGGAGTATACCGGAATCGATATCTCGGATATGGATGAGACTGCATTGCGTAATTTGTGTAAAGAGATGCACATAGAAGTCGATCCGGCCATGGGTAAGGGCAAGCTGATCGACGAGATCTTCAGCGAAAAAGTCGAAGACCACCTGATCCAACCGACTTACATCATCGATTATCCGGTCGAAATGACACCTTTAGCCAAGCGACACCGTACCAAAGAGGGATTGGTGGAGCGTTTTGAGCTTTTTGTGAATTGCAGCGAAATTGCCAATGCCTATACCGAGCTCAATGACCCTCTTGATCAGCGAAGACGGTTTGAAGAGCAACTGGAACTGGCTAAAAGAGGAGATATGGAAGCGATGGCGTTAGATCAGGATTTCCTTCGGGCCATGGAATACGGTATGCCTCCTATGAGCGGTCTGGGCATCGGGATTGACCGGTTGACCATGTTGCTGACCAATCAGTCATCCATCCAGGAAGTCATTTTCTTTCCCCAGATGCGCAAAGAGCGGTAGTCAATTTTTGATGGTACGTTCCTATAGGTTAGCTACTGGAGATGGTTCCCCCGACGGCTTCGGGCTCCAGTATTGGTAGTCCTTACCTCAGTGTTGCGAGGATGGTCTGACCTCCTTTGACCTTTTGATGAAGACTGACTTCCACTCTGGAATCCAGGGGTAAAAGCACATCAACGCGGGAACCGAATTTAATAAATCCCATTTCCGCACCAGGTTGTACTTCGTTGCCAGGGGAGGCATAATTGATGATCCGCCGGGCAACGGCGCCGGCAATCTGCCTGACGAGTATGTGGCTTTCATTTTGCCGTATCACGGTGGTGGTACGTTCGTTTTCCAGTGACGATTTCGGATGCCAGGCTACCAGATACTTCCCGTGATGATGTTGTTTGTATACCACTTGACCTCCCAGGGGAAACCAGTTGATATGCACATTAAGGGGTGACATAAAGATGGAGATCTGTCTGCATTTTGCCTGGAGATATTCCGCTTCTTCAACTTCCTCCAGAGCAACCACCTTACCATCAGCCGGTGCAATGATCTGTCCGGTGTCGGGAATAGTCAGCTCCCGATGTGGTATCCGGAAAAAGTAGATGACCAACAATAACAAAATCAATAATGCAATACCCCCGGCTACCCGCAGATAGGTCGGAGCATACTGAATGAGCATGGCACCCATTAAGACGACAATTATGCAGGTAATGGTGATTATGGTGCGACCTTCCTTATGAATTCGAAACATGAGGTAAATTGGGTGAACAACCTTAAATGTAGGAAAATGATTCAAATCCAGATCAGGAAAAACAAGGCAATAAAAGGTGCAGCGAACAGCAGGGAATCAATCCGGTCGAGAAATCCTCCATGGCCGGGGAGAAAAGTGCCGGAATCTTTGATGCCTTTTTTCCGCTTGAAAAGTGACTCGATCAGGTCACCCAGGGAACTGGCTATACCTGTCAGCAAACCCAGCATGATCCACTGAGGCAGTGATAAGGTTTCAAAAATTTGCCGGAGCAAAACCGCCATCAGGATGCAGCCAATCCAACCTGCCAGTGTTCCTTCCCAGGTCTTGTTGGGGGAAATCTGCCTGGAAAAGGGATGCTTGCCCAGACTCTTACCAACCACATACGCAAGGATATCGTTAATCCAGACAAATAAGAGGATGACCACCAGCCAGCGGGGGCGATATGCCCCACTCCAATTGGTGATGGCATAAAGTAGGGCAACCGGTACTGCGATATACAAAGTAGCCGGCAGTACCTGAAACCGGAAATCGAACGGATCCTCCCTGCGGTACAAACGATACAATAGTAACAGACAAAAGGCGATTGCCAGGTAGGTAGCAAACCTGACCGGCTGGGTAATACCTTGTTGCAGGGTGGTCAACGCCAGACCGGCATACATGATCATCGACAATGTCGTTGCAACAATCAATCGCCTGTTTCTCAGTCCCTGCAAGTGCAGGTATTCGAGGATTGTAAGCAGGCTCAGAAGACCAAGAATGATGAATCCCGTGATCTTTCCGATAAAAAGTGGTACCAACAGGGCAATGCCAAAGAAAATGGCCGTGATCACCCGTTGTCCAAAAGCGGTCGCATTTAGTTTCATCCGTCGATGTCGATATAGACAGCCGGGATGCTTCGATCAACCTTGGACCTGACTGACAGGCTTTTGATCCTCGTGTGTATGTAAGGCAGCTGTTTGTCGGTTACGACATCCACCGACCAGGGTGAACGTTCTGAAATGTCACCATGCCTGGAAACGGGTTTTGCCATTTTACCGACATCAGGCAAAGACCGGTTGTGCTGTTTTTCTGTACCGCCGGCCGACGGATGACACAATTGACAAACTTTCATGAGCATGGGTAGTTTGCTTTGCTCCAAGATAATAAATGCTGCGTAGAGATTTATTTCCCGAACAAAAATCTGGGCGGTTACCCCTGGTGCCGGGTTTTGGCGAGGGCTACATATGGCTGCAGCTCAGCACCCAGTGGATATTCTTCTGCCTGTAGATCTACCAGGTGAGCCCGTCTGGCAAGTCTTTTCGCCAGATTCAGCAGGAATTGATGAATTTTTATTGTTTTCATGATATTTGGTGGTTAAATGTCATCATGAAGAGTAAAAAGGAATAATTTTCCACAAAACTTTATGCCGATAATCCAATATTTTTCGTTATATGACCGTATCTATTAATGTTGTAGTGAATAAAGAAAACCTGCAATTAGTTACACTTTCCCGCTATTCTTCATTGCTGGCATAAAAATGTCAGATTTTGAAAGAAAGCTAAACCTGTGAGGTCGGCCGTTTGGCCGGCCTTTTTTACTATAATAAATGGCCCGAATAGGATGATCATCAGAAAATCGACCTGGGAAGATTGCGATAGCATCGTGCGTCTGTATCAGCTGGTTAGTCAATCCGACGGTGGATTGGCAAGAAAAACCGGGGAGATTTCGAAAAACTATGTTGAGCATTTTACAAGGAAAGGGCTGGAGAACGGGATTCAGTTTGTCGCCACTGATCCCCTGCTGCAAGATAAATTGAGGGCGAAATTCATTGTTATAAAATGGAGCCGAAGGTGTTTAACCATGTTTTATCGGACTTAACGATCGCCGTTGATCCGGAATACCAGGGACGGGGACTGGGTAACAGGTTATTTCAAACCCCGCTTGACCATGTTACTGAAGAGCGAAAAGACATTTTAAGAGTTGAACTAATAGCCAGAGAATCCAGTACCAGGGCTCTCCGGCTATAACGGAAACTGGGTTTTCAAGCTGAAGGCAGACTGGAGAAGCGCATTCATAGTGTCGGTCGTCTGGAAGCTGACATTCCCATGGCCTGGTTCAATGAAAGATTTGATTTTACGACACCTGGAAACATCATTTAGCCGGGTTGTCTCTTTTCCTGATCTGCCCTGTGGTTTTGACAATAAGTCACCGACTCAGGCTGAAGCAATGAAGCCCGTCGGCACAAACTGTCTTTCGTTTCCTGTCAATATTTAGTGAGGTAACCTTTTAGACCAGCAAATCGCATAACACCGTCTCACTGTCACCAAATTGCTCCACTTCAATGTTCATGGAGTACAGCATGGTAAGGTAGAGATTGGCCAACGGTGTCTGATCCGGGTAGCGGATATGTTGTCCGGTCTTGAACTTCCCGCCGCCTTTGCCTGCTACCACGATCGGCAGATCAAACGGCGAGTGCCGGTTTCCGTCACGGATGCCGGAGCCAAACATGATCAGACTGTTGTCGAGTAGTGTCCGGTCACCTTCTTTGATCGATTGCAACCGTTGCAACAGATAGCTGTATTGTTCAATATGCCACCGGTTGATCCGTTCGTACTGATCGAGCAGACGGGGGTCGTCGGTATGGTGTGAGATCGAGTGATGTGCACCCACCACCCCTTCAAGGAAGGAAAAATTCCGGTTACTGACGGAATTGCCAAACATAAACGTAGCTATCCTCGAAGCATCACTCCAGAAGGCCAACACGATAATATCCAGCATCAGGCGGGTTTTTTCGGTGACATCGACTCCTTCGGCATATTCGGCCCATTCATCAATCCGGATATCCATTCTCTGCAGTTCCTTACGGATATCGGGTGTAATATGACTTTCAAAATCTGCCAGGTTCTGCCGGTCGTTTAATCTTTTTTCGACCGAATTTACCGCTTCCAGGTACTCGCCGAGCTTATTCTGGTCTTCAATGCCGAGTTGTTTCTCGAGGATCCTTACATCGTCTTTTACCAGATCCAAAACACTCTTCTTGAGTGGATCTTCGGGAAGGGGTTTCTTACCTGGTATATAGTTGCGAAATAGCCGGTCAAAAGCCATCCTTGGATCGATCTCACGCGAACATGGTTTGTTGCGATCCTGCCAGGAAATGGTACCGCCATAAAGTCTTGTAAAACCTACTGCAGTATCCACGCCACTTCGGATCCGGTCCAGTCCGTATTGTAGCGAAGGAAAAAAGGTATTCTGACCGATATGGTTGGCCATTAACTGATCCAGGGAGATTCCACCACTGTCTACCTTGGCATTGACTGTCTTGGCAATGCGCATAGATGTCAGGAAGTTGGCCGTTTTGGTGTAGTGCCCATCTTCCCGGGTATGGGAATTCTTATTCATCATCCCAGCCAGGATCAGCAACTCTTTTTGTACCGGTTCGAGAGGCTTCAGAATGGGCGATAATGCGAAGTCACTACCTGTTTTCTCCGGATTCCATCGTTTTGGATGGACGCCGTTGGGCATAAATAGACAGGCAAACCGCTGCGGTGCCACACTCTGAGGATTATGGGCGGCGTATAGTTTGGCCGGATACAATGATTCAAGAAAAGGAAGTGCAATGCATGCGCCCATGCCCTTCAATAATCTGCGCCTCGAAATGGGTACATTTGTCATATTCAGATGCCTTTATATCGTTTTGCCAGATCACTTCGCCGGTATTGAAACGGATAACTGCTCACCAGTTCCAGCATGAATGCCTGGCTATCAAAATTATTATTTATCAATTCGTTTGTCAACTTTTCCAGGGTAGGTGTGTCGATAAATTCGACATTGCGTCCAATGGCGTACGACAGCATTTTGCGGCTGAAGTTCTTGGCAAATTTGACCTTATCTTCAATTAATATCGCCTTTAATTCTTCCGGGCTCCGGAAATGCCTTCCATCAGGAAGCACCCCTTCCGGATTGATCGGGATCGAGTCGTAACTATTGCGCCACCTGCCGATGGCGTCAAAATTTTCCAATCCCAATCCAATGGGATCCATTTTCATATGACAGCCGAAACAGGCTTTGTCTTCCCGGTGCACTTCAAGCAGGCTTCGGAGATCCAGTTCGCTCAAATCGTTATTTTTGGCATCTTCCAGTGCAGGTACGTCAGCAGGAGGAGGAGGAGCCGGTTCACCCAGGACTTGTTCCAACACCCATTGACCGCGTAACACCGGACTGGTCCGTACCGGCAATGATGTTGCAGTCAGCACCGCTCCCATCCCAAGCAAACCACCCCGGTTGCGGTCGGACAGCGACACAGTACGGAATTGCGGACCTTCTACACCGTCGATGCTGTAATGCTTCGCCAGATCCTCGTTGAGCCAGGCATAATCACTATCCAGCAGATGAAGCAGGTTTCTCCTTTGGGTCAATACTTCATGAAAATAACCCACGACCTCTTCATGCATGGCTTTTCTCAGACCTTCCGTCAGCTCAGGAAAGAGTGTCTGGTCGGTCAGTGGAGCATAGAGGAGTTCTTCCACGCCCAACCACTGGGGAGCAAAGGACGCGGAGAATCTCCTGAACTTATCATCTTCCATCATCCTTAGTACTTCCCGTTTGAGTACAGAAGGATTGTGGAGGTCTTCCCGGTAGGCTACTTCCAAAAGTCTTTCATCGGGCATCGACGACCAGAGTAGATAAGATAACCGGGTAGCCAGTTCAAAATTGTTGACCGGATAAGGGTGATCGAGCTCAAGGTTGACTTCTGTCCGGTAAAGAAAATTGGGAGATACCAGGATGCGTTTGATCACCCCTTCCATGGCGTAATCAAAGGATTCCTTCTTTTGCCAGTTGGCAAAATAGACTTTGCTGAAAAAGCTGATGAGTTGATCTTCTTCGTCCTTTGACAGGAATCTACGGTAGGCTTTGGTCGCCAGCGGGATGATGATTTTCCGGGCCTCGATGACCGGTCTTTCCCAATATGGCTCGTGATCGGATTTAAAAATCGAGAGCAAATTGTTTATCAATCTGCGTCCAAGACCAACGCTATATCGGGCCGGCACTACCCGGCGCCAGTGATCCTTATCCGACCGGATCTGACGCACAATACTGTCGGCGGCGTTGTAGTATCGCTCCATGGTTAATGGACTGATAAACAAAGTACCTGCCTGGTTGTCAAAACCCTGACCGCCCGAGCCCTCGGAAGGGAAGTAGTGCACCGTTTCAAATTCAGCACCCAGGAGATCGAATATCGTGTACTGATACTCACGATGACTTAACCGGCGCATGACGGACATACCCGGATCAGCATGAGCTAAGGCCTTCGCTAAAATCCGTTCGATACCGACGATCAGCGTATCTTTGTCCGCCTGACTCATTGGGGGAGAGTTGGAAGGAGGCATACTGCCGTCTTTGACGACGTCTACCACATGTTTGAAAAGCTCACCCCTTCTGACAACACTCACGGCAAAGTAAAAATCTTCGAGGTTGATTCCACCTTTTTTATCAGCTTCATTGTGACAGGATGCACAATGCTTATGCAGCATCTTTCGCGCAGTTCGGTGAAACATGCGGTCCTCATCAGTATCGGCAAGGACAGCGCTAAGTTGTGCACCAAAGATGCAGATAAGTATGATCGTAAACCACTTCAATTAGAAAAAGATTGAAATCCCGCGCTTAAATTACAAATATTGTTTGGATGTTTAAATTCTCAGCCGAATAATCCTGAAAAATACGGAGGAAAACGCAGAACAAACCACCTCCAACCACTCCAACCACTTCAAACAATATCCAACCATATCGAACCACCTCCAA
>CAYRYD010000038.1:0-29927 GCA_964428345.1 uncultured Saprospiraceae bacterium | reverse complement strand
AACAATATCAAACAACATCAAACCACCTCCAACAACATCCAACAATATCAAACAACATCAAACCACCTCAATAATAATCACCCTCTTCCAAAGTCACCTCAGCCTCTTTCATATAGGCATCTAGAACCGCAACAACTCCTGGTGTAACATAAGTGTTGAAAATATAGGCTTTTTTCAGTGAAGGAAAATGACTCAGGTGAAGCACGTGCTCATCGGTAATGAAGGTATGTGACAGGTTGATAACCTCAAGTTTTGGCAATCCGGAAAGATAGCTGAGCCCTTCACCCTTGATGCAGCTTTTGGTAAGGATCAGATTTTGCAGATTACTCATTTGTCCTATATAATAAAGACCTTCATCGGTAATGTCGGCTCCAACCAAAGATAGTTTGGAAAAATAATCCTTGTAAGGCATCAATTGTGCCAGGGTTTCATCCGTAACGATCTTGGGAGGAAAAAGCATGGAAGCGGAGTAATAGGCAGAATCGGTTTCTTCGTCTGGCCGGATTTCCAGACCAAGGTCCAGGCCCAGGCGGATAAGCTTCGGACCGGTTTTTAGCCGTTCCAGTCTTTGTGCCTGTTTGCTGAGCTGATTCTCAGCCAGTTCGGGCAGGTAAGCATCCATAGTCGCTTTCAGGGTGTCGTTTAGCATTAAATGTCCCAGAGTGTCGGCCGGATCTGCACCGGCAAGTATCCAGCTTCTGATTAACTGCACTTCGGCAGGCTTCAACGGCGGTTTGCCGTCTGGGGGCATAAAATCATCGTGTTTGGGAGGGAGGCTAATCCTAATATAGAGTTCGCTTTCTTCCGGACTTCCGGGTACAATCATCGGTTTTAATGATTTCCCACCGGCTTCGATGGCAGCAAAAGTGGAGAGGTCCAGGTCGGATTTGGCATTTTGTTCATTGTGGCATTTGAGGCAGGTCTGATTGAAGGCCGGCAGCACCAGTTCATCGAAGACCTTGAGCGAGGCCGGATCCTTGAGCACCGTTCTTTCCTGCAGGTTTCTTTCATGTATGGCATTGCGAATTGGTTCGCTCAGGAAGTCGGGTCCGTGGGTCAGTGATCCTCCCAGATGTCCGGTGTAGACTATGAGTATTCCGGCCAGCAACAGGAGAATTCTCGATAACTGACGCCATCTCCACCGGTGTGTTTTAGTGTATTGCCGGCGGAAATGGAGGGACCAGATCATGAGGATCGTCACTCCGACACCCGACCAGAAGTGGTATTTTACCAAATCACCACCGTAATCGCCGGTACTGTAAAGAAAATAACCTACCACTACGGCCACCACCGAGCTGTATAATGACCAGAAGTACATCATCCTGATGATGGCTATCCCTATCGCACCTTTAAAAGACCCGAACAACCATTCCAAAACTACTGTGCTCAGGATCAAAACAATGGGGAAATGCACCACGACCGGATGCAGACGGCCCAAAAAAGACAGAATGGGCCCAAAGTCAAGGTCCATATTGAGAAGGGGTATACCTAAAAGGGCTAGGGTCAGTAAAATACTTCCAAAACCGGTTCCGCTTCTTGGTCCTGCTGCTCTTGTCTGCTTCATCCTATCATTGGGAGGGCTAAATATATCAAAACAGGATTTCTTGTACAACCAGTATTTATCGTGATCATTTCTTCCGTATATGATCTTTGCCAGGACCGGAGTAAAGGTGCTGTCAGCAAATTTATGGTCACTTTGATGGTTCAGAAGGTTTGGTGACGCAATTTCTTCTTGAATTTGGTAAGGCGTCCATTCTTCGATCTATATTGCTCTCAGGGATTTTTGCCTAATCACAGGCCTACCCATGAGGCATTGCCAGCACAATCTGCCAGCAGGAGGTCATTTGGATCTATGGTTCTTCGGGAAAGATTGCCTCGATATAGGCATTGGCATCCTCCGCCAGTTTAAACCGGTCAGTAGCATCACGGGCCTGATCGGATTTGCACCAGTTTTTTAACAATTCCATGTCCGGATTCCAGCCGGTGCCGTCAAAAAATGACAGACCTTTATGGTCCCGTACCTTATAGAGGGCTTTTTCACCGTAAGCGGTACCCAAATAAACTTCATCCAGACCAGTGTCTTTTGCCCACCGGATGACATACCACATCATCCATTTGCCCAAAGAATGGGTCTTCATCAACGCCGTATCAAAGAAACTAAACCAGTAGTGCAAAATGGTTTCATCGGAGGCAGCGAGAACATACCCCACCGGCTTTCCTTCCTGTATGAAACGAAAAACATGGGTGCCGGTGCTCAGACTCAGGATGTATTTTAATCGTTCGGGAGTCATGGCCTCGCCAATCCTGGATGCAATATAAGCTTCGCAAAAAGGAATAAAGTCGGGATCCTGATCCAGAAGATCATCCTTTTTATAGATTTCAACATGGATATTCAGAGGTTCTATCTTTCGGTTGACCCGGCGATTTTCACTGGTATCTTCAAAACGGTGAAGGTCAACCCGGAGGCTTCTTGCCAAATAAAATACCTCGGAGTTTAGGTCGGTGTTGCCTGAATACGGTAAAAATCCCGACCGGTAAATCCGGGTAAGCTCATCGTTACTTTCCTTGATGCAATAAATTCCATAGTTGAAAGTATAGGTCTGGTATTCGGGTTTACTTTCAGAATAAAATATTTTCATAGATTAAAAAAACAAATCAGAAACCAATAATTTTTAATAAATCAATGATCAATGATCAATGATCAATAATCAATAATCAATAATCAATAATTTTCCTTCACAAATCTCAGTACGCGGTTCATTCCTTCTTTTACCGGATTGGATCCGGATGAAAAATTATTGTGCATAAAACTGAAAATTAACATGTTGCCAGAATCGGTAAACAGGTATCCGCTCAGGCAATGCACCCCTTTCAATGTCCCGGTCTTGGCAAAAACATATGGCTTGCCGAAATCGCCCCGGTACCAATTGGCAATGGTGCCGGAGACCCCACCCGCTGCAAATATTTTCCTTATTTTTTCTTCAAGCAGTATAAACCGGATTTTATCGAGAATATGAACCAGTGCATTGGGGGTAAAGAGATTGTAACGGGAAAGTCCCGACGCATCATACCACTGTATCTGGCTGGAAATATTACGAAAAGGACCCTCTTTCATTTTATGGATTGATAGGTTTGTTTGCAAGGTATCCGTCAAAAAACCGGAAACGGCCAATAATAATTGTTCGGCAATGAAATTATCACTTCGCTGCATCATATAGGTATAGACGGTATCAACAGACAAGCTATACCATGTCTTTTTACCCGGCATCGAGGGACAACCGGACGATAGGAGGCTATTCGCCGGGAGGTAGTGGTTGATTACAGACAAGACAAACGAATCAGTAACGTGCAACGGTACTGTCCGGGAAATGTCGGCAGGATAATGCTGATCAGGAAGTTTTACTTCGAAGTGATTGGACAATTCCGGCCTGCTAATTTCGATGGTCTTTCCATGGGAGTATCGCACGTCTGATACATTGGGATATTGGATGTATTCCTGATTTTTTGGAAAGTATTCAAATTCGACCACATTGCCGAATAATGGGAAATATGATTTTTCTGCCTGATAATAATAAGGATAATCATCCCAGGCCCATCCTGCTCCAAAACGTCGGTCCTGGAAATGATTTTTGCAAAAGACCACAGGTTTATTCAATGATCTCAGAAAATCAAAGAGCCGCAACTGGCTGCCAAATGCTGAATGTAGCGTCGTGGGATCAGCCATGGGCCAGACATAAACAGTATCTGGTGAAGTCTGGTATTTGAATGCAGGCATTGAATCGCCAAAGGTTATCAGGGCACTGTATAAAGTGAGAATTTTGGTGTTGGAAGCGGGGGTAAAAAAGTGGTCTCCATTATACTCATATATCATTTTTTCCCGGATGGGATCATACAGGGAAAATCCGGTAAAATGATCTGTAAAAATGGATTCCTTCTCAAAAAAAGATGCAACCGGTTCCCGAAGTCTGTCTGAAGAAACACAGGCAGATAGCAATATTAGTATACTCAGAAATCCGGAATTCCGTAACATAGATAGGAGGAAGTTAGAACATATGTGCTTTGAGTAAATCACATCCCAGGCCGGGACTCTCCGGATAGACAACAACTCCCTCATCCAGATAAACTCCCGTGGCGATGTCTTCGCGAATAAGTAATGATCCGTCAAGATCCACATAATCGACCAGAGGTGCCAGTTGGGCAGCAGCGCTGATACCGATCGAACTCTCCGTCATACAGCCGATCATAGTTCTGAGCCCCAGTTTACGGGCTTTTTTTATCATATGGATGGCCGGGGTTAGACCACCGCATTTCATCAGCTTAATATTAATACCATGAAATTTTCCCTGACAGGTTTCCACATCTTTATAGGTCTGGCAGCTTTCATCCGCAATCAGAGGAAGCGGTGAACGGGCGATGATCTCCGACATGGATGCATCATCCTTCTTCGGTAAGGGCTGCTCAATAAATTCAACATCCAACGCGGCAAATTCCCGGCTTAATTCGATGGTCTGCCGGGCATTCCAACCTTCATTGGCATCCACTCTAAAGATTGAATCGGTTTCTGTCCTCAACGCTCGCATGATCTCCAGATCCTGGTCCGTACCCAATTTTATTTTGTATACTGGCCAGGGTTTCCGTCTGATTTTTTCCTTCATTTCATCGATTGGTCCGATACCAATGGTGAAGGAAGACTTGGGTGGTATGTCGGTCATCGTTATTCCCAGTATTTCACGGGTGGTTTTGTTGGCAATCCGTCCATACAGATCGTGAGCGGCACAGTCAAAGGCACAGTGGAGAAATGGTTCGCCTCCAAGGATCGGTGAGATTCTAAAAAAATATTCTTCTGGAGTTGTAATGTCAATAGCCTTTAATTTGGCCAGATTTTGCTGAATGATGCCTTCGAATCTCTCCAGGTTTATTCCATAATAGGTGATTTCGGTAGTCTCACCCAAACCTGAGCATCCGTTTTGACTTAATTGGACAACCATTGCCCGGCGATGGGTAAAAGTGCCTTTGGCAATGACAAATGGGGAAGCAAGTGGCAGGGAAAATATTTTCCAGGTTATTTCCATTACTACTGGATTGGTGACTCTAGTAAGTGTATTTTTTGATCAGTGGTCTCAAACCGGGCGTTAATGCCAAAGGGTAGGGTACACTGATCATCGATGTGGCCAAATGAAAACCCATAGATAACAGGTCCGGCGAATTCGGCAAATTGGTTACGGAGCGTCTGTTCCAGTGTCAGGGATTTTTCACCTGGTTTCGCTTCGCAGTCCTTAAACTGGCCGAGGATGACGCCAGCCGCTTTTGCCAGATCGGTAGCCTGAAATAACTGCACTAACATCCGGTCGATCCGGTAAGGTTTTTCCCCGATGTCCTCGATACAGACGATTTTGCCGGAATAGTTGGGTGACCACGGTGTCCCGGCAAGTGCGGCCAGCAGGGAAAGATTACCCCCGGTTATTGAACCCTGTGCAATTCCCTCCCGGAATACCAGCATTTTATCGTGGGCTTCTGTAGTTGACCAAATCGAGAGACTGTCCGGTTCTGCCTTCATGACCGTATTTTTGAACATCTCTATGGTATAATCCGTGGGATTGCTGCTGGCTACCGGTGCATGGAAAGTCACAAGCTGACTGCGACTGCCAATCGCGAGGTGTAAAGCGGTAATATCGCTGTACCCTGCAAACACCTTGGGATGTTGCCGGATCAGATCGAAGTCGATATGGGGCAGCAGCCGCGTGCATCCATAGCCCCCCCTGATGCACCAGATCCCATTGATCTCCGGATCGGTAAACATGGTATGAAGATCTTCCAACCGCTGTTGGTCGGTACCGGCCAGGTATCCGTTTTCTTCCTGGACATATTTGCCCAGGACCGGTCGCAGCCCCAGTCTTTGACAAGTGATCACCGATTGTTCGATCTTTTCCGGGTGTACCGGACTTCCCGGAGTAATCAGTCCGATTGCATCACCGGACCGGAGCCCCGAGGGTTTCGTCCAGCTTTTTCCCCACTCTACTGATCTTCCTATCATACCCACCATGCCTGTTGTCAGCAATCGATAAAAGAATCGCCTGGTCATCCGGCGAAAATAGCGAAAGTGAACACAAATTTAATTTTGAACGGGGATAATCCGGAATAATCGCCTCCACGTTGATCAAATCACAAGCGATAAAGACTATGAAGAGGATGGTTGCTCTATCATTCCACAGTCACTGATTTGGCAAGATTACGTGGCTGGTCGACATTGCAATCCTTGAGAACGCCGATATAGTAGGCCAGCAACTGGAGGGGTATTACCGAAATCAGGGCCGTGAAGTGCTCATCGGCTGCAGGTATTTCGATCACATAATCGACCATAGAAGGCACCAGATCATCACCTTCGGTCACAATGGCAATAACCTGACCTTTCCGGGATTTCAATTCCTGGATATTGGAAATGATTTTCTCATAGGCCTGATCCTGGGTAGCGATCACGACGATGGGCATATCCTGGTCGACCAGGGCAATTGGTCCGTGTTTCATTTCGGCAGCAGGATATCCCTCTGCATGAATGTAGGATATTTCCTTGAGTTTTAACGCACCTTCCATGGCAACCGGATAATTATATCCCCGGCCCAGGTAGAGAAAGTTGGCTGCATCTTTAAATTGGGTAGCAATCTCCCGGATAAGGTCTTTGGATTCCAGAACTTTACCGATCAAGACCGGCATCTGGCTCAGGGCATGTAATTTTTTCAGAAAATCAACATGGGTCAGGGTACCCCGGTATTTCGCCACAGTGATCGCCAACATGGCCAGGACCGTGATCTGAGCCGTGAAAGCCTTGGTGCTGGCCACCCCGATTTCCGGCCCTGCATGGGTATAGACACCAGCATGAGTGGCCCGTGCGATGGATGAGGATACCACATTGCAGACACCGTATACAGTGGCTCCCAACTCTTTAGCCATTTCGACGGCTACCAGAGTATCGGCAGTTTCGCCACTCTGTGAGATCGCGATGACTACATCGCCTTCCCTGATTACCGGATTGCGGTACCGGAATTCCGAAGCATATTCGACCTCCACAGGTATCCTGCAAAGGTCTTCAAAAAGGTATTCGGCAACCAGTCCGGCATAGTAAGAGGTACCGCATGCGGTTACGATGATTCGTTCCGCCCGGTATAAAGGTTTGGCTTTGTCCTGCAGCCCCCCAGTTTCAGTAAGTTTTGTTGTACGTCCACTCTTCCCCGCATGCAATCAGCCACCGACCGGGGTTGTTCAAAGATCTCCTTTAGCATAAAGTGGTCATAGCCGCCCTTTTCGATTTCTTCCAGCTCCAGGTCCAGGGTTTCCACGTAAGGGGTTTGGGGGGTATTTTCCAGGTTGTAAAGGTGAATATAATCCGGATCAAGAACAGCTATTTCGCCATCTTTCAGGTATATCACATCATTGGTGTACTCGATGAAAGGACTGGCGTCGGAGGCTACATAATGTTCGCCAGTGCCCACGCCAATGACCATTGGGCTGCTTTTGCGGGCAACAAATAACCGGTTTGGTTCGGAGGCTGTGATTAATACCATGCCGTAAGCTCCGACCACCCGGTTGAGGGCAATCCGGATGGCTTCCTCCAGCGGCCCCTCGTGGTGTGTGGCAATGTCTTCGATAAAGTTGACCAGCACTTCTGTATCTGTCTCACTGGAGAACCGGTAGCCTTTATTGATCAGTTCCTCTTTGAGGATCAGGTAATTTTCGATGATGCCATTGTGTACAATTGCCATTTTTCCCGAATTGGACAGGTGGGGATGGGCATTTTCGTCGGAAGGTGGGCCATGAGTTGCCCATCGGGTATGCCCCATACCAGTGGTTGCCGATCGGGTAATATTTTCGGTAGCTCGTTCCAGATCTCTCACTTTCCCGGACTTCTTGTAAATATTCAATTGGTTTTCCAACAGAGCGATACCGGCACTATCATAACCCCGGTATTCGAGTCTTTTCAAGCCTTTGATAATCAGTGAGTAGGCCTCCTCACCTCCTGTGTAGCCAACGATTCCACACATATTTTTTCAATTTTAGTCCTTTGATACAACGTGTGATCATTGAAAATCTGATATTTGAACGGCTGCCGGTGCGAAAACCCAGCAAAAAATTACCAAAAGTGATCTAATTGTTATGAGAATATCTTACTCGGTACCGGTTTCTATCTTTCTGATGCTATCGCTCTCCGGTACTCATTTTGGTCAGGTACTGCTTAAGAATGAAGCGCAGCTCTTGCCCCTGAAAAATCTGGAAAGCTTTCATCTTGAAATTTACGGCCGGGTGGATACCCTTTTGCACACTGCGCGGCAGTATGCCAACTATTACAAGGAACAGCATCTTCCATATCGAACCCAACCTTCCCAAAGGGTAAGGTTTTTTATTGTCCGGGATGAGGCATCTCTGGAAAAAGCGGCAGAAAAGGCAGTAGACGGCCGGAATATTGTCTGTTTTGCCGGAGTCCAGGCGGCTGAAGTGGATTGGGCCGATGCCATTATTGATCTGGTTCATCCCGGTCCGGAGTCCATGGGCCGGGCTATCCAGGGCATTTTCGGCGGTCTGAATTTTTCGGATCATCTGGTTGTCACCCGTGGAGCTTACCAGGCGGGAGCCGGCCTCGAAACGGCAGGTCCGACCCGGTTGACCTTTCCCGGCCGGGAAGTACTCCGGCATTATAAGCCGTTAAAAGACACCCTGGATAAGATTGCCATGCTTGCCCTGGACAGTATGGCTTTCCCCGGTGCTCAGCTCCTGGTGGTGCATCAGGGTAGAATAGTGGTCATGGAGGAATATGGCTGCCATACCTATGACGGCTGCATCCCGGTACAGCCGACCGACCTGTATGATATGGCATCGGTCACCAAAACGGCGACAGCCACGCTGGCTCTAATGCAGCTTTACGATCAGCGCCGTATCGATCTGGATAAAACGCTTTGTGATTATCTGCCGATGTTTTGTGGTTCAGATGCCGGCCGGATCAGTCTCAGGGATGCCCTCACTCATCAGTCAGGTTTAAAGGCATCTATCGTTTTCTGGAGGGATACCTACCGGAAGAATGGATCTTTTAAAGGCAGAACCTACAAACCGGAGGAATCCAAGAGATATCCGATCAAACTACACGATCAGCTCTATTTGCATCGACGCTATAAAAAGAGAATTTACAAGACGATCCGAAAGTCTGACCTGGATCCGTCACAGGGCTATGTGTATTCCGATTTGGGGTTTGTCATCTTTCCGGAAATTATCAAGCGCATCACCGGGCAACGTATCGACACCTTCATGTACCGTCATTTTTATGATCGTTTGGGAGCCGACCGCCTTACTTTTCGTCCCACCGAACGCTACAGCCCTGGAGAAATAGTTCCAACCGAACAGGATACTTTCTTCCGGCATAATCTGGTGCACGGATTTGTCCACGATGAATCGTCAGCCATGCTGGATGGTCTTTCGGCCAATGCCGGTTTATTTGCCAATGCCCTGGATCTGGCTAAACTATGGCAAATGGTATTAAATCAAGGAACTTATGGGGGTGAACGGTATTTCAGTCCGGAGACGGTAGCCGAATTTACCCGTTATCAGTTTAGAGAAAAGGGAAATCGCCGGGCACTGGGATTTGATAAGCCATTGCTGGAATACCGGGAAGGAGCCACCTATGTGGCCAGATCGGCCAGTCCTGAGAGTTTCGGGCATACCGGCTATACCGGAACATACTACTGGGTGGATCCGGTTTACGAGACCGTTTTCATCTTGTTTACCAACCGGGTACATCCAACCCGGGCCAGCAGCAAGCTGTTCAGTTTAAATATCCGTCCCAGGATGTTGCAGGCGGTGTATGATTTCCTGGATGGTGAGACTGGCGGTCGGTGATCAATGCCGGACACCAATTAGTCCTCTTCACATTTTAACGGCTTATGAACAGGCAGGAATTGAAGGGTCTCCAAAATCTGGTCTTTGATGCAGCCTGAAATCCGTCATCTGGCAAGAAATGAGTATTCCTCCCTTTTTCAACTAAAAAGGGTCAGCATTCTGCCAACCCTTGATACTTTAATAGCATAATTTGCCAATCATGTAAAGCTGCCTCAGAGCATGCCGCAGATCCTGGCGGTCAGATCCGATAAGCGGGCGGAGTAACCAGCTTCGTTATCATACCAGCTAACCACTTTGACGAAATTACCACCCATAACCTCGGTCATCAGTGAATCGAAAATCGAGGAATGTTTGTTTTGTAAGATATCGGATGATACAATTTCGTCGGTACAGTATTCCAGCACGCCTTTCATTCTTCCTTCGGAAGCAGCTTTGAATACTTTATTGATCTCCTCAGCGGTGGTATTCTTCTCAACCAGGGCGTTGACTTCAATGAGTGAGCCTGAAACAACCGGAACCCGCAAAGCGATGGCGCTCAGTTTTCCAGAGACTTCCGGCACAACCTCACCGATGGCTTTGGCGGCACCAGTGGAGGTTGGGACAATGTTTACTGCAGCTGCCCGGGCTCTTCGCAGGTCTTTGTGAGGAGCATCCTGGATATTCTGGTCAGCAGTGTACGCATGGGTAGTGGTCATGCTGCCCACTTTAACGCCCCAGTTGTCATTCAAAAGCTTGATCACGGGTGCAAAACAATTGGTTGTACAACTGGCGTTCGAAAAGATTTTCTGTTCGATATCCAATTCGTCGTCATTGACTCCCAGTACAATGGTCTTGATTCCAGCCCCTTTACCCGGAGCGGACAGCACTACCCGCTTAGCGCCGGCTTCCAGATGGAGGGATGCCTTGTCGGCTGCCAGAAAGATACCGGTACATTCCAAAACGACATCCACACCGAGTTCTTTCCAGGGCAGGTTGGCTGGATTTCGTTCTGCACTGGCATGGATCTTTTTGCCATTGACAATCAGGTATTCATCCGTTGCTTCGACGGTGCCTTCAAATTTACCCTGGGATGAATCGTATTTTAACAGATGTGCCAGGGTAGCATTGTCTGTCAGATCATTGATGGCTACTACCTCTACATCCGGTTTGGTCAACAAGTTTCTAAAGGTCAATCTACCGATTCGGCCAAAACCATTAATTGCTACTTTCTTTGACATATTTTCAATAGTTTTTTTGATTTAACGAAGATCCTTTAAAAAAGGAGGTGCAAAGGTAATAATTAGTCCTGAGACATAGACAAATCTACTGCACTTCCTGATCGGTCGATCGCGTTTTTCCGGGGGTTAGTGACCGGCATCGTCTGGTTAGCCGCCATTTCCCGGTTTTTGTGACCAGATAGCGGCCATTGCTCCCTGTTTCGGTGACCAATTTCAGATACGCTTTCAATCGGATCTTGTCCCTGGCACCACCGCGACAGAATCCCCATTTCATTTGATAAAGCGAAGTGGCGCCAGCTACAACCAACGCCACCTGCAGAAAACAAACATGGAATGAATCAGGATGGATCAGAAGGGAGTTTTTGTCTTTGCTCCCACCATCATAAATTCATCAACTACGATTTCCGTTATGTATTTTTTCACCCCCGATTTGTCTTCATAGTTCCGGTTGGTGATTCTTCCACTAACCGCGATTTTGGAGCCCTTGTTACCCAGATTGGCGAGGAGGTCGGCTGTCTTACCCCAGGCTACCAGGTTATGCCAGTCGGTATTTTCGACCCGGTCGCCGTTTTTATTGTAGAAGCTCTCCGTGGTGGCAAGAGAGACTTTGGCAACTTTTTTTCCTCCGTTGGCCTCAAAGATTTCAACGTCTTTGCCCAGGTGGCCGATAAGTTGTACGCGGTTGATCAGATTTTTCATGATTTTAATTTTTTTAAGATTAAACTAATATTGAATTTCTATCACCGATCGGTATCGATAGGACAAAGTTGCAGGCAGTCGTTTTCCGGAATCGGTTTTTAAATACTTAGTTTCGTTTGTAACCGGATAAAAGCGTTTGTTGTCGGTTATCCTGCAGATAATCAGGTAATTGAGATCTAGAAATTTTTCCATGATATTATAGGAAACAGCATGTTTGTTCTCATGTGAGAACGATCTGATCCTTTGTGAATTCCCATATATGGAACAAAATTCCGTATTTTTGCATTTTGAGTTAAGGCGATATGCGAGTAGTCACCCCTCGACGACTAACCGAGTTCTCCCGGAAACATCCAGAGGCCAGGGTGCCTTTATTGCATTGGTACGAAATTGTGAAGCGGGCGAATTGGCAAAATCTAAGTGATGTTAAGAAGGATTTCAGGATGGTTGACTATGTGGGAAACAATCGCTATGTCTTTGATATCAAAGGAAATGATTTCAGAATCGTGGTAATCATCATATTTGTTTCACAGAAGGTGTACATAAGATTCATTGGAACCCATGATTCCTATGACAAGATAAATGCAAAGGAGATATAAAGCATGAATGCCAAAGAATACAGAATAGCCAATAAGAGGATGGAGGAACTGCTGACTCTGTTGACAGATAAAGGTAAGTTAACAAAGCGTCAACAGGACGAACTTGACCGGGTTTCTGAACTGGTCGCCTTGTATGAAGAGGATCATTATCCATTTAAACCTGAGACCTTAATCGAAATGATTGAACTTAGGATGTACCAGCGCAAATTGAAGCAAAAGGATCTGGCAAAACTTTTAGGAACAACACCTTCACGAGTCAGTGAATTTCTAAACGGGAAACGGGATTTGACCATCGATATGGCACGTGGGTTATATCAGAAATTAAATGTTGATCCTAACCTAATACTCCGGAAATCATAACGATAGCTAAAACCATTATGCTGTCAGACCGACCAAGTAGGTGTTGGTGTTATTGATGAAATAGTCTAATAAAGACAAAGTGGCGCCAGCTAAAAACCAACACCACCTGCAGAAAACAAATATGGAATGAATCAGGATGGATCAGAAGGGAGTTTTTGCCTTTGCTCCCACCATCATAAATTCATCAACTACGATTTCCGTTATGTATTTTTTCACCCCCGATTTGTCTTCATAGTTCCGGTTGGTGATTCTTCCACTAACCGCGATTTTGGAGCCCTTGTTACCCAGATTGGCGAGGAGGTCGGCTGTCTTACCCCAGGCTACCAGGTTATGCCAGTCGGTATTTTCGACCCGGTCGCCGTTTTTATTGTAGAAGCTCTCCGTGGTGGCAAGAGAGACTTTGGCAACTTTTTTTCCTCCGTTGGCCTCAAAGATTTCAACGTCTTTGCCCAGGTGGCCGATAAGTTGTACGCGGTTGATCAGATTTTTCATGATTTTAATTTTTTTAAGATTAAACTAATATTGAATTTCTATCACCGATCGGTATCGATAGGACAAAGTTGCAGGCAGTCGTTTTCCGGAATCGGTTTTTAAATACTTAGTTTCGTTTGTAACCGGATAAAAGCGTTTGTTGTCGGTTATCCTGCAGATAATCAGGTAATTGAGATCTAGAAATTTTTTCATGATTTGTAGAGAAAATATCATTTCAGATCCATTCTGTCTTTGAAAGTAAATCTGGTCTCTCCATAATGGTCTGGAAAGGTGGAAACTGGCCTCCTTGAGTTCAAACCACCCTTTTGATTTTCCACCAGGATCCCTGCCTTTTTCAAGTAGTCAAACCGAACATCCCGTTGTACCCTGATGTCTTTAGCACTGATTTAAAATGATCTACGTTCAAATGGATGCAGTAACCAATTACAAGAAATTCGCCCTGATGATGACATTATCTTTTTTCATGATGTATGCCGTAATGTTCCTGAACGTCGACCGGGTTGACCATATCTACTTCAGTGTTACCAGGATGTACATGACCCTTCTGATGGTTTCTCCCATGGCCATTTTGAAACTATTCATTATGAAAAAAATGTATCCGGATAAGCGTCTCAATGCCACGATTTTGTTTATCAGTGCGATGGTCTTTTTCGGTGCATTATTTGGTTTGAGGGGTCAGGCCTTTATCGGTGAAAGACAGTATATGAGAGCAATGATACCGCATCATTCCTCGGCGATATTGACCAGTGAGAATGCCCAGCTGAATGATCCGGAAGTGCTGAGGTTATCAAAAGAAATTATTGAAACCCAGAAGCAGGAAATCGAACTGATGAAAAGATTGTTGGCTAAATGATCGCCGGACTTCGACCGGAGCAGGAAACCAGATGGAAAATTCATCAGGCCTGAGTTCGGATCTACTGTTTTTAACACAACAGTGCCATCGTTTTAAACGGACTTGTTTAATTGAATAACTCCTCAAAATTAGAAGCAATGCCTATCCGGATTCCCCAGTCCTGATACTTTCCATTCAGAAAACTGGCCACACCTTCCACCCGGAAAACCCGGAAAATGTAGTTGAGACCATATCCAATCTCGGCATAATGCCGGGCCCCTTTCGATTCCAGAACATTGATGAAAGCTGCTTCCTTCAGACCAAATTGACGGGCTTTGGGCAACCGGGTGATCAGCAGTTTTCTGAATTGATAGTGCGCATAGACAGCGGCATAACCGGACTGACTGCTGAAGCGATAATAATCGAGCAAACGGAAACTTCCCACCGGATCCTGGGTCGTCAGAAAGGTGCGGTTGCCGGGAAAATGATGCAGGTCGATGATGGTCAGGTTCTCAGTGTTGATCAGGGTTCCGGCTTGTACCTTCAACGAAAGATCACCCCGGGCACCCAGAGACCATAAGTGCTGAAACTGCAGATCCAGGTGGTGGAATGAGACGCTATTGTCGAGGATGCCTCCCATAGCTACCCGGTAGGCAAAAGTCAGGACCGGTGAAGAGTGTTCGATTCGTTCCCGTTGATTGTTACGAAGCCGGTATTTCAGCCAGGGTTCGGTTTTCCATTGGATCCGGACCTGGGAGATCGATGTGGTATCAAAGTATGTTGACTCCAACTCTTCATTCCATGGAAAATTCGAAGTGTATGCCCTTTTTTCCGAGTCGAAAAACGAGTGATCGGTATGGTTTTGCAACCCACGTCGCTGGGCGATGATGGCGGAAGCCTCCACCTCATTTTTTACATTGAGTCTTTTAGTCCACGACGCCATGACATAGTCCTGCTCATAAACCTTCCAATAGTTTCGTTCCCAAATCAGGCTGGCTAGGTCACTGATGATGGGATCAATGGCCCTTGGATTGTAGGCTTCGGTCATTCGTCCCGCTTCCGCTTTCAGGGTGCCGGCATTTTTCCGGGCACCGGCTGACCAGCTGCTTCCCAGACTTCCATTGATCCGGTTCCGTGCAAAACTGTAATGCACTGTGGGGCTCAACCTCCAGCGTAAGGTCTTACTGGCATTGTTGATGAAGAAAGGCATCGCCACATGATACCCCTCTACCGTATTGAAATGGAGTCTGGTCAACGGACTCTCCCAGCCAAAACGGACTTGCTTACCCGCCCGGTAATTTCCCCCGAAAAGGATATCCTGCAAAGCAAAATCACCTCCCTTTTTTCGTGAAAAGGAAACGCCCTCTGAGGCAATGGTGATTGAGAGCGTATCCTCTTCACGGACCTTTTCCGCTTCTACCCTTGATAAACTGTCCATCCGGGCATAACCTTTGACCTCATATTCGGTCAACGGAACGGGCCGGATTGCTGTCCAGTAGGATGAATCCCGCTGATAGGCACTGGAATCCACTGTCATTTCAGACAACTGGACGATTTCGACGCTCGCGCTGTCTTTCAAACCGGCCATTTCTTCCTGCATCTCTGCCTTTTCATATTCCCGCAGCGTTTTCCGCAATTGTTTACGGCTGATTTCCTTTCCGGAAGCAAGGGCTTCCAGCGCGGCATCTGGTCTTTTCCGGCTGAATCGTTGATCTGCCTCAGTTGCCTTCACCCTGTCAATCTTATCATCGATGACCACGATGTCCGGAGGCAGATCCGGATTAAGGGTAATTTGATAGTCACGGATGTGGGCAAAATACCGGTATTCAAAGTCGAAACCAAAGAAACCTCCACTGATATCATATATGTGATTGACCGGTAGCCAGACCTGTTCCCGGATGGGTTCGTATACCTGGTTGATGTTAAACCGGATACCCCAGATCGAGGTAGTGAGGTCAAGGCTGTGAATGCTCCAGATGTTATCCACAATATAGATCGTCCCTTCAAAGACCTTGTCACCGGCACTCCTTGGCGTTACCCTGATCTTGTTGATATTGAAGCCGTGATCGGGAAAGAAACCGAGGTATTCAAACCGGTAATAGGTAAAGGCTTTTGGAGACAAGGGCGAAACGGCACCGGTTACTTCCGGCAGGTAAAAACTACTGTTGATAAACTGGTTGGGACTGGTGTTGTTGTCTTCTCCCACCGTACGTACCGAGACGACTTTTTCCTTAAACTGATTGGGTCGCTGATAGGAGATCTCACTGACAGATTCCGTTACAAAGGCAGTGGAGGTGTCGATCCCTTCCTCTTCGAGTGCTTTCTCAATCCGTTTTCGAAAAAGACCTGGTACATCCCTGAGCCGGCCTGATCCCTTGATATAGCTGGTGGCCGTATAGGCATCCAATTGCTGGGCATGGTAACTGGCTTTGCCGATTGCCCGGCGCATGATGGTATACGCCGGATCTTCCCGGTTGTCGAGGATTTCCACCATCTGAAGCTCTACCGGTTCTTCCTGTAACCGGATGTCAAGGGTCTGCCAGTCATTTCCTGCCCGGACCTTTACCGTTTCCGTCGTGTATCCCAGGTACTGAAACCGGACGTCGTAATTGCCGGCCGGCAGTGACAGTTCGTAACGTCCATCTTCGTTGGTGGCGGTACCTTTCTGGATTTTTACCACGTAGATGGTGGCATAGGGGAGACCATGACCTTGTTCATCAGTGACCTGACCCCGGATTCCCTGACTCCAAACAGCATGTGAACCGGCCAAAAGTAAGGTCAGGAACCAGAGAAGCTTTTTCGTAATCATAGATGATTGGTATATATACGTCAAGCGAAGGAAGGGTAGGTTTTGTTACACTCCACCGGATGAACTATCCGTATTTGACGACCAATGTATTCCAATTTCCTTGTTTCTCTCTCTGAATTATCCAGAAATATCACCGGCTCGATGGCACTCCCCCTGGCTTTAACCTGTCCCTACCCTGAGTTTGGTAAAAGCCAAAAATGGTAAAAATCCACCTTAATTATCACATCTGCATCGGAGCGATTGCGTTTGATCTCCGTGTGCCCCGGGAATAGGATCGGTGTTCAATTCTTCTCTTGAACAAATTGATCAGCCGCATCGGTCGGGGTACCAATTCGATTTGGGGAACCGGGTATAGCCGGGCTTAAGGTAGGGTTTGGAACCTGGATTTCATCTTTTTTTGGGTAGATGCAAGTGGTTTCAGTTGCTCCCAAAACATGAAGGATCACTATATTTCAGGGTATGAACAAATTCATTGACAGAAGCGGACAGGATGCCAATGCCATTTTTGATAAACGGAGCGTGGAACAGGATTACCGCACACTGATTCCCGTCCTGAAGCCGGGCATGTCCGTTTTGGATGTTGGCTGTGGTACCGGAGCGATCTCCCGGGGTATTGCCCGGATAGTGGGAAATTCCGGCAAAGTAATTGGAATTGATCATACCTCAGAATTTATCGCGAAAGGTAAAGTAACCTGCCGCGAACAGAAAAACCTTCAATTAATTCATGCCGATTTATTTGAGTTTCAGACGCCGGAAAAATTTGATCTCGTCATTGCTGCCAGGGTGCTTCAATGGTTGAGTGATCCGGTTAAGGCTCTCTACCAGATGAAATCCTTTCTCAAACCCGGTGGTCAGCTCTCCGTGCTTGATTACGATCATGAGGCTCTTGAATGGCAACCGTTGCCACCGGATAGTATGCTGACTTTTTACCGGAAGTGGTTGCAATGGAGAGCTGATGCGGCTATGAACAACCGTATCGCCAGGGATTTGCCCCGTTATTTTATCGAAGCTGGATTGTCTGCGGTAAAGACCTTTTCTGCCGTTGAGGTCTATTTGAAGGGAAATCCCAATTTCCGGGATAAACTGGGGATCTGGTCAAAAGTGGCTCGTTCAGAACAGATCCAGAAGGAGGGATATATTTCAGAACGGGTAAGGTTGCAGGCCATCCGTGATTATGACCGGTGGGTTGAGCAGGATGCCGAAAAGATGGTCATGAAATTGAAGGAAGTGCGGGGAAGAGCTGATTAGATCCCGGTATGAATTATTTTAGATAGCAGCATTGTCTGAGTAGTTGAATTTCTCTCACGTTTAAAAAAGCAATTCATGAAAAGTATCACGGTTTTTTGCGGTTCCAACGGAGGAACTGATCCCATTTACCGGGAGATTGCTTACGAACTGGGTACTACTCTCGCCCTGAGAGGAATCCGGGTGATTTATGGCGGTGCCAGTATAGGCATGATGGGTGCTGTAGCCGACGGAACTCTGGAAAGCGGCGGCCAGGTAGTCGGCGTCATTCCCGATTTTCTCTTGAAGAAGGAAATCGCCCATCAGGGCATTACTGAGCTGATGCTGGTAAAAACGATGCATGATCGTAAGTCCAGGATGAATGAACTTTGCGATGGGATCATTGCCTTACCGGGTGGACTGGGTACTCTTGAGGAATTGTTTGAGATGCTTACCTGGGCTCAACTGGGACTCCACCATAAGCCCGTAGGGATTCTGAATATCGACCAGTATTTCGATCCTCTCCTGGAATTTCTGGACCGGATGACGACCCGTGGATTTCTGAAGGATGCCCACCGGCAGATGCTGTTGGTCAGCGACGATATCACCCACCTGCTGCAGCTGATGGGTCAGTACCGGGCGCCATCCGTTGGAAAGTGGATCAGGCCGGAAACCACTTGAACGATGCCATTTTAACACCCCCTGCCCCCGCGAGTAGAGGAGAGTAAACTCGTGGCTTTTCCTCGCAAGGTGATTTCCAGAGAGCCGGGGAGGTTGTACGAGTCATTAACTGGTCAGCGTTGTCCCCCGCCGGCGGGGGTGCAGGGGGTGGACCCGGATTTGATCTTCTTCGATTTCGAACCGGTGGCGGTCATTTGGCATTTAGATTGATCCATTCAACGATAGCTTCTGAAACAGCACTGATTTCATTTAATATCTCCCCTGATGCAAAGCGCAAGACGTGAAAGCCGGCTTCTTTCAATTTCTCATCACGAACCTGATCTTTGGCAACTGCCTCAGGATCATTATGGGTAATTCCATCCACTTCTATGATCAATGACAGTTCCTTACACATAAAGTCTGCGACATATTTTAGAACCGGGCGTTGTCTCCGAAATTGATATCCCATCATCTGCCTTGCACTTAAAACGTACTTCCAGGCTTCAGACTTGGTCATTTCAGACCTGAGTTTTCTGGCTAAGGTTACAATTGCTTGTTGTAATGACAGTATTTGGATTTCGATGGGTTTATCAATGAAAAGTTGGGGTGAAAGGAGTTTAAAATATCGGGGAAGTATTCCGTTTTACCACCCCCTTGCCCCCGCCAGCGGGGGAGAGTAGACCCCTTGGCTTATGCTGGTAAAAGAAGTATAGTGAAAGCTGGCAGGTCTTGCGATATAGTGTATTTTTGCGGCTGTTTTGTGGAGAGCTGCAAAGTATCCGGTGTTTTGTGTTTATTACTCAAATTTTGAAAATGCACTATATGAATATACCCGATAAAGATCAAAAATTTCCCTTGGCCAATTACGAACGGTTGTGTTTTTTAAAAAATATCGTTCGTAATCCGAATATCGTTGTGGGTGACTACACTTATTATGACGATTTTGAAAACGTGGAAAACTTTGAAAAAAATGTCAAATACCATTTTGATTTTATCGGCGACAAATTGATCATTGGTAAATTTTGCATGATTGCATCGGGTGTGCAGTTTATAATGAATGGAGCCAATCATCTCACCCAGGCTGTTTCCAGTTATCCGTTTGCCATTTTCGGAGGGGATTGGCAGCATGCAATGGAAGGTAAAAGTTATCCACTAAAGGGAGATACGGTGGTTGGCAATGATGTTTGGATTGGTTACAATGCCCTTATTATGCCGGGTGTACGGATTGGTGACGGTTCTATCATCGCCTCCAACTCGACAGTGGTCAGCAATGTGGAACCCTATTCCATTGTAGGGGGTAATCCTGCCCGGGAGATCAGAAAGCGATTTTCACCCGATCAGATCAAAACACTACTCGATATCTGCTGGTGGGACTGGGATATTGAGAAAATCACCCGAAATGTTCAGCTACTCACCGCACTCGATATCGAACGGCTAAAGATCGCTGAATAAAGATTAAAAATCCGGAAAAATTCTACCTAACCGGTTGCCTTTAATGAAACGTGTGATCCGCAATATTCAGAAAATTTTTAATCCTTCTGAGGAAGAGCTGGATGCCGTTGTCCAGTCGTTAAAAGTCGTACATCTGAATAAAAATGATTTTTTCCTCAGGGAAGGTGAGGTGTGCAGATCGATGGCATTCCTCGAGCAGGGTAGCATGCGTCTTTTTTACGATGCAGAAGACCGGGAAGTCTGTAATGATTTTTATTTTGAAAATTCCATAGTGGGTTCCTTTGCCAGTTTTCTGTCAGAGACGCCGTCGATTGTCAATATCGCTGCCATTGAAGATTGCGAGTTGCTGGTATTCAGTCGCGAAAGCGCCATGGATCTGATCCGTCAATACCCTTCCTTAAAACGACTGGCCAATGTAGTCATCGAGGAGCATCTGATCCGGGCGGAACGACGCGAAGCCGAACTATTGAAATATCCCCCGGAAGATCGATACCGGCTATTACTGGAGATTCACCCGAAGATCTTCAGCCGGATCCCGCTCTACTTTGTCGCCAGCTATCTCAACATCACTCCGGAAACACTGAGCCGCTACCGCAAAAAGTCCATGGATCAGCTTTCTTGATTTGAATCAAGACGAAGGATAAAATTCCTTTGTTCCTTTGCTTCAAAATAATAAACTATGAAAGCAGCAATTAAAAACGAATCACTGTTGGTTCTGACCGACATCATCAATATCCTGGTTGATGGCTCTGCCAATGGACATCAATACGCTATTTTTGAAGAGCAGGTGCCTCCACTTGGGGGGCCGCCTCCCCACACCCATCCGGATGAGGAAATATTTTATATCATCGAAGGTGAATTTGACTTTATCCTTCATGATCTGGAAAATCCTTTCCGGGCACTTCCGGGGAGTGTGGTGCATGTGCCTTCCAATGCCGTTCACACCTTTAAAAATGTAGGAGAAACGCAGGGTAAAATGGTAGTACTATTGAGTCCGGGGCGTCTGCTCGATTATTTCCGGGAAATAGGCGAGCCACTGACCGCCGACGCAGTAAAGCCGGATCTCAGTGCAATACCGGATTTTTCCAGGATAGATGTGTCAAAAGCATTTGAGCGTGCAGCTGATCATGAGGTACGATTTGTTCTTCCCGAAATAATCGGAAATTAGAGGGAATTTTCCCGGGTATGATAGTTGTTGACCTTATTCGTAATGCTTCCGGTTCCATTTATGCGAAGTTGAGCTATGAACCACAGAAGAATTATCTTATGATGAAATGGATCGGACCGTGTTCGGAGGAGGAAGTGAAGGCAGCCTCTCTGAAAATGCTGGAATGGCAACGCCGGAAAGGAATGAGTACCGGATGTAAATTTCATGTCCATGATACCAAGGAAATCGAAGGTGCCTGGGCAGGTTTGGTCAAATGGATTACCGATTATTTCTTTCCCCATAATTATAAACACGGTCTGAGATATAATATCAGTATTATTTCTCCCGATTTATTTTCAAAACTCTCTTCGCTTGAGTTGAAAAAAAGGAGCAGTACTAAGGTCACAACTATTCTCTGTGAAACCCTCTCGCAAGCCGAATCCTTTATTGTACAAAAATACCGGGAAGAAAATCTCAGAGATTAGTATCAAATCTGAGGTCGGTATCATTTAGGTTTTCATAGACTCATTTGTGTTTCTGATAGTTATTTCCTTGTATCACATTTTCATTTGGTTATGATCAAATTTTTGTCGTTTTACCTGCCGTTATTTCTTTGTTTTTCGTTGGAACTTCAGGATCAGTCCTATGAAGCGGCTATCGATTCCTTTCTTAGTAAGAAAACGGAGGAATTCCGGATTCCTGCCGTTTCGGTGGCCATTATTGATAAAGGGACGATCGTTATGCAACGAAGTCTGGGCATGGCTAATATTGAATTTGGCATTTCCAATACCGATTCCACTGCCTTTCAGATGGCATCGGTGACCAAGCTGATCTCCGCTACCGCCATAATGATCCTGGTACAGGAAGGGAAAATGGATCTCAACAGGGACGTCAGGTACTATCTTCCGGATTTGCCCGAATCCTGGCGTAATATGAAAGTCTATGACCTTGTGTCGCATCAGTCCGGTATTGTCGATCTGCTTGCTCTTCAGCACCATTTCCGGTCGTTGGAAGAGGCTATGGATACCGCGATCTCTCGTCCACTGGATTTTCCCCCCGGCACCAAAACGGTCTATGCGGCTGGAGATTATGCCGTTGTAATGCTCCTGATCGAGACGATCACCGGGCTCTCTTTCCAGGAATTTCTCGATCAATACCTATTCAGTCGGCTGAACATGAAGCACAGTGTCTACAATAATATGGAGCAGGATTTCATTTACCGTACCCATGACATCATACCCTATGCTGCAACCACCTATCAATGGAATACCCGGCAGAAAAAGCAACAGATCTTTTCCATGATGTTTCCGCGATGGACCTATCCGGCAGGGGGGCTGTTTTCTTCAATTGCTGATCTGGCAACCTGGATCGTTGCCCTTGACCGGGATCTGCTTCTCCGGCCGGAGTTTCGCGATCAAATGTGGACAGTATTCCTCCTGAGAAATGATAAGTCATCACCCTTTGGTGTGGGGTGGATCGTCGATAAAATAGATGATGAAAAGGCGACCGGACATAGTGGAGGGCCGGCTCTGGCTGATGTGGTGCGCTTACCGGAAAAGAAAATCACCGTGATTGTCCTTACCAATCAACTTGAACTCCGACCGGTGCTGGCATCGCAGGTACTTCGCCTTTATCTGAATAATCGTAACCATTGACCGGGTTATACCTACACCGGACGAAAATATTCGGGAGATCAACTCCACTTTAAGAATTTTGTATACCATTAAATTATCTTGAAATAATGTTAAAGAATTTAATCCTGATGCTTTCCTTAGGGTCCTTGATGGTCAGGTCTTCAGCCCAACCCTTCTGGCAACTGACCAACGAATTTGAATACGGACCGAAAACCGGCATCACAGTCCTGGATGACTCCTGCTTTCTGGTGAGTTCATCGCAGGGAGTGATGATCAGTTGCGACCAGGGTCAGTCACTGGAAATGGTGTTGGCTTCCTCCGCCATCTTTACAATATTTGCCACCCCTTCAGGAACAATCCTGGCAGGTGGAGCCGGGAAGATCTTTACTTCTACGGATAGAGGCGTTTCCTGGGATTCTGTAAGCATCGGAGGAACCCATCCGGTGATCCAATTTGCCGGGCTTTCGGATGGATCTCTGTTTGCCATCACTGGAGTGCTGACGATTGGTTCCGGATATGTAGGTGACGGCGTATTTTACTCACCGGATTCCGGGCAGACCTGGATGAGCCGGAATGAAGGCCTGGGAAACTTCCTTGGTTGTCTGAAAATAACCAGCGACCGGAATGGCCGGCTTTATCTCGCCGTCATTGATGAGATGGTCACCGGCAATGGCGGGCTCTTTATCTCGGACGATCAGGGATTGCATTGGGAACATATCAATATTGTGATCAACGGACAGGGCGATGTTGCCAATGACATCCAGGTATCCACCACTTCCGGACTTTCCATCTCCGGTGAAGACAGTCTCTATTTCAGTTTTTACGGTCTTGCCGATAATAGTCTTGTACAACTCAACATTTACAAGCATATAGATGATATTCGCCAAGCAAATCCCTGGAAGGTCTTATCAGTTTTGGGCGGTAATGCCTGGTACCTTGACCGACCCCTCAATGATATTTATTTTGCCCGAGATGGAGTCTGGTACAGTTCACATTGGGGTACTTTAAAAGTAGGAGGCACTTATATCAGCAGAAACCGGGGATTGACCTGGGAACGCCATGATTCCGGACTGGGTCTGAGCGTAGATGGCTTCCGGAGTTCGCAATACTTTGCTGAAATTGGAGATGGTCACATTTTTATGGTTCAATTTCTGGATGAACGGATTTATCAGCATTCCGAACCAACCACTCCGGTCCAGGAATTACCCGACTACCTGACGCGGATCACACTCTATCCGAATCTGGTGGACCCGGGGTCAAGACTAAATTTGAAAATGCCGGAGGCAGCCAGAAAGTATCAGATCACCCTTTATGATCTGCATGGAAGGTCGTGGCATTCGACCACTGTCCGGAGCGAATTTGTAAGTCTGAATACCCCTCCGGTTGCCGGGACCTATTACCTGCGGATTGGCTCGGATGGCCATTTTATCATTCGGCCATTGATTGTTCAGTAAGTCCGGAGGCATTGAAATCTGCCGGAGCTGGTCGATCAGGTGGGCAACTTCTGATTGGGATCGGTGTTTAGATTTACTGAACCGCTATTTTTACCGGATGATTACCGCCGTAGTGATTTTTATGGTCGCCACTTTTTTGCCCTTCAAACTCATCTCTTTTTTTCGTGGCCGGCAGTTTGGTGGGAAGGTCCGTCAGAAACACAAGGAAAAATACCGGCAATCACCCCATTGGGATGGGAAAAAATTCCAGAATCTCGCCGTAACCACGATGGATGTCAATCTTAAGACCATCCCGCGACTGTTGATTCGTCAGATGAATGGTCGAACTCTGCGGGGACCAAAAAGAAGGATCCCTGTGGCACCATTTGATGCCGCGAGTTTTGCTGATGGCGATTTAAAACCCAAATTCGTCTGGTATGGCCATTCGGCTTTGTTATTGCAATTGAATGGAAAGAATCTGCTGATCGACCCCATGTTCGGGAGTGACGCTTCGCCCATCGCACCGGTACGTTCTCCACGGTTTACCGAACAATCGCTGGAGATTATTGACACCTTACCGTCTATTGATTTGATGCTCCTGACTCATGATCATTATGATCACCTGGATTTTGATAGCATTGAAATACTGAAGTCAAAGGTCAGCCGGTATTTTGTGGCTTTGGGCATAAACCGCCATTTGGAACGGTGGGGCATCCCGGCTGATCAGGTGACCGAGTTTGACTGGTGGCAGGAAAACGAGTTTGCCGGCATTCAATTCCGGTTTACGCCTTCCCGTCACTTTTCCGGACGGGGGCCCACCGACCGGGCAAAATCCCTCTGGGGTGGATGGATAATCGCGACCGGTAAACATCGCATTTATTGGAGTGGGGACGGAGGATATGGTGAACATTTTCAACAAATTGGGAGGCAATACGGTCCCTTTGACTGGGCTTTTATCGAGTGTGGCCAGTACAATGAACTCTGGCATCAGATCCATCTGTACCCGGAGGAATCGGTGCAGGCGGCAATAGACGCCCGTGTTCAGGTGGCTATCCCGGTGCACTGGGGTGGATTTTCGCTGGCCATGCACCATTGGACCGATCCCATTCAGCGCTTTGTTGCCTCCGCCGGGAAGATGCAGCAAAAAATCTGTACTCCACATCCCGGTGAGATCGTACGATTGGGGGACGAGCCAAAAATTGTATGGTGGGAAAAGTATGCATGAATTTGTTGAATGCCGATCCGGAAAACAAGGTCCCCTGGCTATAAAACCTTGAAGGGTAAAAAAGAAGGTGCTCCCGAAATATTTACAAAAGCAATGGATTTTTTTTGACGGCAGTAGCGACGCACATTTTTGTCGGCTGGTATTGTGAGATTGGAAAAGTACCTTTGCGGGTGGTATTTCTTGCTAAACAATGAACCGTCCAACATGCTGATTCTTGGTATCTTTAAACGGGAAGACCGGACCAGGAGGGCAGGTAAATTAATCAAACAACTATGAAAGCGATCTTCTTCCTGATGAGCCTGATGATTATGCTGTTTGCCTGTAACGAGCCGAAACAGTCTATAGCGGATCATTCAGATCATTGGGTCGTACTGTTTGACGGCACCTCAACCCGCGCCCTGAGAGGTTATGGTATTGATGACTTTCCCCAAGGCGTGTGGTATGTGGAAAATGGGGCCCTGGTGGCCAATCCGGATACAGCCAACCGGGATTTGATTACCCGCGACCGCTACCGTAATTTCGAACTGGAATACGAATGGGCGGTCGACACAGCGGCCAATTCCGGTGTTTTTTTTCATGTCCAGGAAAATCTGGCCATGGAATCGGGTAATGGCAACAGTCCCAACTGGCTGGATAATTTCGAGATTCAGGTTTTGGATGACCTCTTTTTCAGCGATACAGCAGCTGTTCGTTCAGCCGGATCAGTGTACGATTTAATAAAACCCATCAATAAAAAACTGAAACTCATCGGTGAATTTAATCAGGCGAGACTAATTCATAAAAATGGTCATGTTGAACATTGGCTGAACGGTGTCAAAGTGGTTGAATTTGACATCGGTAGTCCCGAAATGAAGGCCTTGCTCGCCAAAAGTAAATTTAAGGACAATAAGGGGTATCATTCGGACAAGGAGGGTCATATCATGTTTCAGCATCACGGCCAGCGGGTTTATTACCGGAATATCCGGGTAAGAGTGATTTGATATTTTACCCAATTTTACCCTATGGAATGCCTGGTAGGGAATTTCAAAAGGAATGATCCGGGTCTTATTCTCCAGCCTGAAACATAAAAACTGAAAGGGATAATTTTCTCTGTAAATTCGATGAAAGGAAAAATACCATGATATGGCAGATGTACAAACAAAGTATGCCCGCAGCGGTGATTTGCACATTGCCTATCAGGTGGTTGGAGAGGGGAAGCATGACCTTATTTTTATACCGGGTTGGGTTTCCAATCTGGAGTATGCCTGGGAAGAACCTTACTATGCCCATTTTTTGAGACGACTGGCTTCTTTCTCCCGTCTGATCCTCCTGGATAGAAGAGGAATGGGTTTATCTGACCGGGTTTCACACCTCCCTACCCTCGAAGAACGGATGGATGACGTGAGGGCGGTCATGGATGCCGCCGGATCCAAAAAGGCGGTTTTATTCGGTGTATCGGAGGCAGGACCGATGTGTTTGCTGTTTGCCGCTACTTATCCGGAGAGAGTCTTATCCCTTATCCTCTATGGTACTTTTGCCCGGGCTTTGCGGGCCCCGGATTATCCGATCGGAATGCCTCCAGAGCTCTTAGACCAGGCCCTCGATTGGATAGAGGAAAAATGGGGAACCGGCGAGCTGAGTGCCGGACATTTTGCCCCCAGTCTGAAAGATGATGTCAATTTTCGTAAATCATGGGCCCGGTTTGAAAGATTGGCAGTCTCTCCATCCGGATTTAAAACATTGTTACAGATGTTGCACGAAACGGACGCCCGGCATGTACTGTCGACCATCCATCTGCCCACACTGATCCTTCACCGGAAAGACGAGGAAATGACCCGGGTCGAGGGCGCCCGCTATCTGGCCGAACGCATACCGGGTGCTACCTATATCGAGTTGCCAGGTATTGATCACTTTCCCTGGGTGGGTGATTCGAATCAGATCCTGGATGAAGTGGAGGAGTTTCTGACCGGTTTTCGCAGAGGTACAGACCCCGACCGGATTCTTGCGACGGTCCTGTTTACGGATATTGTCAATTCCACCGAAAAATTAGCCAATTTGGGAGACCGGCAATGGCGGTTTCTTCTTGACAGCCACCATGCCATCGTCAGGCATCAGCTGAATCGCTTCCGGGGCAGGGAAGTGGATACTGCCGGAGATGGTTTTCTGGCATCTTTCGATGGTCCGGCCCGGGCGGTTCGTTGTGCCTGGGCAATTACTCAGGATGTACGTCGTTTCGGTCTGGAAATCCGGGCCGGTCTTCACGTGGGCGAATGCGAGATCATCGATAATAAGCTGAGTGGTATTGCCGTCCATACGGGAGCACGCATATCATCATTGGCCAACCCCGGGGAGGTACTCGTGTCAGCTACCGTGAAGGACCTGGTGGCCGGCTCCGGTATTCGCTTTGAGGACAGGGGTGAACACGAGCTGAAGGGTGTGCCGGGAGAATGGCACCTCTATGCCATCCAGTCTGCCTGAGAGAAGTTACCAGCTCCATCGATATTCCAGGTGATTACCGGTTGTGGACTACCAGTGATTGTACTTGATTAAGTCAAACCCATTAACTTTTCCTGATCGGATTTTGTTTGTTGTTTAAACCTGGAGGAAAACCGGCAACTGATGGATTGGAGAAAATACCTGGAACGAATTCATTATACCGGAGATACCACTCCAGGAGTGGTGGTGCTAAAGAATCTGCAGCGAAAACATCTGTTGCATGTCCCTTTTGAAAATCTGGATATCCATTTGGGCAAACCATTATCGCTAAAGACCGTGGATCTTTTTAACAAGATTGTTTTAAATAGACGGGGCGGTTTTTGTTATGAATTAAATGGATTGTTTTTTGAATTATTGCATTTCCTTGGATTCCGTGTAAAGCGGATTTCTGCCCGGGTTTTTGATCAGGGAAATTACGGCCCTGAATTTGACCATCTGGCACTGATCGTGGATCTGCCGGCAGCCCGGTACCTGTGTGATGTGGGATTTGGCGAGTTTGCCAGAGAACCTTTAATGATCGAGTTGGATCGCATTCAGCCCGATCCCGGAGGCGATTATCTGATCGACCGGTTTGATGAACAATCCTTTCGGGTAAGCCGGATAGAAGCGGGAAATCCAATACCGCAATATATTTTTAAAGATGAGGCCCGGACAATGATCGATTTTGAATCGATGTGCCTCTATCATCAATCAAGCCCTCAATCTCACTTCACCCGTCAGCGATTGATTACCCTGCTGACAGAAACCGGAAGGGTAACGCTTTCCGGCAATCAACTTAAAATTACGACCGGTAAAGATGTCACCGAGATACCGCTGGGAGATCAGCGCAGCTTTGAACAAGCCCTGGAGGAATACTTCGAAGTATCCATTCGATCCCGGACCTCTCTTGATCACCGATAGCCTGGAGACAGAATCGTAAGCCGGCACCAGTGTCTGAAAAATGTCGTTTCAATCCAATTTTTGCGGTGGGTAGGCCCATACTTTTGTCTTATCAATCAGATCATTAATAGCATCAAAAACAAATTAACTATGAGAAACGAAGCATTCATCGAAGAAAATCTCCTTTTTGAAGAAGATGTACAGTTGACCGAAGTAAAGGAATACGGCATGAGCTGGCAGGAATTTTCAACCGGTAGTCAGTCCATTCCGGCCGAGGGTCTGAGGTTTGACATCCACTTCGAAGGTAAGGTGACCGGTGACCGGGTTTCGGGTACCATCCGGGGGGTCGATTATCTGACGGTGCGGTCTGACGGCCGGTTATTCCTCGATCTCCATGCCGCCATCAGGACTCCCGAAGGGGTGGTGATCAAAGTAAACGAAAGCGGCATCAATGACCGTGGCGCTTTACGTCTGAATATGGACTTTCATACCAACGATCAGCGTTATTCCTGGCTGAATCACAAGCATGTCTGGGGGGTTGGTACGGTCGATTTTGAGACCGGAAAAGTTAAAATCAAGGGATACAGCAATTAGGAGGAATTATAAATTATAAATTATAAATTATTAATTATTAATTATTGAGAGCTGAGATATGGGGATATATTGGGATAAAGAGGAAATCCGGGAAATAAACAGTATTGTTATGGGAATTGAAGTGGTAAATATTTTCTACAAGTCGATAATCGTAATCGAGGAGGATAAAATTATTAATTATGGGTGCTGACATGATACTACGTCCTAAAATTACTAAAGACTAATATCACGCATTGTAGGACATTGGATTAAGAGACCCACAATGGGAGAAGGCATCCAGTGACTTCAACCAAAATGAAGTGGCTTTTAACTCTTACCTG
>CAYRYD010000037.1:13631-56721 GCA_964428345.1 uncultured Saprospiraceae bacterium | reverse complement strand
ATTGGCGGCCGCCAATGTCCTTCAAAAGCAAAATCTTAACATTTTCTTAACAATTCGCTTGATCCCAAATGGATTGACTATCGGTACAAATGACTGATCAACAAATAGTTACAATCAAAGTCCTGACATCTGGGTGAAAGGGAAAGAAATCAAAACGACTTCCCCTGGCACCGAAATGATATTTTACTTCATGAAAAAAACCGGCAATAAATCGAGAATCACCGCATTTTCAATGGGCGGTCTTACGGTAAGTGACGATGGCCAAAAGGTTAAAAAAGACCGCAAATCCCAGAGTAATCAGGATATCGACCCGCAAATCCCAGAGTGAACTTCCCATCAGATAGATCGAACGTATGCCTTTGATAAAATAAGTGGGTGGATTGAACCAGGCAATCCATTGGGCCCACTTGGGCATACTTTCAATGGGAGTCAGCAGGCCCCCCATCAGCACGAAGGTCATCATCAAAAAAAATGCGATCAGGGTAGCTTGTTGCTGGGAATCGGCCATACTGCTCACCAGCAGGCCAATACCCATCACGGCCAATAAATAAATGGCTGCATACGCTAAAATGGAAATTAGATGGCCCACCGGCCAGAGACCAAAAACGATCAATCCCACCCCCGTACCAATAATGACGGAAAGCATACCCAGAACCCAGAAAGGGATCAGCTTGCCCAGCATGAAATGGCTTTTCCTGATGGGCGTAACGTTCAGTTGTTCGATGGTACCTCCCTCCTTTTCCGTCACAATATTCAATGCGGTCAGAAAGCTGCCAACCATGGTCACCAGGATAGCCAGGATACCGGGCACCATAAACCAATGATAATTGTAATGGGGATTATACCAGGATGCCGTCTCTACCGCAATCAGGGGTATCGTGCCCCGGGGTATGACCGGCAACCACTGCGAACGCACCTCCTGATTAAACTGGTTGATAATCTGAGTGGCATAATGAATACCGAGACCGGCTTTGACTCCATTGACGGCATCGGAACCAAGAAAAATCTTACCGTGCTCACCGGTGACCAAATCTTTCTCAAAACCTTTGGGAATCGTGACAATGAGATCCGCTTTCGACCGTTCTACCGCATCAAGAGCAACCTGCGGATCCGGTGAGGCGTCGATGATCTGAAAATACACGGAAGCATCGATTTTTTCGATTAACCGGCGGCTATAGGCCGATCGATCCTGGTCTACTGCAAAAAAATTAATATTCTTCACCTCATAATCCGCTGCAAAGGGTATGATGATCAACTGAGCAATGGGCATGACAATAATGACCCTGAGGATAGCCGGATTTCGAAAAATCAGACGAAATTCTTTTTGCAATAAGTATCCCAATACTTTCATTACATGAGCCGGATTTTAAACTTACGGATGGCCAGTATCATTAAAAAGAAAGTCATGCCACCTAAGATGAGTGCCTGCTTTAATATGTATTCGATACCCAGACCTTTCACCATCACGTTTTTTAAAATTTCAAAAAACCAGCGCGTGGGTATAATATGACTGATCACCTGTAGAAGACGGGGCATATTTTCGATGGGAAACATAAACCCGCCAAAGACCAGTGCCGGCATTAAAAAACCTACCAGGGAAAGAAACATCGCAACCTGTTGATTGTCGACAATGGTACTAATGAGCAGGCCCAATGCCAGGGTAACCAGAATAAAAAGGAAAGACATCGCCAGCAGCAGAAACAGATTGCCGCGGAATGGCATCCCCAACACGGTATAGGAGAGCAGCAGGATAATCAATACATCGACAAAACAGAGTACCAGGTAGGGTATCGCCTTGCTGAAAATAACCAATACCGGACGAATGGGTGATACCAGCAAGACCTCCATGGTACCCATTTCCTTTTCGCGTACGATAGATACCGAAGTCATCATGGTACCCAGTATCATTAAGATCAGGGTCATCACACCGGGTACAAAATTGTATGAACTCAACAGTTGCGGATTGTACAGCATCTGATAGGAAATCTCAATCTGATATGGAAGTTCGGCATCACCCCACAATTCTTTCTGGTAGTCGGCGATAATGGCCTGAATATATTGGATGGAAGTATTAGTCGTGTTGGGGTCAGAAGCATTCCCAATCACCTGAATCGCACCTTCTCCCTCACCCAGTAAATCATTTTGCAGTCCCGAAGGAAAAATCAGCCCGATCCGCACTTTATTCTCTCTGAAAAGTTCTTCCAGATCCTCAAACCGATGGATCCGGTGGGTGATATCAAAGTAACGGCTGGCATTCAACCGGTTTTGGAGGTGGGCAGATACATCATCTCCGGCATAATCGAGAATGGCTACCGAAGCATTCTTGACCTCATTGGTCAGTGCGAATCCGAAAATCAACATCATTACGACCGGCATACCCAACAGAATAAAAAGACTGCGCTGATCGCGAAGCACATGCCAGAATTCCTTACGTACAAATGCCAGAAAGATTTTCATTTTATTCTCTTCTTTTGGCACCCCGGGCAAGTTGGACAAATACATCATCCATCGAATGAACGGAGAATTGATTTTTTAAATCCCCCGGCCGGCCCAGAGCTGCAATCGACCCATCGACCATAATGGTGACCCGGTCACAATATTCTGCCTCATCCATGTAGTGAGTGGTCACAAACACCGTAATGCCCCGGTTGGCTGCTTCATAAATCATGTCCCAGAACTGACGCCGGGTGATGGGGTCGACCCCTCCGGTGGGTTCGTCCAGAAAGACGATTCTGGGTTCATGAAGGATAGCTGTACTGAATGCCACCTTCTGTTTCCAGCCCAGGGGTAAATCCCGCACCTGGGTATTGGCGTATGCCGTCACACCCAGATTTTCGATCATTGAATGGACTTTCTCCTTAATTTCTTTTCTCTTCATACCATAAACCCCGGCATAAAAAATCATATTTTCTCTGGCGGTAAGATTGGGATAGAGGCTGAATTTCTGACTCATATACCCTATGCTTGCCTTAATCTTTTCTCTTTCGCGGTAGACATCAAACCCGGAAACCTTAGCCTCACCAGAGGTGGGAGTGAGTAAACCGCACAGAATACGGATGGCGGTCGTTTTTCCGGCCCCGTTGGCCCCTAAGAACCCAAAGATCTCTCCCTGCATTACTTCAAAAGAAATATGGTCGACGGCTGTAAAAGCACCAAATTTCCGGGTTAATTCCCGCGCCTGAATGCTCACATTTTCAGTCATTTGGCTTTATCCATTAAGTCAATAAATACATCTTCAATTTCCGGTGTGACCATGCTCCATTGGATGTCCTCATTTCCAGATGCCTTCAGATAATCGATCAGAGCCTGAAGGTCTGGTTGATCACCCAAAATCAGGTGATGTACATCGCCAAAAGAATAGCATTTTTCATTCTCCGGATACCTGCGTAAATCAAGGAGCAATTTGTACATGTTTTTAGCTTTCACTGCAATGATCGGTCTGGCATTTTTCTTTAAAATACCCTCGTAGGTGTCCACATCAAGGATCTCTCCTTTCTGAATCAAAGCAATCCGGTCACAGCGGGCGGCCTCATCCATATAAGGAGTTGAAACCAGGATGGTAATACCCTTTGCCTTCAGTTTGATCAGCATATCCCAAAATTCCCTGCGGGATACCGGATCGACTCCCGTTGTAGGTTCATCGAGAAATAATACCCTCGGTTGATGAATCAAGGCACAGCAGAGAGCCAGCTTTTGTTTCATCCCTCCGGATAATTTACCCGCCCTTCTGGACTTGAAAGGCTCCAGCTGAATGTAAATATCACGGATTAAATGATAATTTTCTTCGACCGTTGTCTTAAAAACCGTGGCAAAAAACCGGAGATTTTCTTCGACGGTCAGATCCTGATAAAGTGAAAATTTACCCGGCATATAACCGGCGATTTTCCGGATACTCCATAAATCTTTCTGAATATCAAATCCGGCCACACTGGCCTCACCCGAATCGGGTAAAATAAGGGTGGTCAGTATCCGGAATAACGTGGTTTTTCCGGCACCATCAGGTCCGATAATCCCAAATAATTCTCCATGCCGGATATCAAGCGTGAAATCATTCAGGGCAACTACTCCGGTATTGGGATAGGTTTTCGTAATACGCTCTATCCGGATTCCGTTTTCCATACTTAATTAAATTTGAACTTCGCCATACATACCCAACCGGATAAATCCATCATTTTCAACAGCAATCTTTATGGCATAAACCAGATTGGCCCGTTCGTTTTTGGTCTGAATGGTTTTGGGGGTAAATTCCGCTTTATCAGAGATCCAGATAATTTTTCCGCTGTAGGATTTGTACTCCTCCTGATTCTTATCAACCAGCACCTTCACTTCCTGATCCAACTGAATGGAAGACAGCTGGTCACCGGATACGTAAGCCCGGAGGATCATATCGTTGAGGTCGGCAATCTTATAGAGTGGTTTTCCCATATTGACATACTCATGCTGCTCAGCATACTTTGCCAACACCTTTCCATTGATCGGATTAAATACATCACAGTTCCCCAATTGGTTTTCGATTCGGGTAATACTTCTTAACAAAGGTTTTTCTTCACTCATGATACCCCGGTTACGAATGGCCATAAGGTCACTTTGAGCATCCATCTGCTGGTTTAACACTGTGATCTGAGACCGGGCCGCTTCGATCTGACTGGCCAATACATCGACCTGTCCCTGAATATCATCCAATTGTTTGCCAGGTGCCGCTTCCTGGCTAACCAGCTTTTTCACCCGGTCCCTTTCCCGGACCATCACCTCGTACTGGGTTCTTAAGGTAGAGATCTGGGCATTCTGAGCCTCAATTTGTTGCCTGATCACAGCCAGCTCCGGAGCAGCATCTCCCCTTTTAAGCTTTAAGGCCTCGACGGAAGCTTCGATTTGTGCCTTTTGCAGTAAAATATCTTCACAGTCAATCCTTCCCACCAGCTCATCCGCTGTCAGGTCCTGACCTTCCTCCAGGTTAAATTCTATCAGCGTGCCGTTGGCCTCAGCAGAGACGACTACCTCCCTGGCTTCAAAAGTACCACTGGCATCGAAGGTAATTTTTTGATGCTGGCAGGCACCAAACCAGAATAAACTGACCGTTAAATAAAAAAATAATCGATTCATGAGCGTCTTATTGATGGATTATTTGACTCCGTATAAATTCAATAACCGGGCTTCTTCCCGAATCAACATGAGCTGGTGCGTCTTCCTGCGCTCCCCGGCCAGGGACAGTTCGGTGACTTCACCCAGGTATTCGGTCGTGGTAATGACTCCGCCTTCCCATTGAGATCGTGATACTTCCAGCATTTGGGTGCGAAGGTGCACAATCTGATCATCCTCAACCAGCCAGTCTTTCAATTTTCCGATCTCATCCAAATGGTGATTTTCCACCAACTTGAAATTCCTTAATAAATCCTCTTTCATCAGTCTGGTCTGCTCCATTTCCAGAGCATTCACCTGATTTTGATAATTCTTTTTGCGGGTGAATAAATGATCAACCGGCACATTGATCTTAATCCCTGCCAATGCAAAAAAATCAAATTGATCAGAGAGAAAATTCAGTCCTGGACGTCCATACCCTGCGTTGATAAAGGTTACCAGGCTGGGTCTGACACTGGCATCATTGAGTTGATTCCTGGCAGCAAGCAATCGGTTCTTTGCTTCCATTGACTGAACTTCCGGACGCATCGAAAATCCACCCTGAATCTCTTGTGGTTGCCAGGGATCAGCCGCAACCCGGAAACTGGTATCCGGATCGTTCATCAGATCACCCAGCGATTGTTTCGCCAACCGGATGTAATAATCAGCTTCCATTATTTTTTGAGAAGTCTCGACGGATTTGACCCTGATGGCCAGCACATCTTTTTTATCAATCACCCCTGCATTCAATAATTTCTCCGCCTGGATGAAGGTCTGCTCCAACTGCCCGGCTAACAGCGTCGCATGCTGCTTTAAATTTTCCTGGAGTAAAATCTGAAAGTACAGATCAATGGCACGCTGATCCGCATTAAGCAGTCCGGCCTCGAGCTGGTTTATCCTGAGATCCGACTCAGCCATCTGAACCTCGTTAAGCGCCCGGGTAGTACCACCGTCATAGATCAACTGACTAATATCGAGCGCAGCCGAATATTGGTCCCGGGGTACGGTTGGGATGTCAAAATTGGGAATATCAACAGGCACCCTGGTCACCTCCGACTGCCAGGTAGCTTTGCCTCCCAGATTTACCTGGGGCCAGAAATTCCGGGACAGAATCTTGCTTTGCAAGTCAACCGCCTGATTCGTAAGATTGATCTGTTGATTTTCAGCGGTTGCTATCCGCACTTTTTTCAGACAATCACCGAGAGTCAGCTCCGCTTGCGCATAACTGATGGTGGCCATCCGGAGCACCAGAAACACGACTGTGAGATACACCGGTTTTCTAAATCTGATGTTCACCTTCTTTGGTTTATTTTAATGATGTAATCGAACATTTTCCAATTTTCCGGATCCTGCAAAATGGATTTCTTGCTTAATTCACCAAACCCCTCAAGACAATCATGATTTCCTTCTTTCTGTTTTTCAGGAAATCCAGGTATTCTTCCTCCGATCTGCCCAGCATATGACTGGCAACTGGTTTGGCCACAAACGGGAATATGCACATCCCAATGATCGAAAGCACCAACTGCTCCGGATCAAGCTTCTTCAGCTCCCCCTTTCTGATAGCCTTCTTAAAAAAATCGATCAGCCCGGAAAACAACTCCCTTGGCATATGCTCCAGAAAAGATGGATTCCGGTAAATGCTGAACAAAACAAAAATTGGCAGCTGAGGATTAGCGGCCAACATTTGCAGATATCCGTCTACAATCGCTTCAAATTTCTCCAGCACGGTCTTCTCGGCATCGACGATCACTAAGATCTTTGGCAGGAAGGACTGCAACTTCTGCATTAAAATCTGTTGAAACAATTTGTCCTTCGACCGGAAATAATAATGCAGGAGCGCCTTGTTAATTCCAGCCTCGTCGGCAATATCCTGCATCCGGGCTCCGTCATAGCCATCCCGCACGAATATCTTCTCCGCTGCCTGCAAAATTCGATCTTCCGTATTTATTTCCACTCTTAACCTACTGATTTAACTATATGATTTAACCATATGGTTAACGCAAAGATATGCGATCAGATGGAATAATGCAACAGTCTTCCCCTGGAATTACATTTTTTTAGTTTGAAATGATTGACTGGTCCCTTCCCCAAATCCAACACACAATGTCTTAATAGCGGTTGGGCCCGGCGATCGAGGCAAGATAAACCGCCCGGTGATCCTGCAGTTTATCCATAAATTGCTTCAAGGCGTTGCTGTTAAGTATCCTGGTGACTTTCATAAACTCGGCGTCACCATAGATCCTGTAGCTTTCGGCAGAACGGAAGAGGGAGAGTTTGGCATAAGGTATCACCCAGGCATAGATCTCAGAACGATACTTAAAGTAGGTAATCACTCCCCGGGGGCGAAGCTCCATATTGCAGAAATTGGGTTGATCTTCATACTGGAGGAGACCCTCAATCAGGGCGCTGGCACCGACGACCATCATTTTCTCGGAGCCAATGCCACCTTTTCTCAGCCTGGCAAGAAAGGAAAAGGGCACGCCAACCAAATCGTTGATTTCATGGGTAATGTCCTTTTTCTCGTATGTAATATTGAAGATCATGGATCAATGGTGGATTTCTGATTTCTGATTTCTGATTTCCACAATCTGAAATCCAAATTCCACAAACCAACAGGTGCAAAAAGGGCACAAGCCAACCAATTCGTTGATTTCATGGGTACTGTCCCTTTTCTCGTATGCAATATTGAAGATCATGGAATAATGGTCCCAATTGTAAAATAAACGCCTTTCTGATTTCTGATATTTGATTTCTGATATCTGATATCGACAATCCGATATCTGCAATCTTTAAATCTGCGATCTGAAATCTACAATCTGAAATCTGCAATCCGAAATCAGAAGGGATAGTTTACTTCTTTGTCGCTTTAAAAACGCCGTTAGGCTGGACGAAACTAAGACTGTGTACTTTACTCTTATCGTCCACTTCAAACTTTACACTGTAACCCTCGGCAACTTTTATCCTGAATTCATCCTTTTGAGCAGCAACCAGTTCGTAATCCGGTTGACCCGGCACCAAAACCATTAAAACCCCGTCACCCCGAATATACACTTTGACCGTTACTCCATTCAGATCATAGTCTCCGACATATTTCTCCAATTCTCCTTCGGTGACCTCAAAATCGGGAGGTAATTTCTCAAATACGATATCATCAACCGATGGTTCCATCTGAACTTTCAAGGCTGCAATCGCTCCCTTATTGTCTGTTTGAAAACTAATTTTCGGGGCATTTTTTTGGCTGTTTTTCTCTTCGATCGACCGGATCCGGAAGATATCGTAGTGATAATGTTCCAGATAACTTTTCGTCCTTTTTCCAGCTTCGTTATAATCGATCCAGCTAGTATCGTTTTCGGTAAATATCTTGATGAGGCCATATCCCTTGTTTTCATAAGTACCGTTGTAATCATCCCTGTCATGGGATGGACGGGTATCCACAATCTGGTTCAGGCTGTCAACGTTTGGGCTGATCCTGGCCAGCGAATCGCCCGTCATCCGGTCCCCGAGCAGCAGATCACTCCAATTGCGGTAAGATAATCCCAGCATCCGGTCAGCAATAAAATTTCGCACCGAACTGGTGGGGCCGCCCTGATTGCTCACTACAAAAATACCAAGGCTGTCAGAAGGGAAAAAACAGGTACTGGTGATAAAGCCATCGATACCACCGCCATGTTCGACCCGGTAATGCCCGCGATAACTGCTGATACCCCAGGCCAGTCCATAGGCTCCGGTATGCAAATCGGGGTTTTCTTTACCAGGCAAACCGCCTCCGGTGGCCATCTGAGCGGTCATCGCCTGCAAACGAAAGCCGGACGGAATGATTTCTTTCCCATTGAAATGACCATCGTTGATCCATACCAGCAACCAGTTGGCCATATCCCTGGCACAGCTGTTTATGGAACCGGCCGGTCCGATAGCATCGATATTTCTAAAGGGTATAGCGCGGATTTCAAAGTTTTCCGTTGCATAGGCGAGGGCATGATCCGCGGTTTGCTCCAATTCAAGGACCGAGGCGTGCGTATGAATCATTCCCAATGGCTGCAGGATGCGTTCCCGGAGATTATCTTCCCAGCTTTTTCCGGTCAGTTTTTCAATGACGATCCCCTGGGCCATAAACATAAAGTTATTGTACTGATATTTTTCCCTTAATTCGGCTGAAGGCTCCAGGTATTGAATTCTCTCCAGCAATTCATGCCGGGAAGCAGTCGATCCATACCAGGAATAATCATGCCTTGGTAATCCGGTGCGATGTGACATCATATCCCGCAGGGTAGCATGTGCATTGGTATACTCATTTTTAAATTTCAACTCCGGCAAATAATTGCGAACCGGTTTGTCCAGATCCACCTTTCCTTCTTTGACCAGCATACCCAGCATGGCGGCTGTAAATGCCTTGGTACAGGGACCAATGGCAAACCCGGTATATTCGGTGACTGGTAGTTGCTTTTCATAATTTCGGTAACCAAAACCTCCGGCATAGATGATCTGATCCTTTTCGACCACAGCAATGGATATCCCAGGAGCTTTCCAATCTTTCAACACCCGTTCGACAAAGGTATCAAGTCCGTTTAACCGCTGGTCAACAGGAGTCTGAGCGGGCAGCAGGCATATAAAACTGAACAGTATTAAAATCAGTGGAATCACTTTTTTCAGGGCAGGTTTCTTCATATGAAATGATTTTTAAATTTAAAATCCAAGTTAATCCAAGTTACGATTAAAATGATCAGATATTCGATTTACCAGACGAATACCGGCATATTTACGGCCGATTGCCAGAATAAAAAGATAGAGCAGGAAATGAGAAAATCTTTCTATGGAATAATCAGGATCCAGCAATGGCATTGACCCAATGCGATCAGGAAACTCTGATATCAGGCAAATTCAGAAAGAACCAGGCAATTCGATGCATCGCGAAAGAGCATAGGAGGCAGTTGGCCATTGAACGAGGTTTTTTAAAGATGCTCCCAATAAAAAAGGGGATCATCCAACTCTTTAGTTCTGATAATCCCCCTGCTCAAAAAACCTTCCAATTATTTTAGGGATCTGGTTATGCCCGAAGAAACCAGATGTTGTAAATTTTCAATTTCTGTTTGTTTTTTGGTCAGCTGCCTGCGCTCCCGGGTGAGCGGTTTTCCCTTCCATTTGGAAAGGTCCAATGATACTTTGTACAGAAGATCTTCCAATGCCTCCAGCAAAAGTGGTTGATATTTATCTGGAACTTCCATCGTAACGAACTATTACTTCAAGTCTGAATTTTTTCGATCACCATAGTTCTGGTTTCCTGGGCAAGCTTCATACATTCCTGAACATGCCCGATCTCTTCGCAATAGCTGTTGGCTCCCCGCTCATGTGAACATTGCAATGGAGCAAAATTCAGATTCTGAAATGAAGGATCGATCGAAATACACATTCTCAGGAGGTTATCGGGTGTCGGATGGCGGGGTGGATTCAGGCGGAAAGACTCGACAAATGCCTGTAAATAATAATTGATACCCCTCTTGATATTATTACAGGCAAGGAACGTGACAACATCTTCTTCCGCCCGGTTGAGCTCGGTCTCTGCGAATTGCAGGAGATCGCTACCTTCCCTCAACAAATCATGAATGTGCTGATCGACCATGGTGTGATAAATTTTTTATAAGTTCAGAAAGTACTGTGAATGAATCACTGATCCCGATCAACCTCAAAAATGATTTAGATAACCTAAGGGCACCTCTAAAAACCCCATTCAATAAAAAATGGGATACTGAAATCGTACCCCATCTCTGATGAACCTATATACGGTTGAGGTAATCTATCAGACACCGATAGCCCTTTCCATCTTCTTTTCGGTTTTTGCTTTGCCGGCTACCGCTGCCTGAGCCGCCACCAGACGGGCAATGGGTACCCGGTATGGTGAGCAGCTGACATAGTCCAGTCCTGTGCGGTGAAAGAACCGGATGGATTCAGGATCGCCACCATGTTCACCGCATACTCCGATCTTCAGTCCTGGATTGACCGACCGGCCTCGCTGGGTTCCGATCTCGACCAGTTCGCCTACACCAAACTGATCGATGGTGATAAATGGGTCGGATTTCAGGATACCCTTACTCAGATATACGGGCAGGAATTTGCCAAAATCATCTCTCGAGTAACCGTAAGTCATCTGGGTGAGGTCATTGGTCCCGAACGAAAAGAAATCAACATACTGAGCGAACCGGTCGGCGACCAACGCGGCTCTTGGTATTTCGATCATGGTTCCGATTTTATATTCAACCCGGTCGTTGTTTTCAATAAAAACTTCTTCAGCTGTCTTCTTAATGATGTTGATCTGCATGATGACCTCCCTGCTAATTCCGGCCAGCGGGATCATAATCTCAGGTATTACCCTAATACCCTTTTCCTTTAAGTGCAGGGCGGCTTCCAGGATTGCCCTGGATTGCATCACCGAGATTTCCGGATAGGTATTGGCAAGCCGGCATCCGCGATGACCCAACATCGGGTTCATTTCATGAAGGGTCTGTACTTTTTCCTGGACCTCTTCAAAGGTAATCCCCATCTGCCTGGCCAGAGCCCGTTCATTTTCTTCATCCTGCGGCAGGAACTCATGCAACGGCGGGTCGAGCAACCTGATCGTCACCGGCAGACCTTCCATCACTGAAAAAATCTCTTCAAAATCACGCCGTTGAATCGGCAATAATTTATCAAGAGCGCGGATCCGTCCTTCTTCATCATGAGAAAGGATCATTTCCCGTACCAGATCGATTCGACCTTCCTGAAAGAACATATGCTCGGTCCGGCAAAGGCCAATACCTTCAGCCCCAAACTTCCGGGCCGTAGATGCATCTGTTGGTGTATCAGAATTGGTGAGCACTTTCATTCTGGCTTTCTGGCTGCATACCTGCATCAATCTTTCAAAGGAACCACCGATCGAAACCGTCACAGTTGGTAGTTTTCCAGCATATACAATACCGGTTGTACCATCCAGCGAAATCCAATCGCCTTCCTTTACCTCGAAGTGATCTATCTCGACGATACGGCGACGGTAATCGATGTGGAGGGCTCCGGCGCCTGAGATACAACACTTGCCCATACCCCGGGCTACCACCGCAGCGTGAGAAGTCATTCCTCCCCGGCTGGTCAGGATACCCTGGGCCGAGTGCATGCCCTGGATATCCTCCGGTGAGGTTTCGATGCGTACCAGGATCACATCTTTACCGGCATTGGCCCATGCTTCGGCATCTTCGGCAAAAAACACCACTTGTCCGGAAGCCGCTCCCGGTGATGCAGGCAGGCCCCGGGTCAACTCCCGGGCTGAGGCCATGGCGTCTTTTTCAAAAACCGGATGCAGCAGCTCATCGAGCTTGGAAGGATCATTTCGCATTACCACTACATCTTCACTAATCAATCCTTCATCAAGCATATCGATAGAAATATTCACCATAGCCATCCCGGTTCGCTTACCTGTACGGGTTTGCAGAATCCACAACATCTGATCTTCTATGGTAAACTCAAGATCCTGCATCTCCCGGTAGTGTTGTTCGAGCTTATGCTGGGCTTCAAACAATTGCCGGTACATATCAGGCATTTGTTCCTCGAGAGACGGATACTGCTTCTTCCGTTCTTCCTCCGGTATTCCGGCCAGTTCCGCCCAGCGTTGGGATCCATGAAGGGTGATCTGCATGGGAGTACGAATACCGGCCACCACATCTTCACCCTGAGCATTGATCAGATACTCCCCGGTAAATAGCTTTTCTCCGGTTGCCGGATCCCGGGTAAAGGCCACTCCGGTTGCCGAAGCATCACTGATATTGCCGAAGACCATTGATTGAACATTCACAGCAGTACCCCAATCACTGGGTATATTATGAATCTTGCGATATTGAATGGCACGTTTACCCATCCAGCTGTCGAAAACAGCGGTGATAGCATTCTCAAGTTGCTCCCAGGGGTCCTGGGGAAACTCATGCCCCAGGCGTTCCAGGATGCGGGCCCGGTAACGCTGACACAGGGTTTGTAAATCTTTGACCGTTAGTTCAGTATCTAGTTTAACCCCCCTTTCTCTCTTCAGATGGTGGATGATCGATTCAAACGGATCCTCTTCTCCCTGGTCGTGTGGCTTTAACCCCATGACCACATCACCGTACATGTGGATAAAGCGACGGTAAGAGTCCCAGGCCATTCGTTCCCTTTTTGGATTGGCTGCCAGACCCTGGACAACCAGGTCGTTAATTCCCAGATTCAGCACCGTGTCCATCATGCCCGGCATGGACGAACGTGCCCCGGAACGAACTGACAGCAACAGTGGATTATTTACATCACCATATTGTTTACCGGTCTTCTTCTCCAGCGATGCAATGGCTTGCTCAATTTCACCCCGCAACAGCGCCAGTACTTCCTGCTTTCCGTTGGTGTAATAGTGGGTACAGGCTTCAGTGGAAATGGTAAATCCCGGGGGTACCGGTAGTCCGATCCGGCACATCTCGGCCAGATTGGCACCTTTACCTCCCAGCAATTCTTTCATTTCACTGTTACCTTCAGTATGACTGCCTCCAAACTCATAAATATATTTCATGGTAATCCCAATTTATTTTTTCTGTGATATTGATAATATAATATATCATAAAAACGTCGCTTTCCTGAAGGATTATTTATTTAACCCGATAATTATTCTAAAACTAACCTGATCCGGGGTAATCTGGTGAATCGATCTTCGGAACGCGATAATTTCCCAGTACTTTGATATAATTTGCCCTTTCAAACAATGTAGGATCAACTACATTTTTCTGACTCATTTTTCCACGCCACTGATCCAGGTTTTCAAAATTCCGGATCCTCATCCAGTTTTCAATTTCGTCCAGCATATGGGTGAGATATTGAATCCCATGTTTTAATAAAGCAGAAGCCGTCATCACACAATTAGCCCCGGCCAGCAGGTATTTGATGATTTCGGTTGAGCTGTTCACACCGGTACTGGCTGCCAGCGAAGCCTTGATTCTACCCGATAAAATAGCCATCCATTGCAAAGGCAGCCTGATCTCTCCGGGACCGCTCAATTGAAGTTGATGGGAAATGGTCATGTTTTCAATATCAAAATCCGGCTCATAAAAACGGTTGAACAATACCAGGGCATCCGCTCCGGCCTCATCCAGTCTTTTAGCCATATTGGCCATAGAACTGAAATAGGGGTTCAGTTTTACCGCCACTGGGATCGATACCGATTTTTTCACCAGGGTCAGAATTTCCAAATATTTATCTTCCACCAGTCTGCCATCCATTGACAGATCGGCCGGGATATAATAAATGTTGATCTCGAGGCCCCGCGCTCCTGCCGCTTCAATGTGCTTTGCGTAATCGATCCATCCGGAAGGAGTAATGCCATTTAAACTTCCAATAACCGGTATTTCGACTTCTTTGGATGCCCGCTCGATAATCTGCAGATAGTCATCAATACCTACGTGATACTCGCTCACATTGGGAAAATAACTCATCGCTTCTGCTGAACTGTATGTACTTTGTTCCAATATATCTTCATACAGAGCTTCCTCACTTCTTATCTGTTCTTCGAAAAGGGAAAACATCACAACGGCACCGGCACCCGCTTTTTCCATAGCGATGATGTTTTCCACTTTCTCCGACAAGGGACTGGCGGACACAATGACCGGTGATTTAAGTGTCAGTCCCATATAATTCGTGTGTAGATTCATAGGTTTCAAGTTTTTAAATATCAGTGCACCGGTTTAAATCCGGAGGCCGGTGTTTCTGCCATCCTTTCATAGGTCTTCCATCGCAAATCCACCATTTCACTGGCCAGCTTCATCAGTCGTTCTGCTTCTGCCGGATTGGTCCTGGTGAGAATCTTGTAGCGCATCTCATTGTAGGCGTATTCTTCCAGTCTCTTTCGCGGTGAGGGCGAATCGAGTACAAAGGGATTTCGCATCGCTTTCCGGAGTTCCGGATTGTACCGGATCAGTGGCCAGTAAGCCGACTCAACCGCCAGTTTTTGCTGCTGCATCCCGGTCTCCATGGCTATACCGTGGGCGATGCAATGGCTGTAAGCGAGGATCAGGGATGGCCCCGGGTAAGCTTCGGCTTCCCGCAGGGCCAGCAGGGTCTGTTGAGGGTTGGCTCCCATGGCTATTTGAGCCACATAGACATTGCCGTAAGAAATCGCTTGCAAAGCCAGGTCTTTTTTTCCGACCTGTTTGCCTCCATAGGCAAATTTGGCCGTTGCAGCCGGAGGAGTGGCTTTAGACATCTGCCCGCCGGTATTGGAATAGACTTCGGTGTCAAGTACCAGGATGTTAATATCACGCCCACTGGCCAGTGCGTGATCCAGGCCGCCAGAGCCAATGTCATAGGCCCATCCGTCACCTCCTACCAGCCAGACACTTCTGCGCACCAGGTGATCGGCGACCGAAAGCAATTCGCGGGCATCGTCCGAATCCATTTTCAAAAGCTGTGTCTTTAACCAGGCCACCCGCTCCCGTTGATTGCGTATTTCGGATTCGGTCTTCTGCGGAGCACCGGCGATCTGGCGAATCATTGTTGATCCCAGCTGAGGTTCCAGCTTCTCCAGCAGCACCAGCGCCAGGTCCCTTTGTTTGTCAACTGCTACCCGCATGCCCAAACCGAATTCGGCATTATCTTCAAACAACGAGTTAGACCAGGCCGGACCCCGCCCTTCTGCGTTCCGGGTCCAGGGAGTAGTTGGTAGATTACCCCCATAAATCGATGAACATCCGGTGGCATTGGCAATGATCAGACGGTCGCCAAACAGGCGGGAGAGCAGGCTGAGATAAGGTGTTTCCCCACATCCTGAGCAGGCACCGGAAAACTCGAATAATGGCTCCAGAAACTGGCTGCCCCGTACCGATGAAAAATCAACCTTTGACCGGTCATTCCAGGGAATGGCTTCGAAATAGCGGGCTGATTCACGGGATTCAAGCCGGATTTCCTCGCTATTTGGCACCATATTGATCGCTTTCTTACCAGGTTCTTTCGGACTATTGACCGGACAGGCATCCACACAGAGCGTACAACCGGTGCAATCTTCCGAATATATCTGAAGCGTATAATTGGTATCCGGAAAACCTCTGGCATTGATCGGAGCCGACTTAAAGGATGCCGGAGTAGCTTCCATACATTTTTCATGGTAAAACTTAGCCCGGATCACACTGTGCGGACAGACGAAACTGCAATTGCCGCATTGAATACAAAGATCGGGTTCCCATAACGGTACCTGATCAGCGATGTTTCTCTTTTCCCACTTCGTGGTACCGCTGGGATAGGTTCCATCAACCGGCAGAGCACTCACCGGAAGTGAATCACCCAATCCTTCCATCATAGGCATGGTTACTTCCCTGACAAAATCCGGTACTTCATTGGATATAGCCTCGTTTTGGACAAAGACCTCCGGCATCCTTTCCGGCATATGGACTTCCTTCAAATAGGCCAAAGTCGTATCTACTGCCTGAAAATTTCGTTCAATCACCGGGCGGCCTTTGGTATAATAGGTCTTCTCAATGGATTTCTTGATATGGCCGATTGCTTCATCTCGCGGCAACACCCCGGATAGGGCAAAAAAGCAGGTCTGCATGATGGTGTTGATACGCCGTCCCATTCCAGTCTCAGCAGCCACCTTTAAGGCATCGATAATGTAAAACCGCAGTTTTTTACGGACGATCGTTTCCTGCACGGAAACCGGCAGGTACTCCCAAATCTCTTCCGGTCCATAGGGACTGTTCAATAGAAATACGGCACCGTCTTCCGCCTGCTGCAGCAGATCCATTTTCTCCAGAAAATTAAACTGATGACAGGCAATAAAATTAGCCCGTTCGATGAGGTATGGGGCCCGGATCGGTTCGGGTCCAAATCGCAAATGCGATATGGTTTTTGAACCAGATTTTTTAGAGTCATACACAAAATACCCCTGGGCATAGAGGCTGGTATTTTCTCCGATAATCTTGATAGAATTTTTATTGGCTCCTACCGTACCGTCTGAACCAAGTCCAAAAAACAGGGCGCGGGTTACCTGTCCTTTCTCAATATTAAAAGCAGGATCATAGGGTAAACTGGTGTGGGTTACATCATCATCGATCCCGATGGTAAAATGGTTGAGTAAATTTTCCTGCTTCAAATGGTCGTAGATTCCTTTGACCATAGCAGGAGTGAATTCCTTAGAACCCAGCCCATACCGGCCTCCCACCACGCGGATATCACGTTTTGGCCGGCTGTGATCATAATATTCAAACAGTGAATTGACTACATCGAGATACAATGGTTCACCCGTAGCTCCAATTTCCTTAGTGCGGTCCAATACGGCAATTTTCCGGACTACGGGCGGCAGTTTTTCGACAAAATGGCTGACTGAAAACGGCCGGTACAGTCGGACCTGCAGGACTCCGGTTTTGCGACCACCTTCGTTTAGCCGTTTCACAGTTTCTTTTACCGTTTCGGCACCTGACCCCATCAGGATGATCACTTCCCTGGCTTCCGGGTCTCCGTAATACTCAAAGAGCTGATATTGCCGGCCGGTCAGTGTGGCAAACTTATCCATCATTTCCTGCATGATGCCGGGTGTAGCCTGATAGAAAGCGTTGACCGTCTCGCGGCCCTGAAAATAGACATCCGGATTCTGGGCTGTACCCCGGATAAACGGATTATCCGGACTTAGTGCACGCTGCCGGTGGGCATAGACCAGATTGTCGTCAATGAGAGCCCGGATGACCCGGTCTGAGATTATCTCGATCTTATTGATCTCATGGGAAGTTCGAAATCCATCAAAAAAATGAAGAACGGGAATCCGGGTTTTCAGGGTGGTAGCCTGACTGATCAGGGCCAAATCGTGAGCTTCCTGAACCGATGCCGACGACACCATGGCAAAACCGGTGGTCCGGGCAGCCATCACATCGGTATGATCTCCAAAAATCGAAAGTGCCTGGGCAGCAAGCGAACGGGCTGCCACATGAAATACTGCCGGAGTCAGTTCACCGGCGATTTTATACATATTGGGGAGCATCAGCATCAAGCCCTGCGATGCGGTAAACGTTGTAGTCAAGGCACCTGCCTGCAAAGATCCATGCACAGCCCCGGCCGCTCCGCCTTCACTCTGCATCTCGATCACCTGAGGTACATTTCCCCAGAGGTTGACCACCCCCTTGGCTGTCCATACATCGGCATATTCGGCCATGGGAGATGACGGAGTGATCGGATAGATCGCACAGACTTCATTCACCCGGTAAGCAATGTAGGCAGTTGCTTCATTGCCGTCCATCATCATAATTTTCTTCGGTTCCATAATTGCAAATCAGAGTTTCGTATAAGTAGGCTCATCGATCATCTCAATGGCATGACAGGGACATTGCTCGAAGCAAACGCCACAGCCTGTACAGAGATCGTAGTTGAATTTGTACTTTTTACCCGGACCCAGTTTGATGATGGCATCTTCCGGACAGGCGCCATAGCAGGCATCACATTCAAAACAATTGCCACAGGAAAAGCAACGGCCGGCTTCATAGATCGCCTGCCCGGCGTTCAGGCCGGCTTTAATCTCCGCAAAATTTTCTACCCTTTGTTCTACCGGAAGTTCATCCTGTTCCCGTTTGGGAGCCCGGGTGTTGTACCAGATATGAAGATCTTCAAATCCAATAACATTTTTCTTACCCGTTGCCGGATAATCCTGACCCCGGAGATAGGCATCAATATGGCGGGCAGCCTTTTTACCATGTCCGGTAGCAATCGTAACCGAACGTTGGTCTGGCACCATATCGCCACCGGCAAAAATACCCGGATACCCCGTCATCATATCGGGACCTACCATCAGAGTACCGTCATCATTAAAGTCCAGACCGGGCACCGCACGCAAAAAGGAGGTATCCGTGTCCTGTCCGAGCGCTAAAATCAATGAGTCGGCTTCAAGGGTCTCAAAACGCCCGGTCGATCTCGGCCGCCCATTTTCATCGATCTCCATTTCTTCAACAGTGAGGGTCGACTGATTAAACTCCTTGATGGTGCGAAGCCAATTGATCTTGATCCCTTCTGCCATGGCCTCGGCCGCTTCAAAATCATGTGCGGGCATATGCTCCCGGTCCCGGCGATAGATGATGAGCGGTTCATAACCAAGCCTTCTGGCCGTACGGGCAGCATCCATGGCAGTATTTCCTCCACCATAAATAGCCACCCGCCGGCCGAGCCTGGGTTTGGAACCCTCTTCCACTTCCTTAAGAAATGAAATGGCATCAAGTATCTTTCCGGCTTCCCGCTGTGGTATCTCCACCTTCTTGCTGATATGGGCACCAATGGCAATGAAAACCGCATCAAAGGAGCCATTTTCTTTTTCCTGGAGCACATCACTGACTTTATGATTGAATGAAAAAATGACCCCCATATCCCTGACGAGCCGCGCCTCTTGATCCAATACTGTTCTGGGCAAGCGGTAGGCAGGGATGCCAAAGTGCATCATGCCACCTGCTACCGGACCGGCTTCATGGACATGCACTTCATGGCCTTTTTTCCGGAGGTGATAGGCAGCGGAAAGTCCACTGGGCCCGGCACCGATAATCAAAATTTTCTTGCCAGACATGGGAGCTTCGATATGGTGTCTCCATCCCTTCTCCAGGGCCAGGTCACCCAGATAACGCTCCACAGCATGAATACTCACGGTACTGTCCAGTTGAAGCCGGTTGCAGCTGTCCTCACAGGGATGATAACACACCCTTCCATGTATGGCAGGAAAAGGATTGTCGCGGGTAAGAACCCGCCAGGCATCTTCCATCTTACCTTCCCGGACCAGCGCCAGCCATTCCTGAATATTTTCTCCGGCAGGGCAGGCATGATTACAGGGAGGTAAAAAGCTCTCATAAACCGGTATGCGCTGCCTCATGGCGCCAGTACCCTGATAATGTGATTGCAGATCCGGACTGGAAGTCAGATCTTTTTTGCGATCAGTCATAGTGATCCATTCATTTGAAATAAGACCACTAAAATAGATGCTGTATCCTGGCCGGAGGATGAAAGAGGTCAGCTACCGGAGTGATATTCCTCAGTGAAAGGGAAACCCGGATATCCGATACAGACTACCTGATTTGATTTAAAAAAATCATGACCGGCCCGGTTTTATAAAAGATTCGAAGATTGGGTTTAAAAAGAATGCTAAAGTGACGCCGATGGATCAATTACTGCTCCCGGTCGAACTCCAGACTCCAGATGCCCCGGAGCTCTCCCGCTTTAAAGTCATAAGCCTTGTCTTCCGGATATAATCTACTGATAATTTCGTAGTCGGATTCCGCAATATCCTGATTACGGGTACCATGACATTTCAGACAATTATCCATTAAAAAGATCGGGGCATAGTAATGAACTTTCCGGTCTTCAAAAATGACTTGGGGAGAAGGAAGTTCTTCGGCTCCGATCATGGTCAGATAATCATCGATGATCATTTTCTCCTGGATTGTCGGGGCATTTTGAGGATTTCGCAACCGGTGGCTGGTTCGCTTGATCCTGACCATATTGGCCTCAGACAAGCTGTCGACCAGTGGCGATGCGGCGAGATTGCAATATTCAACAGCTCCGGAAACCCCACCGCTGGTCAACGCTGCCTTTAATTTTCCACTCAGATTCTGAAAAACCATACCGGTAATCGCCATGCCTTTTTCCATACATTGTTGCTCCAATTCCGGTGAAACAGCCGTCTTCTTTTGTGGCTGACCAGGCTTACAGGAAAGCAAGAAAATACCTGGAAGGAAAAAAATAAAATAAATCAGCTTATCCATAAAGACCGATTTTTCATAAAAATATGTAAATATTGGCAAGGACCCAACGACCAGAAAAGCCTCTCCCATCCCAAATGATGGAAGAGGCCTCCGGTCTGATTTAGTTGAGAGACGTTTTTGCCAAATAAAAATCTACGATTTCAAGATCTTTCTCCTCCATCCTCTTTTCCATTTCTGCGAGGGTTTTGGGCGGAGGAACAATTACTTTGTCTCCTTTCTTCCAGTCTAACGGAAGAGCCACTCTGTATTTATCGGCCGTCTGCAGCGCCTCGAGTGCCCTCAGTATTTCGTCCATATTCCTTCCCACATTCAGCGGGTAGTACATGATCAGCCGGATGACCTTTTTCGGGTCAATAAAGAAGACCGCCCTTACCGCTGCCGTTTCACTTTCGTTGGGCTGAAGCATGCCATAGAGCTTGGATACCTTCATATCGATATCAGCAATAATGGGAAAATCAAAGTATACTCCGGTATTTTTCCGGACATTATCCACCCACCCCAGGTGGGCATGTACACTATCGATACTCAATCCCATCAATTCGGTATTGAGCGCGGTAAATTCATCTTTACGTTGGGCAAATCCACTCATTTCGGTGGTGCAGACCGGAGTGAAATCTGCCGGGTGTGAAAACAGGACCAGCCATTTATCTTTGGCATAGTCGGATAAGCGTATTTTACCAATGGTTGTCACTGCTTCAAAATCAGGAGCCTTATCTCCGATTCTTGGCATATTGGTTAATCCAGATTCAGATTCCATCATGATTAAAATTGTTAGATTTATAATGATATAATGATGTTCAAAAATAAGGTACCCCCGATAATGGTTTCGTGACAGCGATCACACGAAAAGGGAGTACGGAAGGTTTGTTTACTTTCGGCAAATTTACCGGGAATGACCTGGCAAAAGTCTTATGAAGATCATGCAGGCATATGACTCCTGTCATTTACAACGCGAATGTTTTTTTGATCCTTTGTACTCACCTGCCGAACATATCAGGAATTGTGGCAGTCAGGTCAATGACGTCAGGGCAGGTTTTTCCAAAATGCTGGTAAAAAATTAAAAAGCTCAAGGAATATGAAAAAAATACTGTTAGCCACCGACTTTTCAGATGCCTGTGACAATGCCTTGAAATATTCCCTGGACCTGCTGAAGAATACGGATACCAAAATCGACCTGCTCAATGTTTACGATATTCCGGTGGTCGTTTCCTCCAGCATGCCCAGCCGGGCTATTGATGGCATTATGAAGGAAAAAGCGAAAGCCGTCGAAAGTCACCTGCTGGAACTACAGGAGGGCATTCCTTCGACCCATCGCGGAATTTTCAAAGCCATTTACGGACCCTATCCGGCCACCGAAATAGCCGAGTTTGCGAAAAGTGAAGGGCATGACATGATTGTTATGGGGATGAAACAAAAATATGGATTGTTGGACCGGATGATGGGAACAGTCACAGCCCATACCATCCAACTGGCTACCGTACCAGTACTGGCGATACCCAGTCAGTCTGAATTTAAACCCTATAAACACATACTTTTCCCAACGGCCAATCCAAGCGGAACAGATTTGCCGGAAGCCGAACAGAAAGCCATTGAATGGCTGGTTAATTTTGCCAGACTATTTGGATCTCCATCCATTCATATGCTCCATATCGAAAAGGATAACACAGAAGGTGCCGTCGATATCACCCATCAGGAAAAAATCAACAAGTTTATCGATTTTACCAAATCCAGGGCAGAATCAATTGAAGACGGGATTCTTGCCTATTACGAAAAAGAGCATGCCGAACTCCTGGCATTCTACAAACCCTACCGGTATTTCTGGGAGCGTTTATATCATTCGAGTCTGATCCGGAAAATCCTGTTCCGAACCAGAGTGCCTCTGCTGATTTTTCGATAAACGCAGGCAATAATTATTCATTGGAATAGGAAGCTGGCCCCGGCAAATCACCGAACGAAATGATCTGAATCATAGGGACGTATTATTACTTAAAATAATTTGAAGAGAAAAACGCTAATGTTTGTTCGAAATCCCCTAAACGAAGACATTTACCGGCTGCTAAACCAGATAGCCGACCTCCTTGAAATGCAGGAAGCCAGTACATTCAAGGTTAATGCCTACCGCAATGCCGCAACCGAAATCGCCCGGATGCCGGAAGATCTTAAAAAAACAGCCCTGAAACGGGATATCAAAAAGCTGGAAGCAATGCCGGCCATTGGGCATAGCATCGCCAATCTGATCATCGATTATTACCAGAATGGTCATAGCCGTTACCTCAACCGGTTAATGGGCGATGTGTCGTTCGAGCAAGTTATTGAACGAATTCCCGGGATTGGTCCGGAACTGGCCAGACGAATCACCCGGGAATTGAATATTGATACCCTGGAAGAATTGGAACAGGCCGTCTATGATGGCCGGCTGGATGCTGTTTCCGGTTTTGGGAAAGCCCGGCTGCATCTGATCCGGATGGCGTTGGAGGGTCTTTTAAGCCGAAGAAAACCTGGAAAGGCCTGGCGGTCCCGCTTTGAATTTGCTCCGAAGATCGATGCTCCACCCATTAACATACTTCTGGAAATTGATATGGATTACCGCAGGTTGGCAGCTGAAAATAAATTGAAAAAAATCGCCCCCAAGCGATTTAATCCTGAAAATGAAAGTTGGTTACCCATCTACCACTCTGATCGCAAAGGCTGGCATTTTACCGTACTTTTTTCCAACACAGCCCGGGCTCATCAACTCAATAAGCAATTTGACTGGGTCATCATTTACTATCAAAAAGAAAACCGCGAAGGGCAGGTTACCGTCGTGACGGAAACCAAAGGACCGCTTGCCGGAATGAGGGTTGTGCGGGGTTGGGAAGAAGAATCGGAAAAATATTACGGAATGCCTTTCCTCCTCGAATCGCAGACTGACTGATTGCTGAGGGTTTCCCGAACCAACCTTTTCGTCGGGATAATATCACGGATTTAAACCAGACCAATAAGGATAAAGGCCAGGATCAGCAGGATTATGGTCCATTTTATAGATAGCCACAGAGTCGGATGATTCAAGGATACAATCGCAAAAGATTCTACAAACAAGACTACCAGCAGACCAAGGGCTATCGTAATGGCGAAATCGGTCTCAAAAGCGGAGGTAAACCGGGCCAGCAGTAAAACGGTGATGGCCAGCAATGTATAGATTTTGGTATTCCAGCTAAGTTCGTTGTGAAAGTCTTTCAATGTTTTCCGTTGCATACAAGACAGTTTTATTACTCATTTCCCCAGGTCAAGATGCATTCTTTAAAGGCAACCTGCGGCGCATTTTTAACTGCCGGTCCACGGCACTTGTCAGATGAGCATAATCAAAAGGAAAGGAAAGATAGCTTTCTGCGCCAGTAGCAATTCCTTTTGCGATTTCTTCACCATTGTCACTATTGGGAGTAAGCAGAATGCATGGAATGTTACGGGATTCGGGTGACAATTTGAGTGAATCCATTAATTCCTGCCCGGAAATACCCGATAAATTCACATCACATAATATTAGATCCGGCAAAACAGTATACACCTTCTGCAGTCCTTCCAGTCCATCAACCGCGGTTTCCACCCGGTAACCCGCGATCTCCAGAATCTCCATGATATTCTCCCTCATTTGATCGTTACCCTCGACAACCAGAATTACTTTCATGTTTAATGCTTTAAAATTACAAAGCAACGGGGTTTGAGTGCAGATACAAATGATACTTATCAAAAAGTCAACTGACAATTGTCATTCGCACTATTGCAATAAGTCTGCCGGCATTATATGATTATCATCCTGATTTTCAATTTATTAGCATGGATGATCAGCATCAGATCCTCACTTTGAACTGATCAGACAAGGCAGAACCGGCAGAATGTGAGCAATCTTCGATACATTTAGTGCGATAATATTGGTTTACATATGTATAAATACCTGCTTTGTTTCATTGCTTTGACAGCCACTGCCAGGCTGACTGCCCAGTCATCGGTTGGAATATTGACCATGGATGGTGCCTGGTGCTGGTTTTCGGACCCCAGAGCCATCCTGACTACCAAAGGCCGGGTGATTACCGGCTGGGTTAAAAAAGACGGTTCGGTAGAAGCGGTGGAGCTTGATCCCGAAAATCATTCGATTTCGACGAGGATTCTCTATGACCGGCTGGAGGTGGATGATCACGATAATCCGGCGTTTGCTGAACTACCGGACGGTCAGATCCTGGCCATGTACACCTGGCATGGCAGTAAGAAGGGTATCATCTGGCACAAAACCGGAGATCCCGGTAACATTGCCTCTTTTTCGGAGCCGGTCATCATCCGTCCCGGGATCGAAACGCTCCTCGGTGAGTTTCCCAGGGAGACTTATACCTATGCCAATCCATACTTTCTTTCTGATGAAAAAGCCATCTATACCTTTGGCCGGTGGATTGGATTCAAACCCAATATGATCCGGTCTTTCGATGGAGGCCATACCTGGCAGGACGAAAAGGTGATTATCAGCAGCGCTCCTTTTGATGGTAACAACCGGCCCTACGTAAAATATGCCTCGGATGGTCAATCGCGGATCCATCTCGTCTTTACCGACGGGCATCCGGAGGTAGAACCGGAAAATTCAGTCTATCACTGCTATTATGAATCCGGTGCATTCTGGCGATCAGATGGATCGCAAATCTGCACGGTCGAGCAGTTACCATTTCGTCCTGACGATGCCACATTGGTGTATAAACCCAATAACGGTTCCGGCCTGGCCTGGCTGGCAGATATTGGCATTGACCGCAAAGGGCGTCCGGTCATACTCTATACCCGGCATCCGCAAAAGACCGATCACCGTTACCATTACGCCTGGTATAACCGGAAGACCGGCACCTGGAACGATCACGAGATATGTAAAGCAGGAAAATGGTTTCCGCAGACACAGGAAGGAGTCAGGGAACGGGAATCCTATTATCATGGCAATATGTCACTGCAACCAGACCGTCCGGAAGTGGTATTCCTGAGCCGGCAGATCAATGACCGTTTTGAAATCGAGAAGCGAAGAACCAGGGATGGTGGAAAATCCTGGAATATCACGCCCATCACCAGTAATTCAACCTACGACCAGGTTCGACCCTATGTGGCCCGGGGTACCGGATCCGGACAAAAGACCATCGTACTTTGGATGGAAAACCGCCGGTATATACATTATACGGATTACGATACCAGTATCAAATATTGGCTTGACAGCCGCAAACGCGGCAGACCATAACCGGAAAAGTGCTGATCGGAAACTGACAAAAATTCATCGGGAAAGTGCCGGCCGGAGCTGTCATTTTTGCAGAATCCTGTCAAATTTTACAGGCTGCAGTACGATTTTTCGGTCTGGCATATTAATTGCAAAGAGCAAATTCAGATAGATTAAAATCGGGTTTTAGCTACCCACTTTTGATGGTTTCGCGATTTTTTACCTGAGTAAATAAATTGTTTAACTTTTAAAATTTGGTAACCTATGACACTGATTAAAAATTCTCCGGTATTTGAAACCCTTCCCCGCTTCTTCGATGATTTTATAACACGCAACCTGAACGACTGGGGCATGCGTAATTTTTCCACCACCAACACTACTCTGCCTTCGGTCAATATTGTCGAATCGAACGATCAGTTTGTGGTTGAAATGGCCGCACCGGGTATGGAGAAAAGTGATTTTCTGATCGAGCTGGACAATGAGATCCTGAAAATTGCTTCCCGGAAAGAAACCAGTAACGAACTGAATCAGGGTGATCGATATACCCGGAGGGAGTTTAGTTATCAGTCTTTTGAACGAGACTTTCATTTGCCCAAATCGGTGGTGGATGAATCCAAAATCAAGGCAAAATATGAAAACGGCATTCTCCGGGTTCTGATCCCGAAAAAAGAGGAAGCCAAAGCCTTAAAGCCCCGACAAATTAGAATTTCTTAAATTTCTTAATTCACTATTATTGTCACCATTTGACCAGCCCGGCAAACAGAACCACCGGGCTGGTACCTTTCCCATCGAATTGTTTCAAATCATTTTTCTATCATTTTATTTAAAGTCTTTAAGATTATGAACAGTATTTCATTTAAACCAATCAATGACCGGGTTGTGGTCATGCCACTTCCGGCAGAGGAACGAACCTCAGGAGGTATCATTATTCCGGACACCGCAAAGGAAAAGCCTCAGCAAGGAGAGATTATCGCTGTGGGACCAGGAAACAAGGACCATCAAATGACGGTTAAATCGGGTGACCGCGTACTATACGGTAAATATTCCGGCCAGGAACTTAAGCTTAATGGCCATGAATACCTGATCATGAGGGAAGATGATATCCTGGTCGTATTGAATGAAAATTAATCATTGTTTTTCTTAACAAACTTGTTGGTTTAAAAACTTAAAAACACAAATAAAATGTCAGCAAAAGAAATCACATTAAATAACCGGGCTCAGGAAAGACTGATCATGGGTATTGACCAACTGGCCAATGCAGTCAAAGTAACTCTTGGCCCGAAAGGCAGGAACGTAGTGCTTCAAAAGAGTTTTGGCGCCCCCAAAATCACCAAAGACGGTGTTACGGTGGCCAGGGATATCGAACTGGTGGATCCTCTGGAAAATATGGGAGCTCAAATGGCTAAAGAAGTGGCCAGTAAGACGGCCGATGTGGCCGGTGATGGTACCACGACGGCCACGGTGCTGGCTCAGGCCATGATCAAAGCCGGCATTAAAAATGTCGCCACCGGTGCCAATCCAATTGACCTGAAGAGAGGTATCGATAAAGCTGTGAAAATTGTGGTGGAAAATCTGAAAGAGCAAGCTGAACCAGTCAGCGGTAACTTTGACAAGATACGTCAGGTGGCTACCATTTCTGCCAACAATGACGAAGAAATCGGAACCCTGATTACCGATGCCATGAAAAAAGTGACCACTGATGGCGTGATCACGGTCGAGGAAGCCAAGGGAACGGAGACGTATGTCGAAGAAGTGATTGGAATGCAGTTTGACCGCGGATATTTGTCTCCCTATTTCACCACCAATACCGAGCAAATGGTAACGGAATACGAGGATCCTTACATCCTGATCCACGATAAAAAGATATCCAATATCAAGGATCTGCTCCCGGTACTGGAAGCAGCCGCCAGGGATGGCAAAGCCTTGCTGATCATTGCTGAAGATATTGACGGCACCGCACTGGGTACGTTGGTCGTCAACCGTCTGAGAGGGGCTCTGAAGGTAGTGGCCGTGAAAGCACCGGGCTTTGGCGACCGGCGAAAAGCCATGCTAGAAGATATCGCCATCCTGACCGGTGGTACCGTGATCAGCGAAGAACAAGGGTATAAACTGGAAAATACGACCCTGGATCAACTGGGTCGATGTGAGAAAATCAAAGTAGATAAGGACAACACTACCATAGTCGGAGGCCTGGGGGATGATAAAATGGTCAGGGCCCGGGTTAACCAGATCAAGGCCCAGATCGAAACGACCACTTCCGATTACGACCGGGAAAAACTGCAGGAACGCCTGGCGAAACTAACTGGTGGCGTAGCGGTGTTGCATGTTGGTGCTCCCACCGAAGTCGAGATGAAGGAGAAGAAAGACCGGGTAGATGATGCCCTGCATGCTACCAGGGCCGCCATAGAAGAAGGAATTGTGCCTGGTGGTGGGGTAGCTTATGTACGTGCCATCAGCGCTTTGCGTAAAGTGAAATTTGACAATGAAGATGAATTTATCGGAGCCGGCATTGTCAGCAAGGCACTGGAAGCACCGCTGCGCACCATTGCCCAGAACGCCGGCCGGGAAGGCAGCGTGGTATTGCAGAAAGTGCTGGACGAACACGGATCATATGGCTACAATGCCCGGACCGATCAGTATGAAGATCTGAAGAAAGCCGGTGTCATCGATCCGGCCAAAGTAACCCGTATTGCCATCGAAAATGCCGCTTCGATTGCCGGTCTGGTGCTCATGACCGAATGCACGATCAGCGAACTTCCGGAAAAGAAAAAAGAACCAGCAGCGGCTGGAGCCGGAGCCGGAATGTATGATGATATGATGTAATATCGATGGTTAGATAAGTGGTACTGGTGGAAGTCCTGGCAGGTAAATCCGAATATCGGTCAGGGCTCCCCTTTCTTAAAAAAATCAGAGTCTGCCCTGGGTAGCGAATACTCTATTCTTCAGCTAGCAGGGCGAAAATACCCTTGTTGATTGAAAAATAATCCAGTAGTTCTTAAGTAATCAAATCATTTATCAACATGAAAAGGCGAAAATTCAAACCCGGTGACCGGGTGCAAAAACGGGGAGAAGGTCCTGTCATGATGGTTTTAAATTACTGTCTTAAAAAATCACCCATCGTCGGTACTTACGTCAGTGACGATGAAGTACTTTGTGTCTGGTATACCAACAATCGGCGACAAACCGGTGTATTTGACCAACGGGTGCTCACCCGGGCTTCGGTCAGTAATGGATTGTTTTGTGACCGGACGATCCAGGCGGATGGATTTTCAACATCGTTCCATTCACGAGACTAAGAGGGTTCTTAATGGGTTTCGGTCATGTCTTCATCAACGATGATGATGTAATCGGCTTTCTCCCGGTTTTCATCAGACAATTTTTTCAGTGAAGCCTGGGTCGCCGTCGCGATGGTGGCATATTGCAACTGGTCATTCCCCCGTCTCAGATACCAGAGAATGCCTTCCTGAAATTCCGAATGGTAGGTACCATTGAAATGGACAAACAAATGCCCTTCAACATAGTTTTTCAGTATAAAATGAGCCATTGTAGCATCCCGGAGCGCCTGGGCCATCACCAGTTCGGGAGTGGCGTGATGCTCCATCATTTGCAATATTTCCCTGTAGGTTTTCAAGTCGGGGTCAAAATCAATGGGTAAGGGAGCTATCCATTCTTTCTCACTGGCTGAGAGGGTTTCCAGTACCACAAAACCGCCCCGGTAAACTTGCCTGGCATAATCCCGGGGCACATTGGTTGCGATAAAGGGAATACCATGCTGCCTGGCAAAATTGACCAGCGGTGCATAGTCGGTGTCATAATTTGACCACAGACGCAAGGTGGGGTCCTTCCGCAAATCGTCGATCTTTCCCTGCAGGTATTGATTCAAAACCGTTTGGTTGTCCGACTCAAACATTTCCGCTCCCAGCGTCAGAGAGCGTTTCGTCGCCAGATCGCGGACCAACTCCAGCTGCAACCAGTGGTCAATCGGATTGTCGTGAATTTCACCAAAGAGGATGATGTCTTTCTTCTCCAGTTGCTTCACCATCTTTCGGAAGGGCAATTTTTTTCCGCTGCCCGAAAAGATCTGATAGGCCGGCAGGTGCTGGGCATAGATGGAAAAAACCATAAACTGTAAAAATATCATCGTCAGGAACCGGGCCATGGATCAAAAGTAATCAAATTCTGATGGCTCCGTCTTCCTGTACTCTTCCGAAGAAGCTGGCACTCGCACAGGTACAGCCACCTGAATTCGTCTACTTTCCATGGCATGCCACAAAAGGGATAACATGGCTTCTTCTAAAAACCTGTTTTACAATTTCCACCCGATACTTCCTGAAAGCCACCGCCGGGGCATCGGAGCTCCCAGGATATTCTGGTAGCGTTCGTTAAACAGATTCCGGATCTGCATACTGAGGTTTAATTTCTGATGGATATCGAATCCCGCCTTTAAATTCCAGACGCTATAGGATGCTTCCAACTGACTGTTGATGGCCGGAGCTAACCGTGGGTTCCGGTTTTTATACAACCCTCCCAGAGAAAAATGAAAATTATCCAGATCCAGTATTGAGGAAAAAGTCAGCAGATCTTTAGCATGGTTGGCGATGTACACCGACACCACACCCGCTTCATTGGTAGTCTCTTGCCTGGTATAGCCGGTCGTCAATAAAAAGGAATTGTCACGGCCAAAACGGTGCCGGAAAATGGACTCGATTTCCACACCCTTCGTTTTGACTGCTGTGATATTTTTCGCAAAAAAATAATCCTCGCCCTCCACTAGATCGCCCCAGGGGCCGATCTCCGATTCATTGGTCAGCACGTAGTCGATTAGCTGACTGGATTGCCGGAAAAATCCGGTCGTCTTCAGCTGCAATTTTCCACCAATAAAAATATCGACCCCCAATTCTTCACTCCAACTGCTTTCTGCCAGAAGATCCGGATTGCCCAGATTGCGTCCGGGAGTCAGCATCGGTAAATTGTGGGAAACATATCGCTCTGTATAGTCTGCTGCCCGGATGCTCCGGCCTACCGATCCGCGAATGACATAATCACCCAGGATGTACGAAATATTTAATTGGGGAAGCAGCTCAAAATCGTAGTTCTGGTCGTAGTCGGCCCGGAGGCTGCCGGAAATATTCAGATCTTCCAAAGGTTTATACATGGCCATGGTATAAACACCGGCATGCCAGTCCTGGTGATCTCCCCGGTCGGTACTGATGATCGAGCGCCGGTCGATCTGAATTCCCGTCTTAAGAATCCACTGATCGTTGATATCCCACAAATGATTGGATAATATATTTAACAGGTGGGTCCGGTGATCGTTGGTTGAGGGAAAATCCGGACTGAAAATAAATTCATCCGTATTGTATTTATAGGCAATTTGCAGATCACTGCTTGAATGTTGCCGGATTTTCTCCAATTGCACCACATTAAATAAATTGGTTGTCGTCTCTGTTGATTTATCGAACGGGCTACTGGTATAAAAATAACGTGCACTAAAATCACGATAATCATAGCCACTGCGCCAGGCAAGACGAATATTATTCTTAAGCCGGAAAGCCAGGGTACCTCCCAATGTTCGTATGTCAAAATAATTACGGTAGGAATCAAGGGTGGTATTATCAGCGGTAACCACCGGGGGAATTAATTCACCTTCTGACTTATTGTATTGTATACCGATACTACCCGTCACCTTTTCTCCCGTTGAAAAAAGTGAGGCATTGGCCAGAATCTGCCTGTTGGATCCGATGCCAACTTCACCTCCGGCCTCAGTACCGGATCCTGATTTACCGGAAAAAGTCTTGGTCACAATATTGATGAGTCCGCCTACCGCATCGGGGCCGTACATGGCTGCGGCTGGTCCCCGCAGCACTTCAATCCGGGCGATCTCTTCATTCAACACGGGAATATTGCCATTAAAATGAGCGGTCAAAGGATCATTGAGCCGCATGCCGTCTACCAGTACCAGTACCTGAGCAAAAGTCGAGCCTCGCATCAAAATATCCGCCTGAGCCCCGAATCCATTGCGGGACTGTACTTCCACTCCTGGCACGAGCTGGAGAATCTCATCGATGGAAATCGCCGGCATTTGCCGGATTTCCTCCGGTCTTAGTACGGTAATGTTTTTACCTGTTTCTCGGATGGTCAGCGGTATCTGACTTCCCGACACCAGGATCGTATCGATATCTCCCGAAAGCTGAGCGATCAATGAGGGAGCATAGATCACCCAGATAAAGAGGGTTGCAACTGTTTTCACTGAACATATCTTTTGAGCTGTCGCCAAATATCTAAAAATTCGGTGCTAATTTGACATGGATCCATGGAAGAAGGTCAAATCGATAAGCTACGGAAGGTCCAATGGCATTGATCCCAGCTATCGTCACTGTATGAATCGACGGTAGTAACTATACCAAAACCGGCGCTATTGACGTACTGAAAAAATTGATATCTGCCCAAGAGTTTGATCTTCACTTCCAATCAAAAACCTACCTGATAATTTTTCCTGTCCGGTGTATTTTAGTTCCAGGAAATTATATCCTGCCGGTTTCCGCATCCTTATTTCGGAACAACCATAAGAGATGACGCAGACGGGAATACCTGGGTAATACCTTTCTGTAAGAATGGAAGTTTATCTATTCCCGCCTGGTTCCCGATAAAACATTCACCCCAGGAGGTAACGGGTTGCCGGAAGACCGCCGGAAACTGACAATCTGCCCAACGTGCCAGAGTGCATCGGATACCGGCCCATTGATCAGATTCCAGAATGGATATTCAGTTTTACCCTGAGGACGTTCGAAAATCAGGGGAAGATTTTCCAACTGAGTTGTTTCTCTTTTGAGGATATCACTGGTCAGCCGGATATTCTCCAGCGTGAGTGCACGCAACTCTGTAAAGGAAAGCTCCGGGCCAGGTTGTTGACTTCCGGCAAATTTCCCTTGCACTGTATTCAACAACATAGAAGTGAGGCCCCGGATGTGTTGCAAGGTTTCCAGGGAAGTCCGGGCCTCGGGAGATGGGCGATACGAAAGATCGTGTTCCGTCAATCCCTCCGTTGCCCAGTAATATCGAAAACCCAGGCCATCTACCAGCCTGGCGGCAACTGTTTCGGCGGAATATTGCGCCGGAGGGGCCGGAATTTCGTAATAATAAGATTTTTCCTGGGCTGACAACTCGGAACAAATGCAGATCATTATAAAAAGCAAAGCCTTGTTAAGATAAACCATTGGTACTTAAATACGATTTAATGTTCACCAGCACTCAACCGGGTAATTCATTCTTCATAAAAGAAGGAAAATTAAATGGTACTGCAATCTTCTATCAGCAAAAAATCAGAGGCAACTACTGATCTGTTCCAGTAAATTGACGAGTTTGGGATATTCATCAAAAAAGAAAAAATCTTCCCTTCCACTGGCCAGGTTCTGCATATGCCGGATCGACAGCAATCTGACTTCTTCGCTCCATGGGTCCTGGTAAGGAACGGTCTCACCGGAATACAGGCTAAAGACATGCACCGGATCCACTTTCCGGACCGGATCACCATTCTTGATTTTTTGAATCATTTCCAGATCCTGCTGAAATCCAAAGCCCCGGGAATGGGCGTGCGGATCACCATCGGAAATGATGATAAAGAATTTCTTGACGCTCTCGACAGAGTTTTTGCTAAATTCTCCATAAGCCATTTCAATTCCTGCGTGAATATCGGTGGCAAAGACACTCAGGGGTATTCGCAATGCCTGGATCGTCTCCTTTAATTCTTCAGTGTCTCCAGTCATGGGTTGGATCAACTGTGCTCCCCGGTTAAAGGAAATCAGTCCTATCCGCATCGTATTGGGATGCAGCTCAAAACGGTTGGTCAGGGCGAGTAAAACGGTCTGAACTTCGTTGATAAACGCCCGTTCGCTCGCGGAAAAATCCATCGCAATGATGATATGCATCGGGCAATTCGGAAGAACCCGGTCTTCATCCTGTGAGCTGACCCGGATCGTACAGAGCCATAAAAAAACCAAAAACCCCGCCTTTATGTGCACCATGACAAATAACGATGACCTGACTATCCAATATACAATTTAATTCAGGATCGTGCCGGGTTTCTGCCCGGAGGTGCGAATTCATTCGCCTGTGTACCCCATGCATCCATTACTCCGGCGATTGAAATCGCCGCTCCATACGATTAACTGAAGGGGCGAATTCATTCCACCATGTATCAATGTATCTATTCTCCGGCGATTAAAATCGACGCTCCATGCGATAAAAATCAAGAATTCATTCGCCTGTGTGTCAAAGGGTCTAACTCCGGCGATTGAAATCGCCGCTCCAGGTAGATGCGATCTCACTCCAAATGAAAAACTTCATCGAGGGGAACAACCACCGGAGAGAGGTCCGGGTTGGTTTCCATAATGTCGGCCATGTATCTCCACCATTTACGCATGACCGGATGTTGGGATAAATCCATTGGTTGATGGCCTGCTTTTAGTTTTTGTACGGCAAAGAGGGTCGCGGTTTCTTCATCCAGGAAAATGGAGTAATCGCTGATTCCTGCATCTTTCAGGAGATCGCTTAATTCAGGCCATATTTCATCATGCCTTTTTTTATACTCAGCCTCATAACCCTTCCTGAGCTTCATCTTAAAGGCGGAACGGATCATTTTAATTTAAACGTTTTAAGGTAGTTCATTTCCTGAATGTTGCCGGAACTAAAAATCTTTCCCAATTGAAAAATGTACTTCGATCCCGATAAAGCATAGTTCGAATCCTGAAAATCATACTTGCCGGGATGAAAGTCATACTTCAAAATCTTAAATTCGTATTTGTTTCCCAGCAATTCGTATGTCATATAAAAAGATCGATTAATCCTGGCGATGTTATTGAAACCCATTTCATCGAAAAATTACAATATCACCAACGAACTCCTCTCACCTTCATATCCAAAGTATACAGTGATCCCATAGCGGTGATAAACAATTTACGCTGGTCTTTACCTCCGAAGCAAATATTGGCTGTCCAGTTTTCAGGTACTTCAAAATGTCCGATCTTCTCTCCTTTTTTGTTAAAGACGGTAACACCTTTCCCAGTCAAATAAAGGTTACCCTTGTTATCGATGGTCATACCATCCGATCCCATTTCGGTAAACAATTGCCGGTCGTACAATGCCCCATCTTTATTGATCCGGTAGCGGTAGGTTTTACGATCATTGATATCGACAACATAAAGAAATTTTCCATTTTTCGTACCAACGATCCCATTTGGACGAACAAATCCGGTGGCTACCACGCTCAGTGAACTCCTGTCAGGTGATAAATAATAGACATCCTCCTGCTCGATTTCTTTTTCAGTCCGGCTCCAGTAATCTCTTTTATAAAAGGGATCGGTAAAATAAACACCGCCTTTCTTATGGACCCAAAGGTCATTGGGTCCGTTTAGTTTCCTGCCCTGATAATCCTTTACCAGGACCTTGACGGACTGATCAGGTGCAATTTGCCAGAGCTGATTCTCCAGATCGGCACAGGCCAGCAGATTGCCTTCATTGTCAAAATACAATCCGTTGGATCGTCCGGTATTCTCCATCCAGGTGGTAACCGAACCATCAGCTACCGACCATTTCAGAATCCGGTCATTGGGTTGATCAGTAAAATAAACATTACCGGCCCGGTCAGCCGCCGGTCCTTCCGTAAATTTGTAACCGGAAGCGACCTTGACCAGCTGAGCACCCGGCAAAATCAAGCGGTCTTCCGCCTGAGCTTTCATAAAACCTTGAACGATGAGGGAGAGGCCAATCAGGCAGGTTAGTTTCTTCATACAGCATGTATTTTATAAAATCCCGGTTAAACATTTTCCGGGAGTGATCAGACTAAGATACCATCATCCAAAATGGAAAACATAAAGTATCATCAACTTTCCGAAATAAAAGAAAATCGCTGTAACTTCAGAGGGACATAACTATTTTTCATCAAAACTAAACGAAAACCAGATGGACACCAGAAAATTTCTATTAGGATCACTCATTGGGGGAGTGGTTATCTTCTTTTTGGGGTATTTGTTCTACGTTGTCATCTTAAGTTCTTTTTTTGAATCGCATGCAGGTGGAACAAACTACATGAAAGACCCACCGGATATGCTTTTCATCATCCTGGGCAATCTTGCCAACGGGGCATTATTATCGTACATCTTTTCCAGATGGGCCGGGATCAAGACTGCTGCAACGGGTCTTCAGGCCGGGGCGGTCATCGGACTCCTGATCGGCCTGGCCTGGGACTTCCTCATGTATGGCACGTCCACACTGATGGATATCACCGGCACCATCGCCGATGTCATCGTGTACGCTGTGATGATGGCGCTTGCCGGAGCGGCGGTGGGTTGGTACCTCGGTCGGGGAAAATGATTTAAAGCCTGTTTATTCTTAAAGGAAAAGCCGGGTATTGCAGATATCCGGCTTTTTTCCGAAGGCCTCCCAATTTCCCCTTCCCTTCGAAGATTGGTCTGGAGGGATTGCCAACCGGACTACCAATATTGTCCTTACTGAGTCTACACCCTGAGGTTTTTTGTATATTTCTCCCTATGAGAAATTATTCCTGCTTACTGTACCTGGCAATCGTTACATTGTTTGCCTGCAATCAGCAACATAAGGATCACCCCACCGATCAATGGACGATCCGGATCAATCCGGAAGGTGATCAGCTTTCCATTGTCGGACCGGATGACAAGGTGATCCTTACCCAAAATGCCCGTCCGGATTTCAGGCCTTATATTCATCCGCTGATCAGTCCTGACGGAGAGAGCACCCTCACCGAATATAGTCCCGGACATCATAAACACCAGACCGGTATTTACTGGGGCTTAACCCGGGTCAATGGCAGGGATTTCTTTCATCATCCTGAAACTGAATACTGGAGAAAAGTTGATTTGAAAATCCTGCAGGATACCGGCAGGGTGCTAAAGTGGGCTACCCAATACGAAATGCTGGACAGTATGCAGGAAGTACTGCTGACCGAGACGCAGATCTGGTCTTTTCAATCCATCGATGGTCGTTATCTGCTGGATCTTGAATGGCAGGGTCAGGCCGCCCAGGATATCACCATCGGAGAATACGACTATGGCGGCCTCTTTATCCGGATGCCCTGGCAGGAAAATATCCCGGCCCGGGTGATCAACGCAGCCAGAGACCGGGATCAGCGAGCAGAAGGTCAGCGGGCCATGTGGCTGGATCTGGGTATGCAGGTGGAGGGTCGTCAGGATATGGTCCATCTGGCCTTGTATGATCATCCGCAAAACGGTGGATTCCCCCAACCCTGGCGGGTCGACGGACAATTTGGGGTAGGACCAAGCCGGGCCCGTCTGGGCGACTGGCAGATCCCTAAAGGTCATACCGAGATCATCAAACACCGCATCGAGGTATATACCGGGGAAATCACCGATGTGGAGATCAACCAACGTTGGGAGGAGTATTGCGGGAATGCCGGTATGTACTCGACCGCTTCACTTTGGGGCATTGCGCAGGATGAAGGCCGCAAAGCCCGGTTCCTCACCCCCGAAGAAGCCATTTCAGAAATGTCGGTGCAGGACGGTTACCAGGTAAATGTATGGGCATCCGAACCCGACATCACCCAACCCATGGCGTTTTGCTGGGACCACAAGGGACGTCTCTGGATTGCCGAAAACCGGGACTACGAATCCCGGGGTGATGGATTTTCCAACTCTGGTGACAGCCGGATTCTGATCCTGGAAGACACCGACCACGATGGCAAAGCCGATTCCCGGAAAATCTTCCTGGAGGGTATTGCTTTCCCAGCTGCCATTGCTGTAGGCTTTGACGGGTTGTTTCTCGGTGCTCCTCCTCATCTGCTGTTTGTACCGGACAGAAACCATGACGACAGGGCGGATCTCGATGATATTGAAATCCGCCTGACTGGCTGGGGTATCCGTGACCGGCATGAAACCCTCAACAGCATGCACTGGGGACCCGATGGCTGGCTTTATGGCTGTCAGGGATTTGCGACCCCTTCGAAAGTGCGAAAACCCTCCGGAAAAGACCGGATCTATCGTCATCGCGACCCCTTTCCACCGGATTTGCTGCAAGGTGAAGGTGTCGATATCAATGGAGGAATCTGGCGGTATCATCCCACCAAAGACCGGTTTGAAGTAGTAGCCCATGGCTTGAGCAATCCCTGGGGTATTGACTACGATGAACATGGTCAATTGTTCATTTCAGCATGTGTCATCCCCCACCTCTGGCACATCATTCCCGGTGGCATCTATCACCGGCAGGGAGGACAACATTTTAATCCCTATGTCTATAAAGACATTCAGACCATTGGCGATCACCGGCACCGGTCGGCCCATGGTGGGGCCAGAATCTATCTGTCTGATGCTTTCCCTCCGGATCAGTATGGCCGGATCTTTATGGCCAATATCCATGAACATGCGGTACTAAGCGATATCCTGGAAAGAAGAGGTTCCGGGTACCTTGGCCGGCACGGTGACGACTTTCTGCTGGCCAACAATGCCCAATGGATCGGCTTCAGTATGGAAATCGGTCCGGATGGAGGTCTCTATGTACTGGATTGGCACGATGCCGATATCTGCGGAAAAGAAGTGCTGCATAAGGAGACTGGCAGGGTATTCCGGATCATTCCGGAAATCTCCCGGGCCACTAACTGGGATGACCGGTACAGCGATCTGACTGGCTTGAGCGACCTGAGTCTGGTAACATTGCAATCCAATAAGAGCAGCTGGCACGCCCGAAGAGCGCGACTGATCTTGCAGGAACGGGCTCACAAGACCCCCCTTGCTCCGGAAACTGTGCAGGCGCTTTCCAACTTGCTCGATGTAAAGAATGATGCTCCGGTTCGCCTCAATGCCCTCTGGACGCTCCATGCCTGCCAGGCAGCAGACAAGAATACGCTGGTGGCCTTGCTCAATGATCCCAATGAATTTGTCCGGGCCTGGTCTGTGCAATTACTGTGTGAAGATTATGATCCCGGAAACAACGCTCTGGAAAAATTTGTTCAGCTGGCAGGTTCCGATCCTTCCCCGGTAGTTCGGCTCTACCTCGCCATCGCATTGCAACGCATCACCGGAGAAGCTCAATGGCAACTGGCCGGGGTCTTGATGACCAGGGGAGAGGATGTCAGCGATCACAATATTCCGTTGATGCTGTGGTATGGCATTGAGCCACTGGTCATGAAAGACCCTTCCCGGGCAGTCACCCTTGCTCATCAATCGGCATTTTCTGAAATCAATCAATTCATTGCCCGGAGGCTGGTCGATGGAGGCAAAATGGATGTACTGATGACCGGACTCGGACCAAACCAAAAAAACGCTGCAGATTTGTTGAATGGCCTTCTGGCAGCCGTAGAAGGTCGCACCGATATTACTCCACCGGAAACCTGGAAAGATACCCAACAAAAATTGCAAAAAGGCAGTCAGGAAATCAGGGAACTGGCCGCCGCGATCAACCAGCAATTTGGTGATCAGGAATCCATCCGGAATCTACTGCTAACCCTGGAAAATAAGCAGGCCGGACATCAGGAGAAAGCAGCGGCGATCCGGCAGTTGTCAGCCAGAAAGCAACCCGAACTCATTGATGCGTTGCCCGGCCTGATCGAAGATCGTCACCTGCAACTGGAAGCCATCCGGGCGATTGCTCAGTATGACCGGAATCATCTTGGTGAGATCCTGCTCCGGCACTACCCGGAATTACCGGCAGAAGCTCAGGCTGCTGCTATCCAGACCCTGGCCTCGCGGTCCAATTACGGCTGGATGCTGGCCCGGGCCATTGCGGACGGCCAGATTCCGAAAAAAGCAGTTCCGGCTTACACCGCCCGGCAGTTGCGCCGGGTCGTGGGCAGTGGTTTTGTAGAGATCTGGGGTCCGATCGACGAACCCGATGCCGACCTTCAGCAATCCTACACCTTCTACCGCAATCTGGTGCGGGATGCCGGCAACCGGATCAACATAGAAGAGGGACGTAAAATCTTTATGCGCACCTGTGGCCCCTGCCATAAGATGCACGGAGAAGGGGGAATTCTCGGACCGGACATCACCGGCTCGAACCGGACGAATCTTGATTATCTGCTGGCCAATATTCTGGAACCCAGTGCCGAGATGCAGGACGATTACCGGATGATGGTGGTAACCACCAGGGATGGCCGCACCTATGCCGGAAATAAAATCGGAGAAACTGACCGTCAAATCACCTTGAGAGTGGTCGATCAGGATGAACTGGTCCTCAACAAAACGGAAATCCAGACCAGTGAAATCACCCCCGTCTCCATGATGCCCGAAGGACTGCTCAAGACGTTAAATGACCGGGAGGTCACTGATTTGTTGGGATATTTGATGCAACCGGATATCTGACGCTGAAACAATCTTCTTTTGCATGCTATGAGTCCATGTGATGTGCAATCCTAATCCATCACATGGACTCATAATTGATATTCAGCTTTTGCAACAGCTCTTCCGAAATTTCGCCACTATAGGCTCCATAGCTGTCCAGCAACAGACCTTTGACTCCGGTAAGTGTCTCAATGACATATAAAACGGAATTATCCGAAGGATTGCTCATACCCTCAAAGCGATAAACAGCTTTGACCTGAAAATCGTCCGGACCAAACGAAGTGGTGATATCCTTGCAATGGATATGCTTATCCATCAAATTGAAATCGTACGAGTATCCCTGATTCTTCAGGTCCTGAATTGCTTCGATCAAGGTGTCATAGCTTTTCATGGGTCTTGTTTTTACCTATTCAAACAGGATGGACTTTGCTTTTGTTTGTTCGAATCCCGTTTAATTCCGGTTGTCTAATTACTATAAATATCTGCCTCGGCAGCGATATATCCAAAAGAGGCCCATCCCGGACGTCCAAGGATATCATAGAGTATTTCCCGGGCCTTCTCCTGATTGCCGTGACAGGCATACCATCGGGCAATACCGTAATCAACTGTATCTCTCCCCGGACCCTCCTCCAATCCCTGCAATGCCTCATCCGGTGAAATACGGCCCTGGTATAAACGGCAAAGCCGATAATAACCGTGGTTCTCAATGACGTGGAGACTATCCGAGATCCTTGACAATACTCGTGTGGGATCTTCTTTGGGATTATTCCGGCACATGATGGTATAAATCCAGTGACTGGCTGATACCAGATTGTCGTCATTGGAAGAAGTACGAAGACAATTGATGAAGGCGCTCAGGGCTTTGGTAAAATCCCTTTTCAGGTACGAGGCCAAACCCAGGTGATACCAAATATTCCCCTGCAGGGTACTGACCGGTATGTTTTGCTCATTGGGCATACCATCGGGTTCGACCTCATCGGGCTGGTCCCGGATCAGTTCTGCAGCTTTTTCGAGATCGCCGATGGCCTCATCAAATTTCCGGATGGTGATATAGCGATGTCCCCGGTGCCGGTAAAACCGGGCATCACCGGGGAATTTCTTGATTCCTTCTGAAAAGATACGAATAGCATCCTGGTACCGTCCTGCATAGGCGGTAAACCGGCCATACCAGATAATCCGGTCGGGGTCTTCCCTATTCTCCCTGTAAAGCCTTTCCTTCTCGGCAAGTTGCTCCAGTAACTTTTCCGAAGGTGGTGGTGCAAACAGAGGCTCACCGTTCAGGGAAAAGGCTGCCGGTTCCTCTGCCACCGGTGATGAACAAGACAGGCAAATCAACATGATCCAGCCAGAGAGCAGGATAAAAAATATAGGAAAGAACGACCTGTACGGAATCATCTCGTCACCATTGACTCCCAAATATTCCTTCCCGGAATCATTGGAATCATCATTATCGCTGAACCATTAAGGTGCTGATCAGCCGGCCTGATCCGGTAGTGATCTGATAGTAATACGAACCGGGTGCAAGATCCCGGGTATGAATCTCCTCCTGATGCCGGCCGGCTTGCTGCAGGTGATGCCGGATAGTCTGCAATGTCCTGCCCCGGGCATCAAAAATGGTGATCTCTACGGGTCCGGCCTTCTCCAGGCCATAGTTAAGGACGGTGAAAGATGAGGCCGGGTTGGGAGATGCCGGATAAAGCTCCAGGCCATGGTGCCGGATAGGCTGATCGGCGCTGGTGGTATTGTCGTCAAATTCGACCACTGCCCCCAGGAGAAAATCGGCATTCAGCGAGTCCCAGGAACTGAAGATGTTGAACCATCTGTCATCCGACCATTTTTCCCAGGTATTGGTGCCGTCGCCGCATTCTTCCAGCGTATGAAACAAAGTCAGGGTATCGCTGGTAGCATAAAGCGCGGAAAAATCAATACTGACAATGAAGGTGGTGGATTCTATTTCCGGTATCTGGTCCTCCGGAAGCATAAAAAAAGTGAGTTCGACCGTATTGGAGTCTGAAATCGGTACTATATCGGCAACCAGCACTGGCTCACTGGTAGCCAATAGCTGGTCGGGTGCACCGCTGGTATCGTTTACCGTATATACTTTAGCGGTTACTTCGCCATTGCCCACCAATCCCGCATTATCAAAAAACCCGACCACTCCCAGTACCTTAAAAGGGACATTGGCCGTATATTCAAGTGTCTGCGCTTTCTCCTTGTCACCATATCCGTTCGTACCCGAGATAAATCCCCAGGCATCAGTGATCCCGAATGCGGTGACTTCCAGACTGCAATCGTCATCGGACGTCGGGTAAAGGACCAGGTCCATTGCCCGGGCATGCGGATTGACCGGGGGGTTCTGCAAAGTCTTTGGCTTAACCGGGCTAAAAGTGCGTTGCTGGGCATAAACGCCGGTAGTGATGGCCAGGAAGAGTAGGAGTAACAACAGATTATCAGGGCGCATAGTGGGAAGTTTTAGTTTAGACATAAAAGGTCGTACTTTTTCTTCATATGAGGGGAATCAGACCGGGTAATCTTAAGTCCGGATGCCTGAAAATGATGCGAGTGGTGAACCAGGATACTGGAGGGGCGAATTCATTCGCCCGTGTAATGATGTATTTGGTACTCCGGTGATTAAAATCGCCGCTCCAGGGTTTGGTGCGGTTGGCGATTGATAAAAAGCATGG
>CAYRYD010000037.1:10268-13531 GCA_964428345.1 uncultured Saprospiraceae bacterium | reverse complement strand
CCGTGTAATAACGTATTTGGTACTCCGGCGATTAAAATCGCCGCTCCAGGGTTGGTGTTGTTGTTGATTGAAAAGTAGAATGGAGGGGCGTATTCATTCGCCCTTGCACTCTTTCGTTATATACTATGCAGCCTGATCGCTGAGAGTAGCTGCCTGGAGGGGCGAATTCATTCGCCCGTGTAATAACGTATTTGGTACTCCGGCGATTAAAATCGCCGCTCCAGGGTTTGGTGCGGTTGGCGATTGATAAAAAGCATGGAGGGGTGAATTTATTCTCCCTTGCACCCTTTCGTTATATACTATGCAGCCTGATCGCTGAGAGTAGCTGTCCTGGAGGGGCGAATTCATTCGCCCGTGTAATAACGTATTTGGTACTCCGGCGATTAAAATCGCCGCTCCAGGGTTGGCGTTGGTGATTGAAAAATAGAATGGAGGGGCGTATTCATCCGCCCTTGCCCATTTCTTCCCTGCCGATTCCATTCAGACTTCCGGCAACTGCTCTTTACCTTTCATATAAGCATAGACCGGAATACCCAACAACAGTAAAATGAACCCCCAGTACACCGGCTCCTGACCGGATCCGGCCACCGCCCACACCGAGTAGGCAAAGGCCAGGGTCGGCAAGATCATCTGGACGGGGATACTGCCTTTTCTCCCCAATCTTTTTTGAAATACAAACACACCATAGGCTGCCGCCGCAAAAATATAAGGTACCAGTACGGTAGTCGTTGTCACCAGGATCAGAAATTCAAAAGCCTTGACCATGCCTTTCGAAAAATTCATCAACATCAGACTGGAAACAATTATACTACCGATGATCAGACTGACAGCGGGGCTACCATGCTGATTGCGGCGGGCAAATATCGGGGGAAAAAGATGCTGACGGGCAGGTGCTATGGGAACCTGTCCCTGCAGAATGGTCCAACCATTTAAAGCTCCGAAGGTCGAAATGACGACTCCGGCAGCAATCAGGTACCGGCCGGCCGGGCCCCAGATGACTTCGGCGGCATCGGCAAATGGAGCATTGCTGTTTGCCAGATTACCCGGGCTGATAAGGCCCATCACGGCAACCGTACCCAAAATATACACTATAATGGTGATCAGTGTACCGATTATGGTCGCCCGGGGTACATTCACTTCCGCATTCTCCACATCTTCGGTCGGAACTGTTGCCGATTCGAAACCCAATAAAGCAAAAAGTGTGAGGGCCGCAGCAGCGGTTATCGCACTGAAAGAACTCTCATCGCTTTGATTAAATGGCGTAAAATGGTCTGGATTTAAGTAAAAGATGCCCACCACGGCAATCAGGACGAGCGGAATCAGCTTCAATATGGTGGTAATCAATTGCAAAGAACCCGCTGTGCGAATCGCCCTGGTATTGATCCAGGTCAGAAACCAGATCGCGACCAGACCAGTCAGGGCCGCCAGGACATTGTTGGTTGCCAGGACAGGAATAAAAACACTCAGATAACTCACAAATGCGACGGTAATAGCGGCAATGGATGCCCAGATGGAAAGGATATAGCCCCAGGCCACCAGGAAACCCGGGAAATCGCCAAAACCTTCTCTGGCATAAATATATGGTCCTCCGCTGATGTTTGGCAGTAACCGGCTCAGACGGCTGAAAACATAGGCCAGGAGAAGAGCACCGGTCGAAGTAAACAACCAGCCAAGAATACTGATCCCACCATAGGCCCCCAGGGAGGATGGCAGGAAAAAGATACCGGAGCCGATCATGTTTCCGATGACCAGGGAAACAGCCATGGCGAGGGTTAATTTTTTACTCTTTTTTGCAGACATAGATCCTTTCAGGTTTGGCACATTTAAAATTCAATGACAGCAGGTTTTGTGAAGCAGATTCTCCCCCGATCCTGTGACCGGGTCAGAGAACCTTGATTTCGGTTTTAATCAGCCTATTGAAGTTGGTATTTACAGAAAATCCCAAATCACGGTTGATTTGGTTAGGTCAATCAATGTTCAAGGCCCCTCAATATCAGGAAATCTTTTTGAAGTTTGATCTTTCATGAGTTGTAGATAAAACCGGCGACCGAAAGACCCTTAGGCAAGGCACCTGGAGGTGACAACCGTGCCCTCTTTCTTATTCGCCGCAAACTGCATAGGGTATTCAGCCTTCCAACCATTGGAAAATCTGTTGTAGTAAGCGGATTCCCGGTTTCATAATCGTCGGAAGAAAAGGGATCCTTTCAACCAAACATCCGTTCAGTATATCCAGTCTTATTGACGACAGGCCCATACCGGGTCTGTGCATCATCTTATTAATTAACCGGATAAAAAATTTACAACATGAACTATTTAGGATTGGATCCAAAGGAAACACGGAAGGTAGGGAATGAACTGAATACCCTCCTATCCTGCTATCATGTTTATTACCAGAACCTGAGAAGTTTTCACTGGCATGTGGAAGGACAGAACTTCTTTGACATGCATGAACTATTTGAAGAGATGTACAACGACGCCAAGGTCAAAATCGATGAAATAGCCGAGCGTATATTGACGATCCGGCAAAAACCCATCGGTCTGATGTCAGAATATCTCGAACATTCCATGGTGAAGGAGGCCAAAGAAGACTTATCTGATGAAGCGATGATCGAGACTATACTGGAAAACCACAAGGTGATCATCGGGTGCATGCGCCAAACCATCAAGTTGGCCGCCGATGCCCATGATGAAGGCACCATCGATCTGATCGGTGGATTTTTGGGAGATATGGAAAAAAGAAGCTGGATGCTGGACGCCTGGAAAAGCAGGAAGTTTGCCAGAGAGATGGCCGGATAAATATTCCCCTAATTAATAACGAAACTATAAAAAGGCCTTCAAACAATGTTTGAAGGCCTTTTTTTTGATTCAGCGATCTCATGGAGCGGCGATTTTAATTGCCGGAGTATCAAATACATTTTATTACATGGGCGAATAAATTCGCCCCTCCATGTACCAAACTCTGGAGCGGCGATTTTAATCGCCGAAATAGCAATACATTCTACATGGGCGAATCAATTCGCCCCTCCATGTACCAAACTCTGGAGCGGTGATTTTAATCGCCGAAGCATAAAATGTTTAGTATTTGGGCGAATAAATTCGCCCCTCCAATTTTTTTGGCATGTGGTATTTTGGTATTATGGTGTTTCGGTTAAGAGGTGCTAATATTGATACCCGGAGCGGTGATTTTAATCGCCGAAGCATAAAATATATGTTTAGTATTTGGGCGAATAAATTCGCCCCTCCATTCTAAAGCTCAATCACCA
>CAYRYD010000037.1:0-10168 GCA_964428345.1 uncultured Saprospiraceae bacterium | reverse complement strand
ATGTTTAGTATTTGGGCGAATAAATTCGCCCCTCCATTCTAAAGCTCAATCACCAGAGGCACCGCCCTGGAGCGGCGATTTTAATCGCCGCAGTACCCAATATATCCCTAGCCGGGCGAATCAATTCGCCCCTCCACAAACAAACAGCCCAATCATCAGTTGATGATTGGGCTGTTTTTGAATATTTGAAAAATATCTGCGGAAAAAGCTATGCCAGAATTTCATCCAATTCCCCGACAATTTCTTCTCTGGTCTTGCCTAATTTATGCTGGAGTTTTCCGATCCACTCATCGGTTTTTCCTTCTTCGACCAGAAAATCATCATCGGTGAGTTTACCATATTTCTGTTTCAAGGCACCTTTCACCTTTTTCAGATTTCCCTTGATTTTCCATTGCATGCTTTTGCTGTCCATGATTATTTCTTTTTAAAATTTAAGTTAAATAAAGGCTTTAATATTTCTACTTCGGTTGATTACAATCGCGGTGCTCTACCGGTAATGAGGTATCCCAGGATCGAGATCGCTGCCAACACCAGAAATATGTAAAATACAATCTTTGCGATACCGGCCGAAGCCGCTGCTATACCGGTAAACCCAAGGGCTCCGGCAATCAGCGCAATAATAAACAACCAAATTGCTGCTCTTAACATGACATTAGATTTTAAAGATTAATGAATGATGTTTGCCGATTAGGAGTTTATTACTCCCCAAATAGTTCGGTAAGATCCGGGGAGATCCAGCCGATTAATCGGATATGCTGAGATACCGGTATAAATCCTTGATTTTTGACCGGACAAAGTTGATCCGGCTCTTGACGGTACCGATCGCGATATCGAGCATATCGGCGATTTCCTGATAGGAATATCCGATCAGGTAAAGTTCGAAGGCTTCATAACTTTTCCGGCCTACTTTTCGGGCCAGCGAAATCAGATCTTTTGTTTTCAGATTATCATATCCCTGATTGGCGCAGGACGATACATTATAAAAATAGGCGTCACTGCGTCCGTTCTGAGCCAGCAACTCCTGCCGTCTCCTTTGTTTATGATAATCCGAAACAAAAATGTTGTAAAGGATGGTGGTGATCCACGCTTTGAAGTTCTTGACATCGTCAAGTTTTTTGCGGTTGCGGTACGCCTTCAAAGACGTATTCTGCACCAGATCCTGAGCATCCATTTCATTGCCGGTCAGTTTTCTGGCAAAGTGAAAAAGATAATTATAGTTCTGAGTGAGTGCGCTAGAAAAACCTTGGCTAGTCATAGCGTTTGTGAATTTGTTACACATCTAAAACGCTACCAACCGACTAATGTTGTATTTATCTACATAAAAATTGTAGTTTATTTCTACATTTAGGCCTTATTGATTTTGTTAAGTTCAATCAAAAGACTTTGATTTACAGCCAGCAAGTGTTCCAACACATACATAAGTTGTTGATTTTCAGGATTTATATCATTTAAACCCGTAATATTGTGGTATGCTTTGATACCTTCAACCATCTTTCCGATCTGCACATTTTTTTGGATAAAATCATCAATTACTTTCGGTTCTATGATGAATTTTTCTTCATACGGGTGAACTGAGCCGGCTTCTCCACTCACCTTCCGGAGATAGGCCTCTTTCAACTCCGGATAGTTTTCCCGGGTAATTTCCGTCGTAATCAAGTCATCAATACCCACCTGAAACATAGCCGACATCCTTGATAAAAGATCCAGCTTTGGTTCGACATTCTGTGTTTCGTAAGAGGCAATCCGGTTGCGCGTGACCCCTAATGCGCGGGCAAGGGCATCCTGATTGAGATGATTGATCGATCTTAACAGCTTCAGATTTTTTGCCAGTAAAGATTTCTTCATCGACCTGTCATTTGTTTCCGGTTTTTACATCTGATATATCGTGATTCCGCCTTCATGAGCGGATAAACCTCCTTTTTGTTCGGCTATCCGGTCCATACCGGAATCCACTCCAATCCTGGCAATAATCAAAAATTCTACCAATTCTTCTATTAAGTAGATTTTATTAACAATTGTGAAGATAATTTATACATGTGAAAAATCCTAATGTAACATGTTAAATCATACCGGAAGGCAGCACTTTTGCATCAACCGGGATAAAACACTAGATTCATTAATACGAATTGCCAATCATTGACTATGATACAAAGCAAATCTCCCTATAACCAGGAGGTATTCAAAACATTTGATCCGATCAGCGATCATGAATTGTCCGGCAAGATCATCCAGACCAATGCAGCTTTCCGGTCGCTGAAGCACACCACCTTTGAAGACCGGGCTCAATGGATGGAAGAGACAGCCAACCTCCTGGAAAAAGAAAAGGAATCCCATGGCCAATTGATTACCCTGGAGATGGGCAAGTTGTTGCGGGAATCCATTGCCGAAATCGAAAAATGTGCCTGGGTGTGTCGCTACTACGCTCAACATGCCCGGACATTCATGCAGGATGAACCGGTCGAAACCGATGGAACCAAAAGCCTGATAACCTATCAACCATTAGGCCCCATACTGGCAGTAATGCCCTGGAATTTTCCGTTCTGGCAGGTATTCCGCTTTGCCGCTCCCGCCCTCATGGCCGGCAACACGGGCATCCTCAAACATGCCAGTAATGTTCCCCGTTGTGCATTGGCCATTCAAGACATCTTTGAGAGCGCCGGTTTTCCCGCCGGTGCTTTAAACTCCACATTGATGGAAAGCCGGCGGGTGGAGAAGGTAATTGCCCATCCGGTAATCCGGGCAGTCACCCTGACGGGTTCCGGACCGGCCGGTGCTTCGGTGGCAGCCATTGCAGGTAAATATCTGAAGAAGTGCGTCCTGGAGCTTGGCGGAAGTGATCCCTATATTGTGTTGCCGGATGCCGATCTGGATGAAGCCGTACCGGTTTGTGTGACTGCCCGGATGCTCAACGCCGGTCAATCCTGTATTGCCGGCAAACGGTTCATTGTCCATCAGGATCTTTTTGATGAATTTCTGGAGCGGTTTTCGGCACTTCTTGCCCGATATTCCTTTGGAGATCCGATGGATGCTTCAACCACCCTGGCGCCGATGGCCAGTCTTCAGCTCCGTCAGGAACTGCACAACCAGGTTACCTCCGCTGTGGAACATGGCGCTGAAATCGTCTGTGGAGGCAACATCCCAACAGATCAATCCGGTGCTTTCTATCCTCCGACTATCCTTATCAATGTCCACCCGGCTAACCCGGCCTACACGGAGGAGCTCTTTGGACCCGTTGCGGTTATCCTGAAAGCCAGATCAGAAGAGGAAGCGATCGACATTGCCAATGCTACCAGTTTTGGTTTAGGGGCTTCGATTTTCACAATAGATATACAACGTGCAGAAGAACTGGCCAGAAACAACATTGAAGCAGGCAGCGTTTTTGTCAACGCCCAGGTAAAATCCGATCCGCGTCTGCCTTTTGGAGGAATCAAACAGAGCGGTTTTGGCCGGGAACTGAGCAGGTATGGGCTCCTGGAATTTACCAATATCAAGACGATCTATGTAAAGTAGATCCATTTGCAGGTAAGGTATGGATAGTAGTACGCGATATCAGGTTTTCCGGATCCAATAAATTCCACCACCCAGTAAAACAGCGGCAATCACCAGCTGGATAATCCCTCCCTGCTGACCACTTTTATCATTGGCCTTGAGTTCAACTCCTAAAATCTCAGCCGAATGCGTGCTATCCTGAAATTGCCGGTATCCCGAATAACCCAAATACAATCCGCCAATCAGTAAAACAATGCCTACAATTTTCTGAATCATGCTATTGAAATATTTTTTACCAGTTAAGTGTCAATGTCTCAACCCGCCCGATTGAGGTTTTCCGGGGGTTTACCCACGATGGTCCAGACGGGGTGAAACTGGACTTTTGTTCGGCAGGATATGCGGTTATTGGCTGCTGATTTGTCCCAACATTGGTGAGCAGTTGTTTTGCCGGGGGAGAAGTAGATTTGGAGTATCTTTAGAACCTTAATAATACATGAATGAGCTCACGGTTCAGCTCCAATCTTCGCTTTCTCAGGAGACTGGCTGGTCAAACCCAGGCGCAACTGGCTGAAACATTGGGCCTCAATCGCAACAATATCGCCGCTTACGAAGCCGGTATTGCCGAACCAAATCATACAACCCTCCTCCATATAGGCCGTTATTTTAAGGTTGGCCTCAACGAATTTATCGACCTGGACCTCAGCAGTGAAACCGTCACCATGGTTAGTGCCAACAACCCGGTTCAGCCTTTAAAAACGACTCCTCCGATCGATTTCTCCGCTTTTCTAAAATCAACCAATGATGCGCAGAAGGTCCTCGATGGAATTTCAGCTTTGCAAAAATTAAAACAGGAATCGGGAGGATCGAATAGTCCCGATGGTGATTTTCAGAAATTGTATCATATCCTTAATGAAATTCTGCAAAGTAACTGGACCTTAATCAAAATGTTGGATGATTACCATCCATCAGAAAAATAGAAGACCCGTATTTAGCGATCTAACCGGGACCATCCATTCACCATTTACTCCCCGTTATTCAGCGCACTATGCTTCGCCCCGGAGTCTTTCATCAAGTTCCCTGAAATATTCTTTGGTTTCAGCTTTAAAATGATCCCAGTCTCTTGCAACTTCCTCCTCGGTCATCTTCAACCGGGTCCTGATTTTTTCACTCCAGGCTTCGAGATCACGCTTTTGCTCCTGTAATTCGACTTTAGCCTCTTCACCGGATTTTTCCAGTTTAACTTCGATTTCCCTCACCTTTTCGTTCAGGCGATTGCTATATTCTTCCAGTGTAGCGGTCATATCCTTCCATTCCCTTTTCAATTCATCGGTCATCAGCTGACCGACATCCTCTATCTCTTCACCTGCTTCTTTCATCTCTGTTTTCTGCTGCTGATTACACGCCACCAATGCCGGTAATAGCAACAGGAAATAAATTATCCTTTTCATGATTTTCTAGATTTTGATATCAATTTTTTTTATTCACTTCTGATCTGCTGCATACTTCATTCTACCCTATCAATCCATTTTTCTGGTAACCATTCCCTTTCGTTTTAATTTGGCCCGGAGATATCGCGGCAGCCTCCTTAGCATTCGGAGTCTGGCCATTTTGGGCAACTTACGAATCAACCTGAACTTTTTTCGTTTCACAATCTGAAGACGGGATAAGGTGAATATTTGTTTGATTACCATGTTTAACTGTTGAATTGTTGAACTGTTTATCTGGAAAAAAACGTGCGATAGGAAGAAGTCATCCAAATTACTTTCCAGATATTTCCAGGAAGTAATTCATCGTTTGTATCCTGGGTCCACCCCCTGCCCCCGCCAGCGGGGGATAGTGCAGTAAATGCTCGAACAAACACCCTGAAATTTTTACCTGTAATTGCTTTTTTAATTGTTATTGTTCAAGTTGAATTGTGCGTTTAATTAGAACGTCACCCTGAGCCTGCCGAAGGGCCCTGAGCCTGCCGAAGGGCCCTGAGCTTGCCGAAGGGCTCTGAGCTTGCCGAAGGGCTCTGAGCTTTTCTCCAGGCGGTCATGACCCCTTGGACCGTTCAAAATTTCTTTTATTAATAGTTGATGGAGATAATGCAAATGCAATCATCCTACCTCTCGTAAAGTCTGGCTGCTGATGTAAATTCTCCGATTTCTTCCGGTAGCTTTTCCGCAAAGAATTCATACTTTAATTTATCATCTGCCGTCATTACGATCATGACCGTACCTTCCGGATCAGGAATATTTCCCTGCCTGTACAAATATGGCCATAATTTATACCAGGTGGCCACCTTATATTTTACTTTACCGGAGTCCGGGGTGATATTTTCAGGCAATGGCCCATTGTCAAAAATCCACCATAAATACGGCTCGATACCTGAGTTCTGCGCCCCATCACCATCAAAAAGAGGGCTTGCATCAGAAATTGTAACTCTGTCGGCATACGTTTCCTGGCGTGCGAAAATGAGTTGATGGCTCCATTCGGTCAGACTGGTGGTGCCCTTCAAAAACCAATTGCCGGAAAGCGTACCTTTTACATCGTAGGCCACTTTTCCACCACGGGGTTCAACTGTGCGCGGATTAATAGCCCATACCTGCTCACGCAATTCGGGTCTGAGAAGATCCGTAAATGGAATGGCACCGCGATATTCCGGGGTATATCGCTCCGGGTTGGCAAAATAAGCTTGCTTCTCCGTATCATTTAAACCAATATCAAAACCAGGATGGTAACCGATATAGGCGATTATTTGTCCGGCTATAATGGTAATAGTAACCCGGTTTTCCACACCGCGGCCTTTTTTGATTTCACCGGCTGCCTCCAGAATTTCAGGGGCTAATCTGGATAGATGGCCATAATGCATTTTCGCCGTTTTCGTCAATGCGATTTCCAAAGCATAATCATCGTATTCCTGTCCCTTCGGACCCACATCCTCAAATCGAATATTGTAAATAACCCCATCAGACATAGCATAAACCGGTATATCAGCAACAACAGGTCCCTGGTAAGGTTTTAATGTAAATCCGCCATGCGCTTTGGGAATTCCGGTAATCTGACCTATCGCTCCAAATGCTGCCATTTTACTCAGGTCCGTTGGAAGATAAGTGAATGCTACATTGTCCGGAAGATCTAAATTTTCCAGATCATTTCCCGGGTCTTTATGGCACGCAAGGAAAAGCAGGCTCAATAAAAAAATCATCCATCTGTGCATCATATCTCCCTTTCTCGGATAAATACGATAACCCGGTTGCAATCGTCCCTGTCCCCTACATTACTTTTAAATAGCCTGGTGTCCAATAAAATCAAGGAAACAACCCCCAGACCAGACTTTTAGGATGATAATCAGGTTCAGGTTCTAAAATGGCAATGACCGTTTCCTTAAAAATACATTTATTCGCAGAACTTGTCAACTACCCGGGAAAACGCCCCCGCTCATTAAAGGGCACCTAAAGATTTTCAAAGAATATGTATCCGCCATAAATCATACAAAGTAATGAAGATAGCAGGATCAGAATCCATTGGAGGGTTTCATTATCGGATAATCTTCTTGAAAAAGGCAGGCTGAAAATACCGGCGGCCAATAGCATCCCCGCTACCGAACCAATGCCAAAAATCAATAAATACATCAGGCTGTTGAACCCACCCTGTACTTCGGTCATCACGAGCAGGATCATGGCGCCACTGCCGGCCAGGCCATGCACCAACCCTACCCCATAGGCCACCTGATGCTGTTCTTTGGTATTTCCGCCGGTAGGCAAATGTGGCCTCCGTATATGATGCTGATACAACCGGAAAATACCCAGGATCACCAGCATCAATCCCACGACCGATTCAAAGTAGCCAAAATAGACATCGGGAAAGGATACCCGGCCCACAATGACCAGCAGGCCCAGCAAAAATATGGTTGACGTATGTCCCAATCCCCAGTAGATGCCATCCTTGATGGCGAGGGTAAGGTTTTTTCGACGGGTGACAAGGTTACTGACGGCTAGCAGATGGTCAGCTTCAAAAGCATGACCAAATCCAACGATCGCGGCAAACAGCCAGGGAAACGAAGCTTCCATATCCATGTTACATTGTAAGCGCGTTCATCTGCTCAGCATATTATTCTTAACCAGCCAGATCACTCCGTCCGTCAATGAAACTAAGAAACAAATCCCATATTTGTCACCCTCCCGGCCCACGGCATCATTTCCCGCCAGGTTTCATGAAACATCAGCCTCTGCCTGTCTCCTTTGTTTCTCCCTGACCCGCTCCAGCAGCCAGCGGCACCATGCATCGATGCCAATGTCGCGGGTGCCGGAAACCTCGATGACCTCAAGATCCGGATTGATATCCCTTGCATCGGCTACGACCGCTTCCACCTTAAAGGGTACATAGGGCAACAGGTCGATCTTTGAAACCAGGAGGAGTTCGCTGGTGATGAACATACGCGGATATTTCTTCGGTTTATCATCACCTTCGGTGGTAGCGATCAGGGTCACCCGGTAATCTTCACCCAGGTCGAATGAGGCCGGACATACCAGGTTGCCGACATTCTCCACAATCAGCAACCCGACACCTTCGAGGTCCAGGTTTTCCATCGCCTGCCAGATCATCTGCGCTTCGAGGTGACAAATACCACCGGTGACAATCTGTAAGGCATCGACACCGGCACTCCGGAGGCGGTCGGCATCCCTTTCTGTTTCCAGGTCACCCATCAGGATCTTCAGTTTAACCTGATCTCCGATGCGCCGGGCGGTCTGCTGCAACAAAGTGGTTTTACCACTCCCGGCAGAAGAGGTCATGTTGATCAGGAGAATGTTCCGCCGCTGCATTTCCCGCCGGATACTTTCGGCCACAAAATCATTGGCTTTCAACAGATGCAGGGTAGCATCCTCGCAATTGACCGTACCCCGCGCCGCCCGGCCTGACTTCTGAACCTGCTTCATAAGCATTTCGAATTTGATGCAATCACCGTTAAAATTACCGTATAAAAGCCGTTAAATGCAAGAATCGACCAAGGATTAACCATTCAGTCCTACCCGATCAATAGAACAGGTGTTGCCCAATGAGGACATTAAATTCGCATAAAACCGGATAAAAATCAGAAATATTGATGGGGATTCTACACCAGTGAGAAGCATGACTAAAGGAAGTGTACCCTGTCAATCAACAGTTCGGTACCGGAAATCAAATGGTTGTTTGGCTGCCCGCAGAAAGCGCAGACAAACCGGTAGTTTTCCACGGTCGATTCTCTATTGCAGGGTATACAATGGATCCTGACCGGCACCAGTTCAATATTCAACTGAACCTGCCGGTATCTGGTTTTTGACTTTGTCACCGCCGCGAAGGCATTCAGCAGAAGCTGGGGCTCGACGTTTGACATCATGCCGATTTTTAAATCAATCACCTGGAGTGAGGCCAGCTGGTCTCTGGGATATTGCGCTTCCAGGATGGAAATCATGTGGCGTACCAGGGAGAGTTCGTGCATGAGTCCGGGCTAATCAGGTTGTAAAGAAAGAGACTTTCTTCAAGAAAATCATGGTTGTCAAACATAGCAGCCGGAAAGGGTGTCATTTCCGCAATAATCCATCAGGACTCCCACCGGGTGCCCGGGTGCTCCAGCTTTTCCGAAGGCTTCAGTTGCAGGTCAACCACCCGCATACAGATATAGGAAAATATCACCCCGACCGCCAGTCCTTCCATAAAGACAATCAATCCTCCGGAAAAGGGGTTGACATAAGGCCCGACCACCGGAGCATGCTGCTGAATGTACTCCAGCAAAGGGGTGTTCAGATAGAGGTTTACCATTTGAAAAATGGCAAAGGGGACTACCCCGGCGATGGAAGTATTGATCCCAATCAGGGTGCCGGTCAGATAGTCGAATTCCTGCGGTTTGGTTCGGGCATAACTACGGATGGCGAGATAAACGACAACAATCTGAATGACTCCGTTGAAAATCCGGAAATCATACCGGTTGCTCATTCCCAGAAAGTTCATTAAAAAATAATAAACCACTAGTCCGGTAAAAAACCAGACACCGTACTTAAGCACGATCTTATTCCACATGACAAAGTATTTTACAATTACAAGAAAAACCGGATTGCCATCATCGCTGCCGGTATCATAATTTAACTGCATTTGAGGACAATGTCAATCGCCTGGATGTTCGGAACGGAAAAATACCTGACCGAAAAAGAACCACCACCGTAATACAGCTCCTTAATCTACCCGGGTTGCCGATGATCTAGATCATTGACTCCGGATTACAAATGCACTAATATTGCGCCATAGTTAACTTTATTCAGAGATAACTATGGGTTCAAGATTCTTGATAGGAAAAGGTGAGCAGTAATGCGAGACTTTTCCGCTACGAAGTGCTATTTGATATTGCAGGAAAATGTCAAATGCACTTCGTTTTTTATTGCTGGTATGGGATAAAATGCTCCAACCGGATAGTCTCCAAAGCCCCAACCTGTCTTTGCTCATCGTAACCCGGATTGGTACGATGGGATACCGACACACTGTAAGGTGCCAGACCGGGCTCCAGAGCCAATTCCAGATAACCAGTACACAAATCGCCTCCACCTTGCGGCTCCACTTGTGTGCCCCGGTGGGACGCTATCGTCACCTGGGAAAATGCAGCTATTGCGTAAGCATCCGAACAACTACACTGTTGAGGGGTGCTAGGTGTAAGGACAACCTG
>CAYRYD010000036.1:0-57613 GCA_964428345.1 uncultured Saprospiraceae bacterium | reverse complement strand
AATCCCGTTTTTCAAACGGGACCGCTCTAATCAGCTGAGTAAAATCAATCAACAAAAAAGGGGTACCTGCGTAGCCCCTTTTGCTTATCTCTGCGCCCCCATCCCGCCGATCAGCGGGAAACCTTGGACCTACGGAATAATCCCGTTTTTCAAACGGGACCGCTCTAATCAGCTGAGTAAAATCAATCAACAAAAAAGGGGTACCTGCGTAGCCCCTTCTCTAATCTCTGCGCCCCCACAAGGACTTGAACCTTGGACCTACGGATTAACAGTCCGCCGCTCTAACCAGCTGAGCTATGGAGGCTTACTTTTTAATGGCGTGCAAATTTAGACTATTGATACCAATCTCACAAACAATTGTCAAGGATTTTTAGGTATCACGTCGTGCTACATCCTGAAGGGCAAGGGAGTATGAAAAGGTAACGGCGGTGGAGACCGGATGGTTCCGGGTTGGTACCGGTTACCTCTTCCAGGCTTTGCCGATCTCTCTCCAGGTGATGATTTTGATGTTCTCCTCCCGGATGATCTTTTTGCACTTCTCGCTCATAAAAAATTCAAAGTCAGCCTGTCTCCAGGTGGCTCCCCAGTCAGGATGATCAACAGTAATGGCCTGCATCTCGGCATCATCATAGGCGGCATGGATGATGATTTCGGTCAAACCCGGTTGGAGAGACCGGAGTACCCCGGTGTAATACTGGTCCATGCCTTTGGCAAAATCGGACGGACCGGGAGAGAAGGTGTAGTCTACCACGATATCCTGATCGGTGACCAGTTGATTGAATCGATCCGGATAAAGGGCTGCAAACTGCTTGCTGATAAAGCACGGAACCCCGTATTCGCGGGAAAGCTTCAGGTAGATTTCAAAAATGTCTGGATTGACAAAAAACAGGCAGCCCATATGGCTGTCGAAATGGGTGGGCTGGATACCCAATGCATAAGCCAGGTCAATCTGGGCCCGCAGCTCCCGTTCGACTTCTTCCAGTTTCACTCCGGTCGTAAAAGGGGAACAGTCCGGGTGAAAATATCCGTATTGATCGATCAGACTGGGCACTTCGTTTTTTGAGGCTACCGGTCCCCATTTGTAATTTTTCCATTCGCAGGTGATTGTGAGATGCAGGCCGAGGTCGTGTTGGCCGGCATGCCGGCGGGCATATTCGGCCACTTCACCGACCCATGCACAAGGCATCATAATACTGGCTGAACTGACTGAACCCTCCTGCATGGCCCTGAGTGAGGCGGCATTTTCCGAATGGGCAGATCCAAGATCGTCTGCATGGATGATCAGCAATTTGGCATCTTTTTCATATCCAAGTTTCTCAGCCAGGGAAGGCTGGCCCGGGAGATCACCAATCACTGCTGCCCAAAAAATCAATAACCAATGAAAAATCATGGACCGCATAGTAATTCAGATTAGTTCTTGACCAAATTACAAATATTGAAACAACTACCGCGGTTTGGATTTGGTGGTGTGTCATCTTCAAAGTATCTTCAGAATCGACAGCTATTTTTGCCCCATGAAACTGCTCCTGGTAGAAGACAACCTGGATTTGGCGGAGAATGTCTCTCAATACCTCACCAAAGAAGGACACCTTTGTGAGGTAGTCCATTCTATCCGGGAAGCTGAGAATAAACTGGCGGCTTTTCAATATGACATCCTGTTACTGGACCTGATGCTTCCGGATGGATCTGGAATGGAAATTTTACGCCGGTTAGTCCGGAATAACCAATCCAACATGGGGGTCATCATCATTTCTGCCAAGAATGCACTGGGTGATAAGGTAGAAGGTCTGGATCTGGGGGCCGACGATTACCTGACCAAGCCATTTCATTTAAGCGAGCTCAATGCCCGGATCAAATCCATCTACCGGCGCCGTCATTTTGAAGGCAAGCAGACGATAGAATTTAACGAGATCAAGATCGATCCGGATACCCAGGAAGTTTTTGTCAATGAGGAGCTTATCATTCTGACCAGGAAAGAATATGAATTGCTGGTGTACCTGATTGCCAATAAAAACCGGGTATTGACCAAACAGACCATCGCCGAACATCTGTGGGGCGATCATGTCGATTTTATGGACTCATTTGACTTTGTATATCAGCACATTAAAAATCTTCGTAAGAAATTAACGGCAGCGGGAGCTCAGGACTACCTGACGAATGTTTATGGTATGGGATATCGCTTTAAGGAACACACTTCATGAATCTTACGGTCAAAATTATTTTATACTACCTGGTGATCGCCATCATGGTCTTTAGCATTGGTGGGGTAGTCACTTACCGGTTTATTTCGGAAGAGATTGCCAAAGAGACGGATTATTACATGGCTAATTCCCTCAAAATTATTGAGTACCGGCTGCAAAGGGCAGTAGAAAGGGGATACCGGTTGGAAAACCGCTTCAATACCAGTCAGCTTCAGGTGCGGGAGTTGGAGACCATGCCCGCCGATTCGACCATCCGTTTTTCCGATACATTGGCTATGCACCCCCATCTGAACCAGCTGGAAATGATGCGGAAACTGCAAGTCAAGAAAAAGATAGCCGGCAAGTTTTTTGAAATCACCATGATCGACGTAATCATTGAAGATTCTGATATCTATGAAAGCGTGGTCAAGATTATCGTGCGATTGTTTGCCCTCTTCACCCTGGTGATGATCATTGGTACCTTTCTGATGACCCGGCGCCTGTTGAGACCTTTCAAGGGCACGCTCAACCGCATCCGGAAATTCAAAGTGCAGGACCCGGCACCCCTGACACTGCCGGCAACAAGCACTTCTGAGTTTGAACAACTTAACCAGATCCTTAGTGAGATGTCTGTTCGGGCCCAAAATGAATATCAGGCCTTAAAGAAATTTAGCGAAAATGCTTCGCACGAGATGCAGACTCCGCTGGCTATTGCATCCGGAAAGCTCGATCTGCTGGCAGATAGCGACAACCTGTCGGAAGAACAATTCCGCCTGGTCACTTCCGCCCAACAATCCCTTAAGAAATTGTCACACCTGGGCCAGAGTCTTTCACTATTGACCAAAATCGAAAACAAAGAATTTACTCCTGATCAGCACACCAATATCAGCGATATGCTGAATGAGTCAATTGAGAATTTCAAGGAATTTTTCGAGATGAAAGACCTGAAACTCTCTACGAATATCCGGGAAGGGGTCACTGCCAATCTCAATATTCATCTGGGCTCTATCCTTTTAAACAATCTGATTAACAATTCCATCAAACATAATTACCGGGGAGGGGAGGTCGAGATTTCCCTGGATGAGCATCATCTGCAGCTTAGAAACACTGGAGAAAAACCCACGGTACCGGTCCATCAATTATTTAACCGGTTTGAAAAAGACGGGACAAGCAACGATTCTTCAGGTCTCGGACTGGCAATTGTCAAGGAGATTTGTGATGCTCATACTATGAAAATAGATTATGTGTATAATGGTGTACATCAAATAGATATATATTTTTGAGCGAAATTTTGTAAAACTTCAGATTTTCCTCAAAATCTATATCAAATTCCTTCAGAGTCCTACCCGATCTTTGTCCAAGAAATTACAATTAATAGACTCTTTCATGAACATTGCAATTAAAATTGTCTTCTTATTTTTTATCAGTCTTGGTACCCTCGCTGCTCAAAACCAGGCCGGCGAATCTGTCAAAGGCCCTGCAGTTGATGCTGTCGAACGCGATAAGGGTATGATTATCGGTCAGATTATCGACCAGGAAACAAAGACTCCCCTGGAGTTTGCCACGATCTCGGTCTTAAACAAGCCGGATTCAGCAATTGTGACCGGTGGAATTTCTGAACTGGATGGTAAATTTGCGATCGAAGTAGCTTATGGTGTTTATCTCCTGAAGATAGAATTCATTTCCTATGAGGAAGTGTATATTGAAGATGTGGTTCTGGATGATGATCACCGTCTGGTTGATTTGGGACAGATCGACATCAGTCCGTCTTCGCAGATGTTGCAGGAAGTCCAGGTGGTGGCAGAGAAAAGTGAGGTACAGTTTGATCTGGATAAGCGGACTTTTAACATTGGTAAAGATTTGGCCAACAAAGGTGGGTCGGCCGAAGACATTCTGGACAACATCCCATCGGTCAGCGTCGATGTGGAAGGAAATGTGTCCCTACGGGGAAGTGAGAATGTCCGTATCCTGGTCGATGGTAAACCCTCGGGTTTGATCGGTTTGGGAGATGCTGCCGGATTAAAGTCACTGCCTGCCAATATGATCGAAAAAGTGGAGCTGGTGACCAATGCTTCTGCCCGGTACGATGCAGAAGGCACCTCCGGAATCATCAATATTGTGTTGAAGAAAGACCAAAAAAACGGAATCAACGGTTCAGTCGATGTGTCCACCGGACTTCCGGAGGCATATGGTCTGGGACTTACCCTCAATGTACGGAGAAAATTCATCAACTATTTTCTAAACTACGGTCTAAGACACCGTACCGGCCCGGGATCCGGCTTTACCAATCAGGAATTTTACGGCGATGTACCTATTCCATATACGGAGCAGGTCCGGGATAATACCAGGGGTGGCCTCTCTAATAGTTTCCGTGGTGGGATGGATTTATTTCTTTCTGACAAGGATGTGATTACCGGCGCCTTTACTTACCGGCTGGGAGATGACTACAGCGATGCGCTAACGACCTTTTACGATTACAATATCAACCGGCAGCTGACCGGAATTTCGGAACGTACTCAGGATGAAACCGAAGATGAAACCGATCTCGAATACGATATCAGCTATGAAAGAAAATTTGACCGGGAAGGTCAAAAGTTTACTGCCCAGTTTCAGTATCGCGACAACTCGGAAACTGAGGCAGCTGATTACCTGGAGACGCCATTTGATCCTGCTTATAACCGGACCGAAGAACCATCTTTATACCAGCGATCGCGCAATACTGAAAGCCATGGATATACCCTCCTCCAGGCAGATTACGTGTATCCTTATTCAAAGGACAAGAAAATTGAAATGGGGGTAAAGGCCACTTTTGGTGACATCGGCAACCACTACATCGTCGAAGAGCTGGGGCAGGATGGCTGGAAAAATCTGGTCGGTCTCAGCAATGACTTCAATTACGAAGAAAATATTCTGGCCGGCTATCTGATCTTTGGCGACCGGATGGGCAAGTGGTCATACCAGGCAGGACTACGGGCGGAAAAATCAAGAGTGATCACAGAGTTGTTGCAGACAGATGAACTCAATGACCGCTCATATACCAACTTGTTTCCCAGTGCACATCTAAACTACGAAATCAACAAGGGCAATGCGCTGCAATGGAGTTACAGCCGGAGAATCAGCCGTCCAAGGTTCTGGTTTCTGAATCCGTTTTTTACTTTTTCCAACAACCGTAATATCTGGGGAGGTAATCCAAATCTGAATCCGGAATTCACCGATTCGTATGAAATGGGGTATCTGAAATACTGGTCGGCTGTCACATTGGGTACCAGTATATATTACCGGCATACCACCGGCGTGATTGAGCGGATCGCCCGGGTTGATGGCGAGGGCATTACCCGGACCCAGCCGGAGAATTTATCGACCGAGAACGCTTACGGAGTGGAGGTCACTACTTCGGCTGATATCAACAAATGGTGGAGAATTGATTTCAGTGCCAACATTTACAGTGAAAAGACCAGGGGTCAGCTGGGAGATCTGGTGCTGGCCAGTGATGCATTTACCTACAATAACCGGCTTAACTCCAAGATGAAGTTCTGGAAGGATGCGGAATTTCAACTGCGATTTGACTACCGTGCGCCGCAGAATACTACCCAGGGTCGACGGAAAGCAATGGCCGGACTGGATTTTGGTCTGAGCAAAGATTTAATGCAGAAGAAAGCAACTCTGACCTTCAACATGCGCGACTTGTTAAATACTCGAAAGTTCCGCCACGAGACATTTGGCGATACTTTTTTCATGGAATCCGAGTTTCAACGTCAACCTCGGCAGGTCTCCCTGAGCTTCAACTACCGAATCAATCAGAACAAACAGCGACAGCGACCTGACCGGGGCGGTGACAACGGTGGTGATGGTGGCGATTTCGGAGAATTTTAAACGACTAAAACCATGCAATGCTGGAGATCTTCCAGCCTTGCATCCAAAATCACCGAATTAACTCATTTCCGGTGAAATAAAGACTGACTAGCAGAGTGATTTTAGCATAAACCGGTGAGCTTGAAACAGTTCTTGCTCCCGGTTTTTTTGTGTGCCGATGGTCTGATTCATTTTTCTATTTTTAAGACTTTACTTGATTCTTAAAATCAGAACCTTCATGGCCAACAACAAACCTCATATACCCGCCAATGTAAAACTTCCCGAGACCACAGTCAAAGCCTTTATTTTAGGAGCGGTACTTTCGGTGATCCTGGCCGGTGCCAATGCCTATCTGGGTCTATTTGCCGGGATGACGGTTTCTGCCAGTATTCCTGCGGCTGTCTTATCAATGGCCATTCTGCGGTTGTTTAAAAACAGTAATATTCTGGAAAACAATATCGTGCAAACCGCCGCCAGTGCTGGGGAATCTCTGGCCGCTGGTGTGATCTTTACTTTTCCGGCGCTGGTGCTGATTGGATACTGGAGCGAGTTTAATTATCTGGAAACGACGCTGATTGCAATGTGTGGTGGTGTTTTAGGGGTTTTGTTCACCATTCCCTTACGAAAGGCGCTCATCGTGGAGCAGGATTTGAAGTTTCCGGAAGGTGTGGCGACTTCTGAAGTTCTCAAGACAGGAGAGCAGGGTGGTGCTTCGGTAAAATACCTCATCTGGGGTGGTTTGACCGGTGCCGGAGTAAAGGCTTTCGAAGCGGGATTAAGGGTCTGGACTGGTACGGCCGAAGCTGCAACTATAGTGGGTAATAGGGTTTATACCTACGCCGGCGTCAATTTATCACCGGCCCTGATTGCCGTGGGCTACATTGTAGGATTTCACATTGCCTCGCTGGTATTTTTAGGTGGGGTGATCAGCTGGTGGATTGCGATCCCGATTTATGTGGGTATTCACGGCGTACCCGAAGGTTTGGATCCTGCGGCCATTGGAGGTATGATCTGGAGCACTCAAATCCGGTATCTTGGTGTTGGAGCGATGGTCGTTGGTGGTATCTGGGCGCTCATCAGTCTGCGCTCATCTATTGGTTTTGCCTTGAAGAATGGCATTGCGGCATTAAAGCATGGGGGTAAGAATATGTCGGATACCCTCCGAACAGAGCAGGATACTCCCATGTCATGGGTCATTATCGCCATCGGTGTAATGATCGTACCTATATTTATTATCTATTTGCGGGAGATTGAAGATGTCCCTATCACTGCGCTGATGGCGATTCTGATGGTGATTGCCGGGTTTCTCTTTTCTGCGGTGGCTGGCTATATGGCCGGGTTGGTAGGAAGTTCTAATAACCCGATTTCGGGGGTAACTATTGCCACGATTCTGACTTCATCGCTGATTTTACTGGCTTTAATGGGCTCCGGAGCGGAAAAAGGTCCGGCAGCAGCCATTATGATCGGCGCAGTGGTCTGTTGTGCGGCAGCCATTGCCGGAGACAATATGCAGGATCTCAAGGCAGGCCATATCCTGGGGGCTACTCCCTACCGCCAGCAGATCATGCAAATGGTGGGAGTGGTGGCCGCCGCATTTGCTCTCCCGTTGATTCTGCAGCTTCTCCATACGGCTTATGGCTTTGGTCCGGCGACACCGGAGAGACCGGATTCTCTCACGGCACCTCAGGCGACCCTGATGGAAAGCGTTGCCAGAGGAGTTTTCGCAGGTGATCTCCCCTGGACAATGGTTTATATTGGGGCTGCAATCGGAGTATTGATCATCATACTGGACCGGTATCAGGAAAAACGGGGGAGTTTTCGCCTGCCGGTTTTGGCTATTGCGGTAGGTTTGTATCTCCCTTTTGAGCTGGACAGTGCAATCTGGGTTGGCGGAGTTATTGCTCTCCTGGTCAGTCAGTATCAGAAGAGACACAAGGCTGCCGTGAAAGAACAGTTTGAGGCAGCCAAACAGCGGAGTGATCAAACCGGACTTCTCCTGGCCTCCGGACTCATTACTGGTGAAGCGTTGATCGGAATAATTCTGGCCATCCCGGTGGCGATCAGCGGAAAGACAGATGTTTTTGCGATCCTCGAAAATCCGGTGGGTAGTCTGCCGGGACTGCTGGTAGTCATGGTGGTCTGCTGGTGGTTGTATAAGATCGCCGTCCGGGCATTCGCCAAAGGCTGACCGTGGGTTTCGTTCAGGCTTTATTCTATCTTCGTGCCGGATTTTCAAATTAGCATTGCATGAGTCTTCTGACGGTCGGTACCGTTGCCTTTGACAGCATCGAAACGCCTTATGGCAAGGTCGAAAGAGTGATCGGTGGAGCAGCTACCTATATCTGTTGGGCAGCGTCCTATTTTTGTGAGCATCAGAATCTGGTTTCTGTGGTTGGTGACGACTGGCCTGGACATGAGATCCAGGCACTCAATGCAAGGGGCGTCGATACCCGTGGATTGCAGGTCAGAAGGGGAGCCAAATCCTTTTTCTGGGCTGGAAGGTACCATTACAATATGAATCACCGGGATACATTGATAACCGATCTGAACGTTCTGGCTGATTTTGATCCGGTATTACCGGATCCTTATCAGGAAAGTGATTATCTGATGCTGGGCAACCTCACCCCGGAGATTCAAATGGAGGTCATCAGGCAACTGGAGAAACCTCCCAGACTTATAGCGATGGATACGATGAATTTCTGGATGGATATTGCTATGGACAGCCTTCTCGAAACGATAGGAATGGTCGATGTCCTGACCATCAATGATGAAGAAGCACGGCAACTCTCGGGAGAATATTCATTGGTGAAAGCCGCCCGCAAAGTTTTTGACCTGGGCCCACGTTATCTGGTGATTAAAAAAGGCGAACACGGGGCACTCTTATTTCATGAGGATGAAGTCTTTTTTGCCCCGGCTTTACCCCTGCTGGACGTGAAGGATCCGACTGGAGCGGGTGATACATTTGCAGGAGGGTTTATGGGATATCTCGCCAGTACCAACGATACCAGTTTTGAAAACATGAAAAGAGCCCTGATTTATGGTTCGGCGATGGCTTCTTTTTGTGTGGAAGAGTTCAGCCTGGATCGTTTGAAAAGCATTACGCCTGATCAGCTGAACAAAAGATTGGGACAGTTTAAAAACCTGGTACATTATAATCTCTGACCAGTAAATATAAAGGCTGAATAACCCAAACACCGGGTGATGACGAAATAACCGGGGATACTGGATCGTTAGAAAATCTTTGTAGAAGTATGATTCGATAGATGTGGATTCGGTCTGATTTACATAACTTTAGATATAACAATAAATTCCAATTTAATGCCGGACGTGAATGAGTAAAAGGAGAAAAGGCAAAGTAAATCAAGCTCTTAAACCAGCTCCAATCACTGAAATCGGACCTGAGAAAGTCCGGGTAAAGCTGCATTTTGACAAAAAATGGTGGCCAATTATTTTCTTCACCGGTTTTGTCTTCCTTTTCGTGTTGTTTTTAATGAACCTGAGCCGAAATCCGGATTTCGAGAACGAGTTGATCCGGTCAAAAGCAGGGCTGATCCCCTTTCAATATTTCATTTTTAGTCTGCTCGCCTGTTGTTTTGGATACTTTAGTTGGCGACATCTTACGGGTGACCGGGAAATAAACCGGTTGGACCAGATCCTGATACTCATGACCTTTCTGTCGATCACAGGCATTTATATCGGGGCTTTCAACAGGGAGATTTCGCCCAATGGTGATAATGCCGAATACATGATTATTGCCAAGTCGCTGGTTGAAAGGGGAAGTGCTCTCCGGTTGGAAACTCCGTCGGAAACCCCGAATAGCCTGGCCTCGCTGGGCCTGCCACTGATGCTGACACCCATTTATGCCATCTGGGGCCTGGATACTTTCAAGATGAAGGTGATGATCACCTTGCTTGGCCTGGCGATATTCTTTCTGCTTTACCGGCTCTTTGAGAATCGACAGGGTTTTGCACTGGCGACCCTGCTGAGTGCTGTTGCGGTTACCTCACCTTATATGGTAGGCAATTCGACCGATGTCATGACCGAAACTCCTTATTTGTTCTGGTCTCTGGTCGCCATGCTGATTATCCTCAGGTACCAGGAGACCAGGCATTTCCAATGGAAATATTATTTTTTGGTGATTACCACTATTGTCATGACGTATCTAACCCGTGCTGTTGGCATCGGTGCTTTGGCTGCTTTATTATTATTTCTGGCCTGGAATGTTTCCTGGTCAAAGATATTCAACCGGGATCAGCGACGGGAAATGTTCCGATCGACCGATTTCAAGAAATTATGGGTTATAATGGTACCCCTGGTGATCGGGGCGATCATCTGGCAGATTTGGCAGCATTCAAAGGGGATTTCGCAGGCAACCCTTTTCTTCAGCAACAATATCACGCAGCATCTGGAGCTCAATTGCCGGTCGGCCTTTCGCGTGTTGGGTCAAATGCTTTTTAATCCTGAGACCTTCCGTTTCCAGAATTTTTACAGGTCGGCTACCTTGGGTGAACTGGATTTTAAATTTTCACTGGTACTGGTTTTGATGTTGATTGGTTTGATAGCCGGTCTGAGGCAAAGGAAGCTGATTGCGGGATATTCACTGATTGTCTTTTGTATAATCATGCTGGCAAGTCTGACCCCGGCTGAGATGGTCATCATGCGGTATGTGTCGATATTGCTGCCTTTTATTATATATTTTACGTTCGCCGGTGCCGGAGCAGTCCTGCAATTCATCTCCCGTAAATTGAGATTACCGGGTGGTACTGCGTTTGCCAGCGTTGGTTCATTGTTGGTGCTGGCCCAGATACTCTTTACCAATATGCAGGGCAACAGTGTCAACATGACCCTGAGTACTGTCGGCAACGGACCGGCCTATCATGATTACATCGATGTAGCAAAGTGGGCAAAGAATAACCTGCCGGATACAGCGTATGTCGTTGCGGTTAAACCCCGGCTGTTTTACCTTTTGTCAGAAAAAAAGAGCACCCGTCTATCGACGATTGAAGAATCGTATTCAAAAGAGTTCGAAGAGGCAAAACTCAAACTTTTCAAAAGACTGAAAATTACTCATGTAGTACTCGATGGCATTAGCGGGTCTACCCGCGAAAATATATTTCCGATCGTGAAAAACCGTCCTGAAATGTTTCAAACCTTGTATATTGGTAGTACATCGGGCACGAGCTCGATCAGTAAAATCATTTATCCAAACGATTAAAACCTTCGTATTTGCAATTTTACCAATGGCTTGTGCCGGTCATCGCAGTTTATTACATCTACCGGATCGTAGGTCAGTATAGAGAGCAGAAGCGGCTGGTAACCAGCACGATGACCTGGATCATTTTCTGGGTAACCTGTTCATTCCTGGCACTGATGCCCGACCTGATCTCAGACGGGATTGCAAAACTATTGGGATTTAAATCCAATGTCAATGCCGTCATCTTTGTGGCACTTGGGCTGCTGTTTGTATTTATGTTTTATCTGACGGCCATCATCGAGAAAATGGAAAAGCAACTTTCCGAAACCATCCGCGAGCTGGCCCTGGAAAATCAGAAGCTCAAAGAGGAAATAGCCGGCAGAAAAAAGATGGTTGATGAGGATACTCTTCGTTCTTGAAAGCTACCATCCGAATATTGGAGGCTCGGAAACCCTGTTTAGAAACCTGGTCGATCAGCTCGCGGCAAGAGACCATGAGATTATGGTGATCACCAATCATCCCGGTGGCCGAGTCCCTTCCCTTGAAATCCATGACAAAGTGACAATCCGGAGGTATCGATTTTTGAATCGTTATTTTTTCACCCTTTTTGCCTTCTTCCCGGCCATGTTTCATGCCTTTAAGCATGATTTCATTCAGACCACCTCGTACAATGCCGGATTACCGGCATTTTTGGCCGGCCTCATTAGTGGCCGCAGGGTTTGCATTACCTTTCATGAATATTGGGGAAAGCTCTGGTTTGAGTTGCCATTTTTCAATAAATGGAGTCTAAGATTGCACTTTCTTTTTGAATGGATTCTGGTGAAACTGCCTTTTTACCGTTTTGTTGCCGTCTCGGATCACACCAAAGAAAGGCTGCTGGAGACTGGTATTGCACCCCGGAAGGTTGTGCGCATCTACAACGGTATTGATTACTCTCTTTACAAACCTCTGGATCAGAGCATGGACGTCCGATTGACAGAGCCATATACCTTTATCTATTTTGGCAGGCTTGGCATCTCCAAAGGACTGGATGTCCTTTTGGAAGCTCTGCGGCAATTGAAAGTCGAAAATCCCGGTTTCCGATTAAATCTGGTGATTTCAACCCATCCCCGGATTCTTTACAAACAGATCAAAGACCTTATTTTTAAATACCAGCTTGGTGCGCATATCCAACTATACAACCATCTGACCCAGGACAAGTTGTGGGACCTGATAAACCAATCGGATGCGGTGGTGGTACCCTCCTACAACGAAGGGTTTTGTTATACTGCTGTAGAGAGCGTTGCCCTGGCGAAGCCGGTCATTTCCTCCGGAAGGGGAGCTTTGGCAGAGGTGGTCTCTGGTCGTTATTTAGTGATGGACCAACTTACCGGATCGGCACTTTGCCAGACAATGAAGGAGGCTATGTCCGGACAATGGCAGGAAAAACCCCTTCAAAAATTTCATCTACAGGAGACGATTGACCAATATATCACCCTTTACCATCAAATCAGCAGTTAGCTATGGAAGTGGTATTTCTGGGTGATTGCATAACCACCCAACAGGCGGGCATTCATTTTTATGCAAAAAATCTGGTAAATCAGATTGTCAGGGATTTTCCCCGGCATCGCTACAGAATAATCCTGTCGGATAATGATCCGGAGATTCAGGTCGAACAGATAGTCGTTTCTGTAAAGAAAGGCCTACCAGGACACCTGCGCTGGAGACAATTGACAACTATCCCGGCGATGCTCAACAGGATGCGACCAGATCTGGTCATTGAGCTGGCCCATTTCGGACCATTCAGGCTGGCACCGGATATCAGGAGAGTTACCGTGATTCACGACCTGACACCACTGAGTATGCCACGTTTTCATCCCTGGCCCAGTGTGCTGATGCATCGACTTCTTTTGCCGGGTATCCTGAAAAAAGCAGACTTCCTGATTGTCAATTCTGATCATACAAAGCTGGATTTGACCCGCAGCTTTACGGTAGACCCTGATACCATTTGCGTGGCATATCCTGAACCGCCTGATTTCAGTGAGACAACAGGATCCAGATCTCTTCCCCGCAATTACCTGTTGGAAGGTCATCCCTATTTCCTGACGGTCGGCACTCTCGAACCCCGGAAGAATCAAATTACCATCCTGAAAGCTTTCGAGCACTTTTGCCGTAGCAACAGAGACTACCGGCTGGTAATCGCCGGAGGGAATGGCTGGAAGAACAAGGCCTTATCAGAGGCGCTGGCTCATTCGCCGGTTAAGGACCGGATTGTCAGCGTGGGATACGTTTCAAGGTCAGTCTTGCAGCAACTCTATCAAAACGCCCGGGCCTTTGTGTTTGCCTCCCATTATGAAGGTTTCGGTATACCGATCCTGGAAGCATCGTATTTTTCCCTGCCTCTGATCCTCGCTGATAATGAAAGCTTACCCGACTTATTCAGGCAGTCAGCCGTGCTCTTCGCTCCGCTGGATGTAAACCGGCTGGCAGAGCTGATGTTACGGGTATCCAGTGATAATCAATTTTTTCAGTCGCTGGGCAACAATACGGCCGAAGCTTATCGGAAATATCAGGCTTTAGGTTCAGATCTGAGTCCGATTTTTGGCTGAATGCTGCAAGTCAGGTAAATGGGTTGAAGAGCCGGCCAAGCATCATCAGGCCTTCCCGGAAGCTTTGTCCTTTGGACAGGGTATCGCTGGTATAAACCACACTTACGGGTATTTCGTCAATCTTCAGTCGATTCATCCGGGCTTTCTTGATGATATCTATACAAAATTCAAATCCGTTATAGTCGATACTGAGCTGTTCGGCAAATCGCCGGGTCATGATTTTAAATCCCGACTGGCTGTCTGTAACATAGATGCCGGTGATGGCAAAGCTGATGAGATTACCAATGAAATTGTAAAACCGCCGGGAAGCAGGAATGTCATTTTCCCGGAGAAAACGGGATCCGATAATCAGGTCAGCATCCGGCTTTTTATGCATGGCCTTGACCAGATCCAGCAATTCACCCGGATCACTCTGGTGGTCTGCGTCGATCGTCGCAATATACCGGGCATTTTTTTCTACTGCAAAGCGGATTCCTGTCATCGTACTGGCACCCGGTCCGAGATTGACCAGATGTTTCAGTTCGAAGACTCCCGGATAACGGGCGATGATTTCCGAAGTATGGTCGGTACTGCCATCATTTACAATCACAATATGGTGAAACCCCGAATGATGCAGTTTATCGATCACCCCTCCAATACGATCACCTTCATTCAGCGCAGGAATGACAACAAAATAGTCATCCAGGTCATCTAAGGATTGCAAGGGATCACCGGTTGCCGGGGGTGATAGATTCATTCAGGCACGTTTGTGAAATCTCTGTAAAAATAAGTTTAATTCTGAAAGTTAAGGTTACTCCCCGTCAGGATGTTAGTCAGGATGATTCGTATCTTTGCCTGATTCTCAGAAGGTTTGATGACAATGGCAACGGCAATAGTTAAGTCTCTCCTGGATCGTCTGCCGGAAAACAACCGGTTGGAGCGGATCTGGAAGTTGGCTCAGATTGATTTCATGAAGCGGTATTACAATGACCGTTTGGGTTTGATTTGGGCCCTTCTCAATCCCTTGTTTCAGATTGTCGTTTATTTTCTGGTTTTTACCCGGGTTTTCCGTACAGGAGAAGACAAATTTGTCTTGTTTCTATCCTGTGGTATTTTATTCTGGGGCGTCTTTGCTGAGATAACCAAGGGTGGAATGACGATCATTAAAACGAAAATTTATCTGATCGAAAACATCCAGTTTGACAAGCTCGATCTGTTTATTTCCCATGCCCTGAGTGTCTTTATGGGTTTTGTCTTTAATTTAAGTGTCTATCTGGTCCTGGCAATCTTGCTGGGTGCCAGCATCAATCTTAATTTCTTGTTTATTGTTCCCATTTTATTTAATGTATTCTTATTGTCTGTGGCGGTTTCCATGCTATTGTCAATTTTAGTGTTGTTTCTGGACGATGTGCGGCATCTGTGGGATATGGCGCTATTCATTGGATTTTGGGGATCGGGCGTCATCTATGGTATGGAACTTTTGGTAAACAAACTACCGGTATTGCAATACATCAATCCATTTCTCGGCATACTGAAAAACTGTCGCAATGCACTCCTTTATGGTTTGCCACCGGACTATTATATGTTTTTTTACAACCTGCTTTTCAGTTTGGTTCTGTTTTTCATGGCTTTGTGGTTATTCAGAAGCAGTGAACATTTGATCCTGGAGAAAACTTAATATATGAATGAACCGGAAACTGTCATCACAGCCCGCAATCTCAGCAAAACTTTTTCTGTAAGGGAAAAACCGGTCCGGTCCATCCGGGATGCGGTGCTTAATTTTACCCGGCTGGCGTCTGAGAAACATCAGATCAGCGCTTTGAAGAATCTGAATTTTTCGGTACGTAAAGGCGAAATCTTAGGAATCATCGGGCGGAACGGGAGCGGGAAGTCGACGTTGCTCAACATCATTTTAGGTTCGATGAGGCCGGACAAGGGCAGTGATATCATTACGAAGGGCAGGATCGTACGTCTTTCACTGGGGATGGGTTTTGACCCCAATCTGAGTGCCAGACATAATATCTACGTTAATGGCAGCATTCTGGGCTTGACTTTTAAGAAGATCGGAACGTTGTTCCACGACATCGTGGCTTTTGCTGATCTGGAAGATTTTGTCAATACACCTCTGAAATACTATTCGACCGGTATGCGGGTAAGACTGGCTTTTTCGGTGGCCTTGCATGCTGAAGCCGACATTTACCTCATGGATGAAATCTTTGCCAGCGTGGGCGATGAAGGTTTCCGTGAGAAATCCCAGCAGGTCTTTCAGGAGACTTTCATGAAAGGAAGAACCATTGTTTTTGTGAGCCACAGCCTAAGCCATATCGCCGAATTCAGCGATAAGGTGTTACTCATCAATAAGGGAGAGCAATTGATGTTTGATACACCGCAAATCGTGGTGAAAGCCTACCGGGAATTGATGGCTGAAGCCAGCCACCAGGAAATCGGGGTTCAGAAATAGATCGGATTCGAACCCAGATATTTTTCAGCAATCGGTTCGTAATAGTCCCTCACCTCATCCAGATTATAAATCTTTTGACTTTTTGTATACAAATCATACTGATTAAAGTCAAGGATCCATTCCTTGTATTGTTTATCCCGCTCATTGGTAAACTGGCTATAACTCCCGCCGGTATGCCAGGGATAAAAGGAGTGATAACGGATCATGACCATGCCCGCTTCGGGTATCCTGTTCTCCGGATGGTGTTTTAAGACCTGATAGAGGTATTCGTCGTGACCCCAGGCAAGATCCACATTATCCAGACCACAACCTCTTTGGTAGGGCCCGAGTTCGCTGCCGTATAATTCATCCTGCATGTCGGGGTTCAACTGGTTAAATTCCGGATAGACACAAGTATCCGGCAACCGGCATCCCACCACAAAGACGTCGCCTACCATACCCCATTGTTCTGCCTGGCTGGTGCCGTCGTCGTCACAACCCTTGACAAACATCATCTTACCGAGATCATGGATCAGCCCTACCAATTGCATCCAGTCCGGGCGGTTATCTGCCCGGATGGCCTCTGCCGATTGGATCAGGTGCTGAACGTTGGGCAAGTTTAAATCCGGATCGCTCACATCGATGAGTTCGTTGAGTTTAGCCATGGCATCCCAAAGATCCATCGGGGTGTCAAAGGTGAGATATTTCTCTTTCATCCGTTGCACATAGGAATAGGTTTGGCGGGAGCGCATTTTTCGATAATGTTCTTTGACAGCGGCGGTGATGTCTCCCTGCTCATAGTTGCGAAAGGACTTTTTCTTCTCGATAGTGACTTCCATTGGTTTGTGTTGTTTAAGGTCTGTTGATTGTGTTGAATATTCAAAACTACGTAATATTCTCTTTCAGTGTTTTCTGTTGCAATTTTTTGATTTTTTCGGATTAAAGTTCATGCTTATCCGATTTGCACCCGTTTTTTTCGCCTGGCCGACTTCATGGCTGCCAGGGCGATTTTTGTGGCCATGTATGCATCGTGTACGGTTACCAGATCACCATTTTTCCCGGTACAGATTTTCAGAAATTCATTGATTTCATTGATATATGATTGCCGGTAACGCTCCATGAAAAAGTCTTTGTAAGGGATCATGTGGCTGCCGGTTCGGGTATAGGTTATGACTGAATGCTCGCGTTGGTTTTGAGTAGCGACCATTCCCAGTGACCCAAATGCTTCGATTCGCTGATCGTATCCGTACACAGCTTTCCGGCTATCGTCGATCACCACAATGGTGCCCTTCTTAAACTTTAAGGTGGTGACGGCAGTATCTACGTCTCCAAGCCGGCCGATTGCAGGATCGACTAATACGTCTGCTTCGGCGTAGACAGAAATGGGCTCATCTTGGAGAAGATACCGGGCCATGTCAAAATCATGGATGATCATGTCCAGAAAAAGCCCCCCCGATGACTTGATAAATTCAGCCGGTGGAGGAGCCGGATCGCGACTGGTTATTTTGATGATGTGCGGTGTACCAATCGTCCCGGATCGGATTTCCTGCTTTAATTGGATGACATCCGGATCGAAGCGCCGGTTAAATCCCACACCAAGAGGAATGTTATGTTTGCTGACCAATTTTTGGATAGCATTGATTTTGGAAAGGGAAAGATCCAGCGGTTTTTCACAAAAGACCGGTTTTCCTCTGGGGGCAATTTCCCGGACATAATTAAAATGGGTGTCGGATGGGGAGGCCACGATATAGCCATCGACCTCGTTTTCCCTGAGAAATGTTTTCCAATCTGTCGTAAAATGAATACTGTCTGACTGAACTAAGGCAGCGAATCGTTTTTGCTTCCGGGGGGAATAAATTGAGAGATCCACTTCAGGGTATTTCTCAAGAATGACATTGGTGAAGAACATGCCAATGCGGCCGAGGCCAATGATACCAAGTTTCATGAAGGCTGATTGTTTTTGCTATAGACAAAGGGTTACTGGTTATAAAGTTAAACAATGACTTCTTTAATAGAAGAGATATCCCCCTTAGTCGGCGTGAATGAATCCTACGCTACCTAAGGATAGGTAAGGATGACCGACTTCAGGTAGCAATGTCATACTTTTCTGATGTAGCATACCACCCAGGACACCGGTACCCCTTTTAAAAAAGTGGCAGGCTTCCCTGCTGGAAACCTGCCACGCCCAAAACTAATCACCTTGAACATAAGTTTTCATGCCAAAGCTTCAACAGCTTAACTGCATGAATTTCTTACCGGGCCATCAAGATCATCTTTTTAACCGCAGCATACTGCCCGGTTTCCAATTGATAATAGAGTATACCTTCCGAAGGCAGGTCCGTCCGGTCGAGAGTCCATTCGTGATATCCTTTAGACAGATTTCCTTCGATCTTTTTTAAAGGCCTTCCGGTCACATCGTAGATCGTCAGGATCGTATGTGATACCTTGGGAATGGTAAAACCTATGACAGTATGGTCACCAAATGGATTGGGAACATTCTGATACAACTCAAATGAGGTGGTGTGATCCGGTTGCCGTTCAAAGGTCAAAGCTATCTCCCGATTCTGCCCGCTGTCATCATACGCTTCAGAGGTTGTTTTCAGGCTGGTGATATGCAACAAATCACTCAGAGAGGCATTGGTAAGCGCGGTAAGTTTCAGTTGGAAGAGCTCAGCATTTTCCGGTAAGGTTACCAATGCCGTTTCTTCATCAAACCAGGATGAGGTAAGCCACCCATCTTTCAAATGGTTTAAGTTGAAAACTGCCGTCCGGAATAGATTGACATCACCGGGATCAATACCTTCAATCTGCAACTGACCGGGATCAAATTCCAGGGTGTATTGAAAACCGGCAATCGACCTGAAGTCTCCTGATCGGATCGCCACGGTGTAGGTGTTTCCGGCTTCCAGATCCAGGTCTGTCATCGCCAATTTCAAAGGGTGACCGCTTCTTGCCGACTTACGGGCTGGGTCGCTGTCCAGATTGACATCGCCGATCTTGACTCCCATGAAATCGATCCGCATTTTGTCACGCATCGGGTTGATAGGGTACTGTTCCTGGTGGGTGTCTTTATCGAAAAAGCGCCAACTGGTATTGTCCGGCAATTCATCGATCATACCCAGTATCAATTTTCGCAGCTGGACGATATCGGCGACAGTAATATCTCCATCGGCATTGGCATCGGCGGCTTGTTGCCTGTACCAGCTGTTCAGCCGTTCCTTACCCAGTAAATGACGTTGGATTTCGATCAGGTCACGGGTCGATACTCCATTGAGATGATCGGTATTTTTGAATGGGGTGAGGTAAGCCTTACTACCCTGTACCAGTTCAAACCCGTAGTCCCCGGATACCCGTTTACCAGCAATCATAGCACCATCAGGAGTTGTCAGGGTGACGTCTACCTCGTGAACGATGCGTTCCAGCTCATTGGTAATGATCCCGCTGATCCGCCCCATCGCACCACCGGTACATCCTACGCTGTTATTTTGTATGGTAAGACTGACTTCACAGAAGTCCCAGGCTCCGGTGGCATCTAAAACATAAAGTCGCAGGGCTGCAACCCCGATATCGCTACAGCCAAAAGTCAGATGGTCATCTTCGGGCAACGCAGGTTCACCATCGGATACCCTACCCAGCCTGAAGCGGAGGTCGGAAGTCAGGCTCCCACAGGGGGCACTGCTGCTTTGGTCAAATTCAGAAGCCCAGATTGTTCCCATTGCTGTATCGATCTGACCGTCTGCATTCATATCCATTGGAGTAAGTTCGAGAGTCAGCGATGATAAGCAGACTGGTGTAGGCTTTTTCTTTGATTCGATCTCAAAATGTTTTTCACACACGCTTTCATTCTGACACACATCAGCTACGGTCATCCGGAAAGTATAGGAACCTGGTGTCAGGTCATCGACCTTAATGATGACGGCCTTGGTAGACTGACCGGCAGTTTGTCCGGCACCCTGAGCAATCCGGCTATCCTCTTTGTCCAGCAGTTCCCAATCATAATCGATCACATCGCAGTTGTCTTCCAGGATCACAACGGTATTAAGATTATAATAACAACCACCAGCCTCGATCACATCCGGTAGATCGATCTGGCAGACGGGTGCAATGGTGTCGATCAGTAAGATTTTTTGGGTCCAGGTCAGATATTTGCCCTGATAGTCCGGAGCAAACCACCATTGGGATTTCCCCGGATAAGTCCCCAGGGAACACCAGTCGGCCAGGCACCAGGTGCGGACAACTTTGTAACATCCTTCCGTACCGCCAACGATCCTGAATACTTTATCGTAATAACCAATACCGATTTGCCGGCAATCATCAGCAAATATGTATTCAGGCCAGCCAGTACGATCCGGATGAGCGGCACCGGAGGCATTTCCACTGCCGTCAGCATCATATTGCAGGCCGCAATCATATAAGACCAGGTCTTCAGGTAAAGTAAACATTGATCTGCTGATCTGACAATCGCTCCGGATCCAGATGGTCTGGTATTTGGTCAGGGTATCAACCCGATGACCTGAGCTTTCCGAATGACATTGACCCACAAATTTAAAGGTCCTCCGGATGAATCCGTTGCCACAATGGTCCAGACTGATCCAGGGTTTTTCTTCCAGACAGATCAGCCCGCAATCGTCGGCAATCTGACCCCGGTAGTGTTTTCTCACGATGGTATCATAAATTGCTTCATAGTGTTTGTACCTGATCCACTGGTATCCCAGATGCTCGTCGTAGACCAGACTGTCTTTCTCGACCAATACCGAATCGCAAAGCACCGTATAGTACTCAAAGGAAGTTTTTTCCGGGAGTTTATGGTACTGATCATATTTTACCTTATCGTATCCGCCCAGCAGGGAATCCAATTCCGCAAAATCACCCAGTTGAGCCTTCAGGACAGACCCTTCATAGAATTTCTTGTAGCTGGTACAAGTCATGCTAACATCGTAAAGATCACTCACTACTTTAGGTGGTGTCTTGTCTTCCACATAAACGGTTGTCCAGCATTTGCTCCAGTTGCACCAGTAGTCCATGGCCAATAGTTCTACGGTAACCTCCTGACAGGCATCCGCACAGCAGAAAGGAACTTCTTTGGACCAGCCTCCCCCAATTTGCTTCACAATATCGAATTGGGAATTTTCGCTCCCGGTCAACAAGGGGGCCGTAAATTCGGGAAGGTTATTGACAATGTCGTAACCCAGTTTTGTACACAGATCTCCAACATAGAGCGATTCATTGATGCATTCCAACGACGGATCCTTCAATATCTGGAGGAGGTACTGTTCGTCTACGGGATAGGGATGATCGATACAAGACAGCGTTGCCTGCCTGATCAGATCGTACCACCAGCCACCGATGACCAGGGCATTGCAATCCTGACCATCTTCACACAACCATTGCAGGGCTTCGGCATAATGAGCCTCGATGGGATTAAGGTGTTTGTCTTTTTCAAGCACACTGCACCAAAGGGTATCATGGTGCTCCGTAACACAGTAGGGGATGATGGAATCGCAGAGATTTACCCCACAGGCGTTTGCCCAATCGGATCTCCGTGCCAGCAGAAGGCTGATGCCACAATTGTCCCAGCTTCCTTCATTGAAGACTTCGGCCTTCAACCATACAGTACTGTCACTCAAAGTCACATTGATTCCTTTGTCACAGATGGTGACCGGCCTGGTAAGATCTTTGACATAGAAATAACAGGTGTCTCTGGTGATATTGTGACAAAAATCATAAGCCTCGTAGATCAGGGGTACAGGTGCCTCCGAGTGCGGTATTTTCACCTGTTGATGTGATTCCCACTGCATGGTCGTTGGGTTGTAAGTCATATTGACCGTGGCAATACCCGGTATCATGGCTTTTACCAGTTTTACATCGGAACAGGTGTCACTGGCATAGACGGCCGGAATATAACTATGTGCCATACAATCATGACTGCTGGTTGGCACAATAATGACCGGGTAGTCGATATCCGGGAAGGCTTCTTCCGGGGCCAGGTTCAGATAACTGCTGTCCTTGGTCAGGGTGGGCCCGATCGTATCAAAAATCATGATCCATTGCTCACAGGTATCCTCACGCCCACCACAGGCATCCTTAATCCACCAGGTGCGATGGATGGTCTTCGGGCAGTCGCCATTGAATACTTCATCAAAGTACAGAATCCGGACCTCACACTTGCTGTTGGGTTGGGGCCAAAGAGGGACATCCCCGGCCATAGGGATACCAGTTTCATAGGGAGAAGGGTGGCCGTTTTCATCCCGGAGATATCCGGTATGACAGTAAACGGAGTCTCTTTCCGGGGGACAGACAAAATTGTCGAAATCGAGTCCGCGTACATAAATGGTATCCTTACAGAAATACTCCATCTTATTGTAGCTGACCTTTTGGTTGCGGATAATGAGCTTAACGATGTCATTGCAGTCACCCAAAACAATCTGGTAATCGATTACCCGGGCTATTATCGTGTCTCCGCAATTGATGACCAGCTTACAGCGGGGAAAGGTATCACTATTGACCTGGTCATCCACAAATGGGTGAATGCAATCAATGGTATCGGGAGATCCGTCATGAATAAACCGGGGTAGTGAAGAAAATATCCGGAGCCTTACGGTATCTTCGATCGTTTTGCCGCAGGGGTCATCAATAACGGACAGTGTAAGGAGTACAGATCCATTGAGCATATCCATGGTATCCGGACAATAGAAACGGGCGCCGGCATAAGTATTGTCTTCGACAAAGGTGCCACTGCCGGACGATGTCCAGATGGCATTGACTGCACCGCTGCCGTTGGTATTGAAAGTAGCCCCGAGGGTGGTCAGGTCGATGCAGTTCAGACCACAGCCTTCGATAGCTTGACCTGCGTCCACTCTGGCTTCCGGTAACGTGTCGATGGTGATGGAACCACTTGACATGCACGCCAGTGTGCCTGCCTGATCCATGAAAAAGATGGTGACAGGAAGAGAAGATGAAGGTATTGGATTCATGATTGGTATCATAAAACCGAAATCCGAGAATAATTGAGCGCCGGTACCAGTGAAGCCCTGTGACTGCAGATAAGCCTCTGCATCGAAGTCGGATCCCGGACAGACAGTCGTCATAAAAGCCTGCATGGTCTCACCCGAGATCTCCTGCAAACGAACCTGGGCAATGGAGAAGCAGGACGCATCTCCCTCAATATGGACCCGGGCATAAAGAATGGTGTCACCGTCGCAGACATTGATAGTCATGGCGGTGATTTCATTGAGCATGCTGTCGGCGGCGTTAAAAGTAGGATAGAACCGCACGACATTGAGACCGGTCGTATCCACGCATTCAGCCAGGTCACTTAGTGTAAAGGTGGCACATCCGGTTATCAAATCTTCACACTCCGATTTGAATGCATCCAGTGCCTGCGGACCGAGAAATCCGAAATCGAGATCATGCATATTATTGGCTTGTGCATCGGTACAAAACCTGGTGACGGCAAATCCCGGCAAAAGATCTGGATCACCATCAGAATCAATCAGGGAGTTGCCGGCATTGTTAACCGGTGCGGTGAGGCCACTGAAGCCCAGTGTTTTTAATTGATCCAGATTGATCCTGATTTCATAACAGTGATTTGGCAAAAGATGCTGAAAAACATAGTGGCCAGTATCATTACTCATCACCGAACCGACGATTTGCAGGCTATTATCCCGGTCATGCAAGACCAATTCAATGCCCGAAAGTCCAAATTCTGCCGGATCCTGAACACCATTGCCGTTGGCATCACACCAGACATAGTTGCCCACTTCTCCGGTCGAAGCTCCATGGGCAAACTCAATATCACCCAATCCATTGGCTTTGCCGATATTAAACTGATCCACAAAGAGGTACGCCCGGTTTTTCTGACCACTTTCAGTGCTGTAGAAATGTACACCCTGGGTAAAGACTCCGTTGAACGTAAAATGCTCCAGGGTCGTTTCTATAGGATTGTGAACGGTGGTCACCACCTCATGGCTACCTGGCATGATGGCAGCTCCGCCAGTAATGAGTTCTCCATGATGGGCGACATCTTTTGATTGATATTCATCCTGGTAGAAAAATTCACCCTGATAACTCGGTCCGTCGGTATTATTATAAAGAAGGCCATCGTCGTAGTTTTCCTTTTCGAGAATATAGGTGTTGTCTTCTTTGAAGGCTTTCAAAATATCGCCGGAAGCATAGCCGATGATCAGGGTCTTTTGATCCAGAATCGTGCTGTAATTCATATAGCCCGTCTGATGAGCCCATCGGTCCATCAGACTGATGATCATGGAACCATCTTCCGTAAAATTAATTTCTGAAATGATTGGTTGGGGATATGCGCAGAGCAATCCCCCGGTAAACGACAACTGATCATCCAGGGGTATGTGGGTTTGTTCCCAGGTTTCGACCCAGGGCATCCAGGCTGCTGTTCGCAATGCCTGGGGATCAATCGCGTTGGCATTGCTAGACCTTTCCCGGGGATAGGCCAGCGAAAAATTGACTTCTTCAAGTACGCCTGCTTCCGGATTGCCGGGATCAAACGAAACGACATAACCCATCAGGTGATCTCTTGATTGAGTGATAGAGGCGTCATTGACCAGGCCCAGATATCCACGACCATTGTGAAAATCAAGACCCCATGGCCTCAGATTTCCCGATTTGACCATGCTTTGGCCGATGATCTCAATGCCATTGACAAAAGCTTCCCTGATTTTTCCGCCAAATTCGGCTTTGAAATCCAGCTTAAGGGTCGGTCCGGCAACAGCTACGGTAAAACTCACAGTCATTGCCTTGTGATTGGCACCTGCCTGGGCAGCTACGTCAAAATTATCGAGCATGGTTTGCCCTTCGGCAATGACATCAAAGATCCGGTCCCCGGTAACGTAGTTGTTGGGTTCGGCAAAATGAAGGATGACTGTATAGTTTTCTTCCTTTGGTACCGGTATCTCGTATGAAAAGTTTCTTCCTTTCCGCCAGGTGTGGTACAGTTCGGGCATCGAGGTTTTGTCACTGGCATTCATGGTATTGGCTACCGTAAATAATTTATAGGAGGGAGTCCCGTCAATCGAGTATTTATTCCGGTCCCAGGCTGTCCCATCGGGATCTGTAAATGATTCTGCACCGTTGTGGTTTTTGTTCCCTCCGGTGTTTATGCACCGGATGTACCGGAAGTCGACGCTGGGTATCCCTGGTAGTTCGTCAATCGGATAGTGTTTCAGTGCACTGGCGGTTAGCGATATTTCGCTCTTACTAACATCAAGGCTGATTAAGGAGCGCTGATGGGCATTGACCAGCCACAAATGTTTTTCATCTTCTGTGACGTCACAATCACCGTAACCCAGCTGTCCCACCTTATTAAAGGCATCGATATCATAGGAGGCCCGCTTTGAAAGATCTTCGATGGCCGAAAGAGCGTATGGCTCTAACTCAGTGACTTCACCTTCGACAATCGTCCGGTTTATGGCTCCAAGTTCGATGGGAGGACCTACTGCAGGGTGGAAGCCTTCCAGGTTTATACTGGAAATCGCTGGTTTTTCGAGATCTTGCTGGTAATCGGCGATGTAGATGCCTCCTGGTCCTTCCGGGCCTAAATCTACATGACGCTTGAGAATCGTCGACGCAAAAGCCCTTTTATACTGAGACTGATAGGCCATGCCCCAGGTAGATCCGATTTGGGCAATGGTGGCGTCCATTCTTGGATTTGGTGCAGTGCCGCCATAGGCCTGGGCTACCCCATCCACATCGTAAGGAAAGGCAACCAGGGCCGGGCTATCGGTCTTATTCGCCGCGCTACCCTTTTCGAAACAGGGTACCAGGATCAGGGTCTGACTGCTGTTTGGGGAGTACTCCCTCAGAACCGGAATGTGAAACACATCACCATCATCTGCAAAAAATACCGAAGTGGGTCCGGCTATCCCCTGCCGGTGCGATGGATCATATCCGGTAATTTGGATTCGCATTCGCGAGGGCACGGGAGAAAGCTTAAAAGTTCCATTTCCATCGTCAGAGAATGAATATTCATTTCCCAGGATATCAGCACCGGTGACAGAGAGGCCGGTGATGAGCGATTCATCCGGGTCAAAGGCACCATTATTGTTGGCATCGTGGAAGGTTTTGACAATAATTTCTGCAGGAGAAAAAACTGTCATACCAAAGATAAGGGGTGCAACGAGCAGGCACACCCTCAGTCCTGAGTTGATGTTCATGTGTGTCGTTTTAGGTTTCTTGTTCTTAACCTTATCGGTTATAAGTCTTTATATATCAATGAATTATTACATTCATGAATACAAATAACTCAATGGATCAGAAAGGCAAAAACCACACCAAATGATGATGCAATACTCTGAATTTCAGTAGTATAGCCTTAAGCAATGATTGGAATGTATCCTGATTATCGACAAATCAGGACAGGAAAACCGCTGGTCAAACAGTTACGTCAGACTGAGAGGGTTAATCTTTTTTCAGGCCCAAACCGGCCATTTCGGAAATTTCGAGCATCCGGTCTATGGACTTAACTCCTTGTTCAATTACCCACTCAGGAAGAATGATCTCCGGTTGTTCATACTTCATACAGAGATAGAGCTTTTCCAGTGTGTTGCGCTTCATATGGGGGCATTCGTTGCAGGCGCAGGTATTGTCAGGCGGGGCCGGAATGAAAGTCTTGTGTGGCGAGGCCAGTTCCATCTGATGGAGGATGCCTACCTCTGTGGCAACGATAAACTCCGTAGCATCGCTTTTTTTGGTAAAGTTAAGAAGGCCGGTGGTTGATCCGATAAAATCGGCCATCTCCAGGATATGGGCCTCGCACTCGGGATGTGCGATCAGCAAGGCGTTTGGATGTCGTGCTTTCAGTTTGGTAATCTTCTCATGGGAAAAAATCTCATGAACCATGCAAGTGCCGTTCCAAAGAATCAGATCCCTCCCGGTTTTCTTCTTAAGATAGGCGCCAAGGTTGCGGTCCGGAGCGAAAATAATCTGCCTGTCTTTGGGAATGCTTTCAATTATATGAACAGCGTTGGTAGACGTGCAGCAGATGTCGGTGAGTGTTTTAAGTTCAGCAGTACAATTGATGTAGCTGACCACTACGGCGTCCGGATATTTTTCTTTAAATTTTCGAAATAAGGGAGCAGGGCAGGAGTCTGCTAGAGAACAACCGGCTTTCAGATCGGGAAGTAGTACTTTTTTTTGAGGTGAAAGCATTTTGGCCGTCTCAGCCATAAAATGTACTCCGGCAAAAGCTATGATATCGGCGTCGGTCGATGCCGCTTTTTGGGAGAGTCCAAGGCTGTCACCAATATAATCGGCGATATCCTGAATTTCCGATTCCTGGTAATAATGAGCCAGGATGATGGCATTTTTTTCTCGCTTGAGGCGATTGATTTCAGCCACCAGGTCGAGTTCAGGATCCACCTCCAGGTTGAGGTATCCATTTTTCTCGAGGTCTTTCCGGGCTGTGGCCAGTGTAGTCGTCACCATTCGTGTGTATTTCAGTCAAGAATATTAACGGTGGTGTAAAATAAAAAGTTCTTTCATTTCTGTGGCTGGTTTACCCTGGTGTCGAATTATTCGAAGATGGGATTTAACCTTTTACGGGGAATCATGTTATTAAAGGCAGAATTGATTTAAATTTGCAAATAATAAAAAAAATCGGATTGACAATGAGTATGTATCCCCTCGAATTGGTCGCACCCATGGCAAGAGATTTGACGGACTATGGTTTTGAAGAGTTGGCTACTGCCCAGGAAGTTGATGAGGTCATGGCCAATCAGAAAGGTACCATGCTGCTGGTGGTCAACTCAGTGTGTGGCTGTGCTGCCGCCATGGCCCGGCCAGGCACCAAGCTCGCTCTCACCAATGAAAAGAAACCAGACCACCTGGTCACGGTCTTTGCCGGAGTTCATACGGCAGCTACTCAAAGGGCTCGTGAGTATCTGTTGCCTTATCCCCCGTCTTCCCCTTCTATCGCCTTATTCAAAGATGGCTCGCTGGTGCATATGCTGGAAAGACATCATATTGAGGGCAGGAGTGCCGAAATGATTGCTGACAATCTACGTTTTGCTTTTGACACTTATTGCTGATTTCTTCACCGTGGTGATGCTCCCTTAAGCATTCCGGATGGCACCTGAATATCGAATGAGTTCGATCTAATTGGGGTAAAATTCAGAACTTGCGCTTTTTTAGAAAAAAGCACTGGATGTATAAGCCTGTAATGTTGGTAATCCTGTCGATGTGGATTGCCTGCTCGACACCGGTTCCGGCCGGCCATTACCCCGAATTAGGCGTAATCGCTGATCGGGCTATGGTGGTTTCCGCCCATCCACTGGCCAGTGAGGTGGGAACAAGAATTCTAAAAGAGGGGGGTAATGCCTGGGATGCAGCGATTGCCGTTCAATTTGCACTGGCGGTCGTTTATCCGGTGGCTGGTAATATTGGCGGTGGAGGTTTTGCCGTTTTCCGGACAGCCGACGGAAAAGCAGGAACCCTTGATTTCCGGGAGAAGGCACCAAAAAAGTCCGACCGTGATATGTATCTGGATGAGGCTGGAAACATCATCGGAAGAACCAGTCTCGAAGGACACCTCGCAGCAGGGGTGCCGGGATCAGTCGACGGCATGGTGGTTTTACATGATAAATTTGGATCGAAACCATGGAAAGAACTGGTCCAACCTGCCGTAAATCTGGCTGCACAGGGTTTTTCTCTGACGGAAGAAGGGGCGGCATCGCTCAACCAGGCCCAGAGCCTGTTCCGGGAGGTTAATACACACCCAATCCATTTTGTCAGAAACGAGCCCTGGAAAGCGGGAGATTTGCTGGTGCAGACTGATCTGGCCAGCACTCTGGAACGAATCCGGGATCTGGGGAGGGAAGGATTCTATGGTGGGAAAACAGCAGCCCTGATTGTCGATGAAATGGCGAAAGGTAATGGTATTATTTCGCTGGAAGACCTCCGGGATTATCATGCTGTATGGAGAGATCCTTTGATTGGTTATTACCGGGGAAAGAGGGTTATCTCAATGCCACCTCCATCGAGCGGTGGCATAGCGCTGTTGCAGCTGTTGAAGAGCATCGAAGATTTTCCCGTTTCGAAGTTTGGACACCATCGCTGGAAGACTGTGCATGTAATGACCGAATTGGAGAAAAGGGTGTATGCCGACCGGGCGACTTACCTTGGAGATCCCGATTTTTATGAGGTGCCTGTCCGAATGCTGATAGACGACAGCTACCTTGAAGAAAGGATGACTTCCGTCAGTCTGAAAAGAAGCACACCGGCATCGGAGATCAAGGAAGGAAAAGTTGACATCATCGAAAGCGTCCAAACCACCCATTTTTCGGTGGTTGATCCGGACGGGAATGCCGTAGCGATAACCACCACTTTAAACAGCTATTTTGGATGCAAAGTGATGGTGCAGGGAGCTGGTTTTCTGCTCAATAATGAAATGGATGATTTCAGCATTAAATCCGGGGTACCTAATCAATTTGGGCTGGTCGGTGGTAGTGCAAACGCCATCGCTCCTGAAAAGCGGATGCTGAGCAGTATGACACCCACGATAGTCGATGATCAGAATGGGCTCTTGATGGTGGTCGGTACTCCGGGAGGAAGTACGATTATTACATCGGTATTTCAGACCATCCTCAATGTAGTCGACCACGGCATGGGCATGCAGCAGGCGGTTAATGCCAGGAGGTTTCACCATCAATGGCTGCCAGACCGGATACATGCCGAAGATGGCGCCCTGACCTCCAGACTCAGACGGAAACTCACCCGCCTTGGACATCAAATGGAAGAAAGGGGAAACATCGGACGGGTGGATGCCATTCTGGTAAGACCAGATAAAAAACTGGAAGGTGGCGCCGATAACAGGGGGGAAGACAAGGCTTTGGGATTTTAAGAACCGATCATGATCAGATATCACAACTTAAACGGACAAATTGTCGAGTCAGACCAGGCCAGGATCCTGGTTAGTGATGTGGGACTGCTGAGAGGATATGGGATTTTTGATTTCTTCCCGATCGTTGGAGGCCGACCGCTGTTTGAAGATGACTACTTCAATCGCTTTTATCGCTCGGCAGATCTTCTGCGGATCCCGGTGCCGATAGACAGAACTGAACTTCGCGATCGGGTGGTGGATCTGGCTGCACGGAACCAAATCAGAAAGGGTTACACTAAATTGGTGTTGACTGGTGGCTATTCAGCTGATGGATTCACCCCCGGAGAAAGCAACTTGTTCATCCTGCAACATGAAGACATTGCCAACGATCCCATTTCTTATGAAAACGGAGTCGCCGTGATCCTGCAGCGGTACCTCAAGGACCAGCCAGCGATTAAAACCCTCAACTACGCCAACATTCTTAAGAACCGGGACCTGCTTTCCCGGGAGAAGGCTATGGATCTGCTCTACCATGATGGCCGGAACATCAGAGAAACGTCAAGAGCTAATTTTTTCATGATCAATCACCAGGGTCAGATTCTGACTACGGAAGAAGATGTGTTGCCGGGTGTGACCCGCAGACATGTCATAAAAGTGGCCAGGTCAGAAGGGTATACAGTAATCGAAGGACCATTGCCCCTTTACCTGCTGACCCAGGCCACCGAATGCTTCATTACCAGTACTACCAAGGGAGTATTGCCCGTGACCCGGATCAATGACTATTCGATAGGCTCAGGGAAAGCCGGCGATATTTGTCGCCGGTTGCAGGAAGCCTATCTGGACTATTGTGAAAATTACGCAAAAGAGCATTTTTTAATCTAAATCCTGATCCGGTTCAGCAATTTGGCAATCGGTCGGTTGGTTCAGAAGTATCCCTGGTAGATTTTCTATCTTCGTAAATACAGGAATTATACAGATGAAGGTGGTAACCGATATGTCCGATCAGCAACTGGTCACCCATATCAAACAGACGGGAGACAGGCAGGGCTTTGCCATTCTCTACCGGCGTTATGCCCACCTGATTTTCGGTTGGTGCCTTCGCTATCTGAAGAATCAGGAAGCCAGTGAGGATGCCGTCATGGACATTATGGAACAACTGATGCAAAATTTGCAGCGTTACGAGATTCAGGATTTTAAGAACTGGCTTTTTCTGGTGACCAGGAATCACTGCTTTATGCGTCTCAGAGGACAGACTCATGTGCTGGTTGATGACCTTTCAAGGATGGATGGAGAAGAAGTTATGGAAAATGATCAGGAGTTGCATCTTCATATCGAACAAAGAGAAAATGATTTGCACGAAGCCATTGAAGGGTTGAAAGGTCCACAGAAAGAGTGCATCGTTTTATTTTATTTTAAGAAGAAGAGCTATCGGGAAATTACCGACCTGACCGGTTATGATGAGAAAAAGGTTAAAAGTTATATCCAGAATGGAAAACGCAATCTCAGACTTAGTCTGGAGAAATCAACGCTCGATGAATAATATCTGTCTATGTCAGAAAGATTAACCAGGAAAGCATTGCTCGATTTGTTGAGCAGTCCCACCCCCGAATCCGGAGATATTCCTGCACCGGATGCCTTGGAAAAGTTAGCTATGGAGGGATATCAGTATCTCGATGAAGGGAGAAGCCCAGAAGAGTCGTTAACCAGTCTGGATCAGCGCTTTGAGCAGTGGCTTGAACACAAACCATCAAAAATCAGTGGGAATCAGGCCAGAAGACGGATGATTGGTCTTTTGCAGAAAATTGCTGCCATAATTCTTCTGATCCTTGTACCGGTATTCTTCCTCCTGAGACCGGCAACATTACCTCAACTGGCGGACCGGTATTTTGAAGCTCCCCGCAGTCCTTATCTGATGGTCAGCCGTGGCCAGCAAACTGACACTGAATCAAAGTTCAATCAGGTATTTACATACTATGAGAAGGGTGATTATGCCGAAGCAGCCAGTGCTATTGGCGACCTGGTAGCCGAAAATCCTGATAAACCGGATCTGAAGTTTTATCAGGCAATCAGCCTGCTGGCAACTGGTGATACTGAAAAAAGTATCGGGTTGCTGGAGGAATGTGCTGGTGAGTCACAAGACAACCTGGACATGCGGTCTCCGTGGTATCTGGCCCTGGCCTATCTCACGACTGGAGCCAAGGACGAGGCGCAATATTGGCTGCAGAAGACCATAACGCTCGATGATTTGCATCAGAAAAAAGCAAAGGAACTTCTTGAAAAGATTCGTTGATAATCACGGGTTGTAAAAATTCATACTTATCGTTGATTTACATATTCCAGCCAGTCTTCTTCATAATCGATATCTGCTAACTCGGGCAACAAAGAGTAAGAGAGATTCAAATCGCTGGCAGCCTGCAGGGTTTGTGACAATACCCGGTCTGTGCTCCATTCGATGCCGGTAAATAAACGGGGGTAACTTTGGCGAAGGCCAATCAGGTAATATCCTCCGTCGATGGCAGGCCCGATGACCAGATCATGCTGATCCAACCGGTTAAAAGAGTCTTTCAGAATACCAGGGGTTAGATAGGGACAATCGGTGCCGATCAGTACCGCCTTGAGGTGGGTTTTTAATACTTGTTCGAGAGCCGACTGCATTTTGTCACCGAGATCAGCCCCCTGCTGAATACGGGCAATAAACCGGGTATCGTACAAATAGGTTTGATCGATCCTTGGATAGAAGTATAGATATATCCTGCAATCAAGATCGATAACCCGGGATAAAGTGATTGAAATCAACTCGCGGTAGATCTTCAATGTCTGAGGGGCACCCAGAGTCTCGGCTATTCTGGATTTTACTTTATCGGCTTCCGGTGTTCTTAGGAAGACAATCAACCCATCTGTTGGGTGAGAAATCGGCAAGTCATCAGGGATCATTTGGCAGGATGGAAAATTTTACCTGTTCCGGATCTACTTTTTACTCTGGTTATCTTTGGTATCATCCTTTCTGGTGAAGAAGTCTCCTTCTTTCAGGATCCGGCTGACCACTGAATAAGGACCACTTACCACTTCATCGTCTTTGTCAAGACCCTTTTTGATCTGGATATAGGTATCGTCCTGAATCCCTGTTTCTACCTGTACCATCTGCAGGGTATCGCCCTGGCATTTGAATACCACCTCCCGGAGGTCTTCTTCCAGATCAGGAATGTTCTGCCCCTTCAGTTTCTCATTGATGTCGCGGGTGGTAACAGCCAGAATGGGCACGGTCAGAACATCCCTTTCCGTATGGGTATTGATCTCGACAGAGGCAGACATTCCCGGTCGGAATGGAAAAGGTTTTTCGGCGGTGACCAGATCGCTATAGGAGGCTGGATCCATCCGGATCTTTACCACAAAGTTGGTCACCTGATCGGTGGTCAGTGCAGCAGCTGTGCCGACGCTCGATGCCGAGTTGGCGATTTCGGTCACTGTACCGAGAAATTTGCGATCGAGATAGGCATCCACTTCAATCTCAGCGGTATCACCAAGCGTCAATCTCAAAATATCATTTTCACTCACATCGACCTGAACTTCCATGATCGAGAGATTGGCGATACGCATCATTTCGGTTCCCGTCATCTGGATGGTACCTACAACCCGTTCTCCTTCTTCGATATCCAGTTTTGAGATGATCCCATCAACCGGTGCATAGATATTGGTGCGTTTCAGGCTGGTCTGCAGTTCTTTAAGACCTGCCTCGGTGCTCTTGACGGTAAACTCATTGGCCCGGATATTTTCCTCGGCTGACCTAACACTGGCTTCGGCGGCTACTAAATTAGCCTGCATCGCATCGAGGTCCGACAGCGACGTTTCATATTCGGCCTGTGATAAGACACCCTGTTCATAGAGCTGTTTGTTGCGATTGTATATGCGTTTGGCATTCTGGTACTGGGCTTCAATCTGTGCCTTCTGTGCCTTGGAGTTTTCGACATTTGACCGGGAGATGGCCAACTGGGCTTTGGCATTATTGACCGATGCGCGGCCTCGCTCAACGGCTGATTCATAGGCCTCCGGATTGATCCTGGCCAGGAGGTCGCCGGTTCGGACTGAATCGCCCTCTTCGACTGGAAGAATGACTACTTCACCGGAAACATCAGAACTGATTACCACTTCTTTTTCCGGAAAAATTTTCCCACTGGCCGAAACCTCTTCCTTAATGGTGCGCAGTGTGACCCTTGCTGTTTCAACCTCCTCACCCTTGGTTTGATTCTTACTCTTATAGATTGCCAGGGCGACTAAAACGAGGAGAGCAACAAAAAGTAGGAGGTATAAGCGATTTCGTTTCTTAGTAGTCATCTAGTTGAGGGTTATTCGTTTTCCTTGATAGTAGTCGAGCACTTTTGATTTAAAAATATAATCGTATTTGGCGATGATAAGACTCACTTCGGCCTGATCGCGGGCATTCTGGGCGCTGATGTATTCAAAACTATTGGAAACACCCAAACTAAACCTTTTCTCCGTGTCTTCAAAGGCTACCCGTCGGGCTTCTGCGGTGCTCAGCGCGGCATCATAGTTTTTCCGGGCGGCTTTCAGGTCTGTTACGGCACGTTGCACATCCGTCTTAAGCTGATTTTTTACCTGCTCGTTAGCAATGTCACTGCGCACTACCTCAAGCCGGGCCAGATCGAGCATCCCCTTGTTTCGACCCTGACCATAGATCGGGACATTGATACGTAACCCAAAGCCATATCCCAGGTTTTGGTTGATCTGGTCCGGATAGTTAATCTTTGATTCCTCCAGCACCGGCGTTTCAAATTCGACGTTGAAGGGTTCACCGTTCACAAAAAATTGCTGCGATTGCAACCTGGTGCCAACTTCCTCAAAGGTTCTGGCAGATGACGACCAGTTAGAACCGATACTGCCTCCAATGCCAAAGGTGGGTAATAGGTTGGACCGGGCAATGGCTACCCCAATTTCGGCATTTTGACGCCTCAACTCTCCGGCTTTGATGGATGGCTGCCACTCCAACGCCTGACGGTAGACTACAGGGGTGGAGGCAGACTCCACTTCGTATTCTGTCGGTACCGGGAGATCCGGGGCTTCGATAACCATATCATAAGAATCATCCAACTGCAGCAGTTGTTTGAGACCTAGGTAAGCAATGTCAATGTTATTCTGGGCGGTGACTACCAGTTGTTCGTTTTGGGCTGCCTGGGCTACCAGATCCAGACGGGCATTTTTAGGCCGGTTACCAGCATCGATCAGATGGTCCATTTGCTCGAGTTGACTGTTGATCAGATCAAGACTCTTTTGAGCATTGCTCAAGTTTTCCTGGGCAAAAAGAATCTGGATAAAAGTCAGGGCTACATCGAGGGCCAGGTCGTTCTTGATCTGTTCTACATCGAGCATGGCCACCTGCTTATTGACCTGGGCTCTTTTGATCTCATTGGTAATACGTCCTCCATTAAAGAGCGTTGCCGAAGCCGAAACCGAGAATCCCTGGTTTCCAAAGCTTTGGTTAAGGAAATCATTGGTAGTTGGGTCTATCTGACGACCGAAGCTAAGATTATAACTGGTCGAGCCGTCTACAAAAGGATAGCGGCCCTGATTGGCTACCCGTTGGTTAATCTGAGCTTCATCGGAAGCTACCACCGTCTGTTTGACTGAAAGACTGTTTTCGATGGCGTATTGAATACATCGGTCCAGGGTCCAGACTTCCTGACTGTGGGCAATCCAGGATAGGCAAACGAGGCAATAAGCGGTGAGGATTAATTTCATAGAGTGCATAGTATCAGGGATTAATGACGTCACTTGATCTGCAAGTTTAGGGTTCCTTAGTCTTTTTTAGGGGTAATATTATATTAATGGTATCTGATCATGGATCAATGAGTTATTTTTCACTGATGGTCGTCACTGCAATGAGACGATCGTATCGTTGTCCAAACGGCCGGTAGTAGACCAGGATGGTATAGTAATTTTCGGTTTCGTGCCAGTTGCCTTCCAGTAACTCAAAATCCGGGGCGCCCCCGCTTCTGGGCACGGCAGTATACAGATAGTCATAGACCCCCTGCTTGAGAGTAGCTTCACCAAAATAGGCTGAATAACGCTCCTCATATTCCATTTTATAACGGCTGTCAATTTGCCAGTCGCAGAATCCACCGACCAGGTAGACGTCATGATCAGGGAGAGGCTGAGCCGATTCCAGGGCAAAAAGAATGTGCGCGTAATCTGCCTGAACGTCTGAATCATCATCGTCATTGGTCTTCACCACAAAACCACCGTTTACATCCGGCTCACTGTGGTAATGCTGATAAGTACGGCTTGCATCCGGTTTCATCTTGACTTCGGGAGCCTCGAGGTACTGGTTGACCTCCAGCACATTTTTGGATGGAAATCGCAAACTGCGGATATCGACCGACCGGAACTCTTTACCGGCCGGAAAAACCAGTTGATCCTGATAATTGAATTTCAGCTCATTGGGTTGAATGAAAAATGGTTCGATATCATACAATGCATTATCCCAACGGTAATTTTGCATAATGACCGCTCTGATTTCCTGGCGTGGGTTGGCGATGTTAAAATCCTTGTGATGGAGTGAAAAGTCGATCTCATGGTGAGTATTCATCCGGGCCACATTGGCTGGTTTCTTTAAATAACCGGATATCCTGGCGATACCTTCCATGACCATAAATCGCCGGGTCAGTATGGGCTCCCTGGTGTCCTCATCATAGATATGTAACAGATAATTACCCGATTTAGTCCAGCGGATATCCGGATTAGGAATAGTAAGCTCGTAGTGCACATAAGAGACTTTCGTATTTATCGAAAACTGAAATTCCCGGAGCTCCTCATCGTTAAATCCTTCCAGATATTCCATTTGTTCCAGATCACTCGGCTCCCAATTCCTGTTGCAATGCCTGATCTGATAACGAAGATACCTTCCATTGGTTGTCAGTTCATCAAAAGACAAAGACAGGGTGCCGCCATTCAGACTCACTATGGGGGCAGCACTGTACAATCCTGGAATGGTGAAGATCACGGATTTGATCTCCGGTAGATAGACATGATCGTAATTAACAAATTCCTGAGCTGATACCGGTTGAGCAATTGATCCGAAAATGGTCGTGAAGCCGGCAATGGCAAATAACTTTAACATACTGAATCCATATCTGAACTAAGATTATTTCGCACGACTGCACCACGGATTGCCTTTGATCCGGAAGCGCCAGTCCCAGGCGGCACATTCTTCTGCATAATCAACGCCAACCCGTGGACTTTTTAGTACATCTTTTCCGCTGATTCCGGTATTCCGGTCTTCGATCCAGATATTCTTTCCGGAAGTCAGCCGGGAACCGTTCCATTGGGTGGTGATGCCCAGGGCTCGCGTGAGCACACCCGGGCCGCTGGTCAGACTGTAAGCTGTTTTTTGCATTTGTCGTCTATTTAGCATTTCATCGATCCCATCGACCGGTTCGATTGCCCGGATCAGAATGGCATGAGCCTGACCTTCCGGTCCGGTCACGACATTAAACAGATGATGAATGCCATAACACAGATAGACATAAGCCCGTCCACCTGAATGAAACATCACTTCAGTCCGGCTTGTGCGGCGGTTGCCAAAGGCATGCGAGGCTTTATCTTCAGGCGCCCGGTAGGCTTCCGTTTCGACAATTTTTCCGCTCGTATACATCCCATTAATGTTGGTGCAAAGAAACTTGCCCAGTAAATTTTCGCCAAGCATCAGCACATCACTATCCTGGTAAAAACTTTCCTCAAGTATCAGAGCCTTTCGCATCAGAATCGTCTGGGCGAGTAGTTGGGTGATTCCTTGGTAATCGTAATATTATGAGGATGACTTTCGGTGATGCCCGCACTGGATATCCGGACGAATTTGGCTTTTTGAAGATCCTGGATTTCTGCCGCCCCACAATAACCCATACCGGCCCGGAGGCCACCCAAATACTGGACCATCACTTCGGCAACCGTCCCCTTGTATGGTACCCGGCCTTCAATGCCTTCCGGCACCAATTTCTTAATATCATCTTCCACATCCTGAAAGTACCGGTCTTTAGAACCCCGCTCCATGGCACTCAAAGAGCCCATGCCCCGGTAGATTTTAAATTTCCGGCCTTCAAATATGATGGTTTCTCCCGGGGCTTCCTCGACTCCGGCAAAAAGAGATCCAGCCATGACAGTGCTGGCTCCGGCAGCAATCGCCTTGACAATGTCTCCTGTGAAACGGATTCCACCATCAGCGATAATGGGGATATCGGTGCCTGCAAGCCCCTGTGCAGCGCTGTAAATCGCCGACAGCTGGGGCACTCCCACGCCAGCCACCACTCTGGTCGTGCAAATACTTCCGGGGCCCACCCCAACCTTTACCCCGTCGACACCTGCGTCGACGAGGGCCCGCGCCGCATCTCCGGTAGCGACATTTCCTCCCACCAACTGGAGATCTGGGTAGGCTTTCCGGATTTCACGGACCATATTTAAAACACCGATATGGTGACCATGGGCGGTATCTACACAGATGACGTCGACTCCCACCTCCTGTAAGGCCGCTACCCGCTCCATGGTATCGCGGGAGACCCCTACGGCTGCTCCAACTACCAACCGGCCGTAGTTGTCCTTACAGGCATTGGGGAAGTTTTGCACTTTCATGATATCCTTGTAGGTGATCAGTCCAATGACCCGGTAATGATCATCGACTACCGGCAGCTTCTCAATTTTTTGCTCCTGGAGGATCCGGGTGGCCTGGGCCAGCGTTGTGCCGGCAGGTGCGGTGATCAGTCCTTGTTTCGTCATGATTTCGGTAACCGGAAGGGCAGGATCGGTCTCAAACCGCAGATCACGGTTGGTCAGGATCCCTACCAGCACATTCCGCTCATCAACAATGGGTATCCCTCCAATCTTGTATTTCTTCATCAGAGCCATTGCATCGCCCACAACCGCATTGTCCTGGAGGGTGACCGGATCAATGATCATCCCGCTTTCCGATCTCTTGACCGCCCGCACCTGTTCAGCCTGTGCTTCAATTGGCATATTTTTATGGATGATTCCGATCCCCCCTTCCCGGGCCATGGCAATCGCCAGATCGCGTTCGGTCACGGTATCCATTGCAGCAGAGACGATCGGTGCATTCAGCGAAAGTGAGCGGGTCAGTTTGGTCGAGATCGACACCTCACGTGGCAATACTTCTGAACTGGCAGGTACAAGCAGTACATCGTCAAAAGTCAGAGCCAGATCAAGAAATTTGTCGGAAGAAGAGAACTTTAATTCCATGCGCAAAAATAGCTTTTTCTAAAAAAGAGCCAATAAAAAATCTATTTTCAAGTCCTAAAAAGGGCAAATGCTTTCGGTTCTATCGGATGATTACTTTATGGATCTGGCGATCCGGGAAGCCGAAAAGGCGGCAGCAGAAGCAGAGGTTCCGGTGGGGGCGGTGATCACCTGCGAGGGCAGCATTGTCGCCCGGACCTATAATCAGACAGAAAAGCTTCAGGATAGCACAGCACATGCCGAATTGCTGGCTATTACGGCGGCATCGGCACATCTGGGTAACAAATTCCTTCCCCAGTGTACTTTATATGTGACCCTGGAACCCTGCGTAATGTGTGCCGGCGCTATTTTCTGGTCACGACTTGGCAGAGTGGTCTATGGCGCCAGTGATGACAAGAATGGTTTCATGCAATACGGTAAATCGCTCCTGCATCCCTCGACCAAACTCGAGTACGGTGTAAGGCATACAGAATGCCTGAGCCTGATGCAGCAGTTTTTTCTCTTAAAAAGATGATCAGGTCATCTCGCAACTATTCTTCCCGGGACAAGGCGTTAAAGTCTTGCTAAACTGTTTGACCTGCCGGATCATTGTCTCTAACTTCGCGTTATAGCCCAGGATAAACCTTCATATCATGAAAATTGTGCACCTGCTTCCGTTACTATTATTCGCATTGACGATGCTTTCGTGCGGCCCAACCTACCGACCTTTTACCGCCGATCTGCAACACAGTAATCAGTGGACCGAAGATGAGTTGAAACACATACAGTTTTATCTTTCAGACGACATCGTTCTGGTGCGCGAATTGAGTAAAGGCGAAAGTGTGATTGAGGGAGGGAAAATCAGCATCAGGGAAGGAAAGAGAATTGAAGAGATTGTGATACCGGAAAATACTCCTGGTGTCCTTGTTTTTATGCCAAAAGAAGACAGGTTGGCCATTTCTTTCGAAAGCGGTAAAGATAAATTTCTGATGTTTGGTCCCCATCCTAAATGGAATGGACGGTATATGTTGCTTGGTTCATCCTGGGACAAACACGAAGGTGAAGTGACTTATCAGGGAAAAACCTACCGGACATCCTCCCGAAGCGCTTATGCAGGTTTGTTGGTTGATCTGGATAAAGTGAGCCGGGTCAGTCTGGAACGTCGAACAGCCCAGGGCCGTAAAGTCCGCTCCTGAGATCATTCATTGATCCCCTTGAGCAGGGGCACAAACCGGAAATAATCAAATTTTTCTGTTTTAAACTTATCTTCAGTGAGTTTGGTCAGCCTGCACATAACCTGCCCGTCGTCGCTTCCTACCGGGATGACCAGTATTCCTCCAATCGCCAGTTGTTTTTTCAGGGCTTCCGGAATCTCCGTTGCCGCAGCAGTGACAATGATCTTGTCAAACGGCGCAAAACGCTCCAGCCCTTCCATACCATCTTTCAGGAAGAGCCGGATCTGACCGTAACCCATTTCTTTAAGCAGTTTTGAGGTCCTGTCAAAAAGAGCTTTCTGTCGTTCAATGGTGTAGACCTTAGCCCCCAGTTCGGTGAGGATCACTGCCTGATATCCAGACCCGGTACCAATCTCCAGCACTTTGTCGCGGGGTTTTACCTGGAGCAGGTCAGTCTGGTAAGCCACCGTGTATGGCTGCGAGATGGTTTGATCGTGACCGATGGGGAAAGCAGCATCCTGGTAAGCCCAGTCTTCAAAAGCCCGGTCCAGAAAATAATGACGCGGTACTTTACCAATAGCCGCCAGGATCCGCTCGTCTTTCACGCCTTTCTTCCTCAAAGTTTCAACCAACTTCTTCCGGAGCCCCTTGTGCCTGTAATTGTCAACCAAGAACTGATGATTTAAAGTAAATATAGAACTAATTACTAATTTTAACCGGAACGCTAAAAACACCGGTTTCAATGGTTACAAAAATCAAATTTGGTACGGATGGATGGAGAGCTATTATTGCAGACGAATATACGGTTGATGGGGTTATCAGGGTTTCAGAAGGGGCTGCCAAATGGATGCTGGAGAGAAATCTGTCTAAAGTTGTCATCGGTTATGACTGCCGTTTCGGTGGATTGATGTTTGCCACGGCAGCCGCAAGCGTATTCTGTCATCACGGTATTGAAGTGGTTGTTGATAAAAATTTTGTTTCGACACCAATGGTGTCCCTGGGCGTTGTGAAATATAAAGCAGGTTTGGGTATCGTGATTACCGCCAGCCATAATCCGCCTTCCTATAACGGGTACAAACTCAAGGCCAGCTACGGTGGTCCTTCCATACCCAGAGAGGTCAGTGAAGTGGAGGCCCTGATTCCCGACAGACCCTCAGTCAGGATGAAAACCCTGGCAGAACTGGAGCAAACGGGACTGCTGGCTTTTGTCGATATGGAAGAAATGTACCTTAAACACATTGAAGAAAATTTTGATTTACCCCTACTCACATCCATGCAGGAAAAAATGGCCTATGATGCGATGTACGGAGCCGGTCAAAATGTCGTCAAGCGTCTCTTTCCCAAAGCGCATCACCTTCATTGCGAATACAATCCGGGATTCGGAGGTACAGCCCCGGAACCCATCGACCGGAATCTCAAACAATTGTCGGAAGTGATCCGTACCAACGAGGCCATTACCTTTGGGCTGGCCAATGACGGTGATGCCGATCGCATAGGGATGTATGATGAGGACGGTGTTTTTGTCGACAGTCATCGCCTTCTGCTGATGTTGTTGAAGTATTTGGTGGAGTATAAAGGCATGAAGACCGGCAAGGTCGTATGTTCCTTTTCCGTGACCGATAAGCTGGAAAAACTGGCCAGTTTGTATGGACTGGAATATATTACCACTCCTATCGGATTCAAGTACATTGCTGAATATATGTCTACCAACGATGTATTGTTGGGTGGCGAAGAATCTGGCGGTATCGCGGTCAAGGGGCATATTCCGGAAAGAGATGGCATCTGGACCGGGCTATTATTAATGGAATTCATGGCAAAAACCGGCAAATCATTGCGACAACTGACAGAAGATATCTTTGCAGAAGTAGGCCGGTTTGATTTTTACCGGGATGATCTGCATCTCACCGAACAGCAAAAGCAGCATGCCGTTGCAAAATGTATGTCCGGTATCGATAGGTTCGGATCATATGAAGTAGTAAAAGCCGACGATCTCGATGGGTTTAAATACTTTCTGAGTAATAATGGCTGGGTGCTGATCCGGGCTTCCGGTACCGAACCGGTCTTGCGGATTTATGCTCAGGCAGTTGATATGGCCGAAGTGCGCAAAACCCTGGATACCGTCAAGGAAGTGTTGCTTGATTAATGATTTTGGGTAAGAAGATGCAGATACCTATGATCAGGCTGATAATACTTTGCCAAAGTACTGCCCCGGCAGCAATGTCTTTGACATTCTTGATCCGGTGATCGTGCTCGGATTGAACAAAATCAGCCAGATGTTCAATGGAGGCATTGATCATCTCCAGTGCAACAACACCGCCTATACATACTAATATCAAAAGCCATTCGGTGGTTTGCAGGTTCAGGATGTAACCCAAAACAAGAGCAGTTGCGGCAACAAGGAGATGGATTTTACCATGCCGGTCTCTTCTGAGGAAAGTCCAGATTCCGAGACCGGCAACCATAAAGCTTTTCCACTCAGTCTGTTTCTTCCTTCTCATTCAGCTTAAATTGATATTCACCGATGATACCTATCCGGACCGAACCCGTATCGTACAGGTTCGAAAACCGGAGGCATTCGAATGATCTGCTATAAAATATATGATCGGTCGGTGTGTTGAGCGAGGGTGACATGGTTTTCCGGCTGTCCAGCAGTCCTGAGGCTGCCCGGAAATTCTGGATCTCATCGGCAAATTGATCCAGATTGAAGTTACCTAAGGCAATGGATGGTAGCCTGGTCTGACCGATATCGGATGATAATCCCTGGAGTTGGTTGCGCAACTGGACCAGCGATCTGCGAAAGAGCGGAGGATTGGTATTGACACAGTAAACCTGAGTCTGTCGGCCCTGGGTCAATTCAATGGTTGCCTTGAGATGCGGCACGTCGGTCAGATAGAGGGTGTCTACCCGTGTCAGTGGGAATTTTGAAAAAATGGCGGATCCGAATATATCGATCCTCGTATTGAGAGCCCGGTGCGGGTAATCGTGGGTGAGCCTGTCTGTGAGCAGCTCTTCCCAATCGGGAGTAACCTCCTGAATCGACAAGACATCCGCCTCGGTCCGGATCAGTGATTCGATGGAGCTTTGCCAATGCTCGGCCAGATCAGTGGTGCTGGCCTGGGCAATCATCAGGGATGGCTCAGAGGTTTTGATGGGCCGGATCAGATTAATATTGGCCACCTGTTTAAAATGGAGACATAGTGCAGCGACGCAGCCAAAAGCGGTAAACAATAGTCTTTTCTGATTCGTAGCAAAAAAGAACAAACCCGCAGCCAGGAGCAGAATCATGATCTGGATAGCATGGGCAGCTATCCGCTTGAGCAGGATCACATCCGGAGTTTTCATGATACACAAAGCCGTCACTGCCAGCATTCCGGTAGTCAGTATAATGGAAACGATCCGGTTTTGTAAAAAGGCTTTCAGCATCACAACCAAAGATAGCTTTCGTTTAGTTGAGTCTTGCTGCCACTACACAGGTTTCTTTTATTTCCCGGGCACTACCCGTCAGATCAAACACCTGAATATATACCGTGTAAATACCAACCGGAGCCTTCATGCCATTGTCAGTGGTCCCGTCCCATTGAATAGCTCCGCTGGTTGCCAGTGACTGGTTATTGACCAGATAACGGACCTGCCTCCCCGCGGCATCAAAGATTTTTATATGGCCGTAACTTCCCGGCACAAGTTGTTGGTAAGTAATCAGGGTATAGTCCTCAAAACCATCACCGTCAGGAGAAAAAACATTCGGACTGACCTCCCAATGCAAGGATCCCAGGCTCCGGGTGAAATACTGGCTGTTGATCGCGGTCGGCGTCGCGTACCCGCTTTCCTGGGCAGCGCTGTGCCAGTTGGATCCCTGCTGACCGGATATATCAGGGCTGATGCGCTCAAGACTGACCCCTTCTGTTTCCTTTAACAACGCATGATGCATATCTTCATGGTAGTCGAAGGCATCGATCACCTGTGATATGCCCCCTTCCGTGGTATAGAGTGTGATATTTCCCGCCTCATTGTTGAAATCGGGTAGTTCGTTTTCCAGAAGCCATTCGGGGTGTTTGACGGTATACCGGGATCGAAGATCGGCAGCATCAGGAGAAATGACGACCAAATTGCCCGGAAGGATCAGAAAAGGATTCCGGATCATCATGGATTGGGAATTCATCGTATTGGTAATGTGCAGACCAGTGAGTGACAACGCTTTGGAAGATGTATTCAGGATTTCCACGAAATCATCACCACCCGGAACGGGGTCAAACAAAATCTCGTTGATCAGCAGGTCGCCAGGCTCGATTTTTTCGGGTATCAACACCGGAAGTTCTGTCGGGCTGAATTCGGTACCGTTGCAGTCCCGGAGGGAGTTGCTTACTTGATAGGTGATGCCCGGTTTCAGGGGTTTATCGAGGTGCAAAATCAGTTCGTTACGATCGGGGCCTGCTACGTCGATACTACGAATCGAAACATCGGGACTGATCAGGAACTGAGTGGGAGGTATGCTTTGCAGCAACATCTTATTCAGATGCACCTGAATGGTCAGGCTATCCGGTGGTATAAGTCGTAGCACTTGCGGGACCACCTTTTCGGCTCCTTCATCCAGCACGGAGTTTGGCTGGCCGGGGGTGCCGCCAGACAGGGATAGCGATGCCATCCAGTTTGAAGAAAGCGCACAGGGATCGGAAGGGTTGATCAGTTCGAGCGACCAGCCTCCATCTGCCTTATCGGTGTTGCGATACCAGCTATCGTCGTACGAAACAGTATGGACGATTTTACCGGTACTGGTGAGGAGCCGCAGAGTGCTGCCTGAATTGAGGAGAGCAGGCAGTTTCTCAACACCGATGCTGTTGGGTACAGCAACAAATTGACCGTCATCAGCCATATCGTAAAGGACCACATATTGACCTGCGTCTACCGGAATGTCCGGAAGGGGAACGACAGTAGTTCCTACCTGAAGCATGATTTGACGGAGATTCAGACCATTCTTCGCGATAAAGAGTTCAATGAATTCTGCTTCCGGTAAGCCAACCACAGGTGTCGGATCATCGAAGATCTCATTGATCAACACATCATACGGTTCTATGGTCACCTCTGGCCGGTAACTAAATGGATAGCTGATGACAGATTGGTTGCCGGCGATATCCTGGATGTTATTGATCTCCAGCTGGTAATCACCGGTTGTGAGATCCTGACTCAGGTCTAGCTGCACCAAAGTGGGATCGGCCAGTAAAACCGCGCGGTCAGGTTTGCCAATTCCGGGCAAGAGCAGATAATGGTCAGGGTTGGAGGCAGAAAGTGGGTCGAGTTGTTCTGAAAACTGAAGAATCAGTTGTCGTGGTGTACTGATCTCCAAAGACTGCAGGACAGGAGGTGAGGTGTCTGCCGGTATTTCAGTGGTGATCGAGAGATTGTCAAAGAAGAACCGGTCCCGGCGGGTGTCCGTGTATTGACAGGATAGGGCAAAGTACCCCGCAGGCAGCACACCTGGGGTGTTGTCAGCATATTCAATTTCCAGGGTTCTGATTCCGCTGTAAAGATCAGTAGTGAAAATCTGCCAGGTACGGCTGGTCTTCCAGACCTCGAGTTGAAAGGACGGGTTGATACCATGAGTTGAAATACCTGTGCCCAGTAATGAAAGCTGACCGTTCTCCAGAAAATAAAACCGGAGATTGTCCTGATCACCAGACTCTCCCAATTCAAAGAGGTAGCCGTTGGCCATAGCGGGATCGGGATGGTCTATTGAAATATAAAGTCTCAGAAAGTTACTGGCAGAAGGCTCAAAATCCAGCCTGCAATCAATGCTTTGCCGCCAGATGTCGGGTAAGGCAGGTATCGCAGTATAGATCAGGGAGTGACCTGCGGCGGGTGCATTCAACTGGAGCATCCGTTCCTGATTGACCACAAAGTGCGAGGTGTCGCCGGCCCATGTTGGGTTATCTGCCAGGGACCCGTCCGAAAAATCATCCAACAACTGACCGGGTATATCCATGAAAGAAGCCAGAAGGATCAGGAGTGTAAGGATCGCTTTCATGATTGAAAATTACAGCCTTATATCTTAATTGAACTTATCTTTGCCTCCATTTTTTAACACAACAATCGAATTAATAGAATCTGATCATGAAAGTAGCAGTTGTAGGAGCCACTGGTCTGGTAGGAAATGTCATGCGACAGGTCCTCGTTGAAAATCATTTTCCAGTAAGTGAATTTTTACCGGTAGCCTCTTCAAAATCCGTTGGTAAACTGGTTGAATTTGCCGGCCGGGAGTACCCGGTCATTGATTTGCCGGAAGCTGTTACCGCCAGACCCGCTATTGCCATCTTTTCGGCCGGGGGATCAGTGTCGCTCGAATGGGCCCCCAAATTTGCCGAGGCGGGTACGGTGGTTATCGATAATTCTTCGGCATGGAGGATGGATCCCGGTAAGAAGCTCGTCGTGCCGGAAGTGAATGGGCACGTGTTGAACAGGGAAGACAAGATCATTGCCAACCCCAATTGTTCGACGATTCAAATGGTAGTAGCGCTGGCTCCGTTGCACCGGAAATATCGCATCAAACGGCTGGTCATATCAACCTATCAGAGTTTTACCGGGACTGGTATGCCTGCGGTCAATCAATATCAGGCCGAGAAGAATCATGAACAGCATGTAGAGCGTATTTACCCGCATCCGATTTTTGAGAATTGCCTGCCGCATTGCGATGTGTTTCTCGATAATGCCTATACCAAAGAGGAGATGAAACTGGTTAATGAAACCCGGAAGATTTTGGAAGCGCCAGAAATCAGAATCACCGCTACGGCCGTAAGAGTTCCGGTCGATGGTGGTCACTCGGAATCGGTCAACGTGGAGTTTGAAAAACCTTTTGACATCCAGGATGTGCGGACAATGCTGGAACATTCGAAAGGGATCGTGGTCCAGGATGATCTCGCTCATAATATATATCCGACACCATTGCAGGCTAAGAATAAAAATGAAGTGTTTGTCGGACGAATTCGCCGCGACGAATCGATCGAAAATGGATTGAATCTCTGGATTGTGGCTGATAATCTCCGTAAGGGAGCGGCGACCAATGCAGTTCAGATTGCCGAATATTTAGTAGAAAAGGGTTGGGTTTAACTTGGATTTTCAGGTACATTACCTTAACTTATCAGGCCTTTGACCTGATGCACTGCAATGAGTAATCGGAAAATGAAACTAGCAACACATGAGAACAAGACTCGTATTTTGGGGGAAATCGGCTCAGGATGAGCGTATGTTATTTGGATTTAAGTTGAATGAAGCGGAAAATAAAGTTGACGTCTACATCTTCCCCGAATCAGCGACCACGGAAGATTTTGTTACCCAGATGCACGAACACTGGCGATTGGGTGAGGACCTCTTGTTCCCCGAAAATCATCAGCATCTGGAGATGCCTCTGACCATCACCGGTTCCCTGGTACCGGATGGTTACACCATTGAACGTGACGATATCCTGAAAAGGGCCCAGACCGAGTGGCAGTTTATCGTATTGAGTAGCCGGCTCTATCGTACCTATCAGGATGAGTTGCAGGATTTCAAGGATAAGTTTTCTACCCTGACAAAATTTGATCCCGTTCTCTTTGATGAATTGAAGGGATTTTGGAGTAAAGTGCAGGAGCAGGTAAGAGAGAAGAATCTGTTTAAAGATCACGCCGACAGCATCCGTAAGCACACTGACGCCTTGTTTGACGATCTGAAAAAACTGAGGAAAGCCTTTGATCAGGAATTTCACGAATTATCCGAGAAGCACTTGCAGGGCTTTAGAGAACAACTGGAAAAGATTGAAAAGAAAATTGAGGAAGGCCTGAGTCTGCAGAATATTTTTCAGGAACTGAAGGACATACAGCGCTCTTTCCGGAGTACCGAGTTTACCAATGACCACCGGTCTCAACTGTGGAAGCGGATCGATGGGCTTTTTAAAACCGTCAAGGAAAGAAAGTTCGGTCAGGCAGGAGTCAGCGCTAAATCAGACCCTCTCTCACGGTTGCAAAGACGATATGATGGATTGAAGGCTGCCATCGAAAAGATGGAACGGTCGATCAAAAGAGACCGGAAAGAATTGGAGTTTCAAACTCAGAGGATGGAGGAAGCCGATGGTTCGCTGGAATCCCAGTTGAGGGCAGCCAAGACCAAAATGATTGAAGAACGGGTCCTTTCCAAGGAAGAGAAACTACAGGAAATGCATAAAACCGAGCGAGACCTGGACCGCCGGATGGAAAGTCTCCGGAAAAAGAAGGAACAACAGGAGCTCGAAGAAAAACTCAAGGCCGAGATCAAGGAAAAGATCGCCCAGGAGATCAGGGAGGCGGAAAAGGCCAGATCTGATGACGAAACCATTCAAAAAGCAGCCGAAGCTTTTCAGGGATCCAAAGAAAATGAACCTCCTCTCACCATTGAAGAAAAAATCGAAGACAGACTGGAGGACATTGTCGATACCGTCAAGGCAGTAGCGATGGTCGTTGAAAGTAAGTTCAGCAATCTGATGGATGACTGGCGAAAAGACGAAGAAGAATAGTTTCAGAGATCTCGGGGTAGTCCTCCACCCGTGTCATTCGCACCCAATATCTGCGTTTTTAAGCATTTCTTCGTGACAGGTCGGCCCAGGCTATCCGGCTGACTGATGTTGAATGGCCGCGATTCCGGGTAATTCCTTGCCTTCGAGGTATTCGAGCATAGCCCCACCACCGGTACTGACAAAGCTAACTTTCTCTGCCAGCCCCATTTGGGTGACGGCAGCAACCGAATCACCACCACCGACCAAAGAAAATGCCCCATGTCCCGTTGCTTCGGCCACTGCTTCAGCTATCGCTCTGGTACCTCCGGAAAAGGCTTCCATTTCAAAAACTCCCATGGGTCCATTCCAAAGTATAGATCTGGAGGCCAGTATTGCCTGACGGAACAAACTGACAGCCTCCGGACCGATATCCAGGCCCATCCAGTGAGCCGGTATATCATTGCTCGGACAAATCCGGTGTTTTGCGTCGGCTGCGAAAGCATCGGCAATGACCGAATCGACCGGCAATACCAGGTTGACGGCCTTTTCCCTGGCTTTGTCGATCAGTTGACGGGCCAGATCCAATTTGTCCTCTTCGACCAGCGATTTGCCGACCTGCCCTCCCTGTGCCTTGATAAAGGTATAAGCCATACCGCCTCCAATGATCAGCGTATCGGTAAAGTCAATCAGCCTTTCCAAAAGGAGGATTTTATCCGAGACCTTGGCTCCTCCGACAATGGCCGCCAACGGACGGGCCGGGTCCTTCAGTACCTTGTCGGCGTTGACAATTTCATTTTCCATCAGGAATCCAAAACCTTTATGGCCGGCGTCAAAATAATTAGCCACGGTCGTTGTTGATGCATGTGCACGGTGGGCGGAACCAAACGCATCATTGATGTAGATATCGGCCAGACCCGCAAGCTTCCGGGCAAACTCCGGATCACCGGCTTCCTCCGCTTTCGAAAAACGGGTGTTTTCGAGCAGCAGGACTTCGCCTGGTTTTAACCGGCTGCTCTTTTCCTCGGCCTCCGCCCCGATGGTATCCCGGGCAAACTGAACCTCCCTGCCCAACAATCGTGAAAGATGAGGTACCAGATGTCTCAGGGTGTGCTTCTGTACATCGATGTTTCCATCCGGTAATAGTTTCTTTAACGGTCTGCCTAAATGAGACATGAGTATGACCGCACCGCCGTTTGTCAGTATGTGCTGAATGGTGGGCAGAGCCCCACGGATTCTCGTGTCGTCGGTAATGTTAAAGTCTGCATCGAAGGGCACATTAAAATCAACCCTTACCAATACTTTTTTACCTTGAAAATTGAGGTTCATGTTTTCATTTTTTATTCAAATCCGGGATCAGAATACATTCCGCCGGGCGGCAAATTTAATATATATCCGGAATCTATGCCGTCTTCGAAACCCTTATCTCTTTAATCGTATTTAACATTAGGATATTACCTTAGCCGTATCTTAATGGGGAGATTTTATGAGAATAGCATTGATTGCCCACGATGGTAAAAAGGCCGATCTGGTATCTTTTGTCCTCCAGCACCGGAACCTTTTCGAAAATGCGGAGTTGTTTACTACCGCAACGACCGGCCGGCATATGGAGCAGGCAGGGCTTACCGTCACCAAGGTATTGTCCGGTCCTCAGGGTGGAGACGCCCAGATCGCGGCAATGGTGGCTACCCGGCAACTGGATGTCGTGATCTTTTTCAGAGATCCGCTGGACAAGCATCCACACGAACCGGATGTACAGATGCTGATGCGTATCTGCGATGTGCACAACATACCCCTGGCTACCAATTATGCTGCCGCAATGCTCATTCTTAAAGGAATAAGGTCAGATCAGACTGATTGATGACAAAGGAAGATTTCATCACGATTGCCGACACCATTCCCGATCAACCGGGTGTCTATCAGTTTATTGACAGGAACGGTAAGGTGCTCTACGTCGGTAAAGCCAAAAGCCTCAGGAACCGGGTCACCTCCTATTTCAACAGTGTGAAGCAGCAGATGAACAAGACCCGGGTCATGCTGAAGCATGCTGCACGGGTGGAGGTAACCGTAGTTGATTCGGAGGCAGATGCTTTTTTACTCGAAAACACCCTGATCAAGCGTTTTCAGCCCCGTTATAACGTCGATCTGAAAGATGGGAAATCGTACACCTATCTCTGTATCAAAAACGAGCCATATCCCCGGGTCTTCTTTACCCGGAAGCTGATTAAAGATGGTTCCACCTATTTTGGTCCCTATACCTCCAAGTGGAGGGCCACGGTATTGCTCGACCTGATCAGGGATCTTTTTCCGCTCCGGACCTGCGCCTATCATCTATCTCCCGAGAATATCGCCGCCGCCAAGTTTAAGGTTTGCCTGGAGTACCATATCAAGAACTGTTACGGACCCTGCGTCGGTCTGGAACCTGAAAGCACCTACCTCGAACGGATCGATCAGGTGAAGAACATTTTGAAAGGAAATTTCAAACCGGTCCGGGATCATCTGATCCGTCAGATGAATAAAGCAGCCGGAGAGCTCGACTTCGAACGGGCTCAGCACTGGAAAGACAAGATGGTGGCTTTTGAAGATTACCAGGGAAAATCAACCGTTGCCAACATTCATTTGAAAGATGTTGATGTATTTTCGGTCGATATCGATCGCGAGGAAGGTCTCATCTACTATATGAAGGTGGTCAATGGTGCGGTGATCAACACCTATATCGCGGAGATCACCCTGAAGATTGCCGAAGAACCCGAAGATATCCTGGCTTATGCCATTCCCCGTATCCGTGAAAAGTTTGGCAGCATCACCCATGAAATCATTGTGCCCTTTCCGGTTGAAATTGCCGATCCCGCTATTACCATTACCGTACCACAAAGGGGTGACAAACATAAGCTGCTTGAACTTTCCGATAAAAACCTGGCCTTGCATAAGTTGCAGAAACGGAGAGAAGAGATGAACAAAAAAGGCCGGGTCACTCACGCTGAACGCATCATCCGCACCCTGGCCCAGGATCTTCAAATGGACGAATTACCTTACCATATTGAATGTTTTGACAATTCAAACATCCAGGGAGCCCATCCTGTGGCCGCCTGTGTAGTTTTTAAGAATGCCAAACCTTCGAAGAAGGATTACCGGCATTACAACATCAGAACCGTCGAAGGGCCTAATGATTTTGCTTCAATGGAAGAGGTCGTTTTCCGGCGATACCGGCGTATGCTGGAAGAAAATGAACCCCTGCCCCAGCTGGTGATCATCGATGGGGGTAAGGGTCAACTCAGTTCGGCCATGAAAAGCCTCCGGCAGCTGGGTCTGGACCAGCGGATGACGGTGGTGGGAATTGCCAAGCGACTGGAGGAGATCTTCTTCCCGGGTGATTCGATTCCGCTGTATATCAATAAGAAGTCGGAATCGCTCAAACTCATTCAGCAATTGCGCAATGAGGCCCATCGCTTTGCCATCACTTTTCACCGCCAAAAACGATCTCAAAAGTTTGCCTCAACCGAACTGACCGACATCAAAGGGATCGGTGAGAAGACCGCGACCCGGTTGCTCACCCATTTCAAATCGGTGAAACGGCTCAGGGAAGCGACCATGGAAGAAATTGCCGGGGTGGCCGGCAAATCAGCTGCCGAGGCCATTTTAAGGCATTTTGAGGAAATGGAGCCCTCCGATGGGTAAGAGATCACACTCTTTTCCGTAAGCTATGGCTTTACTCAAGACTTTGTCAGACCAATCGTAAATTAGCCGGATCAAGCCGATGAATTTCTGATCATGCAGCGTCTTCATTATCTGATCGCACTTGTCATCATTTTTGGTTGTCGTAAGACGGAAGAACCTTCCTTCGACTACGGCATTGCAGGCTATGTCGACCCGTTGATCGGGACTTCCGGACACGGACATGTCTATCCGGGGGCCACCGTGCCATTTGGTAGTGTACAGCTCAGTCCGGACAATGGTACCCAGGGATGGGATTGGTGCTCTGGCTATAACTATGCGGACAGCACCATTGTTGGATTCAGTCACACTCATTTGAGTGGCACCGGTATTGGCGATCTCTGTGATCTGTTGATCATGCCGGCTATAGGAGAAATCGACCTTTCGGTGGAGGTAGAAGATATCCGGGAAGCACCCTTTGCGTCCACTTTCCGGCACGAGAATGAAGAAGCCCGGCCGGGATACTACCGGGTACAACTGGACAACGGAATTGAGGTCCAGCTGACAACCAGCACTCGCGCCGGTTTTCACCGGTACCAATTTCCTGTTGACGCACAACCTTCGGTAATCCTCGACCTGGGGTATCACATCAACTGGGACCGTCCGGTGATGACCAGGGTCGAACAGCATAGTGCCACCGTTTTTACCGGTCAGCGTTTTTCGACCGGTTGGGCAAAAGATCAGCGGGTCTATTTTGCCCTGGAATTCTCCGAGGCACCTCAGAGCGTGACATGGTATGACAGCACTTCCCGGTCACAGGGACCAGCTCTGGTGGGGCGGAAAATCCGGACCAGCTTTTTCTTCCGCACCGGTCAGACCATCCTGATGCTCAAGGTTGGAATATCCTCGGCCAGTACAGACGGTGCCCTGAAGGCACTGGAAGAGATACCAGGGTGGGATTTTGAGCAGATACGCAGAGAGGCTGCCAACCGATGGATCAATGAACTGTCAAAGATCGAAGTGACCACCCCTGACGAGGCACTCAAGCGTACCTTTTATACCGCTCTCTACCGTACTATGCTGGCGCCGGTGATTTATTCCGACGCCAACAGTCAGTTTAAGGCCGCGGACTCAACAATAGCGACCGCCGGGGGTTATACCCGGTATGATATTTTCAGCCTTTGGGATACCTTCCGGGCTGCTCATCCGTTGCTCACGATAACCCAGCCTGGGCGGATCAATGATTTTATCCGGTCATTGATGGCCCATTATGATGAATATGGTCTTCTGCCAGTGTGGTCTCTGCTAGGTAACGAGACTAACACCATGACCGGTTATCATGCCATCCCGGTACTGACGGATGCCATCCTCAAAGGTCATCGTGATTTTGACGTCAATAAGGCGTACCGGGCGATGAAAGCGAGCGCTATGCAAAATATTCACGGAACCGATCACTATCGACGGTACGGATACATCCCCTATGAACTGTACGGTGAATCGGTCACCCGGACCCTGGAATATGCTTACGATGACTGGTGTATTGCCCAGGTAGCATTAATTATGGGAGAACGGGAAGACTACGACCATTTTATGCAGCGATCCCGGAATTACCGGCAGCTTTTTGACCCGTCGACCGGTTTCATGCGGGCAAAGCTGGTGAATGGACAATGGAAAGTGCCTTTCGATCCTTTGGTGTCGGATCATAATTTTACGGTAGCAGAATACACCGAGGGGAACGCCTGGCAGCATTCCTGGTTTGTACCACATGATGTCAGAGACCTGATTGATTTGCATGGTGGGGAAGATGCCTTTGTGCAGAAACTGGATACCCTGTTTACGATGAGCTCCGAGATCAGAGGTGACAATGTCAGTGCAGACATCACCGGGTTGATCGGTCAATATGCCCACGGCAATGAACCCAGTCATCACATAGCCTATCTGTACAATTATGCCGGAGTTCCCTGGAAGACCCAGGAGATAGCCCGGCAAATCATGGTAACTCAATACAATGATACTCCGGACGGTCTTTGCGGTAATGAAGATTGCGGACAGATGTCGGCGTGGTTTGTCTTTAGCGCCATGGGGTTCTACCCGGTCAATCCTGCGGAAGGTCTTTATGTCATTGGTGCACCGATGTTTGAAAAAGTAGTCATTGACGTTGGGGAAGGGAAGACCTTTACCATCCGGGCAAGATTCCTTACACCGGAGAATCCGTATATCCAGGCAGCCACCCTGCAGGAGCAGCCACTTACCCGCAGTTATCTCCGTCATTTTGAAATTATGGAGGCTGGAGAATTGGTTTTGGAAATGGGTAAACAACCTAATTACTTGCACTGGAGTGACCCGGAAGCCAGGCCTCCTTCGGCCAGTGATCCTGCGGTTGAGTAGGTTAAAATTCCCATTCGGTAGTTTAACAATACCTTAAGATTTGGTGACAGCAGCATCCTTCCCGGCAGAGTCGTTGCCATATAAATCCGTTTAAACCGGTTATTTGAGCGAATATTTTTTGTATCAGTGCCCAGAGACCCAAATTAAACATGGTATTCCTGGTAATTTGATTTTTTTTAACCTATTCTTAACCTTTTTTTAGGAGAAAACTTTAGCTTCACCTTCTGTTTTTTAAGGGAATCATATTTTTTAACCAAAAATGTAGGAATGATGAAAGGCTACTGCCACAACTTTACAAAATTCTGCATTGCTGTAGTAACATTGTTACTAACAACGCAATTCGCAATGGCTCAGAGTCGTACCGTCTCCGGTACGATCACGGATGCCAGTTCCGGCGAAGCCCTGATTGGTGCCACGGTACTGGTCAAGGGTACCACCAATGGTACAGTCACCGATTTTGACGGTAATTACTCCCTGGAGGTAAATACCGGTGACGTATTGGTAGTTTCTTTTACCGGATACTCCACCCAGGAGTTGACGGTAGGAGATGAGACGACCCTGAACATCACTATGGAGCAGGGTGTATTGATTGACGAGATCGTCGTAACCGGTTATGCCGTTGAATCCAAGAGGCAAACCACCGGTGCGGTCTCGATCGTCAAAGCCAAAGAACTGGCTGCCATCCCCTCCGGTAACGTCGAACAACAACTGCAGGGCCGGGTTTCGGGGGTGACGGTCATTACCAACGGACAACCTGGTACCACCAGCATCATCCGGGTACGGGGTTTTGGAGCCTTTGGTGGTAACCAACCGTTGTATGTCGTAGACGGAGTGCCGGTTGAATCGACCGATTTTCTCAACCCGGATGACATTGAGTCTACCACCGTATTGAAGGATGCTGCTTCTGCATCGATCTACGGTGCCAGGGCCGCCAATGGCGTGATCGTGTATACCACCAAACAAGGTGACCGTCAAAGACGCAAAATGGAGGTTTCATACAATGGTATGATCGGGTTTACCGATCCGAATGTCAAAGGCTCTCCGGAAATGCTCAACCCGCAGGATATGGCCGAATGGACCCACATTGCGTATGAAAACAATGCCCGTGCCAATGGTACTGAGCCAGAGTACACCCATCCTCAGTATGGTACCAGTGCTACTCCAACTTTTCCCGACTATCTCCATGCCAATGGTCAGAATGGAGTGAGAGGGTCGGTTGACCTGGCGGCTATTCAGGCTGCCTATGAGGCTAATCCCGAAAACGTATTTCTGATCAAACCAAACCTTGCCGGTACAAACTGGTATGATGAAATTACCCGGGTAGCCCAGATTCACCGGCATAGCCTGGGTTTCAGTGGTGGAACCGAAAATGGCCGTTATTACATTGGTCTGGGTGCCCAGGAGCAGTCCGGTATATTGTTGGAAAATGAATTCCGGCGATATTCTTTCCGGGCCAACTCCGAATGGGATCTGGTCAAATGGTTAAGCCTGGGTCAGAACCTGCAGTTTACCTACCGGGCCATTAAAGGCCAGCAGGGTGGAACCGGAGGTATTGGCGTTGCTGATGATGAATCACAGGTGCTAGCCGCTTACCGGATGCCCACCATCATCCCGGTGTTTGACGAATTTGGCAGTTATGCCAGCACCCGGGCTGCCGGTTTCAACAACCCGAGAAATCCGGTCAGAACATTGGTTCGAAATAACGCTGATGATAAGGGTTACAATGCCAATGCCTTTGGAAACCTCTACCTGGCTGTGAAACCATTCGACGGATTGACTCTACGATCCAGTATCGGGGGGCAATACAACAATTCTAACTTTGTGAATTATGGCTTTCGGTATTTAGGTGATTCCGAGCCGGAAGCAAGCAATACCTTCTCCGAAGGTGGTGCTTATGGATTCCAGTGGGTGTTTACCAATACAGCCACCTATAAGGGGCAGTTTGGTTCACATGGGGTAACCGCGCTGGCCGGCATCGAGTCGCTGAGTACTGGTCAGGGCCGATCCTTCAATGGGTCAGGTATCAACCCGTTCTCCACCGACCTCGACTTCCAGAACCTGTCGACCGTACAGAGTCCTCAGGTTGGAAGTTTTATCTTTAACCCAGTAAAATTTTACTCGATTTTTGGTAAACTGGATTATAATTTCAAAGAGAAATATTACATCACCGGGGTGCTGCGGCGTGACGGATCTTCCCGTTTTGGATCCAACACCCGGTTTGGGGTATTCCCGGCAGTATCGGCCGCCTGGAGGGTCACAGCAGAACCGTTTATGCAAAACGTCAGCTGGCTGAACGACCTGAAAATCCGTGGAGGCTGGGGTGAAATGGGTAACTCCAACAACGTAGATCCCAACAACCAGTACTCACTGTATAATTCCAACCGGGGTAGTACTTTCTACCCGATCGGAGGACAAAATAGCGGAGCTAACGAAGGTTTTGCCGCCAGCCGGATCGGTAACCCCGATGCCAAGTGGGAAACCAGCGAAACCTTCAACATCGGCTTCGATGCATCGTTTTTCAACAACAAACTGGAGATCATCCTGGACTGGTGGAAAAAAGACACCCGGGATCTCCTGTTTACAGTACCACAGCCG